>DDPE01000083.1 GCA_002342035.1 Asticcacaulis sp. UBA2476 | reverse complement strand
ATGCCCGTGCCCGTGAACAGGCGGCGGCAGAAGCCAGTGCGGCCGCAGCTCAGGCGGCAGCCCCTGCCGCAGCCCCAGCATCTGGGCCCTCCGCCGAAGAACAACAGCGCAAGGCCGAAGCGGCGGCAGCCCTGATGCGGCTCTATTCACCCTATGCGTCCGGTCTGGGCCAGCCGCTGGCGGGTAAGCCCATGGCACCGGGGAAACCTGTGGCACCTGTGGCCGCGACCCCGCAGCCTACCAATCCGATTGCCCCGCGCTCTGAGCCCGCGCCGACCCCGGCCCCGGTTCAGGATATTGCACCGGCTCCGGCCGCCACCCTTCAGCCGGAGGAGGGGGTCAGGCCTGCGCCTGACCTGACCTTTCAAGATGAAGCTGAGCTGGTCGCCCGGCGCAATCCCTCCAGCGTCGCCCCGCCAGTCTTAATTGCGCAACCGCCGGCATCTCCACAGGTAGCGCCTGTTGCGGCGGCCGCATCGGCATCACCGGGCCTGCATTGGCGCGAACAACTCAACCGTCCGGTCACGGCCAGCGCTGAGGCCGCGCCCGTAACGGTCGAAACCTTTGAAGAAGTCCCGGCCCCGGTTTATCGCACCCATGAGGTGGCTGAGGAGGCTGCGTCCGACGACGATGAATGGCTGAGCGACGGTGGCCGGATCGCCATGAGCGTCGATGCCGATGTCGATAGTGATAAGTCGATCTGGAAGATGTTCGCTTCGACCCTGGTATGGATCGGCACGTCGGTAGTGGGGCTGGCCGCCATCGGTGGAGCGACTGCCGCCTACTATAAGTCGACCAGTGATGTTGAGCTTCGCGACGGCACGACCGATTTCAACAGCTTGTCGATTATTCTGGCGGTCGCAGGCATGTTTATGGTGTGTATCTCGGTGTATCTGATCCTGAAACGCCTGGGCGGGTTGAAGGATTAAGTCCCTAAATTTAGCTTGATAGTCGAGGGCCAAATCAGCCTATAAATCGGGCCAAGTTTTAGTGTCTTTGAGTATACCATGTCCCGCCTGTATCACGACCTTTATGAGCGCACCCTGACCGATCTGTGGCCCCATCTGCCGCAGGACATCGACGGCGGGCGCATTGCCGATCTGGGCTGCCATGACGGGGTGATGAGCGATATTCTGGTTGCGACCTTTCCTAAATCAAAGGTCTACGGCTTTGGCCAGAGCCGTCAGGGCATGGATCGCGCCCGCTCGCTCAGCAAAGCCGTATCTTGGGTGGAAATGCCGCCAAGCGGTTGGGCCGATGAGTTGCGCCAAATTGCCCCCGGCGGGTTCGATCTTCTGATCAGCCATGGAGGTGCGGCGATGGGGGAGAACCTGACCGACATTGCCAACAGGTTCAGGCCCCATATCAAGGCCGGAGGGCGGTTAATCGTTCAGGTGCCGGTGACGCTCAATGGCTGGATGCAGGTGTTTTCAGGTGGTGTTGCGGGCGCGCAGGATGATCTTAAAACCTATGCGCAACTAACGGAAACATTTCCAAAAACTGACTTTGATTTGAAGTTCTGGTCGAGCCGGTATATGCAGGTTTTCGATGACCTGACCGATTTGGCCGAACTGGTGATGGCGCAGGCGGCACGGGTCAATATAGCGCTGCTGGCCCCGACGGTTGAGGATACCTATACCCGCCTGTCGGGGGATAACAACGTGTCCGCCACCGCCGATGGCCACGGCTGCGCGGGCCTTGAGCATGTGTTTCTGGTGGCGTGCCGCAGGTAGTTACTTCTTCGGCATGGGCTTGGCCTTTGGCGGCACAAACGGCGCGATCAGGTGATCATCGTCAGGTGTAAAGGCTGGTATATCCGGATGGACGCTAAGCCCGCGCTTCCTCATGCTGGTCACCGGCCCGTCGAGCTTGGACAGGGTATCAACCGTCGTCTGATAGCCGCTTTCAACCGCCAGATCATAGGCCTTCCAGTCGCGGATCTCGACCCCGCCCGGTTCAGGGATGATTAAAAGGTCGGTCGCGGCCCGGCTCTGGGCCAGATCGGCGGCGCTGGTTATGGTCGCTGAGCGCATCATGATCGACACGATCGGCGGGCCCTTACGCCAGTCGCCGCGCCCGAACCAGGTCGGCAGGCTTTTGGGCACCTTAATGTTGCGCGGATCGATGCCCTTGGCGCGGGTGACATCTACGCCGATGACCGTGCCCAGATGGGTATTGGCCATCAGCCGCGCCGGAAATGAGCGCATCACCGCCCCGTCAACCAGCACCTGACCGTCTTCGATCACCGGCGGCATGATACCGGGCAGGGAGATTGAGGCGCGCAGGGCTTTGCGCAGTGATCCGGTCTTATGAAGCTTGATCGTCCCCGACGTCAGGTTGGACGACAGGCAGAAAAACGGGATCGGCATGTCCTCAATCAGAACCTCGCCAAAATGTTCCTCAAGGCGGGCATCGACCTTTTTCCCGGCGGTGAGGGCGATGAACGGGAACGAAATATCATCGAGCGGCGATGAGTCGACAAAGGCCGCACGGATACGCCGGTCCATTTCTTCCTGCGGCCATTCAAGGCCAGCGGTCGCGGCCAGTATCGCGCCCATCGATGAGCCGCCGACGAAATCAATCGGCACATGGGCGTCGCGCAAAGCCCACACGGCCCCAAGATGGGCAAAGGCGCGCGCCCCTCCGCCGGACAGCACAAGGCCGGTGCTGTGGCCGGTCACGATGCGGGCGATGCGGGCGGTGTCGGCCTGAGAACGGTCGCAGACATGGAACCAGCGGGCGGGTTTGAGCGCGTCCAGCCATAGCTTGGTATGGCGGATACCCTTGGTGCGGGTGGCCTGATCGTGCTGGATGATCAGGTCGGGCGGGTGCTGCAAACCGGCGCTTAGGCTCAAACCCAGATCGGCACCGACGGCGGACAGATCGGGCGCCTCAACATGGCTTAGACCCGGTACGATCAGGAAGCTGTGGTCAACCTGACGGGCCGCCAGTTGCCGCCAGTTGGCTTCCGGTTTTTCGGCGACATAGAGCACATAATCGTGGGCGGCCTCAAGGGTCGAGAACTCTTCGGAGGTTGAGCCGTGAAAGCCGGAATCCAGCACGCACACCGTATAGCCCATGGCCTGCACAGCTTCGGCAATGGTTTCGACATAGGCCAGCGCGGGGCGGTCGCAGACGGCGAAAAAGGCAAAGACATTGGGGTTGTGAAGCTGCTGAGACCCGCGGGTTTGCACCTCACGCGCGCGCAGGATCATCTTTTGCGCCAGGGCCAGCATGACTTCGGGCGATTTTGACGCCGCCTCAAAGAAGGCATCGCGCGGCAGGGCCAACAGATCGGTGTCGCGCAGGGCGATGACGGTGGAGGTGTGCTCGGTGCCCGCAATCAGTGACATCTCACCGGCCGGCTCACCCGGTTTGATCACCCCGATCAGGTTCAGTTCACCGTCGTCCTCGTTCTGGCGAAACACGCCCAGGCGGCCCGTGCGCACCAGATAGAGATGATCCGAATCATCGCCCGCACTAAACAGGCGCGACCCGCCGGTAAGCGTAATCCAGCTTGCGGCCTCTAACGCGGTGGTCGCAAACAGTTTGGCCAGAGCGTCTTCTAACGACGGTAAAGGATTGGGCGCGCTGTCAGGGCCGTGGGCGGGCGTCTTTTTCTTACTCATGAGACTTCATATCCTGAACGCGGATCATATAAATACGGATTATCAGATATTTTGGTTAACAGAGCATAGGTGGCTGTTGCCGGAACCCCGCGCAAGGCTCATATGGAGCGAAAAGGAGCATCAATGGGCCAGGTTCATCTGATCAAACTGTGTGTCGGGGTCGAGAGCGTCGAAGAGCTTATGGACTATGAAGCCCATCGCGGGCCGACCTATCCCGTCCATACCCGCCAGACCCCGAAGCGGGCGGCGGAACTGCTGGACGGCGGCTCGCTCTATTGGGTCATTAAGGGCGTGATCCTATGTAGGCGTGAGATTGTCGATATCGAAAGCTTTGAGGCCGCCGATAGCCCGACCGGTCTGCCGTTGTGCCATATCCATGTCTCATCAAAGCCGATCTTTACCGAAGCCATGCCGCGCCGTCCGTTTCAGGGCTGGCGCTATCTGCTGTCTAAGGACGCGCCGCGCGATATTCGCGATCCGCGTGACGCCGGTGACCTGCCACCGGACATGGTGGCCGCCCTCAAGGAAGCGGGCGCGTGGTAGGAAAGCCTTAAGACGAATCCGGTGTAGTGGGGGCTAATTATCCTGAGTATGGAGGCGATGATATGTCGCTTAACGCCCTGAAAACTGCATCCTATCGCGACCTGATCAATGACGGGTTTGATGTCACAAGCGCCCATGATCTCAAACGGGTCGATGACCTGCGCCGGTCGCGTGTGGATCTGGATTATGCTGGGCGGCCGCTGATCCTGCTGGGCGCCGGGTCGATGATGGCGCGGGCTTTCGTGCAATATTGCGTCGATCATTTTAACGTCCGGGCCATTGTCGACAACGGGTTGAACGGGCAGGAGTTATGTGGCCGGCCGGTGATTGGCGATGAAACCTTAAGGGAGGTTTTAGCCGTTTCGCCCGATGCCATCGGCATATTATGTTGCGGTTCTGAAGCCCCAATGCGCCATTTTCAGCAGGTCTGGGGCGCGCGTCCGCAGCCGCTGCTGTTCTATTTTGAGGTTATGACGACTTTCCCGAAAGGCTTTGACGGCGGGGTAAGAGTCAATGATTTACTGGCCTATGGTGACCTCGATATTCTGGCGTCCGTGCAGGCGTTTGGGCGCAAGATCCTGACCGATCCCGAAAGCCGTAAGGTGCTGGATGCGCTGATGATTTACCGCCTGACCTGGGATGAGGCGGCACTTGAGCCGGTACGCCGACCGATCGAAGGGGTCTATTTCGATAACGACCTGTGTGCCCCCAATGAGCGCGAAATTTTCGTCGATGGCGGGGCGTTTGACGGCGATACGGTGCGTCAGTTCATCGCCCGCACCGGGGGACAGTACCGCCATATCCATGCCTTTGAGCTTGACCCGATCAATGTTGATAGCTTGCGGGTCAAGACGGCGGATGTGCGTGATATCAGTGTTCATGCTGCCGGTCTGTGGAGCCATGCCGACAGCATCGGGTTCGAGACGACGGGCGCCATGGGTAGTGCCATCAATCAGGCGTCTGAGGTGCGTTTGCCGGTCGATGCGCTCGATAATATGAACCTTGGTGAGATCACCTTTGTTAAGTTCGACATCGAAGGGGCGGAGGGGCCTGCCCTTGACGGCATGGCCCGCACGATCACGGAGTATAAGCCGAAAATGGCGCTCAGTGCCTATCATAAAGCGGACGATATTCCGGTTTTGGCGCAAAAGCTGCTCGATTTGCGGCCCGATTATCGGTTTGAACTGCGGCACTATTCGTCGATGATCTGGGAGACGGTGTTGTACGCGGGATAGTACTTTTATACCTCCCCAACTCAGTTGGGGAGGGGGACCGCACGACATCGCGAAGCGATAAGATGCGGTGGTGGGGGCCCTCTGGTGTTTGCCCCCTCCGTCACGCCTACGGCGCGCCACCTCCCCCGACACGTCGGGGGAGTATGAATTTATCAAACCCCGATATTATCAATCAATCGCGTCGTCCCAAGCCACGCGGCGGCCAGTATGCGCATCGGTTCACCGTTCACCGGATCGCCCAGTGTTTCAGCATGGCGCACGGCGATGTAGTCGACCTTAGCAAAACCGGTGGCGGTCAGGTTGCCGGCCGCCTCAGTTATAGCGACGGCCACATCGGTGCCGTCCACAACGGCGGCCCGGACATGGCGCAGGGCATTATAGAGGGCTATAGCCTGCGCGCGGTCCTCTGGCTTGAGATAGGCATTGCGCGACGACAGCGCCAACCCATCCATTTCGCGCACGGTCGGCAACCCCACCACCTCAACCGGCATATCCAAATCACGCGCAAAAGCCTGCACCACCTTTAGCTGCTGATAATCCTTTTCGCCAAAGACGGCGACATCGGGCATGACCTGATTGAACAGCTTACAGACAACCGTGGCCACGCCGTCAAAGAATTGTGGGCGGAAATCGGTCTCCAGACCCTGCGCGGGGCCATCGACATGAACGCGGGTGACGAAATCCGCCGGGTACATAATCTCAGGTGTCGGCAGATAGACCAGATCACAGCCGACCTCAGCCAGCTTTGCGATATCTTCGACCTCCCGGCGGGGATAGCGCTCAAGGTCTTCGGTCGGGGCGAACTGCATCGGATTAACGAAGATCGACACCACCACCTTGTCGCTTACGGATTGGGCGTGCCTGACCAGCGCCAGATGCCCGTCATGCAGCGCGCCCATGGTTGGCACAAACCCGACCCGCAGGCCGTCGCGCTTCCAGGTCGTCACAACGGTGCGCAGATCGGCAATAGTGCGGGCAGTCTTCGGGTTTTGCGGAAACACAGGATCTTGAACGACAGGGGCGGACATAAGCTTACGTTACACCTTTAAAGCAGGATGGGGATTAACCACGTCCGTTAAGTACATTTTCTAACCCCGTTTTAAAGGGCTATGAAGTAGAGTGGCGTTATGGCGTATCTTCTCCCTCTTAGTAAAGATCTGGCCCCTCTGAGTAAAGGTCTGGTGCATAAGGCGTGGGTCGCAGGTGTTGCGACCTTGAGCCTTGGCGTAAGCGCGTGCGAAGGCCCTAAGCGCGACGGGCAGGATTTCCAGCGTCTGGCCGCTCAGATCCAGTCCATTCAGGTCGATGAGACCTCACCGGCACCGGCGGCGAAAACCGATCCGGCTGCGGCCCCTGTGCTGGCGCAGGCTGAGATAACAGGCCCGCGCGACGATAAGGCGATCAATGTTATTGTCGACACCGCCCGCGACATGGCGGTGGGCCAAGGCGGGCTGTTTACGCAATATAATAACCTTAAGGTTCAGATCGTTGACCCGCTGGAGCTGGATCGCAATCAGCCGCCCAAGGGCGTGGTGTTGTCTGAGGCCGAGCCTGAAGAGGCTTCCTCCGTTGAAAAGGTGGTGGCCCCGGCCATGGCCTTTGCGGACGCTAATCTATCGGCAGTTCTGACGGAACGCGAAGTCAAGCCGGCTTCCCAGACCGTCAACACTGGTCGTACCATCCAGATCGGGTCATTTTCCACCCGTCAGGGTGCGCAGGCGGCTTGGGATAAACTGACCACCGTCCACCCGGAAATCGCGCGCTTTAACCCGCAGATGCAGAATGTCCGCACCAATGGCGGCAAGGTTCTGGTGCGGCTCAAGGTCGGGCCGGTCTATACCGATGCCGAAGCGCAGGTTTTGTGCGCCAAGCTTGAGGTCAAGGATAGCTGGTGCACCCGCGCGGCGGGATAAGGTTCAGGCCCCAGCCGGTGACGGTTTTGCCCCCTGAATGTCACCCAGCAACTGCGTAAAGCGGTCCAGGCTGACGGGTTTGGTGACATGGTGATCAAATCCGGCTTCAAACGCGGTTTTGCGGTCGCGTTCCTGCCCCCAGCCGGTCTGGGCAATGATGATGGTGTCTTTCAGCCCCTTATGTTTTCGTAATTCACGGCACACTTCATAGCCGTTCATGCCGGGCATGCCGATATCGAGCAGGATGACATCGGGCGGGGTCGCCTGTGCGGCGGCAATGGCGTCAGGGCCGTCGTGGACCATGCGCGCCTGATGGCCGATCAGTTCCAGCATCCAGCTTGTCGTCTGGGCGGATTCGCGGTTGTCATCGACGACCAGCACATCGAGCACCTGTCCGCCCGCCACCTGCGGGGCAGCGTCTTCGGTGACGAGGCCTTCGATATCGGTGACCGGCAGGTGGACGGTAAAGGTCGAACCCTGATTTTCACCGGCGCTTTCCGCCGTGATCGTGCCGCCATGCATCTGCACCAGCCGGTGCGCCAGCGCGAGGCCAATGCCTAAGCCGCCCTGCGATAGATTAAGATTACGCTCGACCTGGGTGAACAGTTCAAACACCTTGGGCAGCATATCGCGCTCAATCCCAAGGCCGGTATCGGCCACATGGATGCGGGCCTCATGGCCGTCACGCGTCAGGGTGAGGCGGATTTTACCGCCGTCAGGGGTATATTTGGCGGCGTTGTTCAACAGGTTTGAGACCACCTGCGCCAGCCGGGTCAGATCGCCGTTTACCGGGATCGCCTCATCCGGCATATCCAGAATAAACTCATGCCTGCCGGCATCGATGGCCGGGCGGCTGGTTTCCAGCGCAGCCCTGATCACATCCTGAAGGTCAATCCGTTCACGGCGCAGGTCGATCTTGCCCTGACTGACCCTTGAGACATCAAGCAGATCATCGATCAGCCGCACCAGATGGGTCATCTGGCGGTCCATCATGTCGCGCACATCCTCAGCAATCTTGGGGTTGGGCGACATCTTAAGGATATGCAGACCGTTGCGGATAGGCGCCAGAGGGTTACGCAGTTCGTGGGCGAGGGTGGCCAGAAATTCGTCCTTGCGGCGGTCGGCGTCTTTGAGGGCCTCAGCATATTTGCGGCTCTCATTGAGCAGGCGGACGTTTTCCTCGAACGCCGATTGCAGGGCGTCACGCTGAACCACAATGTGCTGCCTCTGGCGGTAAAGCTCGAAAAACACCTCGACCTTGGATTTGAGGACATCCGGTTCCAGAGGCTTTTGCAGGAAATCGACGGCACCGGCCTCATAGCCGCGGAACCGACGGGTGTGATCTGCCGTGCCGGCGGTCAAAAACATGATCGGCACGCGTTTGGTGCGCTCAGAGCCGCGCATCATTTCGGCCAGTTCAAACCCGTCCATCTCTGGCATCTGCACATCCAGCAGCGCCAGGGCAACCTCTTGCTTGAGCAAAATCTCCAGCGCTTCGGGGCCGGAGCGGGCTTTCAGCAGCACCAGACCGTCGCGCCGCAGCAGCGCCTCCAGAGACAACAGGTTCTCTTCGAGGTCATCGACCAGCAGAATATGAACGGGCGCTTTCAGTCTTTCAGGCATATAAGGTTCGGTCTCAGTTATGGAAATTCATAGTCAGGCAGGTGTCAGGCGGCGTTTTTCAATTCTAATAGAATGTCGTCCAAATCTAAAATCAATGCGGATGGGCAGGCCTCGATCGCCGCTTCGGGCATGGCGCGGGAAAAGGCGGTGGCGGGGGTCTGGATTAAGCCCTTACCGCCATAAGCCATCACCGCCTTAAGGCCCGCCGCCCCGTCATTATTGGCCCCGGTCAGTATAACACCAATCAGGCCGTCACCATAAGCATCCGCCGCCGTTTCAAACAGAACATCAATGGACGGGCGTGAAAACAGCACCGGCGCTTCGGACGACAGCGACAGTTCAAAACTGCGTTCCACCAGCAAATGATAGTCGGGCGGCGCGAAAAAGACGCATCCCCCCTCAATCGGGGTTTTGTCCTCGGCTTCGACCACGCGCACCTGTGATTTTTCCTCAAACAGGGGGGCGATCAGGCTGCGGCGGTGCGGCGGCACATGGATAACGACCATGATCGGCAGGGGGTAGTCGGCGGGCAGGTGAGGCAGGATCGCCGACAGGGCTTTCAATCCCCCGGCCGACGCGCCGATGACCACGGCACGATAGGGTTTATGGGCGGACTCAGGCATCAGATACCCCCGCGCTTCTGATACAGGCGTTCATCGCGCGAAAATTCGGTGAATTCATCGGCATGGGGCGAAAAGCGCAGGGTTTCCTTGGCCCCCAGCCCCAGAAAGCCATTGCGGGTCAGCGAGTCCTTGAACAGGCCTATGGCGCGGCCTTGCAGGTCACGTGTAAAATAAATCAGCACATTGCGGCAGGACACAAACTGGGTTTCCGCAAACACCGCGTCGGTCACTAGAGAATGGTCTGAAAATACCGTGCGTTTGCGCAAAGATTTATCGAAGGTCGCCGCCCCATAGCCTGCCGTATAATAGTCCGACAGGGACGACTTGCCGCCCGACAGGCGGTGATTTTCGGTGAACAGCTTCATGCGCTCAAGGGCGTAGACCCCCATCTCAGCCTTGCGCAGGGCGTCGGCATTGATGTCGGTGGCATAAAACATGGTACGTTCCTCAAGCCCTTCCTCACGGAACAGGATGGCGAAGGAATAAAGCTCCTCACCGCTGGAACAGCCCGCAATCCACACCTTGAGCGACGGATAGGTTTTAAGGTGCGGCACCACCTTTTCACGGATGGCCCGGAAATAGGCCGGGTCGCGAAACAACTCGGAGACCTGCACCGTCAGATACCCCAGCAGCTCATCCATCATGCCGGATTCATTCAGCACCATATCCTGAAGCTGGGAGAAAGAGCGGCACCCGAACTGATCGCGGGCCTGGGTCAGGCGGCGCTTGATCGACGCCAGAGCATAGTTCCTGAAATCATAGTGATATTTCAGGAAAATCGCCTCCAGCAGCAGGCGTAATTCTATGTCTTCGGTGCGGGCGATGGCGTTGGGCATGGGACTATTTTTATCCTATCTCGGCATCCACACGCGCACCAGTGAGACCAGTTTTTCGACATCCAGCGGCTTGGCCATATAGTCATTGGCCCCGGCGTCAATGCAGCGTTCCTGATCGTCCTTCATGGCCTTGGCGGTCAGCATGATGACGGGAAGCTTGGCCCAGTCCGGGTTTTTCCTGATTTCGCGCGTGGCGGTCAGGCCGTCCATTTCCGGCATCATGACATCCATCAGCACCAGATCCACGGCGGTCTGCGGGGATTCCTGCGCCTCGGTCAGGGACTCCAACGCCTCACGGCCATTGCGGGCAATCTGGACGATGGCCCCCAGCGGTTCAAAGATGTTGGTGACGGCATAGACATTGCGCACATCGTCTTCGACCACCAGAATCCGGCGTCCTTCCAGCATGGCGTCGCGGTTCTTGGCCTTTTTGATCATCTTTTGCTGTTCGGGCGACAATTCTGAGACGACCTTATGCAGGAACAGGGTGACCTCATCCAGCAGACGCTCCGGCGACTTGGCGCCCTTGATGATGATCGACTTGGAATAGCGGCGCAGTTTCTGCTCATCGGCGCTCGACAACTCACGGCCGGTATAGACGATGACCGGCGGGAAGGAATAGGCGTCCTCATGGCTTAAGGTTTCCAGCAGCGAATAGCCGGACTGATCGGGCAGGGACAAATCCAGTACCATGCAGTCAAACGTCTCTTCTTTAAGCTTTTCAAGGCATTCGGCGGCGGTGCCGACCGCGACCGTTTCCACGTCTGTGGTTTGCAGCAGGCGGGCCACGCTGTCGCGTTGTACGTCGTCGTCCTCAACGATCAAAATCCGACGCACGCCGGCGGTCAGGCGCATCTCCAGCGCCTTAAAGGCGTCGACCAGTTCCTCACGCTTGACGGGCTTAAGCATGTAGCCGATCGCCCCCAGCGACAGGGCGGCATGGGTGTAGTCGTCGCCGGAGACCACGTGGACCGGAATGTGGCGGGTGCGCGGATCGCGCTTGAGGCGGTCGAGCACGGACAAACCGGAATGATCGGGCAGGCCGACATCCAGAACGACCGCCTGCGGCAGATACTGACGTGCGACGCTGAGCGCGTCCTCAGCCGTGTGGGCCACCAGGCACTTAAAGTCCAGTTCGTGGGCCAGATCAAACAGGATGCGGGCAAAGGCCTCATCATCCTCGACCACCATGATGGTGCGACTGTCGGGCTCCAGCTTATCTCGATCATCCTGCGCCGCCGATGCGGTCAGCAAACTGTCGTCCATGGCCGTGCGGCTGGCCAGGGCCTTTTTCGCCCGTGACTTTGCGGTGGCAGTGGGCTGTTGCGCAGCCATGTCAGGGTTGACCGACATCGGCAAGGCGTCGCGCACGGCAATACCTGTGGAATCATAGATGGCAGGGACGGTGACCGCAAAGGTCGAGCCCTGACCATAGGCGCTTTTCAGCGATATGGCGCCGCCCAGCAACCGCGCCAGTTCGCGTGAGATCGACAGCCCCAGGCCCGTGCCGCCATATTTACGGCTGATGGTGCCGTCCGCTTGCCTGAACGCATCAAAGACGGTGGCCTGATGGTCTTCCGAAATGCCGATACCGGTGTCGGTGACGCTGAATGATATCTGACCATCCGCCGCCATCTGAACCCGGAAGCGGACCTCGCCCCGCTCGGTGAATTTGAACGCGTTGGACAACAGGTTTTTCAGGATCTGCTCAAGACGCAGCCGGTCGGTCTCGATCACCTCGGCCACACCCGGTTCAACAAAGGTGCTGAATTTCAGCCCTTTATCGCCCGCGACCGGATCAAAGGTGCGGGTCATGTCGCTGACAAGGCGCTTAATCGATACGGTTTCCGGTCGGATGTCCATCTGGCCGGCTTCGATTTTGGACAGGTCGAGAATATCGTTGATCAGCAACAAAAGGTCGTTGCCCGATGATTGAATAGTGCGGGCGAACTTGATCTGTTCGTCGGTCAGATTGCCTTCGGGATTGTCGCCCAGAAGCTTGGCCAGAATAAGCGACGAATTGAGCGGGGTGCGCAGTTCGTGGGACATGTTGGCCAGAAAATCGGACTTATAACGGCTGGCCTGTTCCAGTTCCTGCGCTTTGAGGGCGATTTCGGACTGGGATTGCTTCAGGTTATCGCGCTGAACCTCCAGAAGCCGTGCCTGTTCGGACAACTGGACATTGGTCTGTTCCAGTTCGGCCTGCTGCTGTTCAAGGCGCAGTTGCGATTCGCGCAAAGCCCGGCTTTGTTCTTCGAGTTCTTCGTTATTTACGCGCAGTTCCTCAGATTGGGTCTGAAGTTCTTCCGACTGGCGCTGTGTTTCCTCCAGCAGGTTTTGCAGGGAGGCGCGGTAGTTGGCAGATTTAATCGCGACCGACACGGACTCCGCTGCCCGCTCCAGCAAGGCGCTGATTGTGGGCGGCATCGGATTGATGAAGCCCAGTTCGATGACACCGTCGACCTGACCGTCCGAAGCCACGCCTACAAGGGCCAGATGCCGCGGCCGCCACTGTCCAAGGCTTGTCCCTACCATAAGGGCATCGCCGTCGGGCATGTTTTCAATGACGATGGCGCCGCTCTTGAGCGCAGCCTGACCCGGCAGACCGTCGCCGGGGCCAAAAGTCAGGGGCAGGTCGTTTTCCGGCGGTACACCAAAGGTCGCGACCTGCTTGAAAATGCCACCATCCTTGGCATAAAACGCTGCCGCCTGAGCGCCGGTATATTTGGCCAGAAAACCCAGAATGTTCTTGCCCAGTTGATCGAGCCGAAGTTCGCCCAGCATGGCTTCGCTCAGGCCAACCTGAGCGGCCTGCAGCCAGGCCAGACGGCGACGCTCCATAGTAGAGCGGCGGATGATGACACCCACAATTATGGTCAGGATCAGTCCGAGAATGGCGGCCGTGATGACACTGACGACCGTCGCCCGGTAGGCTTTTTCCATTTCATTCAGACGCTCGGTGCGTCTCTGGCGCTCAAATGATTGCATTTCCTGTATATGCAGGCGGATGGCATCCATGTGATTTTTGCCAAGGTGCTTATTGACCTCTTCTTGGGCGGCGCTCAACCCGCGGGTACGTCTTACATCAAGGGTGCGGGCCAGTTCGTCATTCTTGGCGGCGATCAGCCCTCTCAGGATCGACAGCCGCTGCCGCTGGTTAGACGTGTCGGTCATCAGGCGGTCAAGATTTGACAATTGCGCCTGAACGCCATTCAGGCCGGTGGAGTAAGGCGTCAGGTAGGCGCTATCGCCGGTGATAATATAGCCGCGCTGTCCGGTTTCGGCATCCTTCATTGACGACATGACTTCGCTCAAGGCCAAAAGCACATCGTGGGTCTGCGTCACCTGTCGTGTATCGCGGTTCAGGGTATGAATGTTATTATAGGAAATGGCACCGGTGATAACAAAGAACAGTCCGACAACGATCAGGCTTATCATTATGCCGAGATCAGCGCGTGCAACTCGGTCAGATAGCGAAAACTTAGTCGTGTTCGGCATTTGAAACGGCATCCCCCAAAAAATACAAAGTCTTACAGGCAAAAATTATTGTGTCGAAGGTCTTAAGCTGCGGCGTTTTGGGCTATGGCATCTAAGGTTGCCTGTAATTTTTCAATATTGACCGGCTTGACCAGATGATGGTGGAAACCGGCGTCTTCGGCCATCTGGCGATGCTCAGGTTCGGCACGGCCGGTCTGGGCAATGAATACCGTCTCCGACAGATGCGGCTGGGCGCGCATCAGCCGGCACAGGTCATAGCCGTTCATACCGGGCAGGCCAATGTCCATGATGATGACGTGCGGCTTGTACTCAGCAGCAGCCGCAATGGCACTGTCGGCGGTGTGGCTGAAGCGGTAGTCGTGCCCGAACATTTCCACGATCCAGCCGGTCGTCTGGGCGAGGGCTTCGTTGTCCTCAACGATCAGAATCTTCATTGTGCAGTCCCCACGCATGGCGCCATTTATAACCGAACAGGGCTATGGGCCGTTTTGATTTGATGGGGAAAGCTAGAGCATTTCAAAACGGCTGGCAATATTATAGGGGCGAAATTATGGCTAACGTATCCCTGCTTATCGATTATTTATAATTTTTGCTTAAATTTTTTCAAAATAATGATGTGTATTTGCTTATGTGTTGTTGTGTTTATTTTAACATTGTTTGCTTTGGTTTTAAAAATTAAACTTACTTTATAAGTGTAATTTATATTTATTTCTGCAAAGTCATTCTTATATATTCATTTATTTTATGATGATGAAAAGATTTAGTGATCCTTAGCCTGCGCGTTATGATGGCTAAGACCGTTAAAGGATTCGGTCGCTGTAAGGTTTAAAGTCATGGCCACCCGGCTCAACGTCAATCATCTTCTGATCGATGCGGCCACGCGCCTGGTCCCCAAGTTGTTCGGTATTTTGACGTTTGTGGCCGGGGTTGTCCTGCTGCTGCTGGTGCTGACGCCAATCGACCCTGATGCCCTGCCGGTGGTGCAGCGCCTTTTGCCGCTGGAACTGGTTGAAATCTCGCACATGGCGGGCACAGCGATTGCGGTGCTGCTGATACTGGTGGCGCGCGGGCTGTGGGAGCGGGTTGATACCGCCTGGTATATGGCGATTGCCTTGTTGCTGTTGGGGGCGGTGGTGTCGCTGACGCGGGAACTGGCGGTAGCCCCTGCGGTCGTGCTTGTGGTCTGTGCGGCGCTGCTGGTGCCGTGCAAGCAGGCGTTTCGGCGCAAGTCGCAACTGTTGACGCTTAAGGTGCGGCCCCTGTGGATGGGGGTTATCGGCATGACCCTCCTGCTGATCGGGCTGGGCGGTTTCTATGCCTATGAGCAGGTGCCCTATGCCCACAAACTGTGGGGGCAGTTTGAATATGAGGCGTCGGTGTCGCGTTTCCTGCGCGGGCTGGTCATCATGGTGGTGACGGTTGGGGTATTTGCGCTCTACCGTCTGTTTGGGGTGGCCCGCGCCGCCCCGCCCATGCCGGATGAAGACGACCTGTCCGACCTGCATGAGGTCGTGTCGGAATCGGTCAATCCGCAGGCGTGGCTGGCGCTTTTGCGCGATAAGCATATCCTGTGGAGCGACGACCGTAAGGCCTTTGTCATGTACGGCATCAGCGGTAAGCAGTGGGTGGTCATGGGCGAGCCGGTCGGCGATGAGGCCCACCGCACGCAACTGTGCTGGCAGCTTAAGGACATGGCGTCGCTGGCCAAGGCTAAGTTGTCCTTTTATCAGATCACCCCCGCCATGCTGCCGTTGATTATCGATCTGGGCCTGACCCCCTATAAGATCGGTGAGGAGGCCATGGTCGATGTCAATGCCTTCACAACGGCGGGCAAAAAGGGCATTAATCTGCGCCAGACCCTGAAAAAATATGACGGCACCGCGACCTTTGAAGTCATTCCGCCCGAACAGATCGAGCCGGAACTGCCGCGTCTGCGCGAAGTCTCCGATATCTGGCTTAAGTCCAAGGGGGCCAGGGAAAAGAAATATTCGCTCGGCTTTTTCGATGAGACCTATATCCGGCTGATGCCGGTCGCCGTGGTGCGCATGGAAGGCCGGATCATGGCCTTTGCCAATCTGTGGCCGACCGGCGACCGCAGTGAGCTTAGTCTTGACCTGATGCGCTATGATACCGACGCGCCGCACGGGATTATGGAATACCTGTTCCTGCAACTAATCTTTTATGCCCGTGAGGCTGAGTATCGCTATTTCAGTCTGGGGCTGGCGCCGCTGGCCGGACTTGAGGCTGGGCCGCTCAGTCCGCTGTGGTCGAAGCTGGGGTCGCTGATCTACACGTTCGGCGGCGAGATCTATAATTTCGAGGGTTTGCGGGCCTATAAGGAAAAATTCCGGCCCCAGTGGCAGCCGCGCTATTTCGCCATTGCCGGTCGCGAGACGGCGCTGGTGCCCGCCCTGATCGCGCTGGCAGCGCTTGGGGTTAAGTCCGACAAACCGCAATCGGCGAAGGCTCTGGTTAAGAAAGCGTAAATTTTGTGTGCAAAAGCCCGCATCATCCCTATGTTTGATGCGTCGGGTGCATTGACCAAAGCTACCACGGCGCGACATTAGGGGGATAAAGACTGCACTTGATTGGGAGTAACGGGTTTGGCGTTCAATAAACAGGCATCGGGTCCGGCACGCATTTTGGTGTTCGGCAACGAAAAAGGCGGGGCGGGCAAATCAACGGTCGCCATGCACATCGCCGTGGCCCTGCTGCATCAGGGTAAGTCGGTGGCCTTCATAGACCTCGATTTGCGTCAGCGGTCGCTGGCGCGCTTTTTCTCCAACCGTCAGGTGTGGGCGGATGCCAATGGCAAAGACCTGCCGCAGGCCTTTGAGCCGTTTCTGCATGAAACGCCGGCCAAGCTGGTCGATGCCCCTGAAGACGTGGCGGTAGCCGCCTTTGACCGCGCGTTGGGGGAGGCGCTGGCCACCTGCGACATGGTGGTGATCGACACGCCGGGCGGAGATTCGGCCATGTCGCGCCGCGCCCATATGTGCGCCGACCTGATCCTGACGCCGATGAACGACAGCTTCATCGACTTTGACCTGTTGGGGCAGGTCGATCCGGTCACCCTTGACCTCAAGCGGCCCTCCATCTATTCCGAAACCGTGTGGAATGCCCGTAAGCACCGCGCCATTGAAAACGGCCAGAGCATCGACTGGGTGGTCCTGCGTAACCGTCTGGCCACGACCGAAGCGAGAAACCGTAAGCGGGTCGATGAGCGGGTGGCGGCCTTATCTAAGCGCGTCGGTTTCAGGGTGTCTGCGGGCTTGCGCGACCGGGTGATCTATCGTGAGCTGTTCCCGTTTGGCCTGACGGTGGCGGACTTAAGCAGCGATGTCCGGCCGGTGGCGGTATCTCTGGCCCATGTGGCGGCACGTCAGGAATTGCGCAGCGTGATGATTGAGCTTAATCTCGAACAGGGTGCCCAAATTGCGGGCGCCGTGGATGAGGATGAGCGCGAACGCGTTCAGGCGTAAATGATCTATATTCTGGGTGCGCTGCTGGGTGGGTTTGCCCTTCTGGTCTGGTTGGGCCGCAAGGCTAAGGCTGGTAAGCTGAAGCCCGGCCCGTGGATTCGTCAGGGGGGCACCATCAATGCCATATTGGCGCTGATGACCTTGATTTCAGGAGGTATGAGCGTGTTTCGGGGACAGTGGATCATCGGTGGCGCGCTTATATTGCTGGCGCTGGCCTTTTTGAGCGGGACGCGCTTTCGCTATGAGGGCGACAAGTCCCCGCAACCGGCGCGCACCGATATGACGCGGGCGGGGGCCTTTAAGGTTCTGGGCCTTAACGAAGGGGCCGACCGCAAAACCATATTGAGCACCTATCGACGCCTGATGAAGGATGCTCACCCGGACCTGGGTGGCACCAAGGAAAAGGCCGCGGCCCTCAATGCCGCGCGCGATATTCTGCTGAAATCCTGACCCGTCATGTGGGGGCGGGTTCTCCTTCTGTGGCTGGTGTTGGCTGTGCCGGTAAAGGCCGCAGCCATTGAAGACCTGACCCGTCCGTGGCCGGAGGCGGTCGTGCCGTACAAAATCGATCCCGCCATATTAAAACGCGCCGGTGCCAAGGGGACAGATTGCCGCAACTGGCGCGACTGGAGCGCGGCGACGCAAGGCTATAAGGTCTGCCGCGCCATGTCGGAATGGCAAACCGAGACCGGCGTGCGCTTTGTGCCGTACGTGAAGGGCCCAAAGTGGCTTGATATCCGCACTTCCGACAGCCGCACCAATGCGACTTTGGGCTATAGCGTCATCAACTGGGTCAATGTTGAGGCCCGTTCCAGCTATGGCGCGGTACTGCATGAATTTGGCCATGTCCTGGGCCTGACCCATGAGCATATGCGGCCCGAACGTGACGACTATATCGTCTTGGCGCCGTTCATTGCGGATAGCCTTAAGGGCTGTAACCCCGTAGAGGCCATGTGCCGGGACATATTGCTGAATTTTCCGCGTTATGGCCGCCTTCAGATGAAAACCGACTATGATCCGTGTTCATTGATGCACTATCTCAGCCATCAGGGGCCGCGCTATCCGGACGATCCGCGCTGGCGGCAGGCCTTTACCCTGACGCGGGCGGGGGCCGGGCGCATGGATGTCTGTTCTGGTCAGTTTCAGCAGCGTGAGGCGCGTTGCCGTAAGGTCGGCCAAAAATGCGCCATCACTGAGGATGATGCCGCCCTTGTGCGCCGGTTTCATGGCAGGTAAGCGCATCCCAAAAAGTGTGTGCGGTTTTTGGACCAGATGCGCGTAAAACAAGATATCAGGGTGGGGCAGAGTAGTTACCTGAGTTGGGGCCGGAGGGGCGTTTTGCCCCGACGTTTTTGTCTGCGGTTTTTTCGGCCAGTTTTTCAGCTAAGTTTCGCGGCGCGCGGCCCAAGGCCCATTGGATGCCGTTGGGCCAGCAGCCGGGACAGTGATCGTCCATACCGCTGTTGGCATTGATCTGTGGGTCGTGGAAGTGATGCAGGCCGTAGTTGGGATCGCTCTCATCATAGGGCGTGCCGTCGGGCCAGAAACCATGAGCTTCCGCCTGGGCCTTATGGATGCGGTCAAGGCGCGTGCCGATGATCTCAGCCATTTCGAGGAAGGCCTGCGCTTCGTGGTCGATGCGTTCAGCTTCGCTCAAACCTTCCAGATCGTCGTCTTCGGTGTCATCGCGTGAAGTCCGGCGCGCGGCAGTTGGGCGCGGAGCGGGCGCAAGCTTTTCCGCCGCCTCACCGTAAAGCTGCACCAGCATGGCGTCGCAGGCCCTGACCGCCTTATGGGCGCGTTCAGCTTCGAGGAAACTGTCGGGCATGGGGATCATCTCGACCGCCTCCAGCAGCCGGTCGGCATAGGCGCGCAACCGCAACCGGCGCATCTTTAGCGCCTCGGCGTCGGTGATGTCGTTATCCGTGTCCATCCGGTGATGATGGGGCTGGACGGGGTTGGGGGGATAAGTAACGCTATAATTCAGGTTCGTCTGAAGGAAAAGTGAGTTCAATTTGGTCAGATTGGGGTGGTAATTCCATCTCCCAAACTCTCACGACATCAAGACCCGCTAGTTTTGCAAAGTTTGAGAGGTTTTTATCGTCACTGTAGATTGTATCGGCACCATTAACCTTCGCTACAGCAATGATTTGTCGGTCAAATTTAATCTTGACCCAGCTTTCACTCGATCCCCCCTTTTTATCTCCTGCTGCAACAGCGTCGCGATGAATTATGGCAAGTTCTATAGCAGCGCGTTCATCAAAAGGAGCAATTTTGAATCGGGATGATTTATGTAGTCGTTCAAGAACCAATGAAGCATTATCCCTTGAGAGGATCAATAATTCAGAAAGGACAGGCGTAGGAATTAGTAAAGTCTCTTGTTCTTTAACAAGTTTGGCTTGAAAAAAATCGAAACGCTCTTTTATGCGCGTGACCACATTGCCCGTATTTGGATCTAATGGGGCGTTCGCACTTGGGTTAATGAGCAAAGACAGAGAAGTGGTATCAATGGCTATCACTTAGTGAACCTCTTCATCGCCATTGCGCAAACTCATCAGGTCGCGATAAATTTGAGGCTCCATAAGTTCAGGCGAAATCGCCCTAACTTGATCCAATGTTTCGGTCAACGGTGTATCATCAAGCAATTCATGCCTGTCTACAGAAAAGGATTCCAGCTTCCAAGCGCCGGAGGGCAATCTGGCCCAACGACCTATGCCAAATAATCTGATCTTTTGGCCATACAATTGCGAAGCAAGGTTTCGAGCAAGTTCTCTCGATAAATTTATTCCGGTATAGGTAATCTTTCCATCTTGAAGTGTCACATGTGCAGATGCATCGGTTCCGCCTATCCTTACAATTTGCCCGTCTATGGAGCCGTCTTGCTTGATGATGGGGAAATTCAATGGTTTGGGGCGGTTTCGGCCAGGGAAGGGGATTACGACAGCACCTTCATTGTTTAATAATTTGCCGACGGCATTGTCAGAGGCAAGCATATCGTCGAGCGTACTGAAAGCTGCTTTTACATCCTTAGCTACAAGTCCATTTAGGCGTTGCTCAACTTTGGGTGCAGTTTGATACTCGACACTGGATACAATACAGGCGCTTCCAAACTCTAGTCGTTCGAAGTGAACATTAGGTTTGTAACCTATAAGATCGGCTAAGGCGCTCATGTACTGAGCCAAGCGGTCTAAAGGGAGAGTTTCCGGAGTAAAGGCGTCGATATGAAATGTGTATTCTGTTTTCATGATCTGCCTCCTTCCACGACTCATTCATCAGCCTATCGCGGACTGTATAATAAAATCTTGCCAACAAATGGGCGATAAATCCAGAAGAACATAAGGCGTGGGGTCGAAACCCCACACCCCGTTAGTTTAGTACCAGCTTATCAACTCACTCCATGTTACGGGTGCAGGGTCTAAGACCCTGCTGCCGGGATATAGACTTCCGAGCCCAGCGCTTTGAACTTTTCCGACATTTCCGACATGCCCGAAGACGCGGCCTCAAGGTCGGCTTTTTCATTATCGGTCAGATTGGCGGCATAGTCGCGCACGTCCTGAGTGATCTTCATCGAGCAGAACTTCGGGCCGCACATGGAGCAGAAGTGCGCCGTCTTATGCGCGTCTTTCGGCAGGGTCTCATCATGGAAGGCCCGCGCCGTATCGGGGTCTAAGCCGAGATTGAACTGATCCTCCCAGCGGAAGTCAAACCGGGCGCGGCTCAACGCGTCATCCCACGCGCGGGCGGCGGGGTGGCCCTTGGCGAGGTCGGCGGCGTGGGCGGCGATCTTATAGGTGATCACGCCGGTCTTCACGTCATTGCGGTCGGGCAGGCCTAAGTGTTCCTTGGGCGTGACGTAGCACAACATGGCCGTGCCGAACCAACCGATCATGGCCGCCCCGATGCCGGACGTGATGTGGTCGTAACCCGGCGCAATATCGGTCGTCAGCGGGCCCAAGGTATAGAACGGCGCTTCGCCGCAGGTGGCCAACTGCTTATCCATATTGGCCTTGATCTTGTGCATCGGCACATGGCCGGGGCCTTCGATCATGACCTGACAGCCCTTGGCCCACGCCACCTTGGTCAGTTCGCCGAGGGTTTCAAGTTCGGCAAACTGAGCGCGGTCATTGGCGTCGGCAATCGAGCCGGGACGCAGGCCATCGCCTAAGCTAAAGGTGACATCGTACTCACGCATGATGTCGCAGATGTCCTCAAAATGGGTATAGAGGAAGTTTTCTTTATGGTGGGCCAGACACCACTTGGCCATGATCGAGCCACCGCGTGAGACGATGCCGGTGACGCGCTTGGCGGTCAGATGGACGTAAGATAAGCGCACGCCGGCATGGATGGTGAAGTAATCGACGCCCTGCTGGGCCTGCTCAATCAGGGTGTCGCGGTAGACTTCCCAGGTCAGGTCTTCGGCCACGCCGTTCACTTTTTCGAGCGCCTGATAGATCGGCACGGTGCCAATCGGGTTGGGTGAATTACGTAAAATCCATTCGCGGATGTTGTGGATGTTGCGGCCGGTCGACAGGTCCATGACGTTGTCGGCGCCCCAACGGATCGCCCACACCATCTTATCGACCTCTTCTTCCATCGAAGACGTGACGGCGGAATTGCCGATATTGGCGTTGATTTTAACCAGAAAATTGCGGCCAATGATCATCGGCTCGACTTCGGCGTGGTTGATATTGGCGGGGATAACGGCGCGGCCACGGGCCACCTCATCGCGCACAAATTCAGGGGTGATAAAGTCAGGGATCGACGCACCGAAATCTTCGCCGTCGCGGATCACTTCGGCGTCGGCCTTGCGACGGATGTTTTCGCGGATGGCGATATATTCCATCTCCGCCGTGATGATACCGGCGCGGGCATATTCCAGTTGCGTCACCGGACGTCCGGCCTTACCGCGCATCACCTTGGGCAGGTTCGGGAACTGCGGCGCCAGAGCGGCCTCAGAGACGTTGCCGTTGTCTTCGGGTTTGACGGGGCGGGCTTCGATGTATTCGACATCGCCGCGGTCAAGGATCAGCTTTTCGCGCACCCGCGGCAGGCCCTTGTCGATCTGGGGCACAAAGCCGTCTTCGGTATAGGGGCCGGTGGAATCATAGAGGCTGACCGGCGGCTCATTGGCCTCCGGTTGCAGGGCGACTTCGCGGAACGGTACGCGCACGTCGGGGAACAAAGTCCCGGTCTCATAGACCTTTTTCGAGCCCGGAAAGGGCGAGGCTTCGACGCGGATGGGCTTTAAATCTTTGATTGGTTTATTCATTGTAATCCCTCGTAAAAATAAGGGATCATGAGCGTAAGGTGCGGCTATGCTGTCGATGGGACGGCATAGCGTTTCAACTCCCTTCGCCGGCATGACCCGGATCAGGTTCGGCGGTTTTAGGGTGAGGCTCCCGCAAAGGGTAACACCCAGTCTCAGCCCGCATAAGCCTGCGGACACTCCGGTGAACTAACTGACTTTAGTGTAGGGGAATGAACTAGGAGAGGCAAGTTCATCTTTTTAGTGTAGGGACTTGTAAGTGTACTCGATTGTTCTATTCTACTACCAATTCTGGGACAGCCGAAGCGTGCGAGACCGCCACCGGGCTGTATAAAGCGGTAATGTGTCTCAAATGCTGGTCTTATATGCGGTTCGGCTCTTCATGAGACTCCCGCTATAAATAGATAAGGAGTGGGGCTTATGAAGCTCGAATTCACTATCGAATCCAGCCAACCAAACGGGGTGAATTTCCGGTTGGCTTTAGGGGTTACAATACCTCTATTGCTGGTTTCAGGAATTTTAGCTTTGTTGATAGGTTGATAGCGATTAAGGCACCTCGGAAACGAGGTGCCTTTTTTGTTTCCAAAATCAAAAAAAAGACCCGAAGCGGTCATGCCGCGCCGGGTCATAAGTTTCACCACAAGGACTTAAGCCTTAATCACCCTCATGGTGTTATCAGCCACGTTCAAAAAGGGGTGCAAAGTGAACGCTCATTCATTTGTACGCAAGGGGACGCACTTTCCGTCGCGGGAAATGTAAAATTTTGATGGGGAGGTGGATGCGAGCACAGCGAGCAGACGGAGGGGTATTACCTCAGGTGCGGCGTCACGCGGGCCTTAAGGATGGTGATGAGGGTTTCATCCATATATTCAAATTCATCTGGAATATTCAGGCAGATGATCCGTGCCGATTTCAGATGGGCTTTGAACTTTTTGCTCAACTTATTGCGATGGGCTTTTTCCATCACGAAAATGGTATCAACGCCTGCCAGATGCTCAGGCGTCAGAGGGTCGACGGCATCGTGGTTTAAGCCTGCTGACCCGACCTCAAGATTGGGATACTGTGAAAAAACCTGCTCGCCAGTCGGGCTGCGTAGCCGGTTAGCACTGCAAATAAACAGGATTTTCTGCATACTTTACTTTCAGGTCATGATGTTTTTCACCATGACCTGAAAAAATTAGAGATTCAACAGCGCCGGATCGCCGCCCTGCGCGGTGATGTTGTTGGACACGGCGCGCTCGGACGCAAAGCGGATCAGGCTGAACGGGCCGCCCGCCTTGGGGCCGGTGCCGGAAAGGCCTTCGCCGCCAAAGGGTTGCACGCCGACCACCGCGCCGATGATAGAGCGGTTTATATAGACATTCCCCGCAGGCACGGCGTCCGCGATGTCCTCCGCAAAGGCCTCGATCCGCGAATGCACCCCCAGTGTCAGGCCATAACCACGTCCGGCCAGAGCGTCGGTCGTCGGTTGATAGTTCTGCGAATCGTAACGCACCACATGAAGAACCGGGCCGAACACTTCGCGCTCCAGCTCATCCGCCGAGGACAACTCCACCAATGTCGGCGCGAAATAGTCGCCATTAAGGCCCGACGGCATGGGCGTGCGGTGCAGAACCTGCCCCTTAGCCTCGCATTTGGCCAGGTGGGCCTCAAGGATTTCGCGGGCGTCTTGGTCGATCACCGGGCCGGTGTCATTGACCGGGTTGGCCGGGTCACCGATCAGCAACATATCCATCGCCCCTTTGAGGCCTTCGATATAGGCATCGGCGACCTCATGGGGCAGAAACAGCAACCGCAAGGCCGAGCAGCGCTGACCGGTTGAGCCAAAGGCCGACAGGATGACATCGTCAATGACCTGTTCTTTCAGCGCTGTGGTATCGACAAACAGGCCATTCAGCCCGCCGGTTTCGGCAATAAACGGCACGATCGGCCCGCGCTTGGCCGCCAGAGTCTTATTGATCATCCATGCGGTCTCAGTCCCGCCGGTAAAGGCCACCCCGGCGATATGCGGATGCGCGGTCAGTTCCGCCCCGACCGTCTCCCCGCGTCCGGGAAGCAGAGCCAGCAGGGCTGCGTTCAAACCCGCTTTGTGGAACAGCTTGACGGCCTCGGCGGCGATCAGCGGCGTCTGTTCGGCCGGTTTGGCCAGCACGGCGTTACCGGCGGCCAGCGCTGCTGCGATCTGACCCGTAAAAATGGCCAGCGGGAAGTTCCACGGGCTGATACACACAAATACGCCGCGGCCATGCAGTTCGTGGGAATTGCGCTCACCGACCGGGCCGGTG
>DDPE01000095.1 GCA_002342035.1 Asticcacaulis sp. UBA2476 | reverse complement strand
AGCTATGGCGGGCAATGTTCTGGTCGGGGGGATTATTGGTGCGGCGGTTGATGGATCGTCCGGCGCCATGAAGGATCTGGTGCCCAATCCGCTGATCGTTAAGCTTGAAAAAGCTGATGAGGTTCCTGCGGTTGCGGCGGTTCAGTAACTAACCCATAGCCATCAGGAAATCGGCCACGTCTTTGCGTACCGGAGCCTTATTTCGGAACGGGACAGAAAAGGCGGCGGCCGTGTCCTGATGGCTGATGTCATCATAAAGTTTCAGCGTCACGGCATTGCCTGACGCGCTCAGTTTTTGCGCCATGACTTCGGAATTGCGCACGCGGGCAATGGTGTCGGCGCGGCTGTGGATCAGCAAAAAGCGCGTATCGAGCTTGCGCACATGGTTGATGGGCTGCGTTTCCAGCGGACGCGGCCATTGCCCAAAGGCGTTTATGGTCGAGTCGACATCATAGGGATAAAAATCATACGGCCCGGAAAGCCCGATCATGGCCTTGACGGTAATGTCGGGGATATATTGCGGATCAAGCGTCAGCATCATGGCATTATAGGCCCCCGCCGAATGGCCCATCAGGATAAGTTGCTCAGGGTTGCCCCCCTGTTCGTGGATGTGCCTGGTAACGTGGCGAACCGCCGCCGCACTATCGGTCAGAAAGTCGGGATAGCGAGCCTGCGGCACCAGCCGGTAATCGGGTACGGCAACGATATAACCCAAAGCCGCCAGTGAGCGGCCCATCCAGGCGTAGTCGTCTTTTGAGCCTGAGTTCCAGCCGCCACCGTAAAAGAACACAATCACGGGAAGGTTGCTGGCCCCTTCGCGCGGGCCATACACATCATAGGATCGGCGCGGGCCGTCGCCATAGCTAATGCCTTGAGCCAGACGTTCGCTGTCGCCATCCTTGGGCGTTAGGGTGTTGAATGCGCTTAGGGTGTTGCAACTCGCAAGCGCCGTGGCTAGTCCCGACAAGCCGATAAGCGATAAAAAGCGACGTTTATTCATACAAAGGCTTACGTGTCGGGGGCGGATTTGGATTATGGCCGTGATATACGTCCACGCTAAGTCGGCGGTCGTAAGAAAGCGATGAGAACCTGCGCGCGACAGGGGCTGTGCCTGTTAACGGGATGGTCTATATAACGCACAGTCACGGAGGATGGTCATGAAAGAACTCGGTCAGGCATTGTGGCATTCGCTGACGGTGGTGTCGGTGACGCTGTTCTGGTTGCTGAGCCTGATCTATGTGTTTGTGGCCTTTACGTCGTTTGGATTTAATTCCGGCCTGTCATTTCAGCTTTTGGGGCTGGTGATCGCCCTGCATGTGGCGCGCGCCCTGCTGACACCGCGCTTTGCCTCCGTCAAGGTCGGCTATGTGGTCGGGGCAGCGGTATTGTTTGGGCTGATGCTGTTTTCGCAGCCGTAAAAAACATAGGCCCCGCTTTCGCAGGGCCTATGGACTGACAATATCTAGGTAACTTCAAAGCTTGTCATCGCTAAACGAAGCACCTGCCTAGCAAGCTAGGTCTTAAAGCCCGATGACCGGGATACGTACTGTTTATAGTACCTTCGTCCGCAAAAATCAAGTTTTTTCGCTATCAGCGAATAACTGGCCAAACCCTAATCCGAACAAAACAGCCTTTCTGACGGCATCAAGGTCATCTTGTGATAAATTGGGAATTTCCCATTTTCGCCTACCCACCTTAAAGCCGTTTAGCCGCCTGTATGCGATATTAGTAATCATGTCCGCTTTCGCCCAGCAGGGTAAGTCATCAGCTTCCATAGGGTGATAGTTTTTTGACAGTTGATAGCAGTATGGCAAATTATGTTTGGGTGCCGTTGTGCTAATTGGCACAACGGCTACCAGTTCTGAACGATAAGGAAGCCTCGGAGAAATAACAATTACGGGACGCACCTTGGTCATCTCAGGCTCTTTCAAATCTGAGAAATCAGAAATAAATATTTGTCCCATTCGAGGGTGGAAATTTATAGGCATTTAGTGCTTTTAGTTCGTGCCCAGCGTGGCGTCGGAGCGTTTTTTCATCAACTGATCAAACGCGCCCCACACCCCTTCGCCGCCGGTCCATTGACCCTTGGTAGCGGCCTTGGAATACTCAGTCGCGCGGGCCTCAAAGAAGTTGGCGTGTTCAACGCCCGACAAAAGCACCTGCAACCACGGCAGCGGATTTTCCTTGACGCCGTAGACTTCCGGCAGTTCCAACTGACGCAGGCGCCAGTCAGCGATATAGCGGATATATTGCTTGATATCGTGCGGGGTCATGCCCTCGACCGGGCCCATCTCGAACGCCAGATCGATGAAGTTATCCTCCATCATCACCACATTCTTACAGCAATCGACGATGTCATCGGCCACAGCCTTGGTGACCGCACCGGTTTCCTTGTTGAAGGCGTGATAGAGCTTGATGATGCCTTCGCAGTGCAGACTTTCATCGCGCACGGACCACGACACGATCTGGCCCATGCCCTTCATCTTATTGAAGCGCGGGAAGTTCATCAGCATGGCGAACGACGCAAACAATTGCAGACCTTCGGTAAACCCGCCGAACATAGCCAGGGTGCGGGCGATATCGGCATTGGTTTCGACGCCGAACTTCTGCATGAAATCGTGCTTATCGCGCATGGCCTGATACTGCATGAACGCGCCAAATTCCGATTCCGGCATGCCGATGGTCTCAAGCAGCAGTGCATAGGCGGCGATGTGGACGGTTTCCATATTACCAAACGCGGCCAGCATCATCTTGATTTCGGTCGGTTTAAAGACGCGACCGTATTTTTCCATGTAATTGTCCTGCACCTCAATGTCGGATTGGGTGAAGAAACGGAAAATCTGGGTCAGCAGGTTGCGCTCATTGTCATTGAGCTTGGACGCCCAATCCTTACAGTCTTCGCCCAGCGGCACTTCTTCGGGCAGCCAGTGCACCTGCTGCTGCTTTTGCCAGTAATCGAACGCCCACGGATAACGGAACGGCTTATAGGCCGCCGAAGGGGTAAGCAGGCCAGGCAAGGAAGCGGCAGACGTGATGAGGCTCATGAACTATATCCCGAATCGTAAGCGACGCGATTAAACTGTCGCCTATATCACCACAGTTTGTGGTTAAGGCTAGGTTAATATCTACATATTGTGTGTGTTTGTCGGTCTGGTTTGGGGATAATTTTTATCCGCCGTGATCACGCGGACTCACAAAGCCCAAGGATCAATTCGGCTATTCGTTAACACGGCTGATCGCGGCGTGCATCCGGATTTTTGGGGCGGCGACCATAATTATTGCGGGTTAGCTACCGGCCTTGAGGGCTTCCCATGTGCGGGTGTTGGCGGGGCCGCTTAGGCTGTGTTGCAGCCAGGCCAGATTGGCATCGGCAATCTCCGGCGGCAGATCACGGCGCAGCAGGGCTTCAGCCTCGGTCATCTTGCCTTCAAGGCCCAGGATTAGCGCCAGATTTTGCCGCATGGCCAGCGTCGCTTCGGGACGGGCGACCGCGCGGCGCAGCAAGGCTTCGGCCTCGGCCAGTTTACCGCCCGATGCGGCCGATATGGCCTTATTGGTCAGGACGGTGGGGTTCTCCGGTGACAAGCTCAGCGCCTTATCCCACGCGGTCTGCGCCTCAGTGCCGCGCTTGGACTGATCGTAGGCTACCCCGATCAGCGACCAGTTTTGCCAGTCACCCGGTTTTAGCTTTAGCGCCTGATCAAGTGGTTCAATGGCGTAAAAGCCGTTGCCGCTGGCGATATGGGCGCGGGCGGCGGCGGTCAGGGCCTCAAGATTATTGGGCGCGAACAACAAAACGCGGTGGGCGACATCGGCGGCTTCATCAAACCGGCCGAGGGCGCGCAGGGCGTGGCTCAGGTCAATACCGGCCTGAGCATCGGTCGGATTGCGCTCAAACGCACGGGCAAAATAGGCGGAACGGCTGAGCGGACCGGCACGCAGGGCCTCATTGCGATCCACCGGCAGCATGGCCTTGTTGGAAGGGGCAGCGGCGGGTACTTCGGCTTTTTTCTGACCAAACGGAAAGGCTTGGGCGGCAGAGGCCATCACTATCCATCCGGCAGCGGCCCCGATGACAACGGATTTGAAAACGGCCATGCGCAAGATCCTGAAACGACTCAAAAAGAGCAGCGGCGTTAAGATTTCAGTGACAGCGATGAAGATAGGGTTAAAACCGTTAAAAACGCCTTCATGCCGAGAGCCCCGATATGGCCAAACCGCTTAAATCCAACACTTCTGGCAAATCCGCCCCCGATCACCAGATTATCGCGGTGTTTGAGGATGAACTGGCGGCGCGGTTATCCGAAGCGTCACCCGCCACCCGCGCCTATGCCAGCGCGCGCGCCTTTACGGCCCGTGCGGGCACGCTGATTCTGCTGCCGGACGGCAAGGGTGTGACGGCCTGGTACGGCCTTGGGGCGCGCAAGGCCTATAATCCGATGCTGTTTCGCGCTTTGCCTGCGCAACTGCCCAAGGGCAACTGGGTGCTGAAGGCCGATGCAGGCCTTGATCGCTGCGCTATCCATGCGGCCTGGGGCATGGGGGTTTACGGCTTTGACCGCTATAAGAGTGAGGGCGGTAAAAACCAGAGGAGCGAGGTTAAACTCGATACCGCCGATCTGACGCCGGCGCAGATTGAGGCGGTGGGTCATGAGGTCGCGGCGCATAATCTGGCGCGCGATCTGATCAACACCCCGGCGCAGGATATGGGCCCGGCCGAGCTTGAGGCCGCTGCCCGTGCGGTGGCTGATGAGTTTGGCGCGGCCATTACCGTCATCACCGGCGATGAGCTGTTGGCGCAAAACTATCCGGCTATTCATGCGGTTGGTCGAGCCGCACCGGCGCACCGCGCGCCACGTTTTATAGAGATCACCTGGTCGCCCATTGGCAGTAACGGTTTGCCTCTTCCGACCGTGGCCTTGGTGGGTAAGGGCATCACCTTTGACACCGGCGGGCTGAACATGAAGGGCGGGGCCGGTATGGCCCTGATGAAAAAGGATATGGGCGGGGCCGCGCACGTTCTGGCACTGGGGCGCTGGATCATGGCGACCCATCTACCGGTGAAGCTGTCGATATTGTTATGTGTCGCGGAAAACTCGATCGGCGGGGAGGCCTTCCGGCCCGGTGATGTGCTGTCCTCACGGGCGGGGTTGACGATTGAGGTTGGCAATACCGATGCCGAAGGGCGGCTGGTGCTGGCCGATGGGCTTACGCGGGCAGCGGAGATCAATCCTGACCTGACGCTCGATTTCGCGACCCTCACTGGTGCCGCGCGGATTGCATTGGGGCCGGAAATCGTGCCATTTTACTGCGATGACGAAGAGATCGTCCGCCGTCTGGAAATCGCCAGCCTGTCTGAGCATGACCCGCTGTGGCGGATGCCGTTGTGGGCGGGATACAAAGACGCGCTCGAATCCGAGATTGCTGATATTCGCAACGACCCGCAAGGGTGGGCGCAGGCCGGATCAGTAACCGCAGCCCTGTTTTTGCAACGCTTTGCCCCCACAACCGGCGTGTGGGCGCATTTTGATATCTATGGCTGGAACTCGCGCGGCGTGCCGGGCTATCCGGCGGGGGCGGCGGCCCATACCTTGCGGGCGGTGTACCGGCTTATCAAAGGGCTGTGATCCGTCCCCACACGTGATCACACAAAATTAAGGCTGGCTGTTAACGGGGTTTTCGTATCCTTAGACTATGGTGGAGGCTGAAGAGTACAGCTTAAGCAGAAGGTTTGGACGCTTTATGGCGCATGAACGTGACCCCCGATTTGACCCGCGTCTCACCCCCTATAAGGACGGTGTGGCCGAGATTGCCCTGCAAGGCGTCATTACGGCGGCGCGCTATGTGGTCGGTGAACTTCTGACCTGCAATGTCACCTCCGCCGCCATATCAGATGAGCCGGGGGCCCATGCCGAACAATCGAACCAGATCCTGTTTGGTGAGCGTTTCAAGGTCATTGAGCGCAAGCATGACTATGTGTGGGGACAATCGATGCGCGACGGCTATGTCGGTTATGTCCATGCCGGTGCCTTCACGTCGGACTGGCATTTGCCGACCCATTTCGTATCGACCTTACGCACCTTTGTGTTTGCCGATACGTCGATTAAGTCCGCGATCAAGAAGATCTTAAGCCTCAATTCGCTGGTCAGCGTGACGCGCGAAGAGGGCAAGTTTTCGTTCATCAACGATCTGGGCTGGGTCTATTCGGCGCACCTGAGCGGCTTTGATCGCTTTGCAGGCGATTATGTCGATGTCGCCGAAACCTTTTTGCATGCGCCCTATCAGTGGGGTGGCCGCGAAAGCATCGGGGTTGATTGTTCGGGACTGGTCCAGCAGGCGCTGTACGCCACCGGCCGGTCATGCCCGCGCGATACCTATATGCAGGCGGCTGAGCTTGGCGACGTGATCGAAGTTGGCCCTGATTTCGGCGGGCTTGAACGCGGTGATCTGGTGTTCTGGAAAGGCCATGTCGCGATCATGCGTGATGCGGATACCCTCATCCACGCCAATGCCTTTCATATGAAAACAGCCATTGAACCGCTGAAAGACGCGGTAGTGCGTATTGAGGCCAGCGGCAACGGCTTGCCAACGGTTTTCCGCCGCCCTTAAGCGGGATGCACAACAGACACGAAAAAGCCCTGCGATTAAATTCGCAGGGCTTTTTTAATGGTTTAATTTTTAAGCTGCGGGTGTTGCCGTCGGAGCCGTAGCGGCGGGCGTTTGCGCCGCGGCAGCTTCAGGGGCAGCCGGAGCCGTTGCCGGTGCGCCTTCAGCCGGAGCCGCAGCGGTGGTCGCGGCTCCCGGTTGGCGGGCCGGATCGGGCGCAGGCACCGCATAACCGGCCGAGCCATGAGTCTTAAGCCAGGCGATCAGGTTGACGCGGTCTTCGGGCTTTTTGATGCCAGCAAAGGCCATCTTGGTGCCCTTGACCCACTTACCCGGTGCGCCGAGGAAGTGATAAAGCTCATCATAGGTCCAGTTCGGCGCCGGGCCAGCATGGGCTTTCATGGCGTCGGAATAGGCAAACCCGGCATGGGCCGCGGTCGGACGACCGACAATGGCATTCAGACCGGGGCCAGTTCCATTGGCATCCGTGACCTGGTGGCAGGACATACATTTCTTGAACTGGGCTTCACCGGCGGCCAAATCGGCGGTCGCCAGAACCGTGCCCCAGTCGGGCAGGATTTCAGGACCCGCCGCTTCGCCACCTTCGGCGACCTCGGCCACTTCGATCAGATAACCGGGCTTTTCGGGGGCTTCGGTGTGGTAAAGCGCGTCTGCGCCGATACGTACACCCATAATGGCCAGTGCCGCCGCAAGGCCCGCACCCATTATCATATTCAGTTTAAGATCACCGCTCATGGGGCCCAAACGTCCTCATATGTTTATCATTGTGGCAACCATAGCTTTATCGGATGATTCCTTAAAGCTACGTTCCTCCGCCATTGGCACATATTATTGCATTTGGCTTGCCTCTGGCTGTCTGACACGCTACCGCAAAAGACGCAAGGCGCGTTTGCGGCTTTTTGCCGAAAAAGGCCCTTAGCTGTGTCAAATCGTCGCACTCCGGAGGTTTTTGCAAGGTGACATCACTGGTTATTATCCCCGCCCGAATGGCCGCTACGCGCCTGCCGGATAAGCCTCTGGCCGATATTGCGGGCCTGCCCATGATCGTGCGGGTGATGAAGCAGGCGCAGAAAGCCCGCGATGTGCGCGTGGTGGTGGCCGCCGGGGATCAGCCGATCGTCGATGCGATAAGGGCCCACGGCGGAGAAGCTGTGCTGACCGATCCGGCCCTGCCGTCGGGGTCTGACCGAATCATGGCCGCACTTAAAGCCGTCGATCCGCAGGGTGTCCATGACATCGTAATCAACCTTCAAGGCGATATGCCGTTTGTTGACCCGGAGGTCATCAGCCGCACCGTGGCCCTGTTAAACGATCAGCCCAAGGCAGATATCGCCACTCTTGTAGCCGCCGAACATTCCCCCGCCGACCGCAGCAATAAAGATGTGGTCAAGGCGGTGCTGACGACCTCCGGCAAAGCATTATACTTCACCCGTTCGACCCTGTTTGGTGACGCGCCCATCTGGCGGCATATCGGCATCTATGGCTACCGGCGGGCGGCGTTAGAGGCTTTTACCGCGGCCCCGCCGTCACCGCTGGAGACGCTTGAAAAGCTTGAGCAACTGCGCGCCCTCGAAATGGATATGAATATCTATGCGCTGGTGGTAGAGGACGCGCCCCTGTCGGTCGATAATCCGGCAGACCTTGATGCCGCCATTGCCTATGCCAATTCTCACGGACTCTGATATGTCAAATCCTCAACGCATCGCCTTTCAGGGCGAACCCGGCGCCTTTAGCCATCAGGCCATAAAGCGCTGGTTTCCCGGTGCCGAAGCGGTAGCCCATCCGACTTTTGAGGAAGCGTTCGCGGCGGTGCGCAGCGGTCAGTGTGACCTTGGCATGATCCCGGTCGAAAACTCGCTGGCGGGGCGCGTGGCGGATGTCCATCACCTGCTGCCCCATTCGGGATTGAAGATCATCGGTGAGCGCTTTTTGCCGATCGAGATGAACCTGATGGTCAATAAGGGGGCGAAGCTTTCCGACATTAAGGTCGCGTTTTCGCACCCTATGGCCCTGATGCAGTGTCGTAATTCGTTACGCGCACTAAACATCCTGCCGGAAGTGTTTCACGATACGGCAGGGTCGGCCCGCGCGCTAAAAGACAGTGGCGCCATGGACCGGGCGGCGATTGCCCCGGAAGTGGCGGCAGAGCTTTACGGCCTTGAGATCATCCGCCCCAACCTGGAGGACGCGCGCCATAACACGACGCGCTTTCTGGTGCTGACGGGTGAGCAGAGCGTGGTCGATCCGGCCCCCGAAATCCCTTGCGTCACCACCTTTGTGTTCCGGGTGCGCTCCATTCCGGCAGCGCTCTATAAGGCTCTGGGCGGATTTGCCACCAACAGCGTCAACATGACCAAGTTAGAGAGCTATTCGGAAAACGGATCGTTCTCGGTGACGTTTTTCTATGCCGATGTCGAAGCGCGCCCCTCTGACCGCGCCCTGCAACTGGCTATGGAAGAACTGAAATTCTTTGCGACCGATGTCGAGATTTTGGGCGTCTATCCGCAGGATGAGTTCCGCAGAAAGTAGCAGGACTTAAACCATGTGCGAACTTCTGGGCATGAATGCCAATGTGCCGACCGATATCCGCTTTAGCTTTGCCGCCCTGGCCAAACGCGGCGGTGAGACCGGCCCGCACAAGGACGGCTGGGGCATCAGTTTTTATGAGAACAAAGGCTGCCGCAGCTTTCATGACCCCAACCCGTCGGCCCAGTCAGAACTGGCCGCACTGGTTAAGAACTATCCGATCAAGAGCCGCATGGTCATCGCCCATGTCCGTAAGGCTAACCGCGGGCGGGTGGCGCTGGAAAATACCCATCCCTTTACCCGCGAACTGTGGGGACGGGCCTGGACCTTTGCCCACAATGGCCAGCTTAAAGGCGTCAAGGAACTCCCTTTAAGTTTTTTCCGGCCCATAGGCACAACCGATTCCGAACATGCCTTTTGTTTTGTCATGGATTATCTGGTCAAGACCTTCCCGGAATGCCCGCCGCCCAAGGTTCTGGATCGGGAAATCTCAGACCTGTTCGCGCAATTACGCGGCCTTGGCGTCTTCAATGCTCTGCTGACCGATGGGCGCTCACTGTATGCGTCCTGTTCAAAAAAGCTGTGCTATATCAAACGTCAAGCGCCGTTTGGCACGGCGACCCTGATCGATGAGGATGTGCGGGTTGATTTCGCGGCTGAGACCACGCCCGACGATAAGGTCATCGTTATCGCCACCCAACCCTTAACCCACGACGAAGCTTGGACGGTGGTTACGCCCGACAGCACGCTGATTTTACGCGGTGGCGAAGTTATTTAAACCGTTAAAAAGTGGCTCAGAAAAATGACCGTAAAGACCGCCTGAAATGCGGTCGCCGTAACCGCAAGGCCCAGACCGATCCATTCCAGATAGGATCGTTTTAGCGACAGCTTGTCCTCATTGAAGTGCTCAGGCTCAACATCGTAGTTTTCGACGAAGATGTTGTCCTGATTATTGGGGTGGGCATGTTCAGTCATGGTCGTCCTCCTTATTTTGCCCATGATACGCCCATCGGCGTAAGGCTTTAAGACGCATGTTCGTGATCGGTGTAAGCGGGCTGTAAAGCGCTCCCTAAGATTCCCTCTTGCATCCACGCCCCAAAATACGCATATAGCCCCTGAGATCGCGCGGGCGAAGGCCTCGCCAATCTGGTCAGGGCCGGAAGGCAGCAGCCACAACGAATTCACCTTCGGGTCGCGCGGTCTCACCTTATTCCCAGAAATTTTCCACAGACCACCTCACACGGCTTATCGCTGCGTATGCTTTGTGCTGGAAAAGCCTGCGTTTGGATATATAACCCTAGCTATGTCCGATTTTCCTGAAACCGATGATCCGTTTAGTGCCGCGCCCGAAGACGAATTCGAGCGCGATGACCTGACGGCGGATATTTTCGGTGAGGCTGCGCCTGTGAAGGCCGTGGTAACCCCGGCCCCACTGACGTCTGAGGCCTATACGGTGCTGGCGCGCAAATACCGTCCGCGTACCTTTGAGGATCTGATCGGTCAGGAAGCTATGGTGCGCACCTTAAGCCACGCCTTTGCTACCGGCCGGATCGCCCATGCCTTTATGCTGACCGGTGTGCGCGGGGTGGGTAAGACCACAACCGCACGTCTGCTGGCGCGCGCGCTGAACTACGAATCCGAGACGGTGCATGGCCCGTCCGTCGATCTGACGACCTTTGGTATTCACTGTCAGGCAATCATCGAAGGCCGCCACATTGACGTGCTGGAGCTTGACGCCGCGTCGCGCACCGGCGTCGATGCCATGCGCGAACTGCTGGAGAGCGTGCGCTACGCACCCGTCGAAGCGCGCTACAAGGTCTATGTGATCGACGAAGTTCACATGCTGTCGACCGGCGCGTTCAACGCCCTGCTCAAGACGCTCGAAGAACCGCCCCCCCACGCTAAGTTCATCTTTGCGACCACTGAAATCCGTAAAGTTCCGGTCACCATCCTGTCGCGCTGTCAGCGCTTTGACCTGCGCCGGGTTGAGCCGGAAACGCTGGCGCCGCACCTTGAGAAAATCTGCCGCCTCGAAGGCGCGCAGATTGAGCCTGACGCCATCGCCCTGATTGCCCGCGCCGCCGAAGGCTCGGTGCGCGATAGTCTGTCTTTGCTTGACCAGGCGCTGGTGCAGGGCGACGAAGGCCAGCCGGTATCCGGTGAGTTAGTGCGCGATATGTTGGGCTTGGCGGATCGGTCGGCCACACTGAGCCTGTTTGAAAATATCATCTCCGGCCAGATTCAGGACGCTTTGCTGGGGTTCAGGACGCTGTATGGCTACGGGGCCGATCCGTCGCAGATCATGGGCGATATGCTGGAATACTGCCATGCCTGCTCGGTCGCCAAGGTGCTGGGGGCCGAAGCGACCCGTATGCCCAAGGAGACGGCTGATCGGGTGACCCTGCTGGGGGCGGCTTTGTCGGCAGGCACGCTGTCACGAATGTGGACCCTGATGCTCAAGGCCTTTGAGGAAGTGCGCCGGGCGCCGGACCCTGCGGCGGCGACCGAAATGGCGCTGGTGCGGTTCTGCTATGTCTCTGATCTGCCGGGGCCGGAAGCCCTGCTGAAACGCCTCCAAAACGGCGAAGACCTGTTGGCCGGTGGTGCGCCTCAAGGCCCATCGGGCGGCGGGGGTGGTGTCACGTCTCAGTATCGCGGTGCCAACAGCAATGCCGCCGTGATGATGCGCCCGCAAGTACAGGCCGCGCCGCAGGTTGAGCTTAAAAGCTTTGCCGACGTGATGGCCCTGATTGAACAAAAGCGCGAAATTGGCTTGCGCGTTGATGTTGAACGCTATGTGCGGCTGGTGTCGTTCATGCCGGGCGCGATCACCTTTGAGCCTGCGCCCAACATGCCGGCCGATCTGGTGCGCAAGCTTTCCCTGCGTCTCAAGGAATGGACGGGCCAGCGCTGGCTGATCGCCACCGACGGGCAGGGTGGGGCTGAATCCATCTATGAGCGCGATAAGCGTGAAGCCGATGAAGCCCGCGCCGCGGTGCTGGCCGATCCGTTCATGACTCAGCTCATGGCCACCTTCCCCGGTGCCAAAATGACCGGTTTCCGCAAGAAGCCCAGGCCGGTTGACACTACGCCTGAAATTCCTACATCTGCCGATGAAACTCCCGATAAGGATGACGACTGATGGATATCAACAGCTTGATGAAGCAGGCTCAGGCCGTGCAGCAGAAATTCTCCGAAGCCCAGAATAAGATGAGCGCCACGGTCGTGACCGGCACCTCTGGCGCGGGTCTGGTCAGTCTTGATCTCAAAGGGGCGGGCGAATTACTGTCGCTTAAAATCGACCCCAGCCTTTTGTCCGAAGATCCGGAAATCCTGAGCGACCTGATTGTGGCTGCCCACGCCGATGCCCGCCGAAAGCTGGATGAGGTCAATGCCAACCTCATGAAAGAAGCCGCGGGCCCGTTTGGGGGGATGCCCAATTTCCCCGGTATGCCGAAAATCTTTTAATTAAATGGCGATTGGCGCGGGCCCCGAAATTGAGCGATTGATGGCGCTGCTGTCTAAGCTGCCGGGGCTTGGGCCGCGCTCAGCCAGACGGGCCGCGTTAGCACTGCTTAAGCGGCGCGAACAGCTTTTGATCCCGCTCACCAACGCCATGCAGGACGCCGCCGATAAGGTGGAATCGTGTCGGATATGCGGGGCCTTATCGACCCAGAATCCGTGCGCGACCTGTGCCGATCCGGCCCGCGATAAAACCATGATCTGCGTGGTCGAAGAAGACTCAGCCCTGTGGGCGATGGAACGGGTGGGCGCGTTCAGTGGACGCTATCATGTGCTGGGCGGGCTGTTGTCGGCGCTGGACGGCGTGCGGCCCGAAGACCTGCGGATCGATAGTTTGGTTGAGCGCGTACGCAAAGGGCACATCACCGAAGTCATCATGGCCCTGCCCGCGACCGTTGAGGGGCAGACCACCGCCCACTATGTCGCCGATCGCTTAAGGCCGCTTAATAATGGCGTGCAGGTCACCTATCTGGCGCGCGGCGTGCCCGTAGGCGGTGAACTCGACTGGCTGGATGATGGGACTATATCCCATGCCTTCAAGCAACGCCGATAAAGCCGTGAGTTTGGCGATCTGCGGCGTTGTCGTCGCTGGCAGGTACTTAAGTGTACCTGCGGCGCTAGACGCCTGGCATCTCATCCAAACTGACGGCTTTCATCAGAGCGGTAATCTCACGATTTATAAATTTGTGACTTTAAGCCGCACCGGCGGCGCGCAGCGGTGGCAGGCTGGAAGTCGCGGATGGGCGCAGGGAGGCCGAAGCACTCATGTTCTTGACATAAAGGCCACGCGTGCCTTGTAACGGCTTGAAAGCGTCCGTAATGCCCAGAACCGTTTCGGCCGCACCCAGGAACAGATAACCGTCATCAGCCAGCATCGTGGCCATTTGCTCAAGCACACGCTTTTTGGTGGCAATGTCGAAATAGATCAGCACGTTGCGGCAATAGATGACATCCATTCGGCCCAGGCCGCGCAGATCGTCCAGCAGATTGTATTTCCGGAAGCGCACGCCCTGACGCATCTTGGGCGAGATGCGCCACATCTCATCGACTTTTTCAAAGTTCTTGACCATCATGGTGATGGGCAGACCGCGCTGAACCTCAAACTGGGTATAGAGCCCGGCCTGTGCCTTTTCCAGACAGCGGTCGGAAATGTCGGTCGCCAGAATATCGAGATTGATGCGCGGAAACTGGGCGCGCGCCTCATCCATCATCATGGCCAGCGAATAGGGTTCCTGACCGGTCGAACAGGCCGCGCACCATACTTTGATGTCGCCTGAAATGCGCGACTTGGCAAAGGCGGGCAGGACGTCGGACTTGAACTGGTCGAACGGCGTTTTGTCGCGGAAGAAAAAGGTCTCATTGGTCGTCATGGCGTCGACCACGGCGAGAATGACCTTTTCGTCGCGGCGGGTGCGAAGCGCCGTCAGAAGGCCGGCGACATTGGCAAAGCCCTCTTTACGCGCAATCGGTGCCAGACGGCTTTCGATCAGATAGGTCTTATCTGCCCCCAGAATGAGACCGGAGCGGGCTTTGAGCAGGGCGGCCAGATGTTCGATGTCTTCAGGTGTCATTGTGGTCTTTCCCCGCGCGCAAAAGTCTTACAGGCCTGCGCCAGCCCTTCAATAGGTTTAATAAGTTCGGCAAGGCCAGCCTCTGCGACCGCACCCGGCATACCCCAGACGACGCTGGAGGCTTCGTCTTGCGCCATCACGGTGGCCCCGACATTGACCAGAGCCTGCGCGCCGTCGCGGCCGTCATGGCCCATGCCGGTCAGCACAACGCCGAGGGCATGGTGGCTATAGACTTCGGCGGCGGAGCGAAACAAGGGATCGACCGCCGGACGGCACCAGTTGACCTGGGGGCTCTGGTCGAGCTTGATCTGCTTGACGATCGGATCGTTCTTAATCGTCATGTGCCAGTCGCCGGGGGCGATATAGACGTTACGCGATTCAATCAGCATCCCGTCCTTGGCTTCGCGCACCGTCATCGGCAGCGCCTTATCCAGATGCTCAGCCAGAATCGTGGTGAAGGTCGCGGGCATGTGCTGCACGATCAAAACCGGGATCTTCCAGTCAGGCCCAAGGGCCAACAGGAAGTTACGCAGGGCCGGTGGGCCGCCGGTCGATGAACCAACCACCAGCAGGTCGATGCGCTTGGGGCCGGTACGCGGGCGCAGCAAGGGGGCGGCCACATGTCCGGTTTTTAGCGGTGTAATATTGGCCGCGCGCGGGGCGGGGGCGGGCGTCGATGATGGCGCGAGTGACGATGGCCGTGTGGGTTCAGACTTGGTATCAGGTGCCGCTGATGGTGGCCCTGAGTTTGGGGGAACTGGCCACAAACGCGTGCGACCACACAGGGCGCGTATCTTGGTCAGAAGTTCGGTACGGAAACCGTCAGCCCCGCCAATGCGCGACGAATCGGGCTTAGGGACATAGTCCGCCGCCCCCAGCTCCAGCGCGCGAATGGTGACCGAGGCACCGCGCGTCGTCAGCGTCGAGGCCATCAGGACCTTAAGGCCCGGCTTGGCGGCAATCAGCTTGGGCAGGGCTTCTAAGCCGCCCATGTTCGGCATTTCGATATCGAGGATCAGCACATCGGGCTGGATGTCCTTGACCTTTTCGACCGCCTTGGCCCCGTCCGTGGCGGAACCGGCCAGAACCATGTCAGATTCCTGCTCGATCCAGCGCGTGACAAGGCCCCGCACCACCGCCGAGTCATCGACGATCATGATTTTCAGGGGCCGCAGCGAGGCCGCAGGATTAGGGTTAGCTGACATATGAGGCTTGTTTCATATTATGGTTACCGGCTACCGTGAAAAAAATAGGCGTTGTAAAAACGCCTAGATCAGACCGACTTCCTGGAATTTGGCTTCGAGAATATCGCCGTCAAACGGCTTCATTATGTATTCGGAGGCCCCTTCGGTCAGGGCTTCGGTAATGTGGGACAGATCGTTTTCGGTGGTGCAAAAGACCACGATCGGGTCTTTGCCACCCTGTTCCTTACGCAGGTGCTTAAGGAAGGTGATCCCGTCCATGACCGGCATGTTCCAGTCGAGCAGCACTGCGTTCGGCATGGCGGCCTTACAGGCATCGAGCGCTTCCTGACCGTCGGCGGCCTCAAGCACTTCAAACTGAAGGTTCTCCAGAATACGTCTGGCGACTTTACGGATGACGCGGCTGTCATCAACAACAAGGCAGGTTTTCATTCTAAAAAGCCCCTAAAATTACGCTTGCTTAAGCGGCCTTGAGATGCCCGGCATCCAAAAGCGTGTGTGGGTCCAACACTATCAGAAGTTCCTTTTCCAATTGATAAACGCCGACAATTATTTCTGCCCAGCGCGGCGGTAAATTGCCAGGGGCGGCGTGGAACTTTTCATCATCCAGTTTCAGGACTTCATCAACGGAATCGATCACGAGGCCGTAACTATCGCCATGCACTTCGAGACCAATCGCCAGAGGCTCAGGCGCGCCCTCTTCGCGTGGGCCAAGACCCAGACGACGGCGCGCACACACGGCGGTGACGATCCGGCCGCGCAGGTTCAAAACCCCAGCGATTTCAGAGCGTGATAGTGGCACGGGCGTTAAGCCGCGCGGATGGAATACGTCATGGACGCGGGCGGCATCGACGCCGAACAATTGACCGCCAACACGCAGGGTTACATAATCACGGATGCTCATGCGGCGACCTTTCCAGCGTCGGATTCAGTAGTGGTTTTGCGGGCATGTTCGGCCAGACCGCGGAATTGGTAGTAATCGACATCGAGGATTTCACAGGCGCGACCGGCGACGACGGCAGTACCGCGAACACCTTGACGATCCGGCGACAATTCAATCGACAGAGAATCTTCGACCACATCGACGATCTCATCGACCGCCAACGCCATCGCATAGCCTTCACCGGTAAAGACCAGCAACGGCTGAATGCCTTCGTTCATTAAGCCTGAGCCTTCGCTGACGTTAAGGATCGGCATCAGTTTGCCGCGATATTGCAGGGCGGCGCGGCCGTCCATGCGCTCGATCTTTTCGACTTCGATGTGCTCAAGACGCGTGATGTGCGCCAGTTCGACCGCCTTGGGCGCGCCGTAGCCGGCTTTGAACAGCAGCATGGCCACTTTTTCATTCTCCGTCGAGGCGACCACGATCTCACCGTCTTCGGCTGATTTCTCATCGATGATGTTGCCGGCATATTCCGACAGAGCATTCGGGTCGAGGATCAGCACGACCGAACCGTCACCGAGGATAGTGGCCCCCGAAAACGCCTGAACCGAGCGCAGGATACCGGCCAGCGGCTTGACCACAATTTCTTCGGTATCGAGAACATCGTTGACGACCAAACCATACCGGCGCTCACCGACCTGAATGACCATGACAAAGGTCGGGTCTTCGCTTTGGGCGGCTTCAAGCTGCATGGTTGGGCCAAGTTGCACCAGCGGCAGCAGCTTATCGCGCAGACGCAGGACCAGCGCGTCATTGATCTTCTCAATCTTGTGCTCAGCATTGGCACCGGTGCGAACCAGTTCCATGACCGAGGTTTGCGGCACGGCGAACTTCTGACCACCGGCACCGACGATCAGTGCCGAAACGATAGCTAGGGTCAGCGGGATCTTGATAGTGAAGGTCGTGCCTTGGCCCATGATCGACACGAGGTCGATCTGGCCGCCGATCTGTTCGATATTGGTGCGCACCACGTCCATGCCGACGCCGCGGCCCGACAGGTTGGTGACCTTAGCCGCGGTCGAGAAGCCGGGGGCAAAGATGAAGCGGTGGATCTGCTGATCCGACATGGCTTCGACTTCGTTGCGCGGGGCCAGTGCCTTTTCGATGATCTTTTCGCGGATGCGGGCAGTGTTGAGGCCACGACCGTTATCGGCAATACGGATAACGATATAGCCGCCTTCGTGGAAGGCCGACAGCTTAACCGTACCATTGGCGGGCTTGCCCAGTTCGATACGCTCGGCCGTCGGTTCCAAACCGTGGTCAGCCGAGTTGCGGACCATGTGGGTCAGGGGGTCGCGGATTAGCTCCAGCACCTGCCGATCAAGTTCGGTGCCTTCACCGTCCATGACCAGATCAATCTTCTTACCCAGTTCGTGGCTGAGGTCGCGCACCAGACGGGGCAGCTTTTTCCAGGCCGCGCCAATCGGCTGCATGCGGGTCTTCATCACGCTGTCCTGCAACTCACCGGTCAGGGTCGACAGACGCTGTAATGGCGTGGCAAAGGCAGAATCTTCACGGGTGCGCGAAATTTGCAGCAACTGGTTGCGGGTCAGAACCATTTCCGACACCAACGTCATCAGCCCTTCCAGCACATCGACCGACACGCGGATCGACTGAGTGGTGGCGATGGCATTGTCTTCGCCCATTACAGGTGCTGGGGCATCCGAAGCGGTGGGGGCGGCCTTGGCGGCCACAGGTGCTGCGGCAACCGGAGCCGGGGCAACTTCGGAGACGCTCAGCTCAGGCTCAACCTCGGCGACGGCTTCGTTCATCCAGTCGGGGGCTTCGGCAGCCGCAAAGGCGGCTTCGAGTTCGGCTTCGGACACTTCGCCAGGACGTAAGTTGCGCTCAGGTTCTTTTTGGACGACTTCGGGGGCCAGAATCGGATCGGGCTCGGAGCCAATCGGGCGGTCCGGCACTTCGACGGCCTGCACGGCGGAGATGTCAACGGCCTGACCTTCGGCCATGGCTTCCAGTTGGGCGATCAGATCGTGGTCGTCGCCGTCCGGTTCATTGCCGGTCGATTCCAGACCCGACAGGATGAACTTGATGCGGTCGATCGAATGCAGCACCAGTGTCACGGCATCGGAGGTGACCTCCAGCTTGCCATCGCGGAAGCGACCCAGCAGGGTCTCACCGGCGTGGGCAACCGCTTCGAGGCGGCCAAGGCCTAAGAACCCGCAGGTGCCTTTGACCGTGTGCACAAGGCGGAAAATATTATCGAGCGTCTTTCGCTCATTAGGGTTGGCTTCGAACTTGACCAGTTCACTATCGACCACCTCAAGGCTTTCGGCGGTCTCGGTCAGGAATTCGGCAATCAAATCGTCCACAGCATACCCCGTCAGGTTACTCTTTAAGCCGCACGTCCTACACAGACGCACCTTGGCCCCGGATAAACTGTATAGACAGGGTTTGGTTAAGAGACCGTTGGCAAAAGATTAATGAGGTGTGAACTGGGGGCGCGGTCCTATTGACATTATATTTGAGGTTAAGTCACGTAGAGGAGTAAAATGACTTGGTCGGGCGAAATAAAACTCTAGGCAAAGGTGACTGTTGAGAACTGAACATCGCTATCTGCAAACTCCTAACGACATCGTAGATGTTAGCGCCTGGGAGCCTGACAGTGAATTTCCTATTGGGCCCCAAGGAGCAAAGCCAAAAAAAATTCTAATATGCCCCACTCCAACGCCTCATCGTTTTTTAATTGCAGGACATAGATATTTATTTAAGCATCCTGAAGGCACTAAAGCGCAACAAATTTGGGCAGAAATTCTTGCTTACGAGTTGGGCAGAACCACCAACCTGCCAATCCCGCCCGCATACGCTGCGATCAACAGCCGAGACGGCTCAGTTGGTGTACTAGTAGAGTTTTTCTACGGCTTCCAAGATGAGGCTAAAAAAGTTCGATTTGTCGATGGCCGCGCTTTGTTTGGAAGTGAGCGGCAATCCTTCGACGCAAAGGTTGGGAGTTTGAAGCAGAATTTCAGCCTATCTAAAGCAGTTAAAATCCCCGATGCATTAGAATGGTGGGCAAAGACAATCACATTTGATGCTTTAATAGGTAATACTGACAGGCACTCTGAAAACTGGGGCTTTCTAATTAAATTTGACGAAGCCGGACCTCATAGTAGAGAGATGGCGCCGATTTTTGATAATGGTACAAGCTTAGGTCATATTATACGAGATGAAGAGCTGCCGCAGTATATCTCTTCATATGACGCACCTAAGTTTTTGAAATTCTTACGCCTTGGAAAGCATCACTTCAGTTGGCTGTCTAGTGGCGGCAACCAAGGGCATATTGCGTTGTGTCAGCACTTTTTGTCGATCCATTTTAATGCTCGCACTTTTATGCTCAGTGTGATTCAATTGGATGATAATCGAATCGAGGAAATCTTGAATTGGGCAGGGGCGTTTGATTTCCCAGTTTTGCTAAATGAGAACCGCCTTGCATTTATAAAAATGCAGCTTGTGGCTCGCCGGGATCAATTGCTCGCAGTTCTTGGAGGTTGACGTGTTAATGAAAATTCAAACGCCTAACACTCCTGAGCGGTTGGTTCTTGCATGGGAGGCGCCTAAGCTATCTGCGGATCGCAGTCGTTGGGCGATAGGTGAATTGATAAACGAGGCGTTTGGTGCCGAGTTTCGCTATTATCACGGGCAAGAGTTTACTGCTAAAAACTGTGGTCGTGAATATCAGCGCTTGCTTGACGATGGTTATGAGGGGTTTCCTGGTTTTTATCCCCATTCTAGAACCCAATCATTCCGAACTGATGTTGTTGAGGCCTTTCGCAGGCGTTTGCCTCCCCAAAGGCGTTCAGATTTCAAGCAATATCTAGAGCACTATGGATTGGATGCCACTCCTGAGATTTCAGATATGGCCCTTCTGGGGATTACAGGTGCTCGCTTGCCTAGTGATGGTTTTGAACTAATTGATCCTTTGACGACGACTGGAGATCGATTTGAGGTCGTACTTCAAATTGCTGGCTACGGTCATTATTTAAGCCAAGCTGAGGGGGCTCAAGTGGGGGCGCGGTTGTCAATAGATTTGGAACCCGAGAATAAATTTGATCCTAATGCTATTGCTTTCCGGTTTTCAGGGCAGACAATTGGCTATGTCAATAGATTGCAAGTTGAAGGTCTTAAGCGCCTTCTGGCTGAAAAAAGCATAGAGGCTTTTATAATGCGTCTTAACGGAACGCAATCTAGCCCGCGTGCTTATGCTTTTTTACGGGTCAGTTCGGATGGACAAAAAAAAGAAGCAGCGTAATGCCCTGCAAAAACACCGCTCTGGGTAACCAAGGCGGTGAATGTTTTACATTTTAACAACGATCTCAAGCCGGTCTTCTTCGGCGGTGAAGGTGAGGGTGCCGCCCGCTTCCGTCACCACACTGTGAAGCCAGAAAGGCTGAATCCACTGCCCAGACAGGCCGTCGCCGAGCGGATCACCGCTTAAGCCCTCAACCGCTTCGGGTTTCAGGCGGGCCTTTTTGCCGGTGGACAGGGCGGTAAAGGTGATGGCGTCGCCGTCTTTTGCCATATCGATTGTGGCCGTCCCACCCAAGGGCAAGGCACCTCCGGCAATATAGACCAGGTTGACCAGTGCCCGCGCCACCGGCTTTTCCAGCACTATCTCATCGTCGATATTCAAATCCAGAGTGGCGCGCATGGTCGAGAACATGTCATCCAGAATCTTGCGCAGTTGCTTGACCGAAAAATCCTCAGCCGTGGTCGCGGCCCCAAAGGCCACGCGCGCGAAATAAACGATCGACACCAGCTTTTTCGACGATGCCTTGATCAGGTTAATGGCATCTTCCTTCATATCCTGCGCGGACGGGTCTTCAAGCAGGTCAAGGCCGGACACAATCGCACCCGTAGGCGATATAAAATCGTGACACAGCTTGGCGATCAACTGGGTCGCCAGTTCGTGAGGGTTCGGCAGCGCCTTGGGCGGCGTGGTCTCGGCCCCGTCGGTGTCAATTGTGTCGGCTACGGTGGCTTCAGGGAAGGTCATGCCCATATCCTCAGTTTAGATTCTTTGACGCCATATGTGAAGTGATTTGCCTTATCAGCAAACATTTTAAGCGATATGGTGGTCAAAATTCAGTTCGGCTTGTCACGGTAACAGCACGCGCTTCCCCGGTCACAGGCCTGCTTTCACCCCGATTTGCATTTACCCGTTTGGGTTTGTGCGCTAACACAGCGCAACCTGAATAAAGACCACCGGAGGTTCATTCTATGTCCGAATCCACACTGTCGCGTTCTGGGCGCGGTAAGATTTTTGAGTCCATTCTTGATACCATGGGCGATACGCCGCTGGTGCGCCTGCCGCGCCTGTCGAAGGAATATGGCTCTAAGGCCGATGTGCTGGCCAAGCTTGAGTTCTTTAACCCGCTGTCGTCAGTCAAAGACCGTATCGGTATTTCGATGATCGAAGCGCTGGAGGCTTCGGGTAAACTGACACCGGGGGCGACCATCGTTGAACCGACATCGGGCAACACCGGTATTGCGCTGGCGTTTGTCGCCGCCGCCAAGGGTTACAAACTGATCCTGTGCATGCCGGAATCCATGTCGCTGGAGCGCCGTAAGATGCTGGCGCTTTTGGGCGCGCAGCTTGAACTGACCCCCGCCGAAAAAGGCATGCGCGGCGCGATTGCCAAGGCGCTGGAAATCATTGAGGCCACGCCGGGTTCGGTCATGCCGCAGCAGTTTGAAAACGACGCCAACCCCTATATTCACCGCATTTCCACCGCTCAGGAAATCTGGAATGACACAAATGGCGCGGTCGATGTGGTCATCTCCGGCGTTGGCACCGGCGGTTCGATCACCGGCATCGGTCAGGCCCTGAAAGAGAAAAAAGCCTCCGTTAAGATGATCGCCGTTGAACCCGAAGCCTCGCCCATCCTGTCAGGTGGTGAGCCTGGTCCGCACAAGATTCAGGGCATCGGCGCCGGCTTTGTGCCGGGTATTCTGGATCGCAGCGTGATCGATGGCGTGGAGAGGGTCTCGAACGACGCAGCCTTTGCTATGGCGCGTAAGGCTGCCGCCACCGAAGGCCTGCCGGTCGGTATTTCGTCAGGGGCCGCGCTTGAGGTCGCCTTTCGTCTGGCGGCAAAGGATGAATATGCAGGCAAGACGATCGTGGCGATTATCCCGTCGTTTGCGGAGAGGTATCTATCCACCGCCCTCTTCGACGGCCTTTAACATCCAAATCCACGGTCATCTAATGCGCGGTCTGCGCTTGCAGGTACGAATTGTACCTGCGGCGCTTGCCAGCTATTATCTGACTCACGGCTTTGGCGTTAAAACGTGGGCGTTAGAAATTCCCCATAACAAAAGATTAACGCCTGACGGGGCATGATGGCGCATGTCTGAGTCTCAGTCCCGTTACATAGAAGATCTGGATGCGCAAGTGACAGGCGTGCCCGTGCGGGTGAGCCTGTCGCGCCAGACCCTGCTTAAGCGGCTGGCCGATGTGGTGTGCCTGCCCGAAAGCCGCATCAATGCTTTTGAGCGGGCGGTGACGGCGGATTTGCTGGTGGAAATGCTCAGTGAGGCCGGTGTCGAAGACCGCGCCCGTGTCGCCAAACGTCTCTCCCATCTGACCGAAGTGCCGAATTCGCTGGTGCGCCGCCTGATCATCGATGAGGTGCGCGTCGCCCGCGCCTTGATCGAAGAGTGCGAGACCTTAAACGATTCCGATATGAGCTACTGCGCCCGCAATGGTGGCCATGAGCACCGGATGTTGCTGGCGGCGCGTAAGAATCTGGCGCCCATTCTGACCGAAATCCTGATCGAACAGCAGGACGTGCGGGTCATCGAAGTCATTTTGAAAAACACCCGCGCCAGCTTGTCACAGATGGCGGTTGAGGCGGTGGTGGTCCTAAGTCAGTCCCAGCCGCAACTGATCCCGCTGATTATAAAGCGTCCGGAAATCCGGCCCAGTTCGGCCTATGTCATGTTCTGGTGGGCGGATGCTGAGGTGCGACGCGTGATCTTGAGCCGTTTTGCCGTTAACCGCGAAGTGATGCAGGATGCGGCCTCCGATGTGTTTGCCATGGCCGCTGACGAAGGCTGGCAGGACGCCCTGTCGCGTAAGGCGCTTCAGTTCATTGAGCGGCGTCAGCGTAACCGGGCGGCCCTGGCGCGCAGCCCGTTCGATAGTCTGGATGCCGCCATCGATGAGGCGGCGCGTAAGGGCATGACTCGGCATCTGGCCGAAGAGATATCTTACCTTGCGGGGATTAAGCCCTCAACCGGTGCCAAGATGCTGCGCGATCGGGGCGGCGAGCCTCTGGCGGTACTGTGTAAGGCGACTGGCCTGCCCAAATCATCCCTGCGCGGTCTGTGGCAGGCCTTGCGCCGCCCGTCCCAGATGGCTGACGGGACGATCCATCCTGAGCTTGAGCATGTGCTGATCACGTTTGACGTGCTGGCGACAGATCGGGCGCAGACCGTATTGCGTTACTGGAACTGGTCGCTGTCTTCGGCCTTAAGTGCCACTCTGATCCGTACGCTGAGTAAAGGCGAAGAGGTTGATCTGGATGCCTTGAGTGTGCCGGAACGTGCGGCAATGCTGGCCTTTGCTCAGGATCTGAAAGCCTGACGGTGATGATTTTTACGCAGAGTGACCTTGCGTCAACTTACGGTTTTTGTAAGTAATGCATTCCCATATTCACCACGATGTGAATATTTTTTCTGTTGAAGACTTGAATAATCAAAAGTCATGGCTTAGTTAAAGCGCGAACTAAAGTTGATATTTCAGGCGAATTCACGGGATTTGTGTAATGGACAACAAGACAGACACCATTGATATGACGGCGGACATTGTTTCGGCCTATGTTGGTAATAATTCTGTGCCGGCCAGTGAGTTGCCGTCCCTGATCCAGAATGTATATGCCGCCCTCAACAGCATAACTACCGGCGAAGAAACCAAGATCGAAGCGCCGAAAGAGCCTGCGGTATCGGTAAAGAAGTCGATTTCTTCTGATCATATTGTCTGCCTTGAGGACGGACGCAAGTTCAAGTCGCTCAAGCGTCACCTGCGCACCAAGTACAATATGTCCCCCGAAGAATATCGCGCCAAGTGGGGCCTGCCGAAGGACTATCCGATGGTCGCGCCAAACTATGCCAAGGCCCGTTCGGATCTGGCCAAAAAGATGGGCCTGGGCCAGGGTGGCCGTCAGGTCGCGCGCAAGACCCGCGTCGTGAAATAAAGGCGATAGATTAATTATCGCATTTTGATGTCAAAAGCGCTCTAACTTGAAGTTAGGGCGCTTTTTTGTGTCTTTTTACCATCAGAGAGGTCGCGTTAACCCTTTTTTGCTTGCCAAAGAATCACCCCTTAAGAGAAGGTAAATTCAGGTGATTCGTTTTGATCGTGCGCGGATACTGGTGATTCGTGCGATTCGGGGCAGGTTGGCGGGCGGTGGGTATCGTCCGTGCAAAAGGGGTAGTGGCGCGTTTTGTTATGGCGGGTATAGCGGCTGAAATGGCATCGGCTTTGCGCGGCCACGAAGACATCTTCCGCTACTGGAAGGGACTTCGTAAGCCGGGGCGTCTGCCCGCCCGTGCCGACATTGACCCGTGTGCCCTGCGCAAACTGTTGCCGACCATAAGCCTTATTGATGTTTCCGACAGCTATCCGGCCAATGGGCAGCACGTTCTGCCGCCGGAAGCGTTCCGGCAGCGGCTGGCTGGTACTGAGCTGTTCAGTGCTTATGGCACAGAGATCACCGGCAAGACTTTCGATGAAATCTATACCGCCGAAGAGGCGCAATACTGGGCCGAAGAATTGTCGCTGGTCGCCACCACCCGTAAGCCTAATGTCGGTTTACACTCCATGGCCTGGCGCGGCGCACGGGGCTTAAGCCTGTTCTGGCTGCGTCTGCCGCTGGCCAGCGATGGGGTTAAGGTTGATATGATTCTGGGCCATGATGCCATGATCGGGCGTCTGGAAGCTCCCACCAGCGGGATTCGCGCGGCCTGAATCACGGCGAATCGTGGGCCTTATGGGCGGGCCATCCGCAGGCGTGTAATAGGATTTTTCGCCTATTTTTAATTTATCAAAAATTGTTTTTCCATAATTTTGAATCGTTTGGCAATCTATGCGCGAATAAAATTTAGGCTTTTAAGCCTATTTTTTATTTTATATAGGAAAGTTATCCTCTAATATTTGGGCGTGTCTATGCTGTGGTTTGTACCGCGGCTTGGGGCCGCTTTAATAAAAGATGGTGTGATAATGACAATTGGGATTTTCAGTGCCGCCCGTGCGGCCAGGGCGGCGGTCGCTGTGCGGGGCGAAGGGGCAGCACCGTCCGTGGAGCGCCTGACCGGGCAGGATATGCAGGCGCTGAAGGATCGCGCCAAGGCCCTGTTTATCATCGATGTGGTATCACATGCCACGGGCATACCGGCGGCTGAGATTTTATCGTCATCGCGTAATCATGCCGGTGCGGCGCGGGCGCGGCAGGTGGCCATGTATCTGGCCTATATCACCTATCAGTGGCCGCTGGCGCGGATTGGGGCGGCATTCAAACGCGATCGCACGACGGCGGGTCATGCGTGCCGCCTGATCGAGGATTTGCGTGATGATCGCCGCTTTGACCTTGAGTTGGATAAGCTGGAAGCGTGCCTGAAAAACGCGCCGGAACCTTTGGCCATAGTGTGCTGAGGGCCTAAAAATTAACCTATTTCACCTATGATAAATCACAGATTTTAAGACGAGCGGGTGTCATGTTTAAACTGTTGCAATCGATCGGACAGCGCCGTGACGCCCAGCCGCTTTCGCCCGAACCCGCGCCATCGGAAATCTTAGCCCCGCGCCCTTTGTCGGCTCTGGCGCGGTTAAAAAGTGCCGAAGGCGGGCCTCTGCTTCAGGGGCGGCATAAGGCAGCGTTTGAAGCTCTGGCCCGCGATTTCCGGGCCGGATTTGTCACCGCTCCGGCAGGGACGGACTGGCGGGCGTTTGGCGCCGATGGCAATCCGGCGCGCTTAAGGGTCGATGAGCCGATGTTCCGCCTTAAGGCGCGGGCGGCCTATGAAGGGGCGATCTGCCATCTGGGCCATCCGTCGGGCGACATGATCCGCCGTCTGATGCAGGAAGGATTGACCTTGCCGGTGCTGGAACGCGATTACAGCCTGCCGCGTGGTCAGGGTAAAGTCGCTGTGCGCGACGCGCTGGAACGGTTGGCCGTTTATTACGGGATTTAATTTCGTAGTTGGTTCAGTGAGCTATACAGGCAGGTAAAAGCCCCACACCATATTAGACAACTCTCCGGCAGCAAATGTAACGGCATCGACGGGATCGCCTATCTCGTAGATTTCGTAGTCATGTATTTGGTTAGGATAAGCTGGATGTGGAAGTCTTAGGGGGGGACTTTCTAAGGGTCGCCATGTTTCCGTCCAGACATTCAGGCCGTTTATTTCAAAGGGCTGATGAGGCATTCCAATGTGGGCATACTTCCAAGCCGTCATAATCGTCTCCACACTAGGCCGTGGCGCGTTTCAGGCGTTCGACCATCGACATCAGGCCATTGGTGCGCTGGGACGACAGAGCTTCGTTCAGGCCGAGTTTATTCAGCGTATCGCGGATCGAAAAACCTTGAATCTCTTCGTGCGACAAACCGTTCAGCAAACGCGACAACAGCGCAATCAGGCCCTTAACGATAAAGGCGTCGGAATCGCCGCGAAAACGCAAGATACCATCCGGCGCCTCATCGATAACCAGCCAGACCTGACTGGCGCAGCCGCGCACCTTATGGGCCTCGGTCTTTTCGGTCAGAGTCAGCGGGGCCATGTCCTTGCCCAGATCGATGATATATTTGTAGCGCTCTTCCCAATCATCGAAGAGTTCAAACTCATCATAGAGGTCATCAAGGCGCGCACTAAATTCAGACATATTCGGGGGAACCTATATACTTTCCCCGGATGTGACCCTTCAGGGCTGCGATTTCAAGCGCAAAGTGGCCTTAAGCCCCAGACCGGGCGACGTCGTGACCTTAAAATCGCCGCCCATAGCCTGACAGTACAGCTTTACGATCGCCCAGCCGAGGCCCGCACCGGGCTGGTTGCGGCCGGGAGCCTTGGGGCCGATTTCAAACGGTTTCATCAGCCGGTCAATCTCTTCCATGGTAGGGGACACCCCGACATTGAACACCCAAATGTCGATATCCTTACCGACAGCCTTGGCCGAGGCCTCGATCAGCGAGCCTTCAGGGGCGTGGTTGAGGGCGTTGTCGATCAGGTGATCAAGGCAGATGCCGACCGCGCGGGCGTCGAAATGGCCGCACAACCCCTCATCCTTGAGTCGCAGACTAAAGCGCACATTACGCGCCTCGGCTCGTCCGGCATGGCTGAGCAGGGCCTCTTCCAGGCACGGCAGAACCTGCTGGCGGGCGCAGACCAGATCGGCATTGCCGCCTTGCAGGCGCACGATTTCAAGCACATCATCAAACAGCCCCAGAAGCCTGCGGCCGCTGTCGTGAATAATGCCGGCATATTCATGGTACTGCGGCGAGCCCAGCGGGCCGAAATGTTCGTGACGCAGGACTTCGGAAAAGCCGATGATCGAATTGAGCGGCGTCCTCAGTTCATGGCTGACCATGCGCAAAAAGGCGCGCCCGCTATCAGCCGTATCATCGCCGGCCAGATGACCGGGTTGAGCGCGATGGCCGGGCTCTGCAGCGGGGGCATTATCGGTAATTTCCGGTGCCTGAAGGTGTCGCAGGGATAAAGACATGGGGGCACCCTAACACAACATGCTTAAATGGGGTTTAAGCCCCGGCCAATTTTTGCGGGGGTAAGCGGTGGGTAAGTGCGGGCATGGATATATCGCCGCTTTCCCCCAATGAGTGAGAGTTTTGGCTGTATTCAACTTTGTTCGTTAATGTCACATCTGTTAAAAATAAGATATTGCGCCTCTGTTAAGCTTAACCGGCGGTGGCCTTATCACAGATTCTGTGGTGTGCTTAAGTTTATGATTGATGCGCCGAAACCCTCATCGTCGTCGCCTTTGACTGGCCTGGCTGTGGCCCGCAACCCGCTGCGGGTCAGTGTCGTGCTGTGGCATCTGGGCTGGTCGACCCTGGCCCTGATGGGGCTGGCGGGGATGTTGTTTCTCACCACGACCTCATTTGTGGTCGGCGCCATGGTGGCGGGCGCCATTCCCGGCCTGTGCGGTATATTCCTGTTGTCGAACGATAGCTTGCGCAGGCGTCAGATTCTGCTGTGGATCTGGAGCCTGTGCAGCCTGATCGCCGTGGGCTTAACCGGCGGCGTGGCCGGCCCTCTGGCCGTGTGGGTCGCGGCCCCTCTGGCGGCGGCGGTGGCGTTCAATCAGCGGGTGCTGATCTCGCTGGGGGCAAGCCTGTCGTTCATGTGCTTGCTGATCGCGACCTTTCTAAGCGTGTCTCAGAATATCCGCATCCCCGATGATCAGGAAGGGTTCTGGCTGTCGTTCCTGTCGCTGTTGAGTGTAACGGTCGGGCTGTCTCTGGCGCTGATGCCCGCCCTGCGCGCGCGGGTGGAACGGGCGCGCGACGCCGAAGACGCCCATGAACGGCTGCTGACCCAGTTGACCGAGCAGCCGTGCCTGATCCTGACCTTCAACGAAGGCGGGCAGGTGTTGTCGGCCTATGGTGAGGCCCCGGCGGGGCTTGATATCCGCCTGATGATGGAGCACGGCCTGACCGCCTGCGCCCATGTCCCGGACCGGGTGGCGGTGGCCCTGTCGGTCGAGCAAGCCACAAGCCTTGGCCGGTCAGAAGTCGGGTTTACGCCCCATGCAGCGCTGGACCATTATCTGCATCTTAATCTGCGGCGCGGGCCTGACGGGCGGCTTTACGGGGTGATGAGCGACGCCTCCCTGACCCATGGCCGTGAGGTGGCGCTGGAGCAAGCCAAGGTCGAGGCCGAGGGCCTTAATCAGTCCAAGTCCGAGTTTCTGGCCAGTATGAGCCACGAACTGCGCACGCCGCTCAATGCCGTCATCGGTTTTTCCGACATCATGCGCCAAAAGATGTTCGGGCCTCTGTCGGCGAAATATGCTGAATATTCTCAGCTTATCTTCGAGTCGGGTCAGCATGTGCTTGATCTGATTAATGATGTGCTCGATGTCTCAAAGATCGAGGCCCAGAAATATACGCTTTCGATTGAGGCGTTCGATGCCCGCGAACCGGTGTCTGCGGCCCTGCGGATTGTGCGCGCGCAAGCCCAAAACATGATTCAGAACATGGCTGAGCCGGGAGCAACTGAGGGCACCGGCGGGGTGCGCATCAAGTCGGTCCTGCCCCACAGTCCGATTGCGGTTAAGGCCGATAAACGCGCCCTGAAACAGATCTGCCTGAACCTGCTGACCAATGCCGTGCGCTTTACCCCGGCAGGCGGGCAGGTAACCCTGATGCTCAATGTGGTAGGTGCCGACAGGCTTGAGATCAATATCACCGACACCGGCACCGGCATATCGCCCGCTGACCTGACCCGCTTGGGCCAGCCCTATGAGCAGGGCGGATCTAACGCCCAAAAGGCCGGTGGTACGGGGCTTGGGCTATCGCTGGTCAAATCGCTGGCTCATCTGCATGGCGGATCGATGACGATTGAGAGCACGCTCGGCGTCGGCACCAGCGTCAGTGTTATCCTGCCCATCATTTCCGAAGAGGCGGGGCCGGTTGAGATTAATGCGGTATCGACTGCCTCACAGACTGGCGATGACGCCATCACCGCCTTTGATGCGCGCCACGTCCGCACGCGGATACTGGATCACGTCAGCACATCCACCGCCTCTGCTGAGGGTGGAGCTCAGTCCGACCCCGGCGGCTTTTCCGACTTTATCATCCGCCCGCCACGGTCGTAGAGACGGCTTGTGATATTCTAGTCAAGCATATGTACGAGCTTGTGTGACTGATAAGGAATTGTAAGGGCCGCGTATAAATCTTCAAGAAAGTGCATTTTCGGAGTAAATAGATACGCGATTCTAGACTTTAATCTCATTCCTTTTTCAAGCCGCCATCTCCACAACAAATCTCGAAGCATTGTTGAATTTGTATCTTCGCAATGTCTTTGATTTTTTATTGAGGACAATGCTTCGGCCGTACCTTCATCTCGGATGCGGATCATTGTCTCATAATTATCGGTCGAGTATTTATTGGGGTCAGTTGCGGTGAGCATACCTTCCACGAAATTCATTATCTCAGCACTTCTGGTTTCATTACGCACTGGTGGCCATGGTCGCAATGCATTGTCCATGGCCCTAGCGGTCATTAATTGTCCATATAATAGCTTAGTAAGAATCATGAGATCAGGTTCGGATTGTGGCTCAAGCACTTTCTTAACTGGAGCTTCTGTGTGGCGGACAGTAAGAAAGCGCTCTGGTCTTGGGAGCGTGAAGAATATCCGGTCTCGAATTGCCCATTTATTTACGTGCGGAAAGACGATTCGATGCTCCTTTTGCTTCTCGTAAATTGGTCTCTTATAAAAGTAACCTGAGTGAAGCGGTTTTTGCTCGCTGACCATACCTTCCCGGTCCGCGTATATAATTTTATCGATCAGCGGCTCCTTAAATAGTTTATTTAATGGAGTGCCGGAATTTGTAACGCCTTCCTCCCAAAGAGCCGCAGCAAAACCCGCGATATCTGAGATCTCAATACATGCGTTGTAGCGGTATGCAGGATCAGACTCTATCATCATGGCTTGTGCACAAGAGTCATAATCCCCATAACTCAAACTGATGATATGGCCCGGCCATTGCTCTGGTGCAAACGTTACATCACTAATGGAATTGCCTGTAATTGGCCCATTAATTAGGCCTTCCTGTCGCATATATTGATCTTCAGGGGGTACGTTTCCTGATTCCCAGCTTAAGGTGCCATCAACTTTGTAAATTACAGAAGACTCAGTATGATCCCCAATCCACTGATCTGCTTCCTTAATTTCCCTGTAACTAAAGTAATCAAGGCTGCTAATCAGCCATTTCCCACACATCATACTCTCTGTAAATGCCGCGTCATGAAATTTGAAGTATTTATGATCTGGCATATCTGTCTCCAAAATTAAGTTGCAAAATTTATAAGATGTATAGCCTTGTGTAAGTTACTTGAGATGTCAATAAAATGCCCGGCTCACAATGTGAACCGGGCGTTTTATTTGTAAGATTGGTGATGGTTCCTACGACAGAACCACAATCACCACGCGGCGGTTAGCGGAGCGGCCCGCAGACGTATCGTTGCCGGCCACAGGCTGTTCCGAGCCATAGGAGATCGACGACATCCGGTTTAGTGCCACGCCCTGCGTGTTCAGGAAGCGGCGTACGCTGTCGGCGCGTTCAGCCCCCAGCTTGTAGTTGAGGTCGTCCGTGCCGGTGGAATCGGTATAGCCCTGAACTTCGAGATAGACGTTCTTATTGTCGGTCTTGAGCCGTTCGGCCAGTTGCGTCAGCGTCGCCTTGGCCTCATCGGACAGGACGGCCTTACCCGTTTCAAACTTCACGGAATCGTCGGTCAGCACTACCGAATAGACAAACTTACCCTCCGCCAGCTTCCCGGCGGCGGTGGCGCGGTTGAGCGCGTCCTGGGTGGTGGCATCGAGCTGTGTAAGACGGGAATCCTGCTGATCCATGCGGCTGTTGGCCGCGCCGATCTTTTCGTCGACATACTTATGGCTGGCGCAGGCCGTGAGGCTGAGCATCAACGGGAGCGCAATAAGGGCGGCGACAGGCTTAAAATGTTTCATCTAATATTCTCTCTGGTCGTGGTTTCTCCCCAAACCCAGTCTTGCCTTAACCATAAATCTTAGAATAAAGACCGAAAAAAGGCGAGTCTTTGTGTGCCAAGCCCTTATGCCGCAACCGGGTACCGCGCCGAAAGGCGGTCAGGAACCCGGTCTGAAGGGGGGCTATTTGGACAGCAGGGCCTGTATCGGCTTTGGGGATTTACTGATCACCAGATGGGTGATCTTGTCTGCCCAGTTCGAGCATATGTGCAGCAAATTATTGATCGGCTTGGACATAATGGGATAGAGCGCCACCTGGGCGGCGACTAACGCCACCGACAATATCCAGGTATCCGGAAGGGTCGGTATGATGTCGGCCAGCAGCGATGGCGACAGGGCCACAAACACGCCATTAATCATCAGCAGCACCAGCGTATTCTTGCCTATGCGGGCGATGTTCGGCGCGTATTTCGTGTGGCTCAGGCACATAGACAAGGTCATCAGGCCTATGATGCCGATCACGGCGCAAAGCAGAAAATAGGGCATGAAGCCAAACTGGCCATAGACGACATCAATATAAAAGCGGGGATAGCCGCTTGGGATCTCATAGACCTCAGTCGGGCTGAACGCACAGCCCTTATTCAGGTCGTAGAACAGGGTGAGGGCAAAAAGGCTTATGATCGATACGGCCAGCGCATAGAGCGGGGGCAGGTTTATCACCGGTCTTTTGGCATATGCGCGCCCGGCCAGAAAGAACAGCAACCCAATCGCCCAGGTATGCATCATGAACCAGGTTTTTCCGGTCAGGGAAGTCATCAGGTATGCGGCAATGACAGTGGCGACCACGCCCAGCTTGATCCACAGGTTTTTGCGAAGATATAGCCACGCCAGAACCTGCACGCCGGCCAGAGACACAAAAAACCACGTCACCACCAATATGAAGTCTTTTCCGGTCAGTAAGGGGCGGATGACCTTAACGCTCAGGGTAAGCCAGTCCATGCCGGGATTGGCAATGAGCAGCAAAGGCGCCGCCAGTAGCTGGGTCACAAAGGCCAGCAGGATAAAGCGCAGGGCTGATGTCGTGATCTTACGCATAGACCGTGACGCCAACCCAAGGGCTGACAGTCCCGAAATGAAGTAAAAGGCCGGCATGATAAAGGTTGAAATGACGCGCGATGTTTCAAAGGCCGGAACATCCAGCGGGCGGCCACTGCCCGGATAGGTGAAGATAACAAGGCAATGGACCAGCAGAACCAGCAAGATGCTGAGGCCGCGTGCGACATCGCCTATCGAGCCTTGCGTCACCGCTTTGGCTGGCTTTGTTGATGTCGATGTGGCCAAGGTACTCATGTGCCGTCCCGTTTTGATGCTGCAAAGCGGGAAGACTGCAAATTGAGTACCACTATTGCGCGAGGTTTGTGTCGCGCGTCAGGTTATCAACCTGAGAATTTGCGGGCCCCGAAGACGCAGGCGACAATGGCCAGCATGACCGCTACGACCGACAGCCCGACCGGCTCTTTCAGCAGCAGCGCCGCCAGAATGAGCGCCAGAAACGGCTGGATCAACTGCAACTGACCGATCGCGGCAATACCCCCCAGCGACAGGCCGTGATACCAGAAGAAAAACCCGATCAGCATCGAAAAGATTGAAACATAACCAAGCCCAAGCCAGGCGGGCCATGAGATCGCGGCCATATCAGCAGGCAGGGTCAGCATCATTACCGGGCCCATGACGGGCAGGGCGATCAGCAGTGCCCAGCAGATGACCTGCCACCCGCCCAAGCGGCGGCCGAGCCGTCCGCCTTCGGCATAGCCGAGCCCGCACACGATGATCGCCGCCAGCATCAGAAGGTCGCCCATGGGCGATACGGCAAAGCCCTGAACGGCCGCAAAGGCCAGTATGCAAGCGGCCCCAAGGCCTGAGAACAGCCAGAACATCTTCGTCGGACGCTTTTCACCCAAAAGGGTCGCAAACAGCGCGGTCGATAGCGGCAGCAATCCGGTAAAGACGATCGAATGAACCGAAGAGACCGTTTGCAACGCGATGGCGGTCAGGAGGGGGAAACCTATCACGGTGCCGCCCGCGACGATCAGCAACGACCCGATCTCGCTCTTTTTTGGCCACGGGGCGCGAAAGGCCCACAGGCAAAGGGCCCCCAGAACGGCGGCAATCGTGGCGCGTGCCCCCGTCAGGAACCAGGGCGACATGTCGAGTACGGCAATGCGCGTGGCGGGCAGTGAGCCACTGAAAGCCACAACGGCGAGGCTGCCGCTGATCCAGGCATCGTTGCGAACGGTCGTTTGGGTAAGGGCTGAGGTGGTCATAATAAGTGTCTCCGGCCACGGTTATGGAGGGCGGGGGCTGGCGCGAACAGATACATTCAGCTAAAATTGCACTAAACTGTACCGATACAAATTGCAGGACACTTTATGGCGTTCGACCTTACCCTGACCCAGCAGGTCATGACCGTGATCCGTGACCAGATCGCCCGCCGCCAGCTATCGGCCGGGGCGCGTTTGCCGTCGATCCGGGCCTTTGCCGAGGCGCAAAAGGTGTCGAAATCGACTGTGGTCGAAGCCTACGACCGGCTGCTGGCCGAAGGGGTGATCACCGCCCGACGCGGTTCGGGCTATTATGTGGCGTCGGCATTTGCCCCTTTGTCGCTGGCGGAAATCGGCCCGCGCCTTGACCGGCAGGTCGATCCTTTGTGGGTGTCGCGCCAGTCGCTGGAGACGCGTGATTACCTCAAACCCGGCTGTGGCTGGCTGCCGGCGTCATGGATGCCGGAAGATGATATCCGTCGGGCGCTGCGGGCGCTGGCCCGTAATCCGAAGGCCGATCTGCTCGATTATTCGACGCCTGCGGGACACGCAGGTTTGCGCCAGATTCTGACGCGGCGGCTGGCTGAAAAGGATATCGACGTATCCCCCGGTCAGATCATCCTGATGGATTCCGCCACCCAGGCCATAGAACTGCTGTGCCGGTTTTTGCTTAAGCCCGGCGATACAGTGCTGCTGGATGATCCGTGCTATTTTAATTTTCTGGCCAAGTTACGCGCCCATAAGGTCAATGTCATAGGCGTGCCCTATACGCCGAACGGGCCGGATATGGCGGCGCTGACGGCCGCGCTTGAAACCCACCGGCCGCGCTTGTACCTGACCAATACGTCGATGCACAATCCGACCGGCGCCAGCCTGTCGCCGATCAATGCCCATCGCCTTTTGAAGCTGGCCGAAGCCTATGACCTGACTATCATCGAGGACGATATCTACAGTGACTTTGAGCTGGAGCCCGGCCCGCGCCTGTCGGCCTTCGACGGGTTTGAGCGGGTGGTCTATGTCGGGGGTTTCTCAAAAGCGCTGTCGGCATCGATCCGGCTGGGCTATATCGCCGCCCGACCGGACTGGATCGAAGCTCTGACGGATCTTAAAATAGCCACCCTGTTTTCCAGCCAGACCTTTGCCGCCGAACTGGTTTGTCAGGTGTTGAGCGACGGCCATTACCGTAAGCACCTCGATACCCTTCGCCAGAAACTGGCGGCCGTGCGGGGGCCTACGGCGGAACGGCTGGAAAAGCTGGGGCTGAAAACTTGGCTGCGCCCGCAGGCCGGTATGTTTTTGTGGTGCGAATTGCCGGAAGGCTATGATGCCTCCGATCTGGCGCGGCAGGCCCTGAATGAGCGCATCGTGCTGGCGCCCGGTAATGCGTTCAGCGTCAATCAAACCGCGACCCGTTTCATGCGCTTCAACATCGCCCAGTCACAGGATGAACGCCTGTTTGCGTTTTTAAAGAGCCATGTGCGGACTTAAGATGAGATTTGGTGATACTCAGATTTGATATAACGTGACTATGCGGCCATGATCTGAGTGGTAAAAAGGGGCAACCGATAACCACCTGAACACGGAGACACGACATGGCCTATGTAGAAGGTTTCGTTACCGCAGTGCCTGCTGACAACCGGGATATCTACATTCACCACGCTGAAAAAGCGGGAGAAATGATCCGGGAGCTGGGGGCGTCACGGATGTTTGAAGGCTGGGGTGATCAGGTTCCGGACGGCAAGCTCACTGACTTTAAGCGCACGGTCAAGGCAAAGCCCGATGAGGTCGTGTTGTTCTCATGGTTTGAATATCCCGACCGTGCTGCCCGTGATGCCGCCAATGAAAAGATGATGGACGATCCGCGCATGGAAGCGATGATGCAGGATATGCCGTTTGATGCGTCGCGCATGATCTATGCCGGTTTCGAGGTGATCATCGACGAAGGGGCTGGCGTGACAAAGGGCGGCAAGCCAGCCTATGTCGATGGCTCATTGCTGCCCGTACCGGAGACTGGTAAAGACGCGTACCGTGCTCAGTCGGTTGCGCAGGCGCAGGCCTTTATCGAGCAGGGCGCTCTGCGGGTGGTCGGGGCCTGGGGCGATGATGTGCCTGATGGCAAGGTGACGGACTATAAGGGGGCGGTGTTGCTCAACCCCGGTGAAGTGGTGACCTATAACTGGATCGAATGGCCGTCCAAAGCGGTGCGTGACGCGGCCTGGGGCAAACTGATGAGCGATGCGCGCTTTGAAGACGATGCCTCTGCCCTGCCGGCCGATGGCCAGATGCGGCGCGTTTACGGTGGGTTTGAGACCATAATCGACGTTTAATAACTATAGGGCGATGGCAAGGCAACAAAGCCTGCACCTGTGATGAAATCGCCGATTTCAAAGCGGGCATAGCGGGGGCCGTCCTGAAAATCGAAGGCGATAATCACGTCTTCGCGCGGATCAAGACCGGCCATGGCCGTCATGATCTCACGCGGAAAATCAAAGCGCACGGTGGGCTTGGGTTCGATCGTGCCGATGCGCTTTCCGGACGGATCAAAGCCTGCGAAATTGACCCGGCGATCCGCCCCCAGAGCGATCTGGAGGTCGTTGCGACCGGAGGCCATAAAACTGCGGCTGTAGGTTTCGTTGAATCCCTTCGGCAGGTCGCGGCTTAAGGTGTAGCCGCCGCGCGTGATGACGCCGGTCGGGTTCAGTCGCGGATCGCGCAGCAGCAGGCGCGCACCATAAGGCGTTTCCTCAGCAGTGAACTGCGCCATTACGGTTAGGTTGAAGCCTGTCAGTGTGCCGTAAAGCCCGAACGCTAGACGGGCGTCGCGGCTGTCCTGATGCTGCACCAGCCGCCACATGCGATCTGAGGCATGGCTGCGGGTGGCCTGCCAGTGGGTGCGGTCAGTCGGCAGTTCAAGGCGCGGCTGGGCGACAAAGGCGCGGTAGGCGCCGCGTACGGTTTCGGCTTCGGCTTGCAGGGCAGAAGAGGCGCAGTCGACGCGTTCCCCGGCCTCACGGGCGCGGTTTAAAACCGCACGCATGTTGGTGGCCGAGATGCCGGCGCGCACAAGCTGATTGCGCGATTGCACCAGACCGGCATTGAGTGCCGTCACGGCAGGGGCATCGAGCAGGTGGCAGCGTTTATCCGCCGTCAGCATAAACTGGCGCCGGGTCAGGATTTCGACCATGTCGCTGGGTGCCGCCGCGTTGACCGCACCCGACAGCAGGCCTGACGCTATGATCAGAGCCGATAATACTTTATAGACGGACACGAAAATTACACCTGACCCGAAAGCTTATGCCAAAACCCATTTGTAAGGGCAGCATAAACCGATCAGGCTTTAGGCTCCGTTTCCAAAGAAGGTAAACAGCGTGTTATTATCGACGGATTTTTGGGTCGGAGCCCTGTTGCGGCGCATCGAACAGGGCGGCGGCTTCGGCTATATTGCGCGCAAAGGCGATGCGAAAGCTGGCGGGGTGATCCTGAAAGTTGTTAATCTGATGACCCGTCAGGCCTATGTGCTGCGTGAGGTGCAAGGCCATGACGGCGCGCTGTGGATGCGTCCGATCAAGACTGATGACGAAGCGGAGATCGATATCTATCTGCAAAAGCAGATAAAATTTGATGCCGACCTATGGGTGGTCGAGGTCGAGGACCGCGAAGGCCGTCACTTCTTAACTGAGAAAGTTGAGGATTTGTAAACCTTCTTCTTCAACGGGATATCAAACCCTTGGGTGTAGGGTGGGGCTCAGTATTACTGGCTTTAGGAAGGTGTCGCTGTTGTTTTTTCTGCTGAACGATCTGGTCCTTGAGCTTGACCCCTCGCGCATGATGCACCCGCTGGAGGCTGAGCGTTTCGAGGCCTTGAGCCTTGATTACATCGCCCAACTGGGTAAGGAAATGTTCGCGCAAGACCCGCAGGCACACCGCCAGAACCCTGAGCGCGCGCGCCGTCTAGCCTATCTCATTCAGCTTAAGATGCCGCGCGTGAATGCCGTGCAGTTTTTTGCCATGTCAAATCAGGGCCGGGTCGAAGACATCGACGCCAGCTTCAAGTCGCTCAATGAAATGGTGGTGGGCATGATGTATCAGGAGCAGATGGCGGGTGCGCTTAATGCCTCCAAGGTCGATCAGGCTGTTTGGCATCGCCAGGCCGCGTAATTTCTTGCGGTAAAATGTGGAGTATCCACAGCCTATTTTCTCAATCTTTTCAAATTAGTTTTTTATAAAGATTCCATAAACCGTGTTTTAAGACCTGTGCCTTATTGGTACATCACAACAGTATGCAGTAAGCATTGTGTGAGCGTAAAATGCGTTATATCCGTTTAGAGCGTCACTCGATGATCAGTGCGATAGCATTGGTTTTAACTTTTTCTGCTGACCTGCCGTGTTCAGTTTAGAAAAGGTGAGTTAAGTGGTGTCTTTATCTCGTATGGGTAAGCGTTTTCTGTGTGGAGCGTCTGTTCGGGCGCTGGTCTTGGGCATGGCGCCTAAAGCCATCATGACGGCGCTGAGTGTGCCCCTGGCTGTGGTGGCGATAATGCCCGCAGCGGCTTTCGCGGATACATTCCTTGATGTTAATGCCGGTCTGACGGGCTGGACGACCCAAGGCACCACGTCGGTCATGACGACGACCGAAACCTCTAACCACGGCGGCAGTCCCTTCACCTTGACCCCGGCAACGGGCGAGGCAATGGTCAAGATCGAGGCCGACGGCTCAATCATAGACGTCAGCACTGTCGATTCCATTCTGGGTCTGACAAACGGCACAGCCTCTGCGGCCATCGCCGGTAATTCAACCAATTTTGGTCTGATCACCAAATCGTTCAGCCTGCAAACCGGTACCTATACCTTCGGTTGGGCCTATTCGGCCGGTGATTACCTGCCTTATTCTGATGGGGTGTTCTTCTCACTGGGCGGTCAGGGCGTATCGCAATTCAACATCCTGGCTCGCAATGGTGAGACTTCCATTGTGCCGGGCAGTGCTGGCTATCCGACCGGCGCGCTTATTTTGCAAAGCTATGGCAACACCCCTTGGATCACGGCGTCCTTTAGCGTGTCTACAGCGGGGAGTTACCAGTTGGGCTTTGGGGGCTTTAACGCACTCGATGACGGTCTGAGCCCTATTCTTTATGTCTCCTCTGTCATCGGCACCTATACTGGCACACCGGTGGGTACATCGGGCGGCACGCCAACCTCAACCGATATCGACACGGCGGCCCCGGGCGGTTATGACGCCGCGCAACTGGGCACCAGCCTGAATGCGGTGTTTGCGGGTGGTACGCTCTATTTCACGACGCCTGGCGCTTTTTCCCAGAATTTTCAGCTCGGTAATTCGGCGACCAATACGATCGACCTGCGGGACGTTTCGGTGAATCTGGACGGCGATCTGACCGATCAGACCACAGGCGGCTCGATCATTTTTGCCAATACCGGTAGCGTGCAGACCGCGATTATGCTGAATGGGAACAGCACCTATACCGGTGCCACGACGATCGAAAATAACGTTCTCCTCAATTTGTATGGCTCGATTAACAACACCTCAAGCATACAGATCAAGAACGGCGCTCTCGTCATGGTGCGCAATGGCGCTTCAATTACTGCCGGTCACATTACCAATGAGCTGGGCGGGCAATTGCTCATCCAGCAGGGCGGCACGGTCACGGATGATCTGGACAACGCCGGTGATGTCGAAAACGCCGGTACCTATAACGCCATCGTCAACACCAATACCGGCACGATCCTGAACACCGCCACCGGCGAATGGAACGGTGAGGTGCGCAGCAATACCAACATGCTGACCAATGCCGGTATCTGGAATGGCGATATCGCGTCCTCCGGCTATTTCGGCAATAACGGCACGCTCAATGGTGATCTGAGCGTGAGCGGCTGGGGCACTGCGGACAACAGCAATGTCATAAACGGTAACGTCACCTTGGTTGACGGCAATTTCAATAATACCGGCACAGTTGACGGCAACCTGAGCAATAACGCCTCTTTTGTGGGCATGAGCACGGTCACGGGCGGCGGCATTATCACGGGCAGCGTAACCAACTCCGGCACGATCGAAGTGACGGGAGACATGACAACCGGTGCGATCACCAATAGCGGCGATGTCACGGTCTTTGGCAATACGAGCTTAACGGCGGCTGGCCTCACCAGCGATGCGAACGGCCGGGCGTGGGTGAATGCTAACGCAACCCTGAACAGTTCGGTCAGTAATGCCGGTTACTTCCGCAACTCCGGCACCGTCAACGGCGCGCTTAATGCCAATAGCGGCGACATTGGCAACGCGGGCGTCTGGAATGGCGATGTCCTGAGCAATGCGGACTGGATCTACAGCACTGGAACCTGGAACGGCGCAGTGACGGCAAACTCCGGGACGGTTTTCAACGCCGGAACCTGGAACGGCGATGTCACGAACGCTGGCGAATTTGTCAGCACGGGAACATTTACCGGAACCCTAAATACCAGCGGCGAAGCCTATCTTTATGGGGTGATCAATGGCGCGGTAACCAACACCGGCACCTTTACCCTTCAGGGCAATCTGACCGGCAATGGTTCGGCATTCAACAACAGCGGAACTCTGAGAATTGATGACAATGGCTTTAACGGCTTTGGTGCGGTCACCAACGTCGCCAGCGGGGAAATCTGGGTCGGAGGGTTCGGTAGCGCTGGGGTTTTGAACGCCGCCAGCCTGAGCAATGCGGGGGCACTGCACATGGCCAATGGCCGTGCCGGTGATATAGTCAACGTAACCGGTGCCTATACGGGCATCGCCGGATCGGTTCTGTCGTTCGATGTCGATATGCTGACCGGTCAGGCCGACCGCCTCAATGTCGGGACTTTGTCGGGTACATCGACGGTGCGCCTCAATAATTCAGCCGCAGGCCGGACTTACCTGAGCGCACCTGTGGTGCTGGTCTCTTCAGGTGGCGGCGACGGGGCTTTGACCGCAGATACCGATATCGGCACCAATGCCGTTTTGGGCAGTCAGAGCCTGATGAGCTACCGTCTGGCCAAAATCGCAGGCACCAGCGACTGGGGCATTGTCTCCAGCCTGAATACGCCGTCGCTGACCAGCCTGAGCGCCAGCCTGACCGCCTATGTCACGGCGCAGAACCTCAATCTGGCTGATCTGCCCGAAGAGGTGTTCGTCCGTGATGGCGCCTACGGTGTCAACCAGTGGATGGCCAATAGCTGGGCGCGCGCCTATAGCGGTGACCTGTCGCTCAAGTCGGGTTTCGCGACTTCGGATGGCTATTCGTCGGGCACAACCACCAAGGCCAAGTCGTCTCAGGACGGCGTGCAGTACGGCTTCGACGCGGGTGTCTATAACATCCACGGCACCGGCGTCTCATTGCGTGCGGGCTTCATGGGTGGTTCGACCGACGCCAAGGTGACGGATGAAATCCTGTCGGGTTCAAGTGTCAAAATCGACGCCCCGAACTATGGCTACTACGCCGCCCTGACTCACAAAGGCCTTCGCCTGTCGGTTCAGAACCGCCACGAAGTCCTGAAAGCCGACGTCACCAATCCGGCGCTTGGCCTGTCGAACAGCCGCCTCAAGGCCCGTTCGGAAACGATGTCGGTTGTCTTGTCCAATCGCTATGACCTCAACAGTTTGTTTGTTGAGCCGGTCATCGGCTATATGATGACCAAGGTTGATGCCGATACGCTCAATATTCCGGCGGATCAGGGCAGCGTGAAAATCGCCAGCCTTAAGAGCAAGCTCATCCGTGCCGGTGTCCGTGTCGGTACAGAGTTTACGACTGAGCGGGTGATCTGGACGCCTTACGGTGAACTGAACGCCTGGCAGGAAGATGCCGCTAAGACCCAGACGGCGTATGTGCCAGAGGGTGGCTCCGGCGCGGTCTGGCTGGCCGGTCAGCGCACCGGTGCCTTCGGTCAGGCTCTGGTTGGGGTAACGGCGCAGTCTCGGACGAATGAGAACCTGTCGGGCCACCTTACGGCCGATGCGCGCCTGGGCGATACGCTGAATGGCTGGACCGTGCGTGCGGGCGTGAAATATCGCCTGAAGTAATCGGCTGACCGTTGAAACAAAAAGCGCTCCCATCATCCGGTGGGGGCGCTTTTTTGCGCGAACCTTAAATTTGCGCATGGGCTCGTTTTCAGTTATAAGTTCTAGGCGGCAGGACTAACGCGCATTCTGAAAAGTGTGAAGCGGTTTTCAGATACAAATGCGCGACTATAAGTCCCTGCCTTTTTTAGTTTCCCGACAGCCTTGAGAATCCCGACACGTGGCCTATACGCTTGACCTGAGTTCCAAACCTGCCGCCGCATCTGCCCGCGTCAACATCACCGGCCTGACCCGTCAGGGGCTGATAGAGGCTCTGGCAGACTCCGGCGTCGTGGAACCGCGCAAGGCTAAGATGCGCGCCACGCAGATCTGGCGCTGGGTGCATCATTTCGGGGTCACCAGTTTCGATCTGATGACCGATATCGCCAAGGATCAGCGCGGGCCTCTGGCGGAAAAGTTCTCGCTCGACCGACCGGAAATCATTGAACGCCAGATTTCAAACGACGGCACACGCAAGTGGCTGATCCGCATGGCACCCGGCATTGAGGTCGAAAGCGTCTTTATTCCGGGTGTCGGCCGGGCCGGTGCCTTATGTGTGTCATCACAGGTCGGCTGTACGCTCAACTGTTCGTTCTGCCATACCGGCACGCAAAAGCTGGTGCGCAACCTGACGGCGGCGGAAATCGTGGCCCAGGTGCAGATCGCGCGCGACGACCTTGAGGAATGGCCGTCCCCGCGTGAGGCGCGCAAATTATCGAACATCGTCTTCATGGGCATGGGTGAGCCGCTCTATAATATCGACAGCGTGGCCGATGCCATCGACATTATCTCCGACAACGAAGGCATTGCCCTGTCGCGCCGTCGGATTACCGTGTCGACTTCCGGTGTTGTGCCTGAACTGACGGCTCTGGGTGAGCGCACTCAGGCGATGTTGGCCATATCTTTGCACGCCACCAATGACGAACTGCGCGACATGCTGGTGCCGCTCAATAAGAAATATCCGCTCAAAGACCTGATCGCCGGTATCCGCACCTATCCGGGCATTTCCAATGCGCGGCGCGTGACCTTTGAATATGTCATGCTGAAGGACGTGAACGACAGCCCCGCCGAAGCGCGCGCTCTGATCAATCTGCTCAAAGGCATACCGGCCAAGGTCAATCTGATCCCGTTCAATCCGTGGCCCGGCACCAACTATCAGTGTTCGGACTGGAAGACGATTGAGGCGTTCGCCGCTGTTCTCAATCGCGCCGGTTATGCGTCCCCCATTCGCACCCCGCGCGGGCGCGATATTCTGGCGGCCTGCGGTCAGCTTAAGTCCGAGAGCGAGAAACAACGCGCCAGTGAAACGCGGCGGCAGAGTCGCGACGGCGTGGTTATGGTCGACCATATCGACGGCCTGCCGTTTGGGCACCTGGTCGAGGACGCCGATTAAACCCGTCTTGGGGGAAAACCGTCGCAATATCTTAGGAATTTCCGGTTATATTGAAATGATTGACAAAGGCCCATCACGCGTCATGGTCTGAGCGCGCGGTAAAACGGTCTTGAAGATTATCAAAGCGGCGGGGCGAAGCTTTATGATACCTGATTTTCTGAACCCGGAATTCCTTATCCCGGAAGCCTTGCGCCCTGAGTTTCAGGCGTTTGGTACGGGCTTTCCCATCACCTTACTGCATGCGGGTGTGACGCTTTTGATGCTGATGATCGGCACCGCCGTCTATGCGTTCCTCACGCCCTATAAGGAAATCAACCAGATCCGCGACGGTAATTCGGCGGCGGCTGTGGGCTTTGGCGGGGTGATCATCAGTCTGGCTATTCCTTTGGCGACGTCGATGTCAGCCTCAACCTCGATCCGTGAGATTGTGATCTGGGGCGGGGCGACCATCCTGCTGCAACTGTTCGTGTTCCGCATTGTCGATTTTTTGTTGTCGGGCCTGCCTGAGCGCATCAACGAAGGCGAAGTGTCGGCTGCGGTGCTGCTGGTGGCGGCAAAGCTGGCTGGGGCCATTATCCTCGCCGCCGCCGTGGCGGGCTAAGACCAGAGGGGGCAGCAGGTGAAACTCGACTGGCTGCTTTATGGGGTTGCGCTGGCGGTGGGGACGATGGTCACCGTCAACTGGCGCGACCGGTCTATGGCGCCGCCCGCGCCACCGCCGCCCAGTGCGTCCGAGATATCGCTATTGGCTAGTTTCAGCCCGTTCGCGCAAGGCTCGATCATCAGCTTGCCGAGCGGTCAGGGGGTCGCCACCCAGATCGACTATACCGGCACGGCGTTTTCGGTGTCTCAGTCCGGCGAATGGATTATTGCCCGCGACAGTATTCGCAACTGCGCCTATCCGTTTTTGAATATCGGCGGCAATCTGGGCGTGCCGTTCAAAATCCGTAAATCGGCGGGCCATGAGAACTATGAAATCGCGGTGACCTCCGGTGGGACGCGGCCCCTGCCTCTGGCCGATCCGGCAGCGCTCAAAGTGGGGCAGCGCGCCTTTATGCCGGGTTTCCCGCGTGGTGCGGTGGGCGAAGCGACGGGCCGGTTTATCGGGCGCACCACCCTATCGAAATCCAAGCGCTTTGAGGCCAACGAATCGGTGCTGGCCTGGGCAGAGTCGGGCCATACTTTCGGCCTTGAGGGCAGCCTGAACCAGCTCATCGGCGGTCCGGCGGTCAATACGGCGTCTCAGGTGGTCGGCATTACCCTACGCCACAACCCCCGTCGGGGCCGGATCTATACTTCGACGCCGGAAACCCTGCACGCTCTGGCCAATCCTGCGTCGCGCCGCCCGGACTATGACCGCGAAGAGGTCATTACGCGCCGCAATTACGGCACCGTGTCCGATACTTTCCGCCGCGAATATCGGGTGGCGCAGGTGGGTTGCCTGCGCACCTAAAGCGCATTGGCTTCGCCGAACTCCGTTTCCGATAAGTGTGAAGCGGTTATCGGATAGAATGCGCGACAATAAATAAGTCAGGCATCGATTTTAAGGTTCGCGCCCTTGATCAGATCGGCCACGACCGACGGATCGGCAAGGGTTGAGATATCGCCCAAAGCCTCTGGCTGACCTTCGGCGATCTTGCGCAAAATCCGGCGCATGATCTTACCGGAGCGGGTTTTGGGCAGGCCCGGCGCCCATTGGATGACATCGGGCGAGGCGATCGGACCGATTTCACGGCGGACCCAGTTGCGCAAGGTGACCTTTAGCTCATCGGTCGGTTCCACGCCCTTAACCAGCGTCACAAAGCACCAGATGCCCTGACCCTTGATGTCATGCGGGAAGCCCACAACCGCGGCCTCCGCCACGGTTTCATGGGCGACCAGCGCACTTTCGACCTCAGCCGTGCCGATGCGGTGGCCGGAGACATTGAGCACATCATCGACGCGGCCGGTGATCCAGTAGTAACCGTCCTCATCACGCTTAACGCCGTCGCCGGTGAAATACATGCCGGGATAGGTCGAAAAATAGGTCTCAATAAAGCGGGCATGATCGCCGTAGATCGAGCGCATCTGACCGGGCCAGGAATCCGCAATGCACAGATTGCCTTCGGTGGCACCCTCAAGCCGCTTGCCCTCAGCATCGACAATCACCGGTTTCACCCCTGGCAAAGGTTGAGACGCTGAACCGGGCTTAAGCGGGGTCGCCCCCGCCACCGGTGTGATCAGATGGCCGCCGGTCTCGGTCTGCCACCAGGTATCGACGATCGGGCAGCGCCCGTCACCGACGACATTATAATACCACATCCACGCTTCGGGATTGATCGGCTCGCCGACCGAGCCAAGCACCCGCAGCGACGCGCGCGAGGTTGTTTTGACCGGCTCATCGCCTTCGCGCATGAGGGCGCGGATGGCGGTGGGGGCGGTGTAAAAGATATTGACCTTATGCTTATCAATGACCTCCCAGAAACGGCTGACGGTCGGGTAGTTTGGTACGCCCTCAAAGATCAGCGAGGTCGCGCCATTGGCCAGCGGGCCATAGACCACATAGGAATGGCCCGTGACCCAGCCGACATCGGCGGTACACCAGAAGACATCACCGGCCTGATAATCGAACACAGTCTTAAACGTGTAGGCCGCCCACGCGAGGTATCCGCCGGTGGTGTGCAACACGCCTTTGGGTTTGCCGGTGGAACCGGAGGTATAGAGGATAAATAGTGGATCTTCGGCGCCCATCGGCTCGGCCGGACACTCCGCACTCATCTCATCAAGGACACAGGCGATATTAATGTCGCGCTGACCGTGCATCAGCATCACATCACAAACATCAGCCACAACAAACACATGCTTGACGTCCGGGCATTGCAGCAGGGCCAGATCGGTATTGGCCTTAAGAGGGATTTTCTTGCCGCCGCGCACGCCTTCATGGGTGGTGACGACATACTCAGACTTACAGTCCAGAATCCGCCCCGCCAGACTGTCCGGCGAAAAGCCGCCAAACACGACCGAATGAACGGCGCCGATACGGGTGCAGGCCAGCATGAAATAGGCCGCTTCGGGCACCATCGGCATATAGATGGTCACCCGGTCGCCTTTTTTAACGCCGTACTGCTTCATCAGATTGGCGCGTTTGTTTACCTCAGCGGCCAGTTGATTATAGGTGACATGATAGGAATTGCCCGGATCGTCGCCTTCAAAAATGAATGCTACGCTATCGCCACGGTCTTTCAGGTGCCGGTCGATGCAGTTCTGTGACACATTGAGCTTGCCGTCATAGTACCACTGGATGCGGAAATCATCGCGGTTGAACGACACATCCTTGATCTTGGTGAACGGCTCGATCCAGTCCAGCGCCTCCCCCAGCGTCTTCCAGTGGGCGTTTTCATCGGAGGCTATCAGATCATGCTGGGCCTTAAGGCCTGCGGCATCGACGGTGCTTGCGCGCAAAAAGCCTGCGGGCACGGGAAAGAGTTGTTGATCACTCATCTGTGGCGTTCCTTAACTGTTTTTGACGTGCATTTTATCCAAAAACCGCATCACACTTTTTGGAATGCACTTGGCATGGCACAGGTTTAACAGCCTGCGTCTTATTTTCACCCGGAACATGGGATGAAATTGGGGCAGAGTCGAGAGAACCAATGTTAAAAAACGCAAAAAAACATTAGCTTTCCAGGCCCAAACTGTCGCAAATTCCGTCAGGTACCGCCATCTGTTCATCAAGGGCTGTGCGGTAATGACTAAAGAGTAGCTGATATGATCCTGCATGTATCGACCTGGCCGGAAATCGAACGGTTTTTGAGTGCGTCTAAAACCGTGATTATTCCCATCGGCTCCAATGAACAGCACGGCCCGACCGGCCTTCTGGGCACGGACTGGTTGTGTCCGGAAATCATCGCCCATGCTGCTGAAAAACTGGCGGCTGAACAGGGTGAGCCGGTTCTGATCGCCCCGACCTTTAATATCGGCATGGCCCAGCATCATCTCGGCTTTGCGGGGACGATTTCGCTCAGGCCTTCGACCTTTATGGCGGCGATTGAGGACTGGGTGATGTCGCTGGCGCGGCACGGGTTTGAGCGCATCTATTTCCTCAACGGTCACGGCGGCAATATCGCTACTATTGAGGCGACCTTTTCGGAGATCTATTCGCGCTATTCTTATCGCGGTGAAGCTTGCCCGTTTGCGCTGAAACTGACCAACTGGTGGGATCTGGCAGGCATCGCCAAGATGTGTTCGGTCATGTTCCCTACTGGCCACGGCAGCCACGCTACCCCGTCCGAAATCGCCATTACCTATGCCGCCTATCCGGATCAGGTGCGCGATGTCGTGCCGGAACCGAAAATCGCGCCGACCGGCCCGATCCGCGAAGCCGCCGACTATCGTGCGCGCTTTCCCGATGGCCGGATTGGCTCCGACCCGACGCTGGCCAGCATCGAAAAAGGCCAGCAACTGATCGATGCTGCCGCGATAAGCCTGCTTAAAGACATTGCCCGTTTCAGCACTGAGTCCGTGCCGCCAAAGGTTGCGACGTGAACCGGATTGAAACCGCGCGCTTGATTTTGATGCCCATGACGGCGGATGATTTCGAGCCGTTATGCACCCTGTGGCGCAATGAGGATTTCGTGCGCGACATCACGCGCCGCCCCCTGACGCCGGAGGAGGTGTGGATGCGGCTGTTGCGCGACATCGGCCACTGGCAGGTCTTTGGCTATGGCAACTGGTCTATAAGATTGAAAGACGGCGGCAACTGGATCGGCAGTGTCGGGATTTTCAACTATATGCGCGATATAGAGCCCGTCTTTGACGCCCCGGAGATGGGCTGGGGCCTCGATCCGGCGCATCACGGTCATGGCTATGCTCGGGAGGCGGTGAACGCGGTGCTGGATCTGGCCGATGGCGATCTGTCGCTGGAGCGCACCCTGTGCATGATCAGCCATGACAATGAAGCGTCGCGGAAACTGGCCCGTAAGGCAGGCTTTCGCTATCGTCATGATGTGACCTATCACGGCGAAATTGCCAGCGTTTTCGAGCGTTTACGGCCAGCTTAAACCCTATGCGACGCCTTGCCTCACGTGACTGTTATTGAGCCGTGACCGGATTTGCGTTAAACTTATGTTTACAATTGTAAACATTCGACGTAATTTCCGCGCTCATTTCACTCGCGCTGCAGGCGTTTTTTGGGGAGGGTTCCATGGCGTTATTCAGGACAGACGAAACCAAACCGGTAAACATTTACGCCATGATTTTTCTTCTGGCGGTGCTGGTTCTGGTGGGCTTTTCGGTGGGGCGCACGCTGGTGAAAATGTCGGCCAATGACTGTGTGTCGGTCACTCAGGACACCGTCGTCACTTCGGGCATTTGCCGCTAAACCCCGATTTTCGGACATAAATCAGCAACGATACAATTCTCACACATGGGTTTACGCGCCACGCAGGTGTAGCGTCCGTGCAGGATCAGCCAATGATGGGCGCGCGTCAGCCACTTTTGCGGAATAATCGCCATGAGTTGGGCCTCGACCTTATCGGGCGTGGTGGCGTCGGCAATCCCTAAGCGGTGCGATACGCGGTAGACATGGGTATCAACCGCAATGGCCGGTTCGATATTGAGCTCATTCAGCACAACACTGGCGGTCTTACGGCCCACACCTGGCAGGGCCATCAGGGCATCGCGATTGAGCGGCACCTGCCCGCCATAGCTATCGATCAGGATCTGCGACAGCTTAATGACGTTTTTCGCCTTGGTGCGATAAAGCCCGATCGAGGCGATCATGGCCGACAGCTTTTCTTCGCCCAGGGCCAACATATCGAACGGATTATAGGCCAGGTCAAACAACGGTTTGGTGGCTTTATTGACCGCCTTATCGGTGGTCTGGGCTGACAGGGCGACCGCGACCACCAGCGTATAGGGATTGATGAAATCAAGCTCGGTCTTGGGGTCGGGCTTATCGGCCTCAAAACGCGTAAACAGTTTTACGATTAAGCGGGGATCTGGCAGGCGGGGATCAGGCATCGTGACTTTCCTCAGCCATCACGGTTTCCCATTTAAGCCATTTTTCGGTAATGGCGGCATTGATGTCTATGTTTTCAGCCCGCGCCATCAGCAGCAGCATGCACATGACATCGGCCATTTCCATCGCTACATCGTGCCGTGCGGTCGCTTCATCGCGCCGCGATCGGCCCGTCATGGCCAGATAGCTTTGGGTAAGTTCGCCCATCTCCTCCTGAAGTTTCAGGATATGCCAGTCGCCTGCGCGATCAACACCATATACCCGGCCATAGCGATCCGATATGGCTTTAAGCCTATCAATAAAGCTCTCCAATTCGGGTAAGGGCAGAGACATGGCGTTCATCCTATGTTCGTCCCATTAATAGATTGATTCCGCCACGAGGCAACGCTTATAACCTTTAGATGATCTCGGTTTTATTCGTCTGTCTTGGCAATATCTGCCGCTCACCGCTGGCGGAGGGCGTGTTCCGGCACAAGGTTGCCGAAGCCGGTTTGAGCGACCATTTTGTCATTGATTCCGCTGGCACCGGTGGCTGGCACATTGGGGCCGCGCCCGATAAGCGCTCGATTGCCGTGGCGGCCCGTTATGGCATAGCCATCCATGATCAATGTGCGCGTAAACTGGTGCGTGAGGATTTCGACAGGTTCGATCTGATCCTGGGGCTTGATAAGCAAAATCTAAGCGATATCCGCCGGTTGCAGACCACCGGATCAAAAGCCCGCGTCGGGCTTTATCTGGAGCAGGCCTTGGGTCTGCGCAAGGATGTCCCTGATCCCTATTATGGCGGGCCAAAGGATTTCGAGACGGTTTATGGTCTGTGTGAAGACGCCAGCATCGCCCTGCTTAAACAATTGACAGACCCGGATTTCACCGCCACATAAGATCAATATCAATCATAATAGATCGCAGGGCGTAACATGTCGGATAATAATCAGGAACTTTTCGTCAAAATGGCCTCTGGCCACATTGATCTGGCCAATGCCCACAGCAAGGACGCCGACTATGAACTGGTCGCCATTGCTATGAGCCACGCCGCCGCCCGTTATAACGCCTTCATGGTCTCGCAAAGCCTGCCGCTTGAGCAAATGGCCGCCGAACGCGATAAGCATATCGACCATCTGGTCGGGCAGTTCCGCGAGTTCCTGACACAGCATTATGATGGCTATGTGCAGGAAAAAACCGGAACCTAACCTGATCCGGCTATAGGATATACCTGCTCAAATCTGCATCCCCGGCGATATCACCCAGGCGTTCCTTGACATAGGCTTCGTCGATCAGGATGGTCTGGCCTGACTTATCTGAGGCCGTGAAGGAAATGTCCTCCATGACCTTTTCAATTACGGTATGAAGCCTACGCGCGCCAATGTTTTCGACCTTGGCGTTCACTTGCGCCGCGGCGGCGGCCATCTCGGCGATCGCGCCGTCATCAAATTGCAGATCGACGCCTTCGGTTTGCATGAGGGCTTGATTTTGCTTGATCAGATTGGCTTCGGGCTCAGACAAAATCCGGCGAAAATCATCCTGGGTAAGGGCCTTAAGCTCGACGCGGATCGGCAGACGGCCCTGAAGTTCCGGCAGCAGATCCGAGGGCTTGGCGACATGAAACGCGCCCGACGCAATAAACAGAATATGGTCAGTCTTGACCGGGCCATGCTTGGTCGACACCGTCGTGCCTTCGATCAGCGGCAGCAGGTCGCGTTGCACCCCCTCACGCGACACATCGGCGCCGCCGCGCTCACTTTTAGACGCCACCTTGTCAATTTCATCAAGGAAGACAATGCCTTCGTTTTCGGCCAGGCTCAAAGCCTCTGCCGTCACCGATTCCTGATCCAGCAGCTTATCACTTTCTTCGGACAGCAGGATCGGCTGGGCGGCCTTGACCGTCAGGCGCACGGTTTTTTGCTTATTACCCATGGCCTTGGAAAGCATTTCGCCGATGTTGAAATTGCCGCCCGGCTGGCCCGGAATTTCAAACACGCCGATGGGGGAGGCGCTTTCGTTGACGCTGATCTCAATGTCCTTATCGTCCAGTTCACCGGCCCGCAGCCGTTTACGGAAACTATCGCGGGTGGCAGGCGATGATCCGGCCCCGACCAGCCCGTCGAGCAGGCGTTCTTCGGCGGCGGCCTCGGCCTTGGCGCGCACGCCGGCGCGGTTTTTCTCGCGCACCATCAGCATGGCGGCTTCGACCAGATCGCGGACAATCTGATCGACATCGCGCCCGACATAGCCGACTTCGGTGAACTTGGTGGCTTCGACCTTAATGAACGGCGCGTTGGCCAGCTTGGCCAGACGACGGGCGATTTCGGTCTTACCCACGCCGGTCGGCCCGATCATCAGGATGTTTTTCGGGGTGATCTCATCGCGGATGTCATCTGAGGTCTGCTTGCGGCGCCAGCGGTTGCGCAGCGCCACGGCCACGGCTTTCTTGGCGTCGTTATGGCCGATGATATAGCGGTCCAGTTCAGAAACAATTTCGCGCGGGGAAAAGGTATGAGACATGAATTCAAAGTCCAATTGGGGATAGCGGGTCGGTTCAGGCCGATTTCACAGCGTCGGGCGCCACATCACGCGCCCGCACCATCAGCACCAGCCCATTGGCGCGGGTGTGGTCGGTGGCGGTAAAGCCTGCGCGTTCACACGATTTGACGGCGGCGATATTGGTCGCATGGGGGGCGGCACGCAGGCACTGAGCGCCCTTATAAAACAGGCCGTATGCGGCTTTGCTGAGCACTTTTGCCCCTAAGCCGTCACCGAGGTGTGAGGCGTCCCCGATGAACATATCGAACAAAAATGTCCCCTTGGGATTTTCGCTAAAGCACGGGCTGTCCGGCTCATGGTCCGGATTACATTCATAGCACTGGAAATAGCCGATCGGCTGATCGTTCCAGGTGATGATGAAGGCCGTCGCATTGGCGGCTCCAATATAGGCCAGGGCATCCTCAACGCCGTCTTCGGCGGTCTGGCAATCGCTCAGCCACCACTTTTGGACGTGCGGTGAGGCCATCCACAACAGCAGCAATCCGGCATCATTATCGGTGAGCGCGCGAAAGGAGATCACGGGTTCAGAATCTCCAGCGTCAAATGATCATTGGTGTAGACACAGATGGAGGAGGCAATTTTCATGGCCTTGCGGGCGATGGTTTCGGCGTCCTGTTCGTACTCCAGCAAAGCGCGTGCCGCCGACAGGGCATAGGTGCCGCCGGAGCCAATCGCCGCCACGCCGTCTTCGGGTTCCAGCACGTCGCCGACGCCGGTCACGGTCAGGATATGGTTCTTATCGGCCACCAGCAGCATGGCCTCAAGCCTGCGTAGATAACGATCCGTGCGCCAATCCTTGGCCAGATCCACGCAAGCCCGCGCCAACTGGTCGGGGTAAAGCTCAAGCTTGGCCTCCAGCCGCTCCAGCAGGGTAAAGGCATCCGCCGTCGCCCCCGCAAATCCGGCCAGCACCTTACCACCCGCCAGCGTGCGCACCTTGCGCGCGCCACCCTTGACGATGGTTGGGCCCATGGAGACCTGACCGTCACCGGCGATCACGGTCTTATTGTTTTGGCGCACGGCGACTATGGTGGTGCCATGCCAGTTCGGAAACGGGGAATTGTGTTCGCTCATGTTGTCTTACTTGGCGGTTTTGGGGTTGTAGTTCAAGGGGCCTAAGCGCATTCCAAAAAGTGTCCAGCGGTTTTTGGACCCAAATGCGCGACAAATCTAAAAAAAAGTGCCATTTCGTTTAAATGCTCAACGATGACGAACTCGACCGCTACGCCCGCCATATCGTGCTGAAGGAAATCGGCGGCATGGGCCAGATGCGCCTTAAGGGGGCTAAGGTGCTCTTAGTCGGCATGGGCGGCATAGGCTCACCGGCAGCGCTTTATCTGGCGGCGGCAGGCGTGGGGACGCTTGGGCTGCTGGATGATGATGAGGTGTCGGTCTCAAACCTTCAGCGGCAGGTGCTTTATGCGACCTCCGATGTCGGGGCCTCAAAGGCCGGGCAGGCCCAGGCGCGTCTGGAAGGCCTCAATCCGCATGTGGCGTGCATCACTCATCCGGTGCGGCTGACTGAAGATAATGCGGCGGAAATCATCGGCGCTTACGACATCGTGCTGGATGGCTGCGATAATTTCGAGACGCGCTTTCTGGTCAACCGGATATGCGTTGAGCTGAATAAACCGCTGGTGTCGGCAGCCCTTGGGCGCTGGAGCGGGCAGGTGGCGACCTTTACCGGCAGGCCCTGCTATCAGTGCTTTGTGCCGGACATTCCCCCCGATGCGGAAACCTGCGAACGGGTAGGGGTCGTGGGGGCTCTGGCCGGAGTCATGGGGTCGATGGCGGCGTTAGAGGTGGTGAAACTGATCACCGGCGCGGGTAAGGCCTTGACGGGGCGGTTGCTGATCTATGACGGCCTGTCGGGGGAAAGCCGCACCATCCGTATTCCGGCTGAGCCTTACTGTCCGGTCTGTGCGGTTAAGGGGGGCATATGACGCTCGATCAGGTGTTTATTCTGGCATTTCTGGCCCATTTCGGTTGGGTGGCGCTGCTCTATGTCTGGCTGACGATTGAGCGCCAGTCGGCGGTCGCCAAGGGCGAGGTGCGCATCGCTGATTTCATCCGCGCCGGCGCCGATCCTGAGCGTTCACTGCGCGTCGCCCGCAACCTGTCGAACCAGTTTGAACTGCCGCTATTTGCGCTGTTTGCCGGTCTGTTTATCTATCTGTCGGGTCAGGTCGCGCTGATCGATGTGGCGGCGGCGTGGCTGTTTCTGTTCGGGCGCGTGGTCCATACGGTGGTGCAGACCCTGACCCGCAATGTGCCTCTGCGCGGTATGGTGTTTGTGATCAACTTTGCCGGGGTTGTGATACTGATGACCCGCGTGGCGTGGATCGTGCTCACTTAAGCCGTTTGCAAACCATGTGGCGCAAACCATGTGGAAAAATCGGATTTTTTCAAAAAGAGGGCTTGCAAGGCCAAGGGCTTAATGTCTATAAGGCGCACCTCTTCGGCGGACATGAACATGACCGCGCAGATGAGCGGGCGTAGCTCAGCGGTAGAGCGCAACCTTGCCAAGGTTGA
>DDPE01000067.1 GCA_002342035.1 Asticcacaulis sp. UBA2476 | reverse complement strand
CTCCTTGAGGGGAGGTTCTAACAGGAACCCCGATTGACTGACGAACCGATTCAAGACGATGCGCCGATCATGCCGCCGGTTGATCTTGAGGCCATGAATGAGCTTCTGATCGGTGGTGAGCTGATCCGCAAGGAGGCCGCACTCGCCCCTGATAAGCCCGGTGTCTATCGCATGATAGGCACGGACTCTGAGGTTCTGTATGTCGGTAAGGCCAAGAGCTTAAAAAAACGCATCCTTCAGTACGCCCAAGGCCGGTTCCATTCCAACCGCATCGCCCGCATGGTGTCGTTGACGCGCGAAATGGTGCTGGTACGCACCGAAACCGAAGGTGAGGCGTTGCTGCTGGAAGCGCGCCTGATCAAGTCGCTGAAACCCCGCTACAACGTCCTGTTGCGCGATGATAAATCCTTTGCCGAAATTCTGGTGCGCAAAGACCACGAAGCGCCGCAGATCACCAAGCACCGCGGCTCACACAGCATCAAGGGCGAATATTACGGGCCGTTTGCCTCGACTCTGGCGGTCAACCGCACGCTTGATACCCTGCAACGGGCGTTTTTGCTGCGCACCTGCACCGACAATGTTTACGCCAGCCGCACCCGGCCGTGCATGTTGCATCAGATCAAGCGCTGTTCGGCGCCGTGCACGGGTGAGATCGGCCTCGAAGCTTACGGTGAGCTAGTCAAACAGGCCCAGACCTTTTTGAATGGCAAGAGCCGCGCGGTGATCGAAGACCTGTCGGCGCGCATGATGCGGGCGTCTGAGGATATGGAATTTGAGCGCGCCGCCCATCTGCGCGACCGGATGCGGGCGCTTAATCATGTGGTCATGTCGTCGTCGGTGGGCTTGAACGAGGCTGAGGCCGATGTCTTCGCCGTCCATGCCGAAGGCGGTTATGCCTGCGTCCAGAGCGTGTTTTACCGGGCCGGTCAGAACTGGGGCGACCGGGCCTATTTCCCACGCGTCGATATTTCCGATTCTGAGGGCGATATCCTTGATGCTTTTCTGGGCCAGTTCTATCAGGACAAGCCCGTGCCGAAGCTTGTTCTCATTTCCCACGGCTTGAGCGAGCCCGACCTGATGATGGAGGCTTTAAGCCTGAAAGCCGACCGCAAAGTGCAGATCACCTGCCCGCAGCGCGGCGAAAAGCTCGATGTCGTGCAGCACGCGCTCAACAATGCCAAAGCGGCCTTGGGGCGGCGCATGGCAGAACAATCGGCGCAATCTAAACTGCTGCAAGGGGTGGCGGAGACTTTTGGGTTGGCTGCCCCGCCGACGCGCATCGAAATCTACGATAACTCCCACCTGAGCGGCACCCATGCGGTCGGTGGTATGGTGGTAGCAGGCCCCGAAGGGTTCATGAAGGGCCAGTACCGCAAATTCACCATCCGCGACCTCGATACGGTGGCCGGCGACGACTATGCCATGATGCGCGAAGTGTTCCGCCGGCGATTCCTGCGCCTTAAAAACCGAGCATCGGATGCCTCAGAAGACGAAGGCTTTGGCAAGCCCGATCTGGTGCTGGTGGACGGTGGTCAGGGGCAGCTTGATGCCGTGTTGGGCGTCATGGATGAGCTGGGCATGAGCGATATAAAGATCGTCGGGGTGGCCAAGGGGCCGAACCGCGACGCGGGCATGGAGCGCTTTTTCATGCCGGGGCGGTTGCCGTTCATGATGGAGCCGAAATCGCCGGTTTTATATTACCTGCAACGCCTGCGCGATGAAGCCCACCGTTATGCCATTGGGGCGAACCGTCAAAAACGGGCCGCCGCCCTGACTAAAAACCCGCTTGATGAGATTGACGGCATCGGCGCGCGCCGTAAACGCGCGTTGTTGCAGGCTTTTGGCTCAGCCCGCGAAGTGGGGGAAGCCCGCGTCGAAGACCTGATCAAGATCGAAGGCATCAATGCCGCTATGGCTCAGAAAATATATGATTATTTTCACGGCTGATTTTTAGCCGTGACGGAAAATTAGTCCGCCTTGAGATCCGGCGTCAGGAACAGCAGATAGATCGACATCCACAGGCTGCCTGCGATCAGCGGCAGGGCGTAGGCATGGGTGAAATCCGTAGCGGTTTTGTGCACCATGACCGTCAGGGCGATCACAACCACCCACGATACGAGAAATACCCAGCCCAACCAGCTATGGTCGCGGCGCTCAGTTGACGCTTCGTTTTGGAACGGGGACATTATCGACATGATATTACCGGCCTTTTTGACTTGAAACCTGAGCCTGTGGGCGTTTGCGCGCCGAACAGGCCATTTAGTTACCTCAGTGCATAAAGCGGGCCGCCGCCGTCCGCTTATGGGATAAACCGTCCTGATAAAGACCAATCCCGCTATCTTTATGATATACTTATAAAAATTAGGCGGGAGGATTCGCTCACAGATGGGTGTGTGCGGGCTTCGCGGGTCGCAAATTAATCGATTGCGGGACATATGCCCCCTAAAGGTTGTGCGATTGTGAAACAGGCTCGCCTAAGTGAGGCATTGCCATTTGCCCCTTGAATGTGGGGTTTTTCGGCGCGCTACTGCTTCGCGGCTTGAGCGCTGAGTGATTAAATGCCAAAAGAACAGCCAGTTTAAATCGCAGAGATTCCCCATGACCAAAGAAAACGTCAGCCCCATTCCCAATGCCATCACGGCTGTGCGTCTGGTGGTCGGGCTGGTCATGTTCGTGCTGCTGGCCGGGGCAGCGGGGGGCGTACCGTTCCTGAGCGCATATCTTACTATCGACGACCAGTTCGCCATGCAAAGATGGGCCTGCGTGGCCTTTGTGGTGGCCTCGGTGACCGATTTCGCCGACGGGTATCTGGCGCGCAAGATGCACGCTGAAACGCGCTGGGGCGCCATTCTTGATCCGATCGCCGATAAGATTCTGGTCTGCGGCACGATCCTTGGTCTGTTCGCTCTGGGTGCTCAGCCAGTGATTGCCCTGCCGACAGCCCTGATCCTGTTCCGTGAATTTGCCGTCAGCGCCCTGCGCGAAGCCGCCGCCGGACGCGGCGTGGCCGTGCCTGTGACCCTGCTGGCCAAGTGGAAGACGACCATTCAGCTTGTGGCGCTGGGACTGTTACTCCTGACCGAAAGCTGGGCCGCCTTTGATTTCGACCCGATCCATGTACCGATGATGTCGCTGATTTCATACGGATTGATCTGGATCGCCGCCGCCATCACCGTCTGGACGGGAGCGGCATATTTCATCGCCGCCAAGCACGACATTTGAAATCGCGGTCTTTGGCCAGCTAATACGCAGTCTGCGCTTGCAGGTAGTAAGCCTAGCTGCGGCGCTTGTCGGCTATTATCTGACTCAAATCTCACGATTTCAGCGGCGGTGCAAAGAGATGAGGGAATTGCGCATAAACAAACGGTAATGTGCATTACACCGATTTAATTAGACCTTTGTTGCAAAAGCTAAGATGTTGAACCCAGTGAGGAAGGGGTTCTATGTCTTTAGCTTTATCTACCCTGATTTTTGAATGGCGCCGGTATCTGGCCGCCGTTATCGCCTTGGCTGTGGCCGGGCTGCTGGTTTTGGCTTTTACCGGCATGTTCATGGGCATGGCCAAGTCGTTTACCAATACGATTGACCGGTCTCCTGCCCATATCATGGTGCTGCCGCCGCAGTCGGAAAGCCTGTTTGCTAATTCCGGAGGTCAGCCGCGCCGGATTATCCCGATGCTGTATCAGCATCCGGACGTGGCCGAAGTCATGCCGATGAACGGGAGCTGGGCTAACTTTTCGAACTTCCCCAAGGACGGTCAGCCCGCCAAATCCGATGGCGTTCAGGTCATCGTGATTGATCCGTTCGAGGGCTCAGTGACCCTGCCCAACGATTTTTCCGAAGCAACCATGCAGGCCTTGCAGGAGCCATACGCGATTGTACTGGATCGCACAGTCTTGGCCAAACTGGGGGTTCAGGTGGGCGATAAGGCCAAGATGAACGGTCAGACGGTTAATGTCCGCGCCGCGATCGATGATTATCCGTCCACATTCCAATCGATGGTGTTTACGTCGCGCCAGACCGCGCGCCTGTTGGGGATTATTTACGAAGGTCCGCGCGTTGGGCCAATACTCGTCAAGGTCAAGGACCCGACCCGCGCTAAGCAGGTGGTGGCTGAGCTTAACGCCATTGGCGGCGGTCAGTTTAGGGCCTGGACCCGCGAAGACCTGTCGGTCGCCAATCAAGGGACTATGCTTAAAGAGGGTGGTATCTCGGTCATCTTAGGGTTTGCGGTGCTTGTCGGTATTTTTATCGGCATCGTCATCACCTGGCAGACGCTTCAGGGCGCTATTCTGGCCAATATCAAGGAATTCGCCTCGCTGCGGGCCTTGGGCGTGTCGATGGGAAGGCTGCGTGTGATCATCATGGAGCTCTCATTCTGGGTCGGCGTGTTTGGGTTGATTTTCACCTTAGCATTAACAGCAGGGGTCGCTGGTCTGGCTAAGATGGGAGGTGTGCCCATGTATTTTCCTATGTGGCTTTGTATCTTTGTAACCTTGATGCTTCTCAGCATCGCCATTCTGTCGGGTCTGTTTTCGCTCGGCATCCTTAAGAAAAGCCAGCCTGCGGACTTGTTAAGATGAGTAATATTGCCATTGACGCCAAGGGGTTGTCCAAGAGTTACAAGATCGGCAAGACCAAGCAGCAGGTGCTTAACCATGTCGATTTCAACGCCTATCATGGTCAGGTGACCATGGTGATGGGGCCGTCCGGGTCAGGCAAGTCGACCCTGATTGCGGCACTGTCCGGGTTGATGAAACCTGATGAAGGTGAAGTCATTGCTCTGGGCGAAGACCTGTGGAAAAAGAAGAAGGCTAAGATCGATAAGTTCCGCCTCGATCACTGTGGGTTTATCTTTCAGGGCTTCAATCTGTTTCCGGCGCTCAACGCCACCCAGCAGGTCGAGCAGGTGCTGAAATTCTGCAAGGTCAAGGGCCCCGAGGCCCGTCAGCGTGCGATTGCGGCCCTGACCGAAGTGGGACTGGAGCACCGTTTGCGCCAGACACCGGCGGCATTGTCGGGCGGGGAAAAGCAGCGGGTCGCCATTGCGCGCGCCCTGTCGAAGAATCCGCAACTGCTGTTTGCCGATGAACCGACTTCGGCGCTCGATTCCGTCAGCGGTCAGGTGGTCATCAAGCTGCTGCACCGGGCGGCCAAGGAGCATGGGGCGGCGGTGATCTGCGTGACCCACGATCCGCGCCTTGAAGCCTATGCCGACCGTATTATTCACATGGAAGACGGTAAGATTCTGGATGACCGCCAGATTACGCCGCTCACCTAATTGTTTTTAACGCGCATTTTATCCGAAAAACCGCTCACACTTTTCGGAATGCGCTCTA
>DDPE01000057.1 GCA_002342035.1 Asticcacaulis sp. UBA2476 | reverse complement strand
CGCGCCACGGCGGCGGCGCGCCAGATCAGGCGGGCATGGGTTTCCAGTTGAGTGATAATCGTCGCGGTCAGGCTGGCCATAGGTTCAGTCGAAGGTTTTAAACATATACATCTGCGGTTATTTGCCACGGATATGGTTAAGAGCTGTTTACGAAATCAAAAAAAGCCTATGGTTTTTTGACCTGTTTTCATCGGCTGAAAGTGGTATCAACCGCTATGGAAAAAACCTGTGACGTAATCATTTCCGGTGCCGGCATGGCGGGCATGACCTTGGCGCTGGCTCTGGCGCAGAATGGCCTTAAGCCCGTGTTGATTGAGCGCCAGCCGTTGACCGATCAACTGGATGCGGGCTATGACGGGCGCGCCTCGGCCATTGCCTATAGCTGTTTCCGGCAATGGAATGTGCTGGGGGTCGGGGAAAAGCTGGCACCGCTGTCGTGCCGGATGGATGAGATCATGGTCACGGATGGCCATTTGCCGGGGGCGGCGACCAAGGCGCCCTTGCCGTTTTATCTGCATTTTCGGTCGCAGGAAATATCAGACCGCACCGGCGATGAACCGCTGGGCTATATGGTCGAAAACCGCCATATCCGCACGGCTCTCTATGACGCTATCACCGCGGCAGGGATTGATGTTATCGCCCCGGCGACCATTGAAACCATTGAGGAAAATCCGTCACGTATTTCGGTAACACTGAACACCGGCGATAGTTTAACTGCGCCGCTGCTGGTCGGGGCCGAGGGGCGGCAATCAAAGCTGCGCGAATGGGCCGGTATTCGTAATATCGCCTGGGACTACGGCCAAAGTGCTGTGGTGGTGACGGTCAAGATGCAGCATCCGCATAACCACGTCGCCTATGAGTATTTCCTCACGTCCGGCCCGTTTGCGATCCTGCCGCTGACCGATAATCGCGCCTGCATCGTCTGGTCGGAAAGCCATGATAAGGCCAAGGCCCTGATGGGTGTGCGCGATGAGCTGTTTTTTGCCCATTTTCAGGAACGGTTCGGGGAGTTCCTGGGTGAAGTCGAGCTGGTCGGGCCAAAGTTCATCTATCCGCTGGGCCTCAGCCTTGCCGAAGATATGCACAAAGGCCGATTGGCCCTGTTAGGAGACTCCGCCCACGGTATTCACCCGATTGCGGGCCAAGGCTTGAATCTGGGTTTGAAAGATGTGGCGGCTCTGGCCGAGGTGGTGATTGAGGCGGCGCGTCTGGGCGAGGATATTGGTTCTGAGCTGGTGCTGGAACGCTACGGCAAATGGCGAAGGTTTGACAATGTGACGACCTCGCTGGCCACCGACGGCTTTGTGCACCTGTTTTCCAATAATAACTGGGTCCTGCGACCCCTGCGCGGTCTGGGTATGGGCATGGTCAACCGGATCGGGGTGTTCCGGCGGTTTTTTATGGAAGATGCCGGGGGTGCCACGGGTGATTTACCGCGGTTATTGCAAGGCCAAGAGTTGTAGGTGTTTTCAAGAAAGATCAGCCGATTTTTTTCGCTTCCGCGGTTTTGGATTTTCACCTAACTCCTTGTCGGCAGCCATAAAAGACGCAAGTCTGCCCCAGATCCCTGAACCCGAAAGCACTATTCCGATAAATAAGGGGTAAGGATAATAATCACTCTCTTTTGCCAGCATTACTATAGACAGAGATATGACCACGAAACCAATCATAAATAAGACTAAATCTCTGTTATGATTGTGTTTTTGCAAAATTTTTGAAGCTAATGAGATGTCCCGACCTTGGCGAAAAAGCTTCCCTGCGAGAAGATCAGTGCTTTGCTTGTCGCTTTTGAACATTATCAAAAACGATATTATCAACGCCCCACCGGCACCCATGATGATATCAGTCATATCCCCCAATGATAGCTTTCGCTATTCCCCCATTTAAAAGCTAGACCTACCCCTTTTGCGGCTCGAACTTGCGGGCCTGATCGACAAGCATGATCGGCACACCTGAACGGATCGGAAAGGCCAGACCGGTGGTCGGGCTGATCAGTTCCTGTGCGACGCGGTCATAGGTCAGCGGGCGGCGCGTGACCGGACAGACCAGCACCTCCAGCAGGCGCGGATCAATCTCGATATTCGGTTTTTCGCCAGATTCGGTCATGCAGGCCCTCAACTAAACAGAATGGATGACAAGCGGCGGCGGCCGGATTTGGCCAGTTCCGACATCTGGCCGATGGCAAAGAAAATCTTGACCAGATAATCGCGGGCGGCGCTGTCATTCCAGTCCGGCGACGCCTTGATGATGGTCAGCAGTTCATCGACCGCCTTTTCCATATCGCCGTGGGCAGCGAGGCCCCTGGCCAGCTCAAAGCGGGCCTGATAGTTGGCCGGATCGGCATGGATAGCATCGTAGAATGGTGACAGATCGGCGGGCGCATCTTCGGCCAGTTCAAGGGCTGCGCGAAGGCTTAAAATATCGCTATCCTTGGTGTCGGCGGGCGCCATATCGAGGAAACCCTTGGCCTGATCAGGTTCACCGACCTTGAGGTAGAGGCGCGCAACGCCCGCTATGGCTTTCAGGTTTTGCGGGTCCTGTTCCAGCACGAAACTAAACGCTTCCATAGCGCTGGTGACATCGCCCTGAGTGGCCGATTGCGCGGCCAGTTCGAGCGCGTCATCAATGGTCGGGCCATCACCGGCACCGCCGACGCCGAGCCGTTCGATAAAGGTGCGGAGTTCAGTTTCGGTCTTGGCGCCCAAAAAGCCGTCCATTGGCTTACCGTCGACAAAGGCATAGACGGTGGGGATGGATTGCACACGCAACTGACCGGCGATCATCGGGTTTTTATCGACGTCGATCTTGACCAGTTTAACCGCACCCTTGGCGTCCCTGACGACCTTTTCGAGCGCGGGCGTCAACTGCCGACACGGCCCGCACCAGGTCGCCCAGAAATCGACGATTACCGGACGGATTTTGGATTCTTCGATGACGTCGGCCAGAAAATTGGCGTCGGAGCCGTCGATAATAAGGTCGCTGTCGGCCATTGGGATTACCTGTGCATTGGAAAGTTTGTTTACATCAAGATGGGGTGCGGCCGCAACCGGCGCAAGGGTTTAAGTGGTAGCCTTAGCTAATCGGACGGGCTTCGACCTGATCAAAATTAAACACGTTAAGATCACGTCCCAGATGGGTTATAAACTTTCGGAAATCGGCCTGAGATAAGGTGGTGGTGGCGGTATTGACCAGCGGATGAAAGTTGACGAATTCAGCGTCGGCCAGATGTTTATCCAGAATAAACTGCACCCGCTGATCAGGGTCATTGATAAGGCTAAGGGCAGTGACCGATCCGGGCCTGACCCCCAACGCATCATAGAGCCGATCTTCCGACCCGAACGACAACCGGCCTGAGCCGATATATTTCGGCAGGGCCTTAAGATTGATCTGGGTCGATTGTTCGGCGCTGATCAGCCACAGCTTGCCCTTATCGTCCTTTAAAAACAGGTTTTTAGTGTGGGCGCCGCGCAAACCGGCCTTAATGTCATCGCCTTCGCCGACCTTGAAAACGGCTTCGTGTTCGAGGGTTGTGGCATCCAGACCTAGATCGTTGAGAACCGACAGTAAGCTATCCTGAGTGTGTGGCATTTTCGCAGGTTGATTTTCGCTAAGGGTAATGGTTTGAAAGGTCATTACATGAGTGTACCGCATTAGGGAATTGGCAGATGGAATTAGAGTGCTTCAGGATGCAGGACCCCGCGCCGGAAATCGTGCCCGGACGGCCCGACCGCGCCTGGATGGATAGCTTTCAATCACGCTTTCCCTATCGCTGTCTGCCGCTGACCATGGCCAATACGACGGGGTGGGAAATCCTGTGTCCGGTCGATTTCATGGCCGAATGGAACGGTGGCCCGCGCAACGAAGACCTGAAACTGACGCCGCTTGATCCCAATGACAGCCTCGGTCATTTCGTGCAGTCGCATTTTACGCACGGTATTTTGACCATGCACACGGGCTATCTGTTTCGCACGCCGCCGGGCTGGGCCGTGTGGTGTTCGGGCGCGCCCAACCACGTCAAGGACGGGGTGCAGGCGCTGGAAGGCCTGATCGAGACCGACTGGCTGCCGTTTCCGTTTACGATGAACTGGATCATGACCCGGCCGGGGCGGGTCTATTTCAATAAGGGCGAGCCGTTCTGCTTTATCAATCTGATCGAGCATCAAAAGATGGACGCGGTGCAGCCGGTGTTGAAATATCTCGATGCCGATCCGGAGTTGCTCAAGCAATATCAGGTCTGGACCGAAAAGCGCACCGAGTTCAATGCCAAGCTGGAAGAACGTGACCCGGAGACGATGAAGCAGGCCTGGCAGCGCTTTTACTTCAAGGGCGAGATTCCGGTCGAAGATGCCGATGCACCGGCAGAGCATATGGTGCGCCGGCGTTTGAAATCCGCGATTGAAGCCCCGCGCCCTAATTTGGGTAAAAAAAGATAGCAGGGTCGCAGACCCTGCACCCGTTACGTGGTTCGAGCACTTATATGCGAAAACGTAACTAATGGGGTGCAGGGGGCAAGCCCCCTGCGATAATCAAATTAAGCAATCGCCGCCAAAATCTTTTGTGCCGCCTCTATCGGATCAGCAGCTGCGGTGATCGGGCGACCAACGACAAGGTGAGACGCGCCGTCGCCTAGCGCCTGTTCCGGTGTGGCGATGCGCTGCTGGTCGTTGGCGGCGGCCCAGGTCGGGCGCACACCGGGGGTCACAATCAGGAAATCAGCGGGTACCCGCGCGCGAATGATTTTGGCCTCCAGCGGCGAGGCGACAACGCCGTCCATGCCGCAATCCATCGCCTGATCGACACGCTTAAGCACCAGATCGAGCGCTTTGTCCGTATACCCCATTTCTAAGAGGTCGGCATCGGTAAGCGTCGTCATGACCGTGACGCCCAAAAGCTTGGTGCCTGACGATCCGCGCCCTTTGACGGCGGCTCGCATCACTTGCGGCTCGGCATGGACGGTCAGGAAATCGCAAGCGCCCAAAGAGGCCGCGCGGGCCGCGCCTTCGACCTGCGCGCCGATATCGTGCAGCTTCCAGTCCTGAAACACCATCTTGCCCTGATCGCGCAGTTCGTAGGCCAGCTTTAAGCCACCCTGCGCCATCAGGGTCAGGCCGATTTTGAAAAAGCTGACCTGATCACCCAATCGCTTAGCCAGATCGCGCGCACCATCAAGGGTCGGCTCATCAAGGGCTACGATCAGTCTTGGATCAGAAAGTCTGGGATCAGCTTTGATCAATTGGCTCATGAAGGTGATCCTCAAAGTTTCTGCTGTAACCGAACGGTGGGATTTGATAGGGTCGCGAAATCCCTGCTTCGCCTTATCAAAATTCGGGTCACCCATGAACCTGGTTGAGTTTTACGTCAACTTTTTTATCACTCTGTTCGCGCTGCTCGATCCGATTGGTAACGTGCCGATTTTTGCGGCGGCCACGCGGTCGCACTCACAATCGACGCGGAGGTGGCTGACCTTTTATATCGCGATATTTTCGGCGCTGTTTTTAAGTTTCTTTTTCTTTACAGGCCTGAAACTGCTGCAATTTTTCGGCATTTCGATGGATGCGTTCCGTATTGCCGGCGGCATTTTGCTGTTCCTGTTGGGCCTTGATATGACGCGCGGCGACTTTTTGGCCATGTTCGAAGAGGTTGAGCACGTCAATGAGAAGCCGGACGCAGACAAGCAGGTCAAAATCCTGACCGGACGGGCGTCGGCCAATATCAGCTTTGAAAAGCTGGTGGTGCCGTTTGCAATACCCCTGCTGATCGGGCCGGGCGCGATTTCGACCGTTATTATTCAGGCCGGGGAAGCCCAAAAATATGGCTGGGCCGGGATGCTGGTGGGTCTTGGGGCAATTTTGTCCACGGCTGTGGCGATCTTTTTGACGTTCTTTTTTACCGGCACGATCTCAAAACTGCTGGGCCGGGTTGGCATGGTGGTGGTTATTCGTGTGCTGGGTCTGATCCTGTGTGCGCTGGCGATTCAGATCATTATCTCGTCCTTAAGCGTCATTACGCAGGACATCATTACGCCTTCTGCGGCCCACCCTTATGCGACGGCGCACGGGGTTTAGCTTTAGTCCCTCGCCGGGCGGTGGCTGCGCCACCTTGGCCGCCGCCTCAATGGCGGCTTAAAGTGAATTGATTATTTTAAATCATTCCGCTCTACCGATTAATCTTACGCAACCGGTCGGAGGCGAACTCCAGCGTCCAGTCGTCGGGCAGAACCTTAAGCACCGCAGCGGCGACCTTATTGGGCGCGCCGGGTACGCACGCCGCACGATTGGCCTCAGCCGCCAGATAGCCTTCGCGGGCCACCTCGTCGGCCCCCATCCATACCCATTCGGGAAACGACTGCGACAGCTTTGAGCGCGTACCGTTGACGTCATGGAACTCAGAATAGGTCCAGCCGGGACATAGCGCCGAGACATGGACACCGTGGTCGCGGGTTTCCAGATGCAGGCCTTGCGAAAACTTCAGCAGATAGGATTTGACCGGCCCATACAGCGTATCGCCCGGCGATCCCGGCAGATAGGCCGCAAGGGACGCGACATTGATGATCCGGCCAAACTTGCGCTCGATCATACCGGGCAGGACGCGGTGAGCCAGCTCGGTCGGTGCGTGCAGCAGCACCTGAAGAAAATGGCGGTGGCTGTCCCAGACATTGCCGACAAAGCCTTCGGGGACGCTGTAGCCCGCATTATTGACCAGACCATCGACCTGACGGCCCAGCGCGGTTATGGCAGCCATCAGCTTTTCAGGCGTGGCCGGATCGGACAGGTCTCCCGGCACGGCAAAGGCTTCGACGCCAAAGCGCAGCTTAATCTCTTCGACCAGCTTTTCCAGCCGGTCAGCCCGCCTGCCGGTGACCACGACATCCCAGCCATGGGAGGCATAGACGCGCGCGAACGCCAGACCGATACCGGCGGAAGCGCCTGTGATTAATGCAAGACGTCGCGACACGGGAACCTCAGATGCTGTTAATCAGATCGGCCACGGTGATTTTGGACAAAGCCCCGGACGCCGCACTATTGGCGACCTTCATGGCCTCATTGACCGCCTTGGGGATGGCTTGCCCGACGGGGCAGCCCTTGGCACCCGGTGGTGCGCTGCCCAAATGCGCACAGCCATGCACGGCGGACAGGACTTCATCCAGATGAATAGCATCGGCTTTTTTCAATAGCCACGCCCCGCCGGAGACTCCGGAACAGGTCGCGACCAGACCGGCCTTGGAAAGCTGGGTCGTCATGCGGCGGATGACCACCGGATTGGTTGGAATGGAGGCGGCCAGCACAGACGATGACACCGCCTGTTCGCGTGAATAGGCGCCTCTGTGAGCCAGATAAGCCAGCGTATGTGCGGCAACGGGAAATCTTTGACTGTCAGACATGATCAAAACATTGTTACGATAATTTTGGGCCGGTTCCTAGTGAAAAGCAGGGAGAACGATTGAAACCATCTTAAAAAGGGCGTAATAGCCCCGCCGTTCAAACGAGGGTATTTACGTAGTGCGTGTGTGCGTAACGTAGTTTCCGCCCTCAGGAGAGTACACCATATGATCGGGGATACCCCAAAAGACGACGCCGCCTCCTCTGGCTCGTCAATACCCGGAGCCACTTCGGGCGAAACTATTTCTCACACTGCTATATCTAAGGATGCTGCGGCCTCGAATAAAGAGGCGGCCGTAAAAACAGATTGCGGTGATGGCAAAAGTGCGAGCGAATCTGCCGCGTCTGGTCACGGTGGTGGGGGTCATGGAGCCGCGAAAGGTGCCGGATTTCTGGCGCTGGCCATCGGCTCGGTCGGGGTCGTGTTCGGTGATATCGGCACGTCGCCCCTATACGCCTTCAAAGAAGCGCTTCATGCCGCCGCCCATGACGGGGTAACGCGCTCTGAGATTTTAGGCGTGGTGTCACTAGCCCTGTGGGCGCTGATCCTTGTGGTGACGGTCAAGTACGTCTTTTTCATCATGCGCGCCGACAACAAAGGCGAGGGCGGGGTGCTGTCGCTGATGGCTTTGGCTATGCGGGCCATGGGTAAGCGTACGCCGTTCATATTTGTGCTGGGGGTCATAGGGGCGGCGTTGTTTTACGGCGATGCGGTCATTACCCCGGCGATTTCGGTTTTGTCGGCGGTTGAAGGCCTGCGCACCATTCCGGGCCTTGAGGACTCAATCAGCACCCAGATGGTGATGCTGATTGCCATCATCATGTTGCTGGGACTGTTTTTCATCCAGAGTCACGGCACCGAAAAGGTCGGACGGTTCTTTGGACCGATCTGTATGGTCTGGTTTGCGGTCATGGCAGCACTCGGTGTCAGTCAGCTCATCACCCACCCCGATATTATGCTGGCGATCAGCCCTTATTATGCTGTGAAGTTTCTGGCCGAGCATGGTCTGGCGGGCTTTATTGTGCTGGGGGCGGTGTTCCTGACGGTGACGGGGGCCGAAGCCCTGACCGCCGATATGGGTCACTTTGGGCGCTGGCCTATTCAGGCGGCATGGCTGTTTTTCGTGCTGCCGTGTCTGGCGGTCAATTATCTGGGGCAAGGGGCTTTGGCCCTGAGCATGCTGGATATGTCGATCGAAAGTGGCGCACCGTTTCAGGAACTGAACTGGTTCTTTGAGATGGCCCCGCTGGCCTTGCGTCTGCCGCTGGTGCTGCTGGCCGGTGCGGCGACCTTTATTGCCTCTCAGGCCGTGATTACGGGCGCGTTTTCCCTGACCCAGCAGGCGATCCAGCTTGGTCTGCTGCCGCGTCTGGATGTCCTGCGCACGTCGGAGACCCAGTCGGGTCAGATTTTCGTACCGCAGATCAATTCCATGCTGCTGATCGGGGTGTTGGTGGTCATGCTGAGCTTCCAGACCTCCTCGGCTCTGGCCCATGCCTACGGCTTGGCGGTAACCGGGACGATGGTGGTCACCACCGCTATGGCCGCCATTGTTATGCGCCAGTTGTGGAAGTGGCGCTGGGCGCAGGTACTGGCTTTCCTCATCCCATTCATGCTCCTTGATCTGGCGTTTCTTACGGCCAACATGCTGCGCTTCTTTACCGGCGGCTGGCTGCCGATCCTGATTGCCACGGCCCTGTTTATCGTCATGGCAACCTGGGTGCGCGGCACGCAGATCCTGACCGAAAAGACCCGCCGCGACAGTGTTGGTCTCAATGATCTGGTCGACATGATGCAGGCCCGTCCCCCACATCGCGCGTCAGGCACCGCCATTTTCCTGACCTCTGATCCTGATGTGGCGCCGGTCGCCCTGATGCATAACCTTAAGCACAATAAGGTTCTGCATGAGAAAAACGTCATCCTGACCGTCAAAACCGCCAACACCCCGCGCGTCGCCCCCGAAGACCGGGTGACGATTGAAATCATCAATGCCGATTTCAAAAAAGTGGTGATTGCCTACGGCTTTATGGAAAGCCCGAACCTGCCCAAGGCGCTGGGTTTGTGCCGCAAACAAGGACTAAAGTTCGATATCATGTCGACTTCGTTCTTCCTGGGGCGGCGCTCGGTGGTGCCATCGGCCAATTCCGGTATGCCGCTGTGGCAGGATAAGCTCTATATCTTCCTGATGAAGAACGCCGCCAATCCGACCGAGTATTTCCACATTCCGCCGGGACGGGTGGTGGAATTGGGCACACAAGTGACGGTTTAATCGCTCAAAAGTCCTTCGCTACGCTCAGTGTACTTTTGAGCGGGTCAATACTGTGAAAAACACCCTTGGGGCGGCCCAACGGGTTTTTTTCAGTTTTTATGACAATGATTGTTTGATACCTTAAGTCTCAACAACTTCGGGGGGGCAAATGATGCGTTATATTACTGGTTTGTTGTTGAGCTTTTTCGCTGTCTCAGAGGCTCAAAGCGCCAGCCTTAAACTGGAGCCGATCACAACTGAGGACAGTTGTGAATGTGACTGTTTTGTCGGCCTGTCACGCGCATCGGATAAGGCGGACAGAGAGGGATTCAAACCCACACTTGTTGAGTTCACCAGCAAAGCGACGCTGCGTCTTAATGGTAAGGCTGTGATTTTAAATCGAACAGAAACCAAGACCGCTACGGGCTGGTATGTCTATGAGGATGCAAGAACCAAAACCCGTCTTGAGCCAATAGTGCGCACCACTGGCAAGACTAAGTATGGACAAGAGCTTTATTCAGGAAAAATCCGGGTTACGCAAAATGCGCAAAGCGTGATTGTCGATGTGACTGGTGTCGATTATTGCGGCAGCGATGATGATCTTTAAGCGAATGCGTCGGCAATAATCCTTGCATCGCGCCCCCTCTGGCCTTAAACGCGCGGACATAGTTTGTCCCCTCTTGTTAAGGCGGTTTTGCCCCATGACCTCGGCCCCTAAACCCTCTGTGAAAAAAGTCGTCCTTGCCTATTCCGGCGGTCTGGATACCTCGATCATTCTGAAGTGGCTGCAAACCGAATATGGCGCGGAGGTCGTGACCTTCACCGCGGATCTGGGTCAAGGCGAAGAACTGGAGCCCGCCCGCAAAAAGGCTGAACTGCTCGGCATCAAGCCGGAAAATATCTATATCGAAGACCTGCGCGAAGAATTTGTGCGCGATTACGTCTTCCCGATGTTCCGCGCCAATACGGTCTATGAAGGCCAGTACCTGCTCGGCACTTCAATCGCTCGTCCGCTGATCGCCAAGAAGCAGATCGAAATCGCCCGCAAGGTCGGTGCTGATGCGGTCTGTCATGGCGCGACCGGCAAAGGCAATGATCAGGTGCGGTTTGAGCTCGGCTATTACGGCCTTGAGCCCGATATCAATGTGATCGCGCCCTGGCGTGAGTGGGAATTTGCGTCGCGTGAATCTCTGCTGGCCTTTGCCGAACAGCACCAGATCCCCATCGCTAAGGATAAGCGCGGGGATGCGCCGTTCTCGGTCGATGCCAACCTGCTGCACTCGTCATCCGAGGGCAAGGTGCTGGAAGACCCGGCGGTCGAAGCGCCCGAATTTGTCTATCAGCGCACCATTTCGCCGGAAGCCGCCTCCGATACCCCGACCGTCTTCACTATCGACTTTGAAAAGGGCGATCCGGTCGCCGTTGATGGCGTGGCTCTGTCGCCGGCGGCTTTGCTGACCAAGCTGAACCAGTTGGGCCATGATAACGGCGTCGGTCGTCTGGATCTGGTCGAAAACCGTTTTGTGGGCATGAAGTCGCGTGGCGTTTATGAAACCCCCGGCGGTACCATCCTTTTGGCGGCGCACCGTGGGATCGAATCCATCACGCTCGACCGTGGGGCTATGCACCTGAAAGACGAGCTGATGCCGAAATATGCCAGCATCATCTATAACGGCTTCTGGTTCTCGCCGGAGCGTGAAATGCTGCAGGCCGCGATTGACTACTCTCAGGCCAAGGTCACAGGCCGCGTGACGGTTAAGCTCTATAAGGGCAATGTCACCATCACGGGCCGCGAAAGCCCTTACAGCCTCTACGATCAGGATCTGGTCACGTTTGAAGAAGGCAAGGTCGCCTATGATCACCGCGACGCGGCGGGCTTTATCAAGCTCAATGCCCTGCGGCTGCGGGTGGCGGCGAAACGCGATGCGCGTGACAAAAAATAATTCCGGGGCGTGGGGTCTGTGACCCCACATATTCTATCCAATAGAAAAGCCCGGCTCTAAAGGCCGGGTTTTTCTATTGGGCAAAGTACTGGGGCCAATGGCCCCAGACCCCTAAATATGTTTGAGTACACCCATGACCCTACCCGTCGATCCGTCCAAGTTTTCAGCCTTTCTGGTCGCCATGTTCGTCATGGCGATAGCGCCTGGGCCTGCCAATCTGTTTGCCATCGCCACGGGCCGTTCGGGTAAGCCTGCCCATGTCTTTTCAGCCATAGCCGGATTAAATGCCGCGACCCTGATCTGGTTTATCGCCGCCGCCTTTGGGCTTCACCTTTTGATACTGGCCGTGCCGCTGGTGTTTCAGCTTATCGCGGTTCTGGGTGCGCTCTATCTCGGCTGGATCGGGCTTAATACCTTCAAAGGCGGGCTAAACCTTGTCGGTGAAGCGGTTACCCTGCCGCAGGCGGTGGTGTCAGAAAACTTATGGGCGACGTTTAAACGCGGTTTCGGGGTGCAGATTCTGAATCCCAAGGTGACGCTATTTTTCAGCGCCGTCCTGCCGCCGTTTGTCGATATCAACCGACCCATGCCCGCCCAGATGAGTGTTTTTGCCGCCACGACCATCGGCATGGATATGATTTCCATGACCGCCTACGGGCTGGGGGCGGTGGGACTGGCGAAAGTGCTCAATGATCCGCACAACAAACAAAAGTTCGATCTGCTGGTCGGCGTGCTACTGATGGGGATCGCCGCCATGATCTTTTACCATGCGGCCCACGAGCTACTGATGATGCGGCCTTTATAAGTGACCTATTAAAGCCACATTGACGTATAAGCTTTGGGGGGAGATAGTATAACCGCATACAGCGGGGGAATTTGACATGAAACCAATGCGTAAAATCTTACTGGCCCTTACAAGTGTTGCGGCCCTGACGCTCGCGGCCTGTGCGACGCCGACACCTTATCAGCCGGCAGACCCGAAATCGTCAGCCAGCTTTGCCCGTGGCTATCAGGAGCAGCGGATTGAGAGCAATCGCTACCGCCTGAGCTTCTCCGGCAATACCTCAACCCCGCGCGAAACGGTCGAAGACTATATGCTGTTCCGCGCGGCGGAACTGACGCTGGAAAACGGTTATGACTGGTTTACGCTGGCCCACCGCAATACTGAAGAGAACAAGACCTATCGCACCACAGTTACCCGCGATCCGTTCTACAGCCCGTTTTATGGATCTCTGTCGTGGCGCTATTATCAGCGCAACCGCTGGAGCCGCTGGGGCTTTGGCTACAGTGCCTTTGATGAGGTCGATACCCAGGAATTCCGCCGCTACGAGGCCAATGCAGAAGTTATCTTCGGTAAGGGCCCGAAGCCTGCGAATGATGCCATGGCCTTTGATGCGCGCGAGGTGAAGCAAAACCTTGAACCGCGTATTGTGCGTCCGGCGGCGAAGTAATTATGAGGGATTTCGCAGGGGACTTGTCCCCTGCACCCCGATACTCAAAATTTATGACGGGTTCGCTCCAAATTCAGGGTGCAGGGTCTGTGACCCTGCTAAAAATCTGTGACGATGCCTTTGCGTTCCCAGTCGCCGTAGCGGGTGGGTTCTAAGCCTGCGGGGCCACCCTCTTCGATGTCTTTCAGGCGGGCCTGCGCCAGTGCATCGGCCTGTGCGCGGCGCTCGGCGGCTTCGGCCAACGCGCGCTGGGCTTGCGGCGTTAAAACCTTTGCGGGAATGGGTTCGGATGCGGTGTCAGGTTTATCGCTGGCCATAGGGTGTGATCCTCTTGAAATCGCGGTGGCGCATCGCAATATCTAAACCTGAACCCCCATTCTCACAAGGAGATACCACCCGATGAACCCGTTAAAGACCTTTATGCTTCTGGCAGGGATGACCGCTGTATTCGGCGTGGTCGGCCTGACCTTGGCGGGGCCTACGGGGATGCTGATCGCTCTGGGCTTAGCGCTGGCGCTCAACATTTTCGCCTACTGGAATTCGGATAAAATGGTGCTTAAGGCCTACCGCGCCGAAGAGGTCGGGCCGAATGCACCATCATCGCTGGTGCGCAATTACTATGCCGATATTGTAGAGTTGGCGCACCGGGCCAATTTGCCGATGCCCAAGGTTTATATCATCCAGAACGATCAGCCCAATGCCTTTGCGACGGGTCGTAACCCTGAAAATGCGGCGGTGGCGGCGACGACCGGTCTGCTGCAAATTCTGGATCGCGATGAAATCCGCGGCGTGATGGCGCATGAGCTGGCCCACGTTAAAAACCGCGATACCCTGATCATGACGGTCACGGCGGCGCTGGCCGGTGCGATTTCATCGCTCGCCAATTTTGCTATGTTCTTTGGCGGTGGTAATGACGAAGATCGCCCCAATATCGTGGTTGTGCTGCTGATGGCGGTTCTGGCGCCGATTGCGGCCATGATTGTGCAGATGGCCATTTCGCGCGCCCGTGAATATGACGCCGACCGGATGGGGGCCGAAATCTGCGGCGACCCGGAAAGCCTTGCCCGCGCCTTGAAGAAAATCGAGGCCTATGCCCGCGGTATCGTTAATCATCAGGCCGAGCACAATCCGGCGTCGGCGCACATGTTCATCATCAATCCTTTGTCGGGGCAGCGCATGGACAACCTGTTTTCGACGCACCCCAATACCGATAACCGGGTCAAGGCGCTGTTTGAACTGGCCGGTAGTATGGGGGCCAGTCGTAAGCCGCAGGCCTATACCAGCGTGCCTACCGTTTAATCTGGCGGTTTAATTGTTTTTGTAAGGTTGAAGTCAAGCCGTCCTTTCCTGTAAAGGACGGCTCTTAGCGCATGCCAAAAAGTGTGAGCGGTTTTTGGATAATATGCGCGACAAAAAGTATGCAAAGGATCTTAAATGTCAAAACCGCGTTCTGCCCCGAAATCGGGCGGCAAACCTAATCCCCGTATTCCGGATGACGCTGAAACGCTGGATAACGATATCGGTTTGCGGGCGCGGATTGCCGCCCTTGACCTGATTGCGGCGGCGCAAACCAAGCGCAACGGGTTTGATGAGGCCGGGTCGTCGGCAGAATTTATGGCTTTGAGCGAATCCGAGCGCGCCTTTGCCCGCGCCCTGGCCTTGCTGGTGCTGCGCCGGTTGGGTCAGCTTGATTTTATCATCGCCAAAAAGACTCAGAAAATGCCGCCGGATGCGCCTAAGGCCTTGCTGCGCATCGGGATGGCCCAGATCTTCTTCATGCAAGTGCCGGATTTTGCGGCTGTTTCAACCACCGTCAAACTGGCCGAACGCAATAACAATACCCGCCCGTTTAAGGGCCTGATCAACGCTATCCTGCGCGGTCTGATCCGGGAGGGTGGCCTCAAAGATGTTAATCCGCAGCGGCTGGTGCCCGACTGGCTGTGGCAGCGCTGGAAGGCGACCTACGGCGAAGAATCCGCCGGCGGTATTGCTATGGCCCTGACCGAGGAACCGGCGACTGACCTGACGTTCCGGGATATTGACGCGCTTAAGGCCCACACCGAGGCGCTCGAAGGCGAAGCTATCGGCGGGTTGACCCTGCGTTCCAATCTGCGCGGCGATGTGCGCACCTGGTCAGGTTATGACGATGGCGTATGGTGGGTGCAGGATGCGGCCGCCGCCATCCCGGTCGCGTTATTGGGTGATCTGACCGGTAAGACCGCCATCGACATTTGCGCCGCGCCGGGCGGTAAGACCCTGCAACTGCTGGCCAAGGGGGCGCAGGTCGTAGCACTTGATCGCTCCAAAAACCGTCTGAAGCGCGTTGAGGAAAACCTGACCCGTCTGAAATTCAGCGCCGAAACCCACTGCGTCGATGCGGAAAGCTTTGACGATGATCGGCAATTTGATGTTGTGTTGCTGGACGCGCCCTGTTCGGCCACGGGTACCTTCCGCCGTCAACCCGATGTGCTGTGGGCGGCCAAGCCCTCTGAAGTCTCAAAGCTGGCCGATGTTCAGCACCGGATGCTGGATGCGGTGGCCACGCGCGTTAAACCGGGTGGCAGTCTGGTCTATGCGACCTGCTCGCTGGAACGCGAAGAGGGGGAGACCCAAATTCTGGCCTTCCTGCGTCGTAACAAAGACTTTACTACCGCCGCCGTTGATACCGCTTTCGCGCAGGACCAACTGGGGTTAGATGCCCGCGACGTGACGGCTGAAGGCTGGTTACGGCTTCTGCCGCACCACCGCAAAGGTGGGCAGGACGGATTCTTTGTCGCGCATTTAAAGCGGCTGTGATGATATCATGCCAGCTTGTTAGCCATTCATTTACCATCTGCCGCCCACTGTCTTTAACCGGATACCACTTGAGCCCGTCATGACCACACCCCTCATTTGCCCCTCGATCCTTGCCTCCGACTTTGCCAAACTGGGCGAAGAAGTGCGCGCCATTACCGAAGCGGGTGCGGACTGGGTGCATATCGATGTCATGGACGGCCATTTTGTGCCCAACATCACCATCGGGCCGGATGTGGTTAAGGCGCTGCGCCCCCATTCACACCTTCCGTTTGATGTGCATCTGATGATAGCCCCCGTCGATCCGTACCTTGAGGCGTTTCGCGCCGCCGGGGCTGATATTATGAGCGTGCATCCGGAATCCGGCGCGCATCTGCACCGTACTCTGCGCCAGATCCGTACTCTGGGCGCAAAAGCCGGTGTCGTGCTTAATCCGGCCACCCCGATTGAGGGGCTGGAATGGATCATGGATGACCTCGACCTGATCCTCGTCATGAGCGTAAATCCGGGCTTTGGCGGCCAGAGCTTTATCGACGATCAACTTCGTAAGATCGAGACGATCCGCGCCAAGCTTGACCGCGTCGGCCATCCGGCGATCCTGCAGGTCGATGGCGGCGTCAACGATAAGAATTACCATAAATGTATCGCCGCCGGGGCTACGGCTATGGTCGCCGGTACGGCTGTGTTTAAGGGTGGCCCATCAATGTATGCCTCTAATATCAAGACCCTGAAAGGCCTTTAAGCCGCCTATGCTGAATTACGAGTCGTCCAGCCCTGTAAGCCAGCAATCCGGTGCCCGCGTGCCGTGGCTGGCCGTGGTCAAGGCCTTTGCCTTAAAGCAGATCGGCGCCGAAGTGTTCGGTATGCCCGGTTATCGCTTTACCTTGGGCGGGGCCGCGGTTGACGGGTTTCATGCGGCGCCCCATGAGGTGAGACCGGCCTCGGCTCAAGTGGGCAAAGCCATTCTGTCCGGGCGGTATGCTTTTGCCGGGGCGCGCATGAGCGTGCAGGGGTCCGGCGATCCGTGGAACCGGCCCAGCCCCAATCGCGGCTTTGCGCTGGAGCTGCACCGGTTTTCGTGGTTGATGCACCTGATGACCCAGGGCGATGCCGGAGCGAAGGAAGGGCTTCGGCTCTATATGCTGTGGCATAAGACCTTCCGCACCTGGACGCCGTTTGTGTGGGGGCAGGAAATTCTGGCGCGCCGCCTGATTAATGTCAGTGTGTTTGCCCGTAAAATTGCGTCCTTTGCCAGTGAGGAAGAAGCTGGCGTCATGGCCCAGTCGCTGGTGCAGCAGGCGCGCCATCTGCTGCGGCTGCCGCGCAACCTGTCGTGGTTTGCGCAAAAGGCGGTGGCGCTGGTGTTGGTCGGCTGCGTGCTGGGCGGCAAGGCCGGTGATAACCTGCGCAAGACCGGCTTGAGATTACTGCCCAAGGCGTTGAAGCGCACCATTTTACCCGATGGGTGCCATGCGTCGCGCAATCCGGAACAGGGCTTAAACCTGCTCTATGATCTGCTGCTGCTTGAAGATGCCCTGTCGCAACGGGGGCTGCCGCTGCCGGACTATCTGGCCGACTATACTGAAAAGCTGACGCGGGCCGTGCGCACCCTGACCCACCCGGATGGATCGCTATGTGCGTTTCAGGGCTCAGAGTCCTTGCCCGCAGAGCAGGTGACCCCGGCTCTGGTGCATGAGGACAATCGCCCCAATGCGCAGGCGCGGGTCGCGACATTCCTTGAGCATGGCCGTTATCACCGCCTGAACGGGCGATCCTTGCTGGTCTTTGCTGATGCCGGTGAGCCTAAGTCGGGGCTGCTGGGGTATGGCGCCTGCGATCATCCGCTGACCTTTGAGGTATCGGGCGGGTTTGATAAGCTGATTATCGGGCCGGGGTGGTCGCCGCCGCAGTCTGAGCGGCAGGAATTCCGCGTCGCAGGCGCTGCCAATACCGTCACCATTGGCGAAAGCGCCATCCTCAATCCGGTCAGCGGTAAGTTTGCGGAACTGCTGGGTTTTACGCTTGAGGGGCTTCGCTACCGTGTGCGCAGCCGCCGGGTGGAATCCGATGAGTCCGGCGCCCTGCTTGAGATGGAACACGAAGGCTGGCGGCCTAAATATGGCCTGAAGCATGAACGGCGGCTGTTCGTTGATCCGCATAAGGACGAACTGCGCGGCGAAGACCGTTTGGTGCCGGTGGAGGCCAAGCCTGACCTGCCGATGGCCGCCCCGTTCACCATTCGTTTTTTGCTGCACCCTGATGTGCAGGTGTCGTTGTCGCGTGACCGTAAGAGTGTGCTGCTGCGCGGTTTGAGCGGTCGCGGCTGGACCCTGCGCCATGACGCTAAAGAGGTGACGATTGAGCACGGCAACCTGTTTGAAAAAGGCCAGTTGCGCAAAACTTCGACCGTCGCTCTGCGCGGCGTGTGCCGCCTCGACGGCCCAACCAGAATACGATGGAAACTGGCCCCCGCCGATTAGTATAAGTCGCAGGGCCGCAGGCCCTGCACCCGATAGTCATCATCGAAACCCTCGCCTTGCACCAACTAACGGGTCAAGGGCCTGTGGCCCTTGTTGTCATACGGGGCAGAGTATTGTAAACCGCGCGCAATTCCTCCCCCACATATGGATGCCCCATGCCTGCCGCGCCTGATTTTCCCCCTGCCCCCGATTTCGCCAAACCTGTTCGTGCCCTGATTTCCCTGTCCGATAAGACCGGACTTATTGAGGCCGCGAAAGCCCTGCATGCTGCGGGGGTTGAGATCATCTCGACCGGCGGGACACGCGCGGCGATTGCCGCTGCGGGTGTGCCGGTCAAGGACGTGGCTGATCTGACGCAATTTCCGGAAATGATGGATGGTCGCGTTAAGACCCTGCATCCGAAAGTGCATGGTGGACTGCTGGCCTATCGTGACGCACCGGACCATGCCAAGGCGCTGACCGAACATGATATCGCACCGATCGACATTGTCTGGATCGACCTTTACCCGTTTGAAGCAACCGTCGCCGCCGGCGGCGCGTTTGAGGCGGCGATTGAAAATATCGACATCGGCGGCCCGGCCATGATCCGGTCTTCGGCCAAGAACCACGGCTATGTCGCGGTGTGCGTCGATAAGGCGGGCGTCGATCAGGTGTTAGCGGCCATATCTGAAACCGGCGGCACGACCCTCAGCCTGCGCAAATCATTGGCCGCAAAGGCGTTTGCGCGCACGGCGGCTTATGACAGTGCAGTCTCGACCTGGTTTGCGGCCCAACTGAATGATACGGCGCCTGAGCGCCTGACCATCGGGGCGTCACGTCTGCAAACCATGCGTTACGGCGAAAACCCGCATCAGACCGCGGCCTTTTACAAGACCGGTGAAAACCGTCCGGGTGTGGCGACGGCCCGTCAGCTTCAGGGCAAAGAACTGAGCTATAACAATGTCGCCGATACCGATGCGGCCATTGAACTGGTGGCTGAGTTTGATCCGGAGACACAGGCCGCCTGCGTCATAGTCAAGCACGCAAATCCGTGCGGTGTGGCGGTCGGTGAGGATCTGATCAGCGCCTATCAGCGCGCGCTGGAATGTGATCCGGTGTCAGCCTTTGGCGGGATTGTGGCGCTTAACCGCCGCCTGGATCGTAAGACCGCCGAAAAGATTGTTGAGGTCTTTACCGAGGTCGTCGTCGCCCCCGAAGTCGATGATGATGTCATCGAAGTGTTTGCGGCTAAGAAAAACCTGCGTCTGCTGGTGACCGGGTCTCTGCCTGACCCGCTGGCCGGGGGTAATGTCTTCCGCTCGGTCGCCGGGGGCCTGCTGATACAGTCGCGCGATACGGCCCGCATCACGCCGGCAGACCTCAAGATTGTCACCAAGCGCCAACCGACCCCAGCCGAAATTCAGGACATGCTGTTTGCCTTCACGGTCGCCAAGCACGTTAAATCGAACGCGGTGGTCTTTGCCAAGGACGGCCGCACGGCGGGGATAGGTGCCGGTCAGATGAACCGGCGCGATTCTACCCGTATAGCGTCCTTGCGGGCCAAGGAAGCCGCTGAAGGGTTGGGCTTGACGGACTCGCTGGCCAAGGGTTCGGCCTGCGCGTCGGAAGCCTTCTTTCCGTTCCCGGACGGTTTGCTTGAGGCGGCAGCGGCGGGGGCTACGGCGGTTATTCAGCCGGGTGGGTCGATCAAGGATGCCGATGTTATTGCCGCCGCCGATGAAGCGGGCCTGACCATGGCCTTTACCGGCATCCGCGTGTTCAGGCACTAAAAGTATGTCGTGAAAAAGTCCTTCGGCTCCGCTTCGCTTAAGCCTCAGTGTGCTGTTTCACGTATTTAGAATGGAAATTCTGCATTACGGGGCTTTGATCTCACCGGTAAATTTGCCCTTAAAGGCCATGGCCTCCAGCGGTTGACGGTCGGACGGCGCTTCTCGCGCCCGCAAGCCTTCGGGCAAGGTGGCCGGATCGCCGTGATAGCCGACCGCAATGGCCATGATCAGTTTCAGGTTTTCGGGCAGGTTCAGGGCCGCTGTGGCCTTGGCAAATTCGACCCCGCCCATGCCGTGGGTGATCAGGCCCATGCTGTGGGCCTGAAGCGCCAGCGACATCCACGCCGCCCCGGCATCAAAGGCATGGGTGGCGACCGGCCGTTCACCGTCAAAGGTGGTCACGGCGGCGGTAAAGATCAAAGCCGCAGCAGATTTCGCCCAGCCCTGATTGAACGGCACCAAAAGCTCAACCATCTGATCAAACTCAGGCGTGCCTTTGAGGCTGTAAATAAACCGCCACGGTTGCAGATTTGAGGCCGACGGCGCCCAGCGCGCGGCTTCCAGCAGGGTCAGAATATCGGCCTCGGTTACCGCTTGTTCCGAAAACGCACGCGGCGACCAGCGTTCAGTAAACATGGGCAGGATCGGGTGTTGGGCGGTTCTGGGTGTGGTCATTTTGGGCGCGTCCGATTGACAGATATGGGTAGGCAGGCACTATGATGGCAACATAGATTGAATTGCAACCGTGAATGTGGCGGTTTGTGCTGAGTTTATGGGGGTGTTTTGGATACGGTTAGCGCACGTTATCATAAGCTGGAACCCTATATAGAGGTTTTTGGCCCGAAGGATGATCTGCCGCGTCCGGCGATCCTCCTGTTTCACGGCTGCGGCGGCATGCGGCCCCATATCCATCTCTATGCTGAAACGGCGGTGCTGGCGGGGGTGCGGGCGTTTGTGGTCGATTCTTTTGCGCCCAGGGGCTGGGGCCGGTTGTTTGCGACCAGCATGGTCTGCTCCGGTGCGGTCTTTCAGGGCGATGAGCGGGCGGGGGACGTGCTGGCGGCCCTATGGGGTGTGGCGCGTCGGGCAGACGTTATAACCGATAAGGTCATGCTGGCCGGATGGAGCCACGGCGGCTGGTCGATCATGGATCTGATGACCCACAAACTGACGCGTAAGGGCGAGGTAGGGCTGACTGATCCCGACCCTGAGATTTTGAAATCTGTGGCGGGCTTGTTTCTGGTCTATAGCTATCTCAATTTTCCGGCCCGCAGTATCAGCCGCAACTGGCATTATAAGCCTGAAACCTTTGCCGTTATGGCCGATAAGGATCACCTGTCGGCGGTGAAGGGTGCGCAGAAGGTCTACCAGCGCCTGAAAGACGATGGGGTGCCGATTGAGACCCTGACATTGGCGGCCACCCATGCGTTTGAGGAAGAAAGCTTTGGCAATGCGATTATGACATATGATCAGGCGGCGACCGAAGCGTCTTTGCAGGCCATGATGGCATTTATTGACCGGGTGTTTGAATTGACGGACGTTGAGGTGTGACGACGGGGTTCGACATCAGCGGGCATTGGCAAAAGCTGATGCCGCACATGACGGTCTATGGGCCGGAGGGTGAGGCTGCGCGTCCGGCGGTGCTGCTGTTTCATGGCTCCGGCGGGATAAGGTCGCACTTGCATGACTACGCTAAGGCCGCCGCCACGGCCGGGTGGCGGGCGTTTGTTGTCGATTCCTACGGCCACCGCGGCTGGAAGCGCTGGTTTTCATTTATATTCATCAGTACACTGATCTTATTTAACGGTCATGAGCGCACCGTCGATGTGCGGGCCGCCCTGTGGGGGGTGAAACAGCGCACCGATGTCGATCCCAACCGCATCGTGCTGGCCGGCTGGAGCCACGGGAGCTGGACGATTATGGATCTGATGACGCTGGAGCCGGAAACCTCTGATCTGCTGCACGGGGTTGGGGGGCTATTTCTGGTCTATCCGTATATCGGGCCAAAATCGCGCACGCCGACACATGGCTGGCGGTGGTGGCCGAAGACGATGCTGATCGTCTCAGGTCAGGACCACATTACGGCCAAAGACTTTACCCATTCAGTGTTTGGGGATCTTAAGGCGCAAGGCTTGCCGCTGGAGATCAGAAATTTCGACGCGACCCATGCCTATGATGAACCGGGCTTTGCCATCGACTGGCCGCCGAACCAGCCGATGCGTCATCATGCGCAAGCCACCAAAGACACCATCGCCGCCTTTGTGGATTTCCTGAAAAGGATTTAGTGATGATCCGCCGGGGTGGTGGGTGTCATCGAGACCGGCATATCGATGGTAACCGGGCCTATACGCGCAAAATTCAAGTACATTTCTTGTGTAGCGCCTTCGGTTGGGCGTGCTTTCAAATCAAACAACATGATGTGATTGCCACCGGGGGCAAGCACTAGCTTTTCACCGGCCTTTATTTCAAAGCCTTCGGGGACAGCGGACATGGACATCTGGCCATCGACCATCGACATGGTATGCAGTTCGGTACGTGCCGCACATTCACATGATGCCGAAATAAGTCGATCGTCGGCTTTGCTCTTGTTCTCAATCGTAACATAGGCACCGGTATTGGGGTTTTGGCCCAATGGTGTTCTTATGCCGTAACTTGTCAGAACGTACTCGGTTTTAGTCGTGGCGTCGCCTCTGTGAAACTCAGATGTAACTGTAATTACACCCTTATCTTCGGAAATGGATGTGGCGCGTGATGCAGAAATTTTGTAATCCTCTTCGACACTCGAAGAGTCAGAGCAGGCTCCGAGCGTAAGTGCCGTCATTGTTAGAATTGCGAAACGCTTCATTTCCATTCCTTTCTAAATCCGCATTCAAGTATTTGGCCCGCAGGGCCGAAACTTTAATGCGAGGTCTAATGCCAAAGACCCATGATTTTTTTGGTTTCGGCCACCACCGGCGCGGAAACCTCAATCGCCTTATCGGCCCCGGCGCGAAGCACACGGTCGATTTGCGCCGGATCATCTAATAGCGCGCGCAGGCGCTCAGAGATAGGTGACATCTTGTCCACCACCACTTCGGCCAGAGCGGGTTTGAACGCCCCAAAACCTTTGCCGCCAAAATCATTCAGAACGTCCGCCACCGACACACCCGCCAACGCCGCATAGATGCCGACCAGATTTTTGGCTTCCGCACGGCCTTCTAAGCCCGCTTCTTCGGACGGCAGCACTTCGGCGTCAGACTTGGCCTTTTTGATCTTGGAGGCGATGGTGTCGGCATCGTCGGTCAGGTTGATGCGCGAATTGTCCGATGGATCGGATTTCGACATCTTGGCCGTGCCGTCACGTAAGCTCATGATGCGCGCTCCCGGCCCCTGATAGAGGGTTTCAGGCAGAGGGAAATAATCGACCTTATAGTCGTGATTGAATTTCTTAGCGACATCACGGGTCAGTTCAAGGTGCTGACGCTGGTCTTCGCCGACGGGGACGTGGGTGGCCTTGTACAGCAGGATATCGGCGGCTTGGAGCACCGGATAGGTATAGAGCCCGATTGAAGCGCGCTCTTTGTCTTTACCGGCCTTATCCTTGAACTGGGTCATGCGGTCGAGCCAGCCTAAGCGCGCCACGCAGTTGAACAACCAGCCGAGTTCAACATGGCCCGGCACGGCTGATTGCGGGAAGATCACCGACTTGGCGGGATCAACCCCGGCGGCGAGGTAACAAGCGGCGATTTCGCGGGTCTGGGAGAGCAACTGCGCCGGGTCCTGCCAGACCGTAATGGCGTGCAGATCGGCGATCATATAGTAGCGCTCAGCGTCAAGAGACTGCATGTCGGCGAATTTCTTGAGCGCCCCCAGATAGTTGCCGAGGTGGAGCGAACCGGACGCCTGAATACCGGACAAAATGCGTTGCGTGGCCATGAGTTTACTTTTGACGTTTCATAATGCGTTTGAGATCGGCAGGGCGAACCGCGCCGGTCAGGATCAGCAGACCGCCATAAACCAAAATGCCCGCGAAACAAACGCCTAAAATAGCGATTTCCTTAGAAGCGGCATCGGGCAGGGGGGCTTCGATAAGGGGCCTGAAATAGCTGGCGGCGGCGCAGAACGCGCCCATGCCGAGGCCCGCTATGATGATTTTCAGCAGTGAGGCTTGCGCCCTCAGTGATGGTGACCAGACCTTACGGCGCATCAGGGTAATGACCATCAGGATGACGTTCGACCAGGCCGACGCCGAGGTCGCAACCACCAGTCCCGGCACGCCCATAATCGGGTAGAGCGCAACACACAGGGCGACATTGAGTGCTACCGACACCAGCGCGAACTTCATCGGCCCCTTCGTGTCCCGGCGCGCAAAAAACGCCGGGGTCAGGACGCGGGTCAGCACAAAGGCCGGAACGCCCCAGCCGTAATGGAACAACAGCTTGCCGGTTTCCATCGCGTCATGGGCGGTAAATAGCCCGCGCGAAAACAGGCCGTCGATCAGAAAGAATGGCATGAACAAAAGGGCCGCGGCGGCGGGCAGGGTCAGGGCCATGGAAAACACCATCGCCTCGTCCATAGCGGTTTGGGCGCGGTCGTGATCCTCGGCCTGCACGGCTTTTGACAGGGTGGGCAGTAACGCCACACCGATGGCCACGCCGACCAGACCGAGCGGTAACTGATAGAGCCGGTCGGCTACGCTCATCCAGGTGCGGGCTCCATCGACATTGCCGGAAAACCATTGCGAGACGAAGATATTGATCTGGGTGGCGGCGGCGGCCAAGGCTCCGGGGACGGCCAACACGATCAGGCCCTTGATTTCAGGGCTTAAGGTCGGGCGGGCCAGACCAATCGTTGCGCCGGTTCGGCGGCAACCCCACACCAGAAGGGCGGCCTGTGCGACGCCTGATGCGGCGGCGGCCCAGCACAGGGCGACGGCGGCATCTTGCGGATTATGGCGAAACGGCAGTACCGAGATCAGCATGAACAGGTTCATGACCGTGGGGGCAACGGCAGAGACTATAAATCGCCCACGCGCATTCAAAACGCCGGACAGGAGGGCGACAATGACCATACACGGCAAATAGGGCATGGTGATCTGGGTCAGTAATACCGCCCAGTTGAACTTTTCCACATTGTCGAGATAGCCGGACGAATAGACTGTCATCAGCCACGGCATGGCCAGTTGGATGATAATGGTAAGGGCAATCGTAAAGGCGCTTAAGGTCGCCAGCGCATCACGGGCCAGCTTATCGGCGGCGTCCTTACCGTCCTTCTCCAGCACCTGCGAATAGGCCGGCACAAAGGCAGCCGTAAATGCCCCTTCGGCGAATATGCGTCGGAACAGGTTTGGAAAACTGATGGCGGTCGCATAGGCATCGGCCATGATCGTGCCGGAGGCCCCCAAGGCGGCGGTGACCACCAGATCGCGCGCCAGACCCATGAACCGGCTGATCAGGGTAAAGCCCGAATAGATCATCGACGACTTAACCAGTCCGGTCGATTTAGGGGCTTTGGATTCCGCAGGCAGTTCGGTCTGAGACAAGGTGGTGGCGTCCGTAAAATGAGCGCTCAGGCAAACCATAAAAGCGGCCCTGTCGCAAGTTTGATCACACGCTGGATTGAAATCGCGTCTTTAAGAAAGAACTTGGCAAATGTGAAATCCGGTTCTATATAGGCTTCAACATCGACCGGATGCCTTCGGGCCATCGGCGGCGGCCCATAGAAAGGCCAGCCGCTTTTTTGTTGCCTAATGCTCAAACACTGAAGCTTTAGCGCAACGAAAATGATGCACAAACCGGACCTATCTAACGGAGACAGTACCTAGCGTGCGCGCCAAAACGACCGAAGATCGTAAGCTTATCGAGATATTCGACCCGATTGCCGAGGCTTTGGGGCTCGATATCGTGCGGGTACGCCTGATGGGTTCCAATAAGCCTGACGGGGCGCGCCGGTTGCAGGTCATGGCTGAGCGTAAAACTGACGGTGACATCAATGTTGCCCAGTGCGCGCGTCTGTCGCGGGCCATTTCGGCCTATATGGACGAAGCCGATCCGATCACCGGCGAATATATTCTTGAAGTGTCGTCGCCCGGTATCGACCGGCCGCTGACGCGCCTTAAGGATTTTGTGACCTATGAGGGATTAGAAGCCCGCATCGAGCTTGACCGGTTGGCTGAGGGACGTAAGCGCTTTCGCGGGATTCTGGCCGGTATCGAAGACGATCATGTCGCCATCGACCTTGAAGGCGAAGAAGAGACCGCGCTCATGCCGTTCGCGTGGGTGGTTGAGGCCAAGCTGATCCTGACCGACGAACTGCTGAAGCAGGGGGCTGAAAAAGCCGCCGCCCGCCGCGAGGCCGGTGAGGATGAGGACGAAGACGATTTTGACGAGGGCGATGACGCTGATGATGGTGTCGTTGCCAATGATGACGAAGATTTTGATGACGAAGCGTTTGATGATGACGACTTCGATGACGAACAAGATAATGAAGACGATAAGGATCGCACCCAATGAGCTTTACCGGAATTAGCGCCAACCGCCTTGAACTGCTGCAAATCGCCGACGCGGTCGCGCGCGAAAAGCAGATCAGCAAGGATGTGGTTATTGAATCCATCGAAGAGGCCATCCAAAAGGCCGCGCGTTCGCGTTACGGCGCTGATCACGACATCCGCGTCAAGATCGATACCAAGACCGGCGAAATGGCCATCACCCGCTATGTGACCGTGGTGCCAGACGAAGAGCTGGAAAACGAATATGCTCAGAAATCCCTGACCGACGCTCTGAAAGATGACAAAGAAGCCTTTGTCGATAAGACTTACGAAGAGGTTCTGCCGCCGTTTGAACTGGGTCGCGTCCAGACCCAGATGGCTCGTCAAGTGGTCACCCATAAGGTGCGCGAAGCCGAACGTGAGCGGCAGTACGATGAATATAAAGACCGCGTCGGTGAAATCATCAGCGGCACGGTTAAGCGGGTCGAATACGGCAATGTCGTGGTTGACCTTGGTCGCGGCGAAGGCATCATGCGCCGCGATCAGTCGATCCCGCGCGAAGCTTTTCAGATCAATGACCGCATCCGCGCCTATATCTATGACGTGCGCCGTGAGACCAAGGGCCCGCAGATCATGCTGTCGCGTGCCCATGGCGGCTTCATGGCCAAGCTGTTCGCCCAGGAAGTGCCGGAAGTTTATGACGGCGTGATCGAAATCAAGTCGGTGTCGCGTGACCCTGGTTCGCGTGCCAAGATGGCGGTGTTCTCGAACGACTCGTCGATCGATCCGGTAGGTGCCTGCGTCGGTATGCGCGGTTCGCGTGTTCAGGCGGTGGTCGCCGAACTGCAAAACGAAAAGGTCGATATCATCCAGTGGTCGCCCGATGACGCGACCTTTATCGTCAACGCTCTAGCGCCTGCCGAAGTGTCGAAGGTGGTTCTGGACGAAGAAGAAGACCGCGTCGAAGTGGTGGTGCCGGACGAGCAACTGTCGCTCGCGATCGGTCGTCGCGGCCAGAACGTGCGTCTGGCCTCGCAGCTTACCGGCTGGCAGGTCGATATCATCACTGAATCTCAGGACTCTGAGCGCCGCCAAAAAGAATTTGCCGAACGCACCGCCCTGTTCCAGGAAGCGCTCGATGTCGATGAGGTTATCGCTCAGCTTCTAGTGACCGAAGGCTTCACGACGGTCGAAGATCTGGCCTATATCGATGAAAACGAAATCGCCGTCATCGAAGGCTTTGACGAAGACACCGCCTCTGAGCTTCAGGCCCGTGCCCGTGACTTCCTTGAAAAAGAAGTGGCCGAACTGGATGCCAAGCGCGTCGCTCTGGGCGTCGATGACGATCTGCTGACCGTTAATGGTCTCACCCTGGCTATGGCTGTGGCGCTCGGTGAAGCGGGTGTGAAGACGGTTGAGGATCTGGCCGATCTGGCGACCGACGAAATCCGTGGCGGTTATGAGCAGCGCGGCGCTGACCGGGTTAAGATTGCCGGTGCGCTGGAAAGCTTCAGCCTGTCTGTGCCGGACGCGGAAAGCCTGATCCTCAATGCCCGCGTCGCTGCCGGCTGGATCGAAGCCCCTGAAGCCCCGCCTGAGCCTGAGTTTGAGGATGCCGATCTTGATGACGCCAGTCTTGACGATGTCAGTCTTGATGACTCGGCTGTCGAAGGCGTAGATGATGAAGGGAGCGCGACCGCAGATGACGTCGCCGAACCCGAACAATGATCCGGTTGTAGTTCCTCATAATGATCTAAACCTGTCTTCGGCGTCCGATTTTGAGCGGATTGCCGAGGACGGGGTTGAAATCCTGTGCGAGCCTGCCCATGTGAAGGGGCTAAAGCGTCGTGACATCGCCTCTGGTGAAGCGGCGGATGTGGCGGGCCTGATCCGCTTTGTCATTAGCCCGGACGGGCAGGTGACACCGGATCTGCTGCAAAAGCTGCCGGGCCGTGGCCTGTGGGTTAAGGCTTCGCGTGACAGCCTTGATCTGGCCGTCAAAAAGAACCTGTTTGCCCGTGCGGCTAAGCGTCAGGTCAAGGCGAATGCCGATCTGTCGGGTACGGTATGTCATCTGCTGCGCAGGCGGTGTCTTGATTTGCTGGGGATGGCGCGTCGTGAAGGCGAGATTATCTCAGGCTTTGAAAAAGTCATGGCGGGTATCCGCTCCGGCAAGGCCGCGTGGATTATCGAAGCGACGGATAGTGCTGATGACGGACGTTCAAAGATTTTGGCGCTGGCCAGAGCGGTTGGCAGCGGCCCTTCGGCTTCGCCCAAGGTGTGCGGACTATTCAGCAATGACGAGCTAAGTCTGGCGCTAGGCCTTGAGAATGCGGTCCATCTGGCGCTGGTGAACGGTAAACGCATCAGGCGCTGGAAGCATGAAGTGACGCGCCTGTCAGGGTTTGTGCCGCTGGTGCCACCGGGCTGGAACTATACGGAGGGTGCGCAAGCCACAGCACCCGATTAATACGCTAATGCGCGGATGAATTATCGACCTTGGGGCTATTATGCCTAGTATTTTGAGGCCCAAGGCAGTATGAGAACGCCACAATTCATTGCTTAAGCGGGCTATAGCCTGCATTTTTGGCAATATTGCGGACTTGGTAGTTGAGCGAAACGATCTTCGTTTCCTAAAGGATTATAAGCTAGCGAATGAGCGACGCGAACGATAAGAACGACGGGCCGAAAGGCGACAATACACGGGCACCTCTCACCTTGAAGCCGCGTGTCGGCGGCAGTGTGTCGACCGGCACGGTGAAGCAAAGCTTCAGCCATGGCCGTTCCAAGACCGTGGTGGTGGAAACCAAGCGCCGTATTGGTGTGCCGCCGCCCGCCGGTGGCGGGTCGCGTATCGAAGGCAATATGGCCGCGCCTAAGCCGCAAAATACACAAAATCAGGGCCAGCAACGTCCCCAATCCGGAGGGCGTCCGCCCCAGGGCAGCAATCCCGGCGGCTTGCGTCAGGAAGAACTGGATGCCCGTCGCCGCGTGATCGAGCAAGCGCGCGTCGATCAGGAGCGCCGTGAGACGGAAACCCGTCAGCGTCAGCAGGCCGATGCCGCCCGCCGCGCTGCCGAAGACGCGTCAAAGCCCGCACCTGCGGCTGAGCCTGTTAAGTCAGAGGCGTCTGCGCCCGTGGCCGCACCCGCCCTGACACCGGCACCTGAGCCCGCTAAGGCGGAGGCGCCTTCGGTTCAGCTTAATCCGGCTATCGATCAGGCCCTGTCGCGTCCGGCCCGTGCGCCGCGCGAAGATCAACCACGTCCGCGCTATGATCAGCGCACGCCTGATAGCCGCAATGACCGCCCGCAAGGGGATCGGCCAACCACGACCTATCAAGCTGGCCGCGACCGCCCGCAAGGCGACCGTCCTCAAGGGGATCGTCCGGGTTATCAGGGTAATCGTCCGCAAGGCGATAGACCGCAGGGTGATAGGCCACCATTTAACCGCGACCGCCCGCAAGGGGATCGTCCCGGTTATCAGGGCAATCGTCCGCAAGGCGACCGTCCTCAAGGGGATAGACCTCAAGGTGACCGTCCGCCGTTTAACCGTGATCGCCCTCAAGGGGATCGTCCGGGTTATCAGGGCAACCGCCCGCAGGGTGATCGTCCTCAAGGGGATCGTCCGCCGTTTAACCGTGACCGTCCGCAGGGTGACAGACCGCAAGGCGATCGTCCAAGACCTGCCGGTGGTGAGACCGTTCGTTATTCTGCCAATTCGCCGCGTCCGCCGCGTCCTGGCGTAGGCGTTTCGGCCAATGCACCGGCGACACCGGAAGTTGACCGCATCCGCTCATCGCGCGGCGCTGTGCCTGCCGGTAAGCCTGCTGATGTTCGTGGCCGCGTCGGTGAAGATGATGACGCCCGCGGCAAGCGCGGCAAGGCGGGCGCGCCCGTCAAGGCCGTTTCGCAAACCCGTGGTGAACCTAAGCGCCGCGAAGGCCGCCTGACCCTGCAAGCTGTTGTCGGTGACGGTGAGGGCTCGGCTGACCGGATGCGCTCACTGGCGTCGGTGCGCCGTGCCCGTGAACGCGAGCGCGAAAAGCGTAAGGGTTCACAGGCCGAGCAGACCCGTGCGGCCCGTGAGGTCATTATTCCTGATGTGATTACTGTGCAGGAACTGTCCAACCGGATGGCTGTCCGTGCCGTTGACATCATCAAGATGTTGATGAAGCAGGGCATGATGCTCAAGATCAACGACATCATTGATACCGATACCGCCGAACTGGTCGCGACCGAATTTGGTCACACCGTTAAGCGCGTTTCGGAATCGGACGTCGAAGAAGGCTTTATTGACGCCGAAGACCACTCGGACGACACCGTTGTGCGTCCGCCGGTCGTGGCGGTTATGGGTCACGTTGACCACGGTAAGACCTCGCTGTTGGATGCATTGCGTAAAGCCGATGTGGCGGCGGGCGAAGCCGGTGGCATCACCCAGCATATCGGTGCCTATCAGGTGCGTTTGCCCGCGGGTGAAAAGGTCACCTTCCTGGATACCCCAGGTCACGCCGCCTTCTCGGCCATGCGTGCCCGTGGTGCCAATGTCACCGATATCGTGGTGCTGGTGGTGGCGGCGGATGACGGCGTCATGCCGCAGACGATCGAAGCCATCAACCATGCCCGTGCCGCCAAGACGCCGCTGATCGTGGCTGTCAACAAGATGGATAAGCACGAAGCCAATCCGCAGCGCATCATCAACGAGCTTCTGCAACATGAAGTGGTGGTGGAAGCTCTGGGCGGTGACACGCAGATTATCGAAGTCTCGGCCAAGACCGGTCTCGGCCTTGACAATCTGATCGAAGCTCTGCTGTTGCAGGCCGAAGTGCTCGATCTGCGCGCCAATCCTGACCGTACCGCCGAAGGCGTGGTCATCGAAGCCAAGCTCGATAAGGGCCGGGGTCCGGTGGCGACGGTTCTGGTCAAGCGCGGTACGCTGAAGCGTGGCGACATTGTTGTGGCCGGTTCTAGCTGGGGCCGTGTGCGCGCGCTTATTAATGAGCGCAATGAACAACTGGCTGAGGCCGGTCCGTCTGAGCCCGTGGAAATCCTCGGTCTGGACGGCGCGCCTGATCCCGGTGACACCCTGGCCGTGGTCGAAAGCGACGCCCGTGCCCGTGAGATTACCGAGTACCGTCAACGCGTTCGCCGCGAAAAGATGGTGGCCCCGGTCGGTGCCGTCTCTCTGACCGACATGATGTCGAAGTTGCAGGATAAGCGCCTTAAGGAACTGCCGCTGATCATCAAATCCGATGTTCAGGGCTCGACCGAAGCGATTATTGGTTCGCTCGATAAGCTGGCTACCGACGAAGTCCGTGCACGGATCATCCATTCGGGTGCCGGTGCGATTACGGAATCTGATGTCCAACTGGCCAAGGGTTCCAATTCTCCGATCATCGGCTTTAACGTCCGGGCCTCCAAGCAGGCGCGTGATCTGGCCGAACGTGAAGGCGTGGAAATCCGTTACTACGCGATCATCTACGACCTGATCGATGACATCAAAGGCGTGCTGTCAGGCATGCTGGCGCCGATCCAGCGCGAAACCTTCCTCGGCAATGCCGAAGTCCTTGAGGTGTTTGACATCTCCAAGGTTGGCCGGGTTGCGGGCTGTCGCGTTACCGAAGGCCGTGTCGAGAAGGGGGCGCGTGTGCGTATCCTGCGCGACAACATCGTCATTCAGGAAATGGGTGTCCTCTCGACGCTCAAGCGCTTCAAGGACGAGGTCAATTCGGTCGTGGTTGGTCAGGAATGTGGTATGGCCTTCAACGGCTTCCAGGATCTTAAGGCCGGTGACTTCATCGAGTGCTTTACGGTTGAAGAGATCAAGAGAACGCTCTAGTCGTCAAAAGCTGAAACTAAGATTTAAGGGGTGTGGGGTCTGTGACCCCACGCCTTTTTTTCTTTCAATTGAAACCTTTGACTTTTCGCAAGATTTGCCTGCTATAGCGGGACAAACCTTTGGAATGCGCCTGTGCCTGATACGACCTTTTTCGATCCGTCCCACTATGTCCTGATCATCAAATGCCCGGATACGCGCGGTATCGTGGCGGCGGTGTCGGGCTATCTGAACGACAACGACATTTCGATCGTTGAATCGAACCAGTTCAATGATGCGCAAGGTGATACATTCTATGTCCGCGTCGTCTTCCGTCAGGCGGGTGGGCGTATGCCGCCGATGCAGATACTCGAAGAAGGGTTCAAGCCGATCGCGCACCGCTTTGCGATGGAATGGAAAATCCATAACCTGAGCGTCAAGCCCAAGGTGCTGATCGCGGTCTCGAAATTCGGCCACTGCCTGTATGAGTTACTGCACCGCTGGCGGGCCGGATTGCTGCCGGTCGATATTGCAGCGGTCGTGTCAAACCATGACGACATGCGCTCCTTTGTCGAATGGAACGGCCTGGCCTATGTCCATCTGCCGATCACGAAAGACACCAAGGCCGAACAGGAAGCGCAGTTCCTGAAACTGATCGATGACCACAATGTCGATCTGGTGGTGCTGGCGCGCTATATGCAGAT
>DDPE01000069.1 GCA_002342035.1 Asticcacaulis sp. UBA2476 | reverse complement strand
CGCCTTGAATTCAAGGCGACGCTTGTAGCCTGATGAGGGAGGGGGAAAAAGCCCATAATTGTGAATTTGTGCCGCCCTCACGCAAAATGTGTTTCCAATCCGTGGATGAACCTGTGTAAAAACCCGAACGGTCAGGGGCCTATGAGGTAATTTATGTCCAGAATTTTGAAGGCCGGTGTGGCCGGTGCCGGTGTTTTCGGCGGTTATCACAGCGGTAAATATAAGCAGGCCAGCGATATTGAATTTGTGGGCATATATGACCTCGATAAGTCGCGTGCGCAGGCTTTGGCGGAGGCGCAGGGCTGCAAAGCCTTCGGCGGCGATGAGTTGAGCGCGTTTCTGGCGCAGCTTGATGTGATTACGATTGCCACACCTGCCTTTGCCCATGCGCAGGTGGCGCTTAAGGCGCTTGAGGCCGGGGTGCATGTCTATGTCGAAAAGCCGCTGGCCATCAATGTTGATGATGGTGAAGCGATGGTGTCGCTGGCCGCCGAAAAGGGACTGGTTCTGGCCTGCGGCCATCAGGAACGGGCGGTATTCGAAGCTATGGGGCTTTATGATGTTCCCGAAGCGCCGCTAAGCCTTGAGGCGGTACGTAACGGCACGGTCAGCGCGCGTAATCTTGATGTGTCGGTGGTGCTGGATCTGATGATCCACGACCTCGATCTGGGCTTAAGCTTAGCGCACGGGGAGGCGGGCGGTGTTGACGCTACAGCCCGCTATCGTCAGGCAGAAGGTTACAAAGCCACAGGTGCCGATGAGATGACGGCTGAGGTTAAATTTGACGATGGTTTTGTGGCAACCTTTAAGGCGTCACGTATGGCCGAGGCCCGCGAGCGCACCATGCGGCTGGTGTACCCCAGTGGTGAAGTCAATATTGATTTTCTGACCCGTAAGTTCGAGAACACTACGCCATTTGCTCTGAATGCTGATTTTGCCGAAGCTGAGATTGCCAAAGATCCGCTCGGCACCAGCGTGTTCCGGTTTCTGGATACTGTGCGCGGTGAGCGGGCCAAACCGCTGGCTTCAGGCGAAGAAGCGCTCAAGGCACTGCAGGTGGCGCTGGCGATCGATGAAGCTGTGGGGCCGTAATCCTCACTCGCCCTTGAATACAAACCCCAAAAACAGCACGGCCCAGCCCCCACTCATCAGCCAGTATTTATGTTCACTTAAAAAGGGCAGGGGGCGGGCGTAGCCGAACAGGCTGCCGATCACCAGCGCCGCCGATAGCAGGCATAGCAATAGCGTGGTCGCCGTCAGTTTCATCGCAAACTCTACCCCCAAAGCGGCAAGGGCCTGAACCTTGCCTTTTGCTGTCGCTATCTATTCAAATTTCCGTGATAATATCAATGGTAATTTGAAGGTGCACCTAAAAACCTTAACCCTGAATTTTTACCGGAATATCTCAGAAATCACCAATACGGGTCTGATGATGAAAAGATTTTGGATATTACCCATACTGACGACCCTGCTGGCGGGGGCTGCGGACGCTGGCCCGGTTCGGGAGCGTCTCAAGGCGCGACTGGAAGCTAAAAAAGCTGCGGAAAGTCAGGTGATTGATGTCGGGGCTATTTCACCGGGGGCGCGCAAGCTAACCTTTGGGTACGGCGACCACCCTCAGCAGGCCATGGACGTCTATATTCCGGCGAAGGTGACATCGGCACCTGTGATCGTCATGGTGCATGGCGGGGCCTGGAAAATCGGTGATAAGACCAATACCGGCTCGGTTGAAAACAAACTGAAATACTGGCTGGGTAAAGGCTATATCTTCATCAGCGTTAATTACCGCTTGCTGCCAGACGCCATGGCCTATGAGCAGGCACAGGATGTTGCCGCCGCACTGCGTTACGTGCAATCAAACGCTGCGTCATTTGGTGGTAACCCGGATCAGGTCATATTGATGGGCCATTCCGCAGGGGCGCATATAGTCGCGTTGCTATCGTCCAACCCTGCTATGGTGGGCGCGAACTGGCGTGGGACTGTGGTGCTGGATTCCGCGGTTATGAACGTGCCCGCGATCATGGGGCGCCGCCATCTGGGGTTCTATGACGAAGCCTTCGGCGCGGATAAGGCCTACTGGGTTAAGGCGTCGCCCATGGATCAGTGGACGCCGCAGGCTGTGCCGATGATGGTGGTCTGCTCCTCTCAGCGTAAGGATAAGCCGTGCGCCGAGGCCGATGCGTTTAAAGCCAAGGTAACCAAGGGGGGAGGCGACATGATCGTCCTGCCGCAGAACCTTACTCACGAAGAGATCAACCGGACTTTGGGGATGCCGGGGGCCTATACATCAGCCGTTGACGCCTTCATCACTTCGCGATTGAAGCCCGCGCCTTAAATCGCTAAATACCGGCTATGATCCGACTATTTATTCAGGAACAGCACGGGACCTATAGCGCCGGGCTCATCATTCCGCTCAATATTGACCAGAGCCGTTATCTGGGCGCGGTTATGCGCCTCAGCGTCGGGGATGAGGTCGCCATTTTCAATGGAGTTGATGGCGAATGGCTTACGCGTATACACACCCTGACGAAGAAGGCCTGTCATCTGGAACTGATTGAGCAGATCAGGCTCCAGCCCGATGTGTCCGGCCCGTTACTGCTGATTGCGTTAGTCAAACGGGCGCGGCTGGAAACCATTATCGAAAAAGCGACCGAACTGGGTGTCGCGCAAATTCAACTATTGATTACACGCCGAACTAACGCTGATCACACCAATGTCAGCCGGTTGCAAGTCATTGCGCAGGAAGCGGCCGAACAGACTGAACGGCTGGATGTGCCGCAGGTTCTGGCGCCGATAAAGCTTGAGAAATGGCTGATGGATGAGGCTGATATCCCGCTGATTTATGGCGATGAAGACTCTACCCATGCCGGTAATGCGATCCCGCCGATGCTTACCGCCTTGAAAGACATTACAGGGCCGTCCGCCATACTCATCGGGCCCGAAGGTGGTTTCGATGAGGTTGAACGTGACACACTAAAAGCCTTGCCGCACGCCGTCGCGGTCAATCTGGGGCCGCGGATATTGCGGGCAGATACGGCGGCTATAAGTGCGCTTACACTCTATCAGGCCGCCTGTGGCGACTGGCGGTAAGGTGCACTTTAGATTTTCTCGCTTTATTGATCCTTGTCCGCAGTTCATGCACGTAACCTCAAAAGAATATGCGCGTGCGCGCTTGTATTCATCCAAAGACCCGCACATATAGAGCCGGAACCTTTCCGGTTACAGTTTCAAAGACTTACAGAAGAACACAGGTGTTTCATGGCCTTAAAGGAAATTTCAAAGCCTATAGAGAGCCATGACGAACTGATCGCCTATTTCGAAAGCGGCTGTAAACCGCGCGAAGACTGGCGCATTGGCGCTGAGCATGAAAAGTTCGTCTTTGATCTGAAAACGCTGCGTCGTCCCACCTATGAGGGGCCAAACGGCATCAAGGCCATGCTGGAGGGCCTGCAACGGTTTGGCTGGACACCGGTATTTGAAGACGGCCATGTCATTGCCCTGCTGCGGGACGGCGCTTCGGTGTCTCTGGAGCCCGGCGGGCAGTTTGAATTGTCAGGTGCGCCGCTAGAGACCGTTCACGATATTTGCAGTGAAACGGGCCAGCACCTTGAAGAGGTCAAGGCTGTGGCCTCCGAAATCGGCTTGGGATTCTTAGGCGTAGGTTTTTCACCCCTGTGGACGCGGGCAGAAACGCCGGTTATGCCCAAGGGCCGCTACAATATCATGCGCAGCTATATGCCCAAGGTTGGCGGTCTGGGGCTGGACATGATGCTGCGCACCTCGACCATTCAGGCCAATCTTGATTATTCGTCCGAAGCGGACATGATTTTGAAATTCCGGGTGTCACTGGCGTTGCAGCCGATTGCGACGGCCCTGTTCGCCTGTTCGCCGTTCACTGAGGGCAAACCCAATGGCTTCCTGTCGGCCCGCGCCAATGTCTGGACCGACACCGATGCCGATCGCACGGGCATGTTAGGGTTTGTCTTTGAGGACGGCTTTGGGTTTGAGAGATATGCGCAATATGCCCTTGATGTGCCTATGTATTTCGTCAAACGCTATGGTGCGCCCAATGGCGGCTACATTGATGCGTCGGGCCAGAGTTTCCGGTCGTTCCTGAAGGGCGAACTGCCCGCCTTGCCCGGTGAATTGCCAAATATCGACGACTGGGCTGATCATTTGACGACGATGTTCCCGGAAGTGCGCCTGAAAAAATATCTTGAAATGCGCGGCGCTGACGGCGGACCGTGGAGCCGGATTTGCGCACTGCCTGCCCTTTGGGCCGGAATTTTGTACGATCAGACCTCGCTCGAAGCGGCGTGGGATATGGTCAAGGGCTGGAGCCTTGAGGATCACGACACCCTGCGCGGTATGGCCGCCAAAACCGGCCTGAAAGGCACGATTGCCGGGCGTTCGGTTCAGGAAATCGCCCTGGAGACCCTGAACATCGCCCGTGAAGGTTTAAAACGCCGGAATCGCCTGTCGGGCGGCATGGTTGATGAAACCGGCTACCTGAGCGAACTGTTCGAGATCGCCGAAAGCGGTATCACGCCTGCGGAGCGTCTTCTGGAAGCATACCACGGTCGCTGGGACGGGGATGTAAGCCACCTCTACGGGGAATATGCTTATTAAATTCCTCGGATTGTCCCGTTTGAAACAATCTGACTTGCCAAAATTTTATTTTGCTGTTCTTTTCGTGACGTATATACGACATGTTTCGTATACCGTATAAAATGTTGCGTCAGCCTCACAAAGAGACCTAAGCAGAATGATAAATATCGTTATCGCCGCCGGCGTTATTATTACGATTTTGACGGCGATTCCCGTCGTCATGCAGATGCGCAACCACCCGAAGGGTTTGTTTGTGCTGTTTTTCGCCGAAATGTGGGAGCGTTTTTCCTACTACGGTATGCGCGCGTTGCTGATCTTTTATCTGACCAAGCATTTCCTCTTCAGTGACGAAAAGGCCAGCCAGCAATACGCCTCATACACGACCCTTGTATATCTCTTGCCGCTGATCGGTGGGTTGATGGCCGATAAGTATTTGGGGACCCGTAAGGCGATTGTGTTCGGGGCTATTCTACTAGTGCTTGGGCATGGCGGCATGGCGCTGGAAGGTTCGCCGAACGTGCAAACCCTGACCCATCAGGGTGCAACCTATGAATTCGTGCGTGAAGGCAACCATATGTCCAACCCGCTGCTGAAGGTGGGTGATGACGCTTATGTGGTGGCGCCGACCAAGTCCGGCGGGCTTGAGATTGTGGGTCTGCCAGCCGGTTCGCCTTTGCCTGCGGTACTTGAGTCAGGATCGTTTGAGACCGGTGTCAAGAAAATCACGCCGTGGGCGGAACATGCGTTCTTCCTGTCGATTTCGCTGATCATCATGGGGGTCGGCTACCTTAAGCCCAATATATCCTCGATCGTCGGCCAACTTTATCCCGACCGGGACCCGCGCCGCGATTCGGGCTTTACGCTCTATTATTATGGTATCAATCTGGGTGGGTTCTGGGCGGCCATTCTGTGTGGCTTGCTGGGCGAAACCTATGGCTGGGGCTATGGCTTCGGTTTGGCCGGCCTTGGGATGCTGGCGGGTCTGGTTGTGTTCGTGCTCGGCAAACCGTGGCTGCAGGGTAATGGAGAGCCACCGGTGCCAGAGCAGCTTAAAAAGCCGGTTGCAGGCCCGATCAGTCAGGAATGGTTGATTTATGGGATTTCCATCCTGGCCTTGCCGGTTATCTATTTCATGGTTCAGCGCAATACGCTGGTCGGATGGGTGCTGCTGGCGTCATCGGTCGCTATCATTGGTTATGTCATTATGATGATGGTCACTAAATTCTCCAGAGAAGAGAATTTCCGGCTGGGTCTGGCGTTTGTATTGATCTTTGCGTCCGTGATATTCTTTACATTGTTTGAGCAGGCGGGGTCATCGCTTAACCTGTTTGCGGGCCGTAATACCAACCTTAATTTGATTGATGCGCCGGTAATTTTTAACCTTTTGGGGCAAAGCGTTGTTCTGGCTACGCCCGCGCAACTGGCGGCCCTCACAGTCCCGGCGGGCTATATCTTTGTCGATATGACGCTGACGGCCTCACAGGTACAATCGTTCAACTCTGGTTTTATCCTGATATTTGCGCCGGTCTTTGCGGCTGTTTTCACGTTTCTTGGTCGTCGCGGGGCAGACCCTGATCCGGTCAAAAAATTCTCATTCGGTCTGGTCAATGTGGGCTTAGGGTTCATGCTGCTGGTGTGGGGGGCGAATTTCGCCGACGGCGCATTCCAGGTGCCACTGATGTTCCTGGCCCTGACCTACCTGCTGCATACCTGGGGTGAACTGGCCCTGTCGCCGGTCGGCTTGTCGCAGATCACCAAGCTGTCGCCGCCGGTTATCGTCTCGACCATGATGGCGATCTGGTTTCTGGCTTCATCGGCGGCTCAGTATCTGGCGGGAATCATCGCAGGTCTGACGTCAACCGAAACCGTGGGCGGGCAGGTGTTGGATCAGGAAGCGGCGCTTAAGTCATCTCTGGATGTATTCTGGACGATTGGCCTGTGGGGCGTCGGTTTGGGCGCCGGCCTGTTTGTGCTGTCGTTCTTCATCAAGCACTGGTCTTACGGTGCCAATGACACAACTAGTGAAAGCGCTCACTAAACTGGCTTAAGGGTCTGGTGGCGATCACAGGATATCAGGTGATCATTGACCAGGCCCACCGCCTGCATGAAGGCATAGACGATGGTCGGGCCGCAGAACTTATAGCCTTTGGATTTCAAAAGCTTCGATAGGGCAACTGAGGCGTCGGTTTGCGCCGGAATTTGGGTGTTTTCGGTATAATGATTGACCTGCGGTTTGTAATCCTGAAGGGCCCAGATCAGGTCTGACAACTCAATACCCTGATCGCGCAACTTCAGGGTGACCCGCGCATTATGGATGGCGGAGTTGATCTTGGTACGCAACCGGATGATACGGGCGTCATTCATCAACCGCTCAACATCGGCTTCATCAAAGCGGGCCACAATTTCCGGATCGAAGCCCTGAAACGCCTCACGCAGGGCAGCGCGCTTACGCAAAACCGTGATCCACGACAGTCCCGCCTGAAAACCATCCAGCACTAGCTTTTCGTAGAGCGCACGCGAATCATAAACCGGCGTGCCCCATTCATGGTCATGATAGGGGCCATACTCGGGATGGGCTTCGGCCCAAGGACATCTCATTAGGTTTATCCGGCGGGATTGGCGATCGCTATATGGGGCTGCAACCAGTCGGGTATGTCAAGCATGGCGCTCTGTCCGCTGACGGTCAGAGCGCCGTCGATGCGATCCAGCCGCATCAGGCCCAAGGCGCGGGGTGCCTGTGCAGCCAAAACCTCACCGGCCCGGCGTTCACCGTTCAGCACCTCAGTTTCAAACGGCGCGTCGACGGTGACCTTAAGTGGCAGAATACGGTTCTTGATCTGGCCGCGCCGTTTCATGCGCGACGTGGTTTCCTGACCGACAAAACAGCCTTTTTTGAAGTCGATGGCTTCGAGCAGATCAAGGTTGGCGTCGATAGGGTAGAGGTACTCACGCGGATAATCGAACACCGGATCGCTCAGACCGTGTGTCAGGCGATAGTCTATCCATGCGCTGAGTTCTGCCGTGGCGATTTGCGGGGCGTAAGACAGACCTAGCTGCCCGCCTTGACCGATAATGGCGGCGCGCGGGTCTTCACTGAACCCGGCAGCCAGGGGCCCGCCAAAGGCCGCAAACACAGGGTTATCCAGCTTGGATAAGGTGATTTTGGCTCGCAGCTTATAGAGGTTCAGGCGCTTGAACATTTCATCGCGCAGGTCTCTCGGAATATCTAGCCAGGCTTCTTCGGCGGACACCGTATAGATGAAAGCATCGGTGATCATCTTGCCTTGCGGCGTCAAGAAGGCCGCGTAATAGAGCCGGTTCAACCGGCCTGCCTCGACATCCGCCATGATCTTATCCAGATTGATAGTCGATTGCCCTTGCAGGAATTTGGCCCAGTCCGGGCCGGTAAAGCCGATCAGGGCGCGGTGGGGCAGGGCGGCAATCTGGGTCATGGCGGGTTCCTGAACATCTCAACCTTATTTGGGCGCATTCAAGTGTGGCTGCAAGGTAAACTGCTGCGTAAACACGGTAAAATGTCTGGCCTAGTCCCTCTCAAAAGGTGTAATAGGCCGCCATAAATCCAAACTGAACGGAGCCTGTCATGCCCACATATGACATGATTATCAAAAACGCCGATATCATCAATCACGCGGGCCGCGGCATGGGCGACATCGCCATTAAGGATGGCAAATTCGCAGGCTTTGGTCATTTTGATGCCACCGAGGCCGGTGAGGTGTTTGATGCCTCGGGTCTTCTGGCCATGCCGGGGGTGATCGACACTCAGGTGCATTTTCGTGAGCCGGGCCTTGAGTGGAAAGAAGACTTAGAGACCGGCTCTCAGGCTGCCGTCATGGGCGGGGTTGTGGCGGTGTTTGAAATGCCCAACACCAACCCCAATACCATTGATGTCGCGACTTTTGAGGATAAGTTGAAACGCGCCCACCACCGCATGCACTGCGACCATGCCTTTTATGTCGGCGGCACCCATGAGAACATCAACCATCTGGCCGAGTTGGAGCGCCTTAAGGGCTGCTGCGGGGTCAAGGTGTTCATGGGCGCCTCGACCGGTTCCCTGCTGATTGCCGATGATGCCGGTGTGGCGGCGGTGCTAAAGGCCGTCAATCGCCGCGCCACCTTCCATTCGGAAGATGAATACCGTCTGGCTGAGCGCCGCCCGCTGGCCCGCGAAGGCGACTGGACAAGCCATGATTATGTCCGCGATGCCGAATCGGCCATTCAGTCGACCCACCGTCTGGTGCGACTGGCGCGTGAGGCCGGGAAGCGCATCCACGTTTTGCATGTCACGACCGCTGAAGAAATTGACTTCCTGTCTAAGAATAAGGACATCGCCACCGTCGAAATTACACCTCAGCACCTGACTTTGGTCGCTCCCGAAGCCTATGAGCGTCTCAAAGGACTGGCGCAGATGAACCCGCCGATCCGTAATCAGTATCATGTCGATGGCCTGTGGCGCGGCATCCTTCAGGGCGTGGCCGATGTGCTTGGGTCCGACCATGCGCCGCACACGCTGGAAGAAAAATCAAAGCCCTATCCGGCCTCGCCATCGGGTATGCCCGGCGTGCAGACCCTGCTGCCGGTCATGCTGACCCATGTCAATAGCGGTAAGCTCTCGCTGGAGCGGCTGGTGGATCTGACCTCGGCCGGTGCTCAGCGCGTGTTTGGTGTGGCCGGAAAGGGCCGCATGGCCGAAGGTTATGATGCCGATATCACGCTGGTCGATATGAACCATAAGCGTGTGTTGAAACACGAAAACATGCGCTCACGCTGCGGCTGGACGCCGTTTGATGGCTTTGAGGCGCACGGCTGGCCCAAGGCGACCATCATACGCGGCAAGGTCGTCATGCGCGATGATGAGATCGTTCTGCCGTCGAGGGGGGAATCCTGCCGTTTCATGGAAACCTTATAAATCGTGGTCTTTGGGTAATTGCGGCGTTGTCTTCGCTTGCGGGTACTAAGTGTACCCGCGGCGCTCGACGCCTAGCACTTACCTCAAATCTCACGATTTATGGGAGTGGGCTATAATAAAAACCCCGCAGGATGTTGTCCTGCGGGGTTTTTATTTTGATTCAGAGGTTCAGCTTACGGCTTAACATCCGAAACATAGGTGCCGTTGCCGGGGATCTTGCAGGTCTCATAACCGGCACGGTTCTTGGCGATATTACAGGCGATGATGTCCTCAAAGGTCTTGCGTGACTTGGCAAGGGCGGCGATATAGCCGCGCTTGTTAGAGCACGCCAGTTCGACCAGGACGCCGTCAGTGTCAGTGAGGCCGGCATAGCGGGCTTCCTGCACGTCACAATCCTTCTTGTCGGCCTTGGCAAGGGCATCGAGATTGGCCAGCAGAACCGTAGCCGGAGTCAGGGTACACTCACGCTTACGGGCAATGCCGGTATAGCAGTCGAACACATCGGCCTTAGCGGTTGAGCCTTCGTTAGGGAAGAAGCCCATTACCCCAAAAGCCTGCTCAGGGCATTTGAACTCGACGAAATCACGGTTGGTCTGAGTTTGGGTGCCGACGACATTATAGGCTTCGACCGTACAATTGATCCCGGCTTGTTTCAGGGTGGCGGTATAGGTGGCGTTCTGTCCGGCAACCAAAGACGCTGAGTCTGTGTATTGGCAGGGGCCCAGAGTGCCCGCATTGGCGCAGCTTATCCTAGCCAGATAGTCGCCATTGGTTTTAGCCCGTACGAGGAAGCCGGCCTCATTGGCACAGCCAAATTCGTAATAGTCTTCGTTATCGGCAGTGACGCGACCGATCAGGCGGGAGTTATTGACCTGACATGAGGCGGAGGCCTTTTGCGCCAGAGGCTTGATTGCGGCAATCGCCTGCTCGCGGGTCGTGAACTGGCAGGTGACTTTTTTCAGTTCCATGACCAGACAATTATCAAAGGTACTCGTGTTGGTCGATCCGGCGCGCGCCAGATCCATGATGCCGCCGGCACCAGCCGCACAGCCCACTTCATAGCGGTCAATCTTGGCTTCATCGCTGCTGCCCAGCCAGCGGGCATTGTTGACGGTACAGGCCGTGCTCAGCTTTTGAACCGGTTCCTGAAGCCAGGCATAGTGGTTCACATTGGCAGGCAACAAACACTTGGTAGCTTTGGGGTCGATTGCGTTTTGAGACCAGGCTTGCGTGCAGTTGAAGGTTGTGGCGATGGTGCCGTCGGCATTTTTGGCCAGAATATAGCCAGGCCCCGCCTGACAGGCGACTTCATACACGACGATCTTGGATTTTTTACCATCCGTTGCCGTGGCTGTGCTTTCGCCGATAAAGTGGGCGTCGCTAAGCTGGCACGGAACGCCGGATGCGGTCAGCAACGCAGGCGCATCGGCCATGCCCTTGGCGCGGGTTTTGTCCGTCACCTTCACGTCAGCGGCCAGAGCCTGACCCGCGCCCATGACGAGCGTTGCTGCCGCAACCATTGCCGGAAGTTTGCGGGCTATTGAGAAAATGTTCATCGTAGTTTCCCGAGAGAGTGTTTTGGAATACCTCAGCGCAACGGCCTTGACCCGGCTTATAAGGGGTGGTGTTGTCATATTTATACGCAGACTGCCTACAGGATATGGCCTAAGCAAGGCAAGACCTTAAAGGCGCTGCGTAATGTTTAAAGACCGCTGAAAATAAAAATTCTATATCGGCATAAGCCGCAGGCTTTAGGAAACGTCATGAGTGAGTGGGTTCTGAGTGAATATACAGATGGCATCGTCCATGTGCGCCTCAATCGCGCACCCAAAAAGAATGCTCTGACGTCGGATATGTACCGGGCTCTGAGTGAGCATATCAAAGTCGCAGCGGCGGATATTGAGGTGAAGGCTGTTGTCCTAAGTGCCGAGGGCCGCGATTTTTGCGCAGGCAATGATATCCTTGATTTTATGCAGTCGGGCTTCCTGAATGGCGGCGTTGAGGACTTGCCCGTTTTTCAATTCCTTAAGTCTATCAACTATTTCCCTAAACCTCTTGTGGCCGCAGTTCAGGGGCAGGCCGTAGGCGTCGGCACCACCATGCTGCTGCATTGCGATCTGGTCTATTTATCAGCAGATACGCGGTTATCCCTGCCATTTGTGCAGCTTGGGCTGGTGCCGGAAGCCGGTTCCAGCCGCCTGTTGCCGAAACTGGTCGGACATCAGCGGGCCTTTGCCTGGATGACTTTGGGTGAGGCGGTTACGGCATCCGAAGCGCTGCGGCTTAATCTGGCGACGGCGGTTGTTGACGATGATGTTTTAGGCGCGGCCATGACAGCGGCGCGAAAACTGGCCCAATTGTCGCCGTTGGCGCTTCGTCACACCAAATCCCTGATGCGCGACCCTGACGATTTGTGGGCGGTTATTGTGGAGGAGGGGCGCATCTTCCGGGAGCAACTGGCATCTCCCGAAGCGGCGCAAGCCTTTGCCGCCTTTATGAAAAAAACCGCCTGATCCCGATGGCCAACCATAGAGTTGTCACAGTTTGACGGTCTAATTGATTTGACGCGGATACCCCCGCGTTATAAAGCGCGCGCTCCCGGTGGCTTTAGTTCTTTTGGCCGGATCAGGTTGAGGTTACGGATTTGCCCTTGGACGCATATCTTTACAGTGACACGATGAACGCACTGGTGGTAGCACCGGAGGCGGCACATCAGGATCCGGCTATAACTAACCTTATCTATAAGGTTTTTGGCCCTGGCCGCTATGTCAAGACGGCTGAGCGTCTGCGTGAGGGTAATCACCCGTACCCCGATCTTAGTCTGGTCGCCATGAGGGGGGAAACCCTTATGGGCTCCGTCAGGTTATGGCCGGTCGTCGTAAAATCTGATGATACTGAAACGAGTACCGAAGTGGCCTTTCTGGGGCCGATTACGGTCGATCCGGTCGCACAGGGCGGCGGTATTGGCTCGCAATTGGTCGAAGCGGCGCTTAACAAGGCGTTTGCGAAAGGCTTGAGCGCAGTGGTTCTGGTCGGGGATTTTGACTACTTCAAGCGGTTCGGGTTTGAGCGGGCGCAGCTTTCTCTGCCAGGGCCAGCCGATCCCAAGCGTATCTTGATCGCCTATGCCCAGGGTGCGGCGCCGCTTACGGGTAAGGTCAGTGTCCGGCGCTGATCTGGAAAGCCGGTTCACCCTGATTGAGGGCTATCCAGTAGAGCTCTGGAGCCCAAAGCTGTGCGGCGAGATAGACATTGTTATTCGCGCAGACGGTTCGTGGTGGCATGAAGGCGCGCGCATTGAGCGTCAATCATTGATATCCTTGTTTGCCAAGCTGTTGCGTCATGATGACGATAGCTACTACCTGATCACGCCGGTCGAAAAACTGAAAATCACCGTTGAGGATCTGCCGTTTTTGGCGGTTGATTTTGATCGTGAAGGGGCAGCACTGGTTTTCAGCACAGACCAGAATGAGCGCGTGACGTTAGGGGCTGAGCATCCGCTGGCTTTTGATGGTGACGATTTGCGGCCACGGATAAGAATACGCCATAATTTATGGGCGCGGGTAACGCGGTCAGCCTGGTACAGACTGGTTGACATGGCGGATGTGCAGGTGGATCGGGTCATTATCGGATCGCAGTCATTTGATCTTAAACCCAGCGTGATTTAGACTCATCCGAATATGTGCCGGAATCAATATTGATGAAGCTTGATCTGCCCGTCTCCATGCGTACCGGAGCGACCCTTAATGTCTTTACCGCGCTGGAGGCCAAGGGCGGGGCGGGCAGTGTACGCTTTGTCGGTGGATCAGTGCGCAATCTGATCATGGGTTTGCCGGTCAGCGATTTTGACCTGTCGACCCAACTGACGCCCGATGACACCGAATCCGCCCTTGACGCCGCCGGTATCCACCATATCCCGACCGGCAAGGCGTTTGGCACCATCACGGCGGTGGTGGATGGTGAGACCTACGAAATCACCTCTTTGCGGCGCGATGTGGAAACCGATGGACGGCGGGCGGTGGTCAGTTTCACGACGGACTGGACCGAAGACGCTCAAAGACGCGATTTTTACCTCAATGCGCTTTATGCCGATATTCGCGGGCAGGTCTATGATCCGACCGGCAAAGGCCTTGAGGATGCGAATGGGCGTGTGGTGCGGTTCATTGGTGAGGCCGAGCAACGCATCCGCGAAGATTATCTGCGAATTTTGAGATTTTTTAGGTTTTCAGCCGCTTATGCGCAAAATCTTGATGCGGAGTCTCTGGAGGCTTGCGTTCGCCTGAGATACGGTATCGATGGTCTGTCGGGTGAGCGGCTGCTTCAGGAATTGACCAAGATGCTGGTCTATGACGGTGCGCCGGACGTTTTTAACCGGATGTGGGAAGCGGGCATAATGTCGCGTATCCTGCCGGGCCTTGAGTATGATCCGGCGCAACCAGCCGTATTGACGCGCATGGTTCAGGCGACTGACGATAGTGAGCGGCGGTTTATGGCCCTGCTGGCCCAAAGCGCTCAGGGGCAGGCCTATTTCAACGGGCATGTGTCAGCCGTCACCGATGTGCTTTCAAGATTAAGAGTATCAAATCGCACCCGGCAAAGATTCGAGGCCATCGGCACGGTCAGGCGCGCGGTGGACGGTGGCTATCCCTTGCGGCGCGCACTCTATGATTACGGGCGTGAGGCTGTGACGGATGAAGCCTATCTCACCCATGCGCAGACCGGGGCCGATCTTGCCGGGCCGATAGCGGTGCTTGAACATATGACCGTGCCGGAATTTCCGCTAACGGCACGGCATCTCATGGCCGCTGGGATTGAGGCAGGCCCTTACCTTGGCCAAACCCTGAAACGGATTGAGGCGGACTGGTGCGCACATGATTTCTCACAAAGCGTGATAGATCGCGCCCTTGACGAACTTCACAAACAGCCAAAAATAAGCGGCGAGTAAGATTGCCGTTTTGGGTTGTCGCCTATGAGTTACGTTGCCATTCTGGAAACCGGTGTGCCGCCCGCAGGTCTTGATGCGACCTACGGCACCTATGCCGACATGTTTGCCAAAAAGCTGCATGAGCCGGAGCGCGCTTTTCGGGTATTTAAGACTCTGGACGGGGAACTGCCGGATCTGACTGAGGACTTTCGTGGCGTGGTCATCACCGGCTCCCCGGCCGGCGTTTATGAAAGTGATCCGTGGATTTCAGCCCTGATTGACTGGCTGAAAGCGCTGCGGGCCGATGTGCCGGTGGTCGGTATCTGTTTTGGCCATCAGGTCATGGCGCAGGCCTGGGGCGGACATGTCGAAAAGTCTCACAAAGGCTGGGGCGTCGGGCTTCATGAATATATCATCCATGACGGCGATATCTGGAGTACCCTGACCGACAGCGCGCATCGGGCCATCAAGGTCGCCGTGACCCATCAGGATCAGGTGGTCAAAAAACCAGACAATGCCATTGTGCTGGCGGGCTCTGAGTTCACGCCGCACGGGGCGCTGTACTACACCGACCGCAAGGCGATTTCGTTTCAGTGCCATCCGGAGTTTTGCGCTGATTTCGCCGGTGATCTGCTGAAATCCCGCCGGGGCGTGCGCATCACTGAGGAGCTAGTCGATACCGCTCTGATCAGCCTTAAAGAACAGGGCCATAGTCAGGATGTTTTAAAGCTGATTTCACGGTTTCTGGCCGCGTGAATTGGCTTCCCTATCATGAGGCAATTAAAGCCCTTGAAGACGTCTACCTTGAAGACAGTTATGTTTTGGGGATTGTAGAAGCCAACGATAAGCTGGTTTTTAATTTAAGTGCTGTTCTGACCGAAAACCACTGGCAGTATCAAAAACCAAAACCGGGTGAACGCTATTGTTACAGTACAGGAAGTTTATGCTTTTCAAACATTGCCACGATTGAATGGAACCGTAAAACCTTTGAGGCTGCAAGATCGGTCGATCCTGACGGATCAGTGGATTTTGGTGAAATTGATTCCTTTTTAGTCTGCGAAGATCAGTACTATCTGGAAGGCAGTTGGGGGCGCGTTCAGATCACCTGCAAACAGGTAGATTTTTTCCTCATGCCATCCGAATAGAACCAATTTGCGATTACGGCCATTTCACCACGGGCGGCATGGACGACAGGATCGACTCGACATTGCCGCCGGTTTTCAGGCCGAACAGTGTCCCGCGATCATAGAGCAGATTAAATTCGACATAGCGCCCGCGCTGTACCAGTTGTTCCTCGCGCTCGGCCTCAGTCCATGCCTCATTAAAGCGACCGCGCACGATGGCGGGATAGATATTTAGGAACGTCTCGCCGACCGACCGCGTGAAAGCGAAATCAGCCTCATGATCACCGCTATTAAAATGGTCATAAAATATGCCGCCGATGCCGCGCGGCTCATTACGGTGAGGCAGAAAAAAATACTCATCGCACCATTTTTTGAAGCGCTCATAATAGTCCGTGCCATACTGATCACAGGTGGCCTTAAACGCCTGATGGAATTTGGCCGCATCGGGTGCTGTCTGAGACCGATCCACCGCCAGCAGCGGCGTCAAGTCAGCGCCGCCGCCAAACCAGCCCGTGGTCGTACAGATATAGCGGGTGTTCATATGCACCGCTGGCACGCGCGGATTGGCCATGTGCGAAATCAGGCTAATGCCGGTCGCAAAAAAGCGCGGATCATCCTCGGCGCCGGGAATGGTTTTGGCAAACTCAGGACTGAACGTGCCGTGGACGGTGGAGATATGCACGCCGACCTTTTCAAACAGACGGCCCGTCATCATCGACATCTCACCACCGCCGCCTTCGGACCGCTGCCAGGGTGTGCGCACAAACCGGCCCGCTTCATCCGGATAGAGCGATGGCGACGCTTCATCCTCCAGCGCCTCAAATGCCGCGCAAATCTGGTCACGCAAAGACCGAAACCAGACGGAGGCCGCTTTCTGACGCTCGGCTAAGATATCGGGGGAGGTGAGGGCGGCCGTTATAAAATTATTGGGGGTCATGGTCAGGCTCTGTGTCAGGCTTGGGGCGAAAAATATGGGCGCTGTATAGGCTGATCAGGGCCTTACGGGAAAGGTGTTCGTTTGTCGCAGGGCTTCCCCCAGCGCCATTGAGGCCGAATTAATCACATTGATCGAGCGGGCCTGAGCACTGATCGGGATAAACAGACGGGCATCAGCATAGGCGTGAACATCATCCGGCACCCCGGCACTTTCACGACCGAATAATAATATGTCGGAGGGCTGAAACAAAAAGTCGCAATAGGGGGCCGCAGACTTGGTTGTAAACAGGATCACACTTGATTTGGACGCAAAGCTTTCGCGCCAGGTTTTGAATTTTTCCCACGAATCATGCCGCGACACATCAGCGCACCCCCCGTAGTCCATGGCCGCCCGTTTGATGGCCTTGTCATTAAGCGGAAATCCGCAAGGCTCGATAATATCAAGGCTTACCTCCAGGCAGGCCGCCAGACGTATGGCGCTGCCGAGGTTTTGAGGGATGTCGGGCTGGTACAATACAAAACGCATGATTTTATAGGTTTTCCGGACTACGGGTTTGAATCCATCCTGCAATTGTGGTTATAGACGGTTATAAGAACCGATAAATGCTGATTTGAGTTAAATTTTTAACGGAATCGGTGGATGGAAGGTTTGTAATTATGGGCGCTTCGGCTATGAACGAAGCGGGCTGCGGCACTTTAACGCATAGCGCTAAAGGGACGTGGCAGAGGAAAACTATGAGGTGGCAAGGTGAGCGAACCTGACAATACGGCCGCTGCGGTGAATGACGATCCGTCCCGCCGCGACTTTATCTACATTGCTGCGGGGGCGACCGCCGTGGGTGCCGTGGGGGCTATTGCCGTACCGCTTGTGGCGCAAATGAATCCGGCGGCTGACACTCTGGCAATGGCGTCGACGGAGTTCGACCTGACCAAGGTTCAGGAAGGTCAGCAGATCGTGATCAAATGGCGCGGTAAGCCGGTTTTTATCCGCAGCCGCACGGGTGCGGAAATCAAGGCGGCTCAGGATACGCCGCTGGCTGATTTGAAAGATCCGCAAACCGATGCTGACCGCGTTAAGGCGGGCAAAGAACAATGGCTGATCCTGGTCGGTTCCTGTACCCATCTGGGGTGCGTGCCGACGTTTGGTGCCGGTGACTATGGTGGCTGGTTCTGCCCCTGCCATGGCTCTCACTACGATACGTCGGGCCGCATCCGCAAAGGTCCGGCACCGCTCAATCTGGTCGTTCCGGAATATGATTTCCTGACCGATACTCGCGTCAAAATCGGTTAAGGGGAGCGCAGGGCATCATGAGCGATCATCCGTCTACCTATGTACCTAAAACCGGCTTTGAAAAGTGGCTCGATTCGCGTCTGCCAATCGTGCGGCTGGCCTATGACAGTTTTGTCGACTATCCGACCCCGAAGAACCTGAACTACTGGTGGACCTTTGGCGGTATTTTGTCGGTCTGTCTGGCCATTCAGATCATCACCGGCATTATTCTGGCGATGCACTATACGCCGCATGTTGATTACGCGTTTAACAGTGTCGAACGCATCATGCGCGACGTGAACTATGGCTGGCTGATCCGTTATGTCCACGCCAATGGCGCGTCGATGTTCTTTTTTGCCGTCTATATCCACATGCTGCGCGGCCTGTACTACGGCTCCTATAAGGCGCCGCGCGAAGTCCTGTGGATTTTGGGCTGTATTATCTTCTTCCTGATGATCGCTACGGCGTTCATGGGCTATGTCTTGCCCTGGGGGCAGATGTCCTTCCACGGCGCGGTCGTGATCACCAACCTGATCGGCTCAATACCACTGATCGGCGGGCCGATACTGACCTGGCTGCAAGGTGGCTTTGCGGTCGATCAGGCAACCCTTAATCGCTTCTTCTCGCTGCACTATCTGCTGCCGTTCGTGATTGCCGGTGTGGTTATCCTGCACATCTGGGCGCTGCACGTTGCCGGTCAGAACAATCCGGCAGGTGTTGAGATCAAGTCTAAGGAAGACACCGTTGCGTTCACACCTTATGCGACGGTTAAGGACGGCGTGGCGATTATCGTCTTCCTATTCCTGTTCTCGGTCTTTGTGTTCTTTATGCCGAACGCTCTGGGCCATGCTGACAACTATATTCCGGCCAACCCGCTGGTCACACCGGCGCATATTGTGCCTGAATGGTATCTGCTGCCCTTCTACGCCATCCTGCGCGCTATCCCGGATAAGTTCGGTGGTGTGATTGCGATGTTCGGTTCGATCGCGGTGATCTTTGCCCTGCCATGGCTCGATACCTCAAAGGTCAAGTCCATGCGTTACCGTCCGGTGATGCGCTGGTTCTTCGTGATCTTCGTCATCGTCTGCCTGGGCCTTGGCTGGTGCGGCGCACAGTTGCCAGATGCTCAGGTCATTCCGGGCCTGCCGAGCTTCACCCTGTTTGACGGTCAGCTTAACTCCTATCTGTGGCTGACCCGTCTGTTCACCATCTATTATTTCGTTTTCTTCCTGCTCATCATGCCATGGATTGGCCTGAAGGAAGAGCCGTTGCCGGTGCCTGCGTCGATTTCCGAAGCGGTTTTGGCCGAACACAACAAGAAAAAGGGCTAACTCAGATGAAGTCCCTACAAACTCTCGGCAGGAAAGCGTGGATTAAGGCGGCGGCGACCGTGATGGCGGCTTCGCTTACCCTTGGGGCGGGTTCGGCTCTGGCGGCAGGCGGTGCTTTGCATGCCCACGAACCCAAAGAAGGCTTTAGTTCTAGCGGCGTTCTGGGCACCTATGATCAGGCCCAACTTCAACGGGGCTATAAGGTCTACCGCGAAGTGTGCGCGGCCTGCCATTCTATGAAGCTGATTTCGTTCCGTAATCTGGGTGAAAAGGACGGTCCGTTCTATGATCCGAAGTACAAGAACCCGAACGAAAACCCGGTCGTAAAGCAGATCGCTTCGGAATTCGAAGTGCCCACCATTGATTCCGAAACGGGCGATGTAATCACCCGCAAAGCCACCACCTCAGATGCGTTCCCGTCACCGTTTGCCAATCCGGAAGCTGCGGCGGCATCGAACGGCGGGGCGGTTCCGCCGGATCTGTCGGTCATTACTAAGGCCCGTCACGGTGGTGCGTCCTATGTCTACTCATTGCTGACCGGCTATAAGGCCCCGCCTGCGGGTCTTAAAATTGCCGAAGGTCAGCATTACAACCCATACTTCCCCGGCGATCTGTCGTCGGCATGGTCCGGCGATCATAAGCATGTGCCTGCCGGTGGCGTTCTGGCTATGGCGCCGCCATTATCAGCCGGTCAGGTCACCTTTGATGATGGTCGTGAATCGACCCTCAGCAATCAGGCGGCTGATGTTGCGGCCTTCCTTGAGTGGGCCGGTGAACCCAAGGCTGTTCTTCGCAAGAAGACCGGCGTTGCTGTTCTGGCCTATCTGCTGCTGTTCTTCGGTTTGACCTATGCGTCCTATCGTATGGTTTGGCGCGGTAAACACTAAAATATGGTTTCTAATGGTCTGCAAATAACCACCTTTCTGCGTTACGCTGCTCACGTACTTGAGTACGCTGCGCTGCGTTACTCGAATGTCAGTCATTTTCGACGCATTATAATCCGCATTTAACAAAAAACCCGCCGGGATTTCGGCGGGTTTTTTTGTTGTAAAAATGCCGAAAAACAGGCGTATAAGCACGGCTCTAAGCTTTGAGATAATGTATATGAAACTGGCCTCGACCATCCGCACTATCCCTGATTTCCCCAAGCCCGGCATCATGTTCCGGGACATCACCACGCTGTTAGGGGATGCTCAGGCGTTTACCCTGGCCGTGGATGAATTGGTCGGCGCCTTTGCAGGGACGGATATCGATAAGGTCGCCTGTATCGAAGCGCGCGGGTTTATACTGGGTGGAGCTGTGGCGCATATTCTGGGGGCGGGGGTGGTGCCGCTGCGAAAAAAGGGCAAACTGCCACATGACCGGATTTCCAGCGCTTATCAGCTAGAATATGGCATGGACATCATCGAAATGCACACGGACGCGATCGAATCGGGGGAACGGGTTCTGCTGATCGACGATTTGATTGCCACCGGTGGGACGGCTATGGCGGGAATCGATTTGCTTAAGCGGGGCGGTGCGGAAATCGTGGGTGCGGCTTTTGTGATCGATTTGCCTGATCTGGGCGGTGCGCGCAGGCTGGAGGCCGCAGGGATTAAGGTCGTAAGTCTGGTGGGCTTTGACGGGCATTGAGCCTCAAGACCTGCTGCGCCAGCGAACAAATTTCGTCCGAAAAGTGTGTAGCGGACTTGTCAGTTGTGGCTTATAGACCCTTAAGCGCACAATCCTGTATACGATTCTGCGCAGAGTAGCCGCGTAACCAAAGCGAAGAGACCGGGGTCGATGTCATTCGTACAACTTAGCGAAGCGTTCGCGCCATATGAAGAACTGGCGCAGGATCTTTTGCCGCATGTCGTGGTCAGTAGCGACGGCGCCCATGATGTTGCTCATCTGGTCCGTGTCTATAAGGTCGCTCGCACGCTTCAGGAACTTGAGGGCGGGTGTCTGCGCGTCCTGACGGCGGCGGTGTTGCTGCATGACTGTGTTCAGGTTGAAAAGAACTCACCGGAACGGGCGCGGGCGTCGCGTCTGGCGGCAGATAAGGCCCGCGAAATCCTGAGCCAACTGGGCTGGGAAGAGGCTGATCTGGATGCCGTCGATCACGCCATCCATGCCCATAGCTACAGCGCCAATATCCCGCCCCAAACCCTTGAGGCGCGGATACTACAGGACGCGGATCGTCTTGATGCGATCGGCTTTGTCGGTATCGCCCGGTGCTTTTACACCGCCGGACGGATGGGATCATCGCTATACGACGCGGCCGACCCGCAAGCCCAAGGCCGCGACCTTGATGACACATCTTTTGCGCTGGATCACTTCACGGCCAAGCTATTTAAGCTATCAGACGGTTTTCAGACCAGGGCTGGCAAGGATATGGCCGAACTGCGCCATGCCCGGATGAGGGCCTTCGTCGAATACTTCCACGAAGAGATATGAAAATCGCGGTCTTTGGTCGATTAGCGCGTCGCCGTCACTAGGAGGTATCTAACATACCTCCGTCGTTAGGCTCCTGCTACTCGACTCAAATCTCACGATTTTCTGGTTATCTGCTGATCACTCGAAAGTACACTGAGCGCAGCGAAGGACTTTCGGGTGAGGGGTTACACATTGAACCGGAAGTTCAGGATATCGCCGTCCTTGACCAGATATTCCTTGCCTTCCTGACGGAATTTGCCGTTTTCCTTGCAGCCGGCTTCGCCATTGAACTTGACGTAGTCGTCATAGGCCATGGTTTCAGCGCGGATAAAGCCCTTCTCGAAGTCGGTGTGGATGACACCGGCGGCTTGTGGTGCGGTGTCACCGACATGGATGGTCCAGGCGCGGGCTTCCTTGGGGCCAACGGTGAAATAGGATTGCAGGCCAAGGAGTTTATAGGCTTCGCGGATCAGTCGGTTCAGGCCCGGTTCTTCGAGACCCAGGGTTTCGAGGAATTCCGCCCGCTCTTCGGCATCTAGGAGGGCGATTTCCGACTCGATCTGGGCCGAGATCACCACGCTATTGGCATGATCGGCCTTGGCGCGGGTGGCGACGAGGTCGGACAGATCGTTGCCCTTATCGGCGGAGCCTTCATCGACATTGCAGACATAAAGTGCTGGCTTCGACGTCAAAAGTTGCAACATGTCCCAGGCTTTTTGGTCGTCCTTGGAAACCTTGCCTTTTTCATAGGCGATGCGAGCGGGGCGAACTTCGTTCAATTCGGCCAGCGCCGCCTTGATCAGGCCGACTGTGATGGCCGCATCCTTATCGCCGCCGGTTTTGGCGCGCTTTTCAAGGTTCGGCAGACGTTTCTCAAGGCTTTCAAGATCGGCCAGCATTAGCTCGGTCTCAATAATTTCCAGATCGCTCAACGGGTCAATACGCCCTTCGACATGGGTGATATCCGTATCGACAAAGCAGCGCGCCACAAAAGCGATAGCGTCACAGTCGCGAATATTGGCCAGGAACTGGTTGCCGAGTCCTTCGCCCTTGGACGCCCCGCGCACGAGGCCGGCGATATCCACAAAGTTGATGCGCGCCGGAATGATTTCCTTGGAGCCCATGATCTTGGCCAGCACTTCAAGACGTGGCTCAGGCACGGCGACGTCGCCGGTATTGGGCTCAATGGTGCAGAACGGATAGTTGGCCGCCTGCGCCGAGGCGGTCTGGGTCAGGGCGTTGAACAGGGTTGATTTGCCGACATTAGGTAAACCGACGATAGCGACTTTGAGGGCCATGGGAATCCGTGACTATGGGAAACTGTAAATTGGCCGTTCCGCTATCATGGAACCACGGCTAAGGCCAGATTTAAAGTGCCCGCAGCCTGTGGGACGCGAAGTTGTAAAATCCATGTGACGCCGCAAAAAGGGTGTGGTAGCCAATGGTAAAGGATCGAAAATGATCGACAGGGGGAATTATGATCACGAAACGTCAGTTTATGGCGAGCGCCACGGCGACCGCGGGTGTGGGCTTTGCGGGCGGTCTTTATGCCGCTGACGGGCAGGTGGTTCGGGTGCCCATTACCTTATCCAAAGGCGGGCTGCCTTTGGTGCAACTCAAGATCAATAAGCAGGGGCCCTTTACGTTCATGCTCGATACGGGGGCATCGGTCAGCATGATCCGTGAGGATCTGGCGTGGCAGTTGGGCCTGCGTGTTGATGGCAAGGCGGCGACTGGCAGCATCAAGGGAACGGATATCCACAAAGCCTATGCGGCGGGAGAGATTGTCCTTGGGGGGACGTTGCGGGTGGAAAACTGGCGGTTTGCCGGATCGGATGCCTTCAAAGAGCGCGAATATGACGGGCTGCTGTCGGCCAATATACTGACCCAGTTACCTTGCCAGCTTGACTACGAAGCTAGGGAAATTCGCTACTATGTCGGCGCGCCCATGGACCTGACGGGGTTTGGCAAACTGAACGGCATCTACAGGTCCGAATATCAGGGGGGCGTGGAAAAGGTCTATGTGCAGATCAAACTGCCGGACGTTTCGCTGAATCTTGCGCTGGATACGGGGGCGACGGGCCCGATGATGGTGTTTGGCGATGTCGTCAGGCGTCATAAACTATGGGACAAATATCCGGTTTATCGTGAAGCCGAGATGACCGGTGCCAATGGCCGTAAGCTTAAAGGTAGGCTGGTCAGTATCAAGGATGTGCAGATTGGTGGGGTCTGGGTGCCGGAAGTGGCCGCAGCCTTGGTCGATCCTGCGGAAAAGGACACCATTCAATCCAAAGACCATTTTCACGGCCTTGTCGGCGCGCCGTTCCTCAGAGCCTTCACGGTGGCGTTTACGCCGCAAAAGGCGGTCTATATCAAACGCAATCAGAACCTGATGGCTATGGCCCCGCCGACGCGTTTGGCCGGGGCTTCTGAGGGCCGGCCTGAAACATCCGCAGATAAACCCGTACTGGGCTTTGAATACACTAGCAGCCGCCAGATATTGTTTCGTCTGACGGGTAAGGGCGGACTGCCGACAATCGCCAGATTGGATACCGGTGCCGAGAGTTCAATCGGTGAGGCATTGGCGGTGCGGCTTGGGTTATCGGCGATGGGTGGCTATTATCAGGGGGCCGCGCTTTCCATTCAGGGCATGTCACTGGAGGCGCTGCGCTTTAAAGTGGCCCCTAACCCCAAGAGTGGTGTCGTGCTGGGGCTGGATTTTCTGAGGCTTTACCCGTCGTTGCTGGATTTCGACACTAACAGTCTGGTCTTCTTTAAGAGCGGCGATGTGGATACGGGCGGTTTTGAGCGTCTGACCGTGACAAAAGCGTCTGACGGGCGATTGATTGTGGCGGCAAAACTGATGGGCAAGGATACGCAATGCCTGATGCAGACCGGCACGGCCTATGGTCTGTGGCTGCCGCCGCAAACGGTGAGGGCGCGCAATCTTTGGGACGCCTTCCCCAAGGCCGAGGATCGTCTGGCCTATAGCGACCCGCAGCATTTTGTGAAGACCCGCTTTACAGGCGTAAGTGGTTTTGAACTCGGATCGTACCGGATTGATCCCTGTCCGGTGACCTTTTCAGACCCGGTGCAGACAGATGACCAGGATATGGTGGGGGCTGAAGCGGTCATGGGCATGGGTCTGCTGCGGCGGTTCAACAGCCTTTATGATCGTGACGGAAATGTCTGGTTCAAGGCCAACCGGCATTTTAACGGCTAGGCTTTAGGATATAGGCGGCTGCGGTGGCTGCGCCGTCATTCCGAGATAGGGACAGTCTGGCTTCCTGAGCGTGGATCGTTATGTCCGGATCGTCCAGTACGGGCGTAAGGGCGGTGATGGCCTTTGGTAAGGTCCATTGATCGTAGTTGAGGTGTTTGCCCGCACCCAGACGTATCACGCGGCGGGCGTTATCGAACTGGTCGGCAAATACCGGAACCACTAACTGCGGTCGCCCTGAACGCAGAGCCTGGGCCGTTGAGCCTATGCCGCCGTGGTGGATAATCGCTCGGCACCGCGGGAACAGCAGGGAGTGCGGGGCGTAAGGTATGGCCAGTATGTCTGGGCCGTGGTCTTCCTTCAATAGCGGGCTGTCGGCACCGACCAGCAGCACGGCGCGGGCGTTAAGGTGACGCGTGACCTCTATGGCGGTACGATAAAACGCTCCGCCGCCTGTCACGACCGCGCTGCCCAGACCAAAGACGAGCGGGGCAGGGCCGTTGCTTAAAAAACGTGTTAATTCACGTGACAATTGCGGCTCATGGCCATCTTCGCTGTCGTAAAATGGAAAACCGCAGATTTGGGTGTTGGGTGGAAAGTCAGGCTCGATCTGGCCAAACAAAGGATCATAAAGCGCCAGGGTCTGATGATCCGATAATATGCCGCCCAGACTTATGTGGGGCTTTAAGCTGAATTTTTTATAGATGCGCCGGATGCTGGATTGTGTGGAGGCCATGAAGGCTTCGCCGGCGCGAACAATCAGGCAATTATAATGACGCTGCCAGTCTTGGGTGGGGTTGAAGATGAACGGGGCTTTTTTGACCTTGGGCGGGTCATAAACTGACATCATAACCGTTGGCTGCAAGGCTATGACTGTGAACGGTTTTTGTTCAAGCAGGGCTGCTATATGCGCGCCGTAGGCAAAGGATGACCCCACCACCACATCGGCACTGGCCACCAGCGGTCTCAGGTCAGCCACGGCGGTCTCAAGATAGGGCGCGATCAGGCGCTTGATCATAAAGCCGTGGTCGCGGGTCAAGCGGTGGATGATGGCTTCGGGGGCCATGCGCAGGTCGCGGGTATAGGTTTCGCGGCTGGCACCATAATCATGAAAGTTAAGCCCTGCGGCTTCGACCTTTTGGCGGTAGTCGGGATGCGAGGCCAGTACGACCTCTGCGCCCTGAGCTTTCAGCGCCAGCCCAAGCGCCATAAACGGGTGTAGATCGCCCAAGCTTCCGTGAGTGGCCAGGACAATCTTCATGGTCGTTTATTCCACCCCGGCCGCGCCGACCTGACGCGGGCTGAACTTAGGCGCGGGCGCCAGTCGCATGACTTCATTCTGGTAGCGGTCATTATCGGGCTTGCCGTGGGCGTCGCCGAGTAATAGCGGCAGGGACTTGACGCAGGCGCGGTTGAGATCATCAACCCACGCCATATCCGATTTGCCGAAATCGGATAGCACCCAATTATGCACCATAGACTTGTCGCCGGGATGGCCGATCCCCATCCGGGCCCGCACGAAATTGGGCCCCAGATGTCCCATGATCGAGCGCAGGCCATTGTGACCGGCGTGGCCACCGCCCAGCTTCATGCGGAACCGTCCGGGTGCCAGATCCAGTTCATCGTGAAACACGATAATATGCTCCGGCTTGATCTTATAGAATGAGGCTGCTTCGAGGACGGCATTGCCTGACAGGTTCATATAGGTCTGCGGCTTAAGGCACAGGACTTTTTTGAGGCCTGCTGCCGTCTCAACCTGACCTTCGCTTGACAGCGACTGAAAGCGCTTTTTCTCAGGCCCAAACCCGCCGTTATCAACCAAGGCGTCGATAAACATGAAGCCAATATTGTGGCGGTTTTTTTCGTATTTATCGCCCGGATTGCCGAGGCCGACCAACAGGAACACGTACATCTCCCAAAGAATAAGGCCTTGTTCTTAAGCTAGAACAAGGCCTCAATCAATTTCAATGCTAAAGTCGGTAGACTTTAAGCTTCGGTGGTCGCTTCGTCAGCACCCATGCCGCCAGTTGCGGCAACCGTCGCGATCACGAAATCACGGCCAACGGTCGGGGAAACGCCTTCGGGCAGCTTCACAGCCGAAACGCGAACAGTGTCGCCGATTTCAAGGCCGGTCAGGTCGAAAACCAGATCTTCCGGAATGTGGTCAGCCGGGGCCCACAGTTCAACTTCGTGACGTACTACGTTGAGCGTGCCACCCTTTTTCAGGCCGGGCGACAGTTCGTGGTTGATGAAGTGAGCCACGACGTTGATCTTGATCTTTTGGTGCTCATCGACGCGGTAAAGGTCGAAGTGTACCGGAACATCCGTGACCGGATGGAAGTCGATCGCCTTGGCGATAACTTTTTGGGTCTCTTCGCCATGCTTAAGCGTGACAAGGTGACCTGCCAGCTTGCCGGTATAAAGCGCCTTACGGAACTCATTCAGGCTGACGGCGATCGGCACAGGGGCCTTGTCACCACCATAAAGAACGCCAGGCAGCTTACCGGCATTGCGGGCAGCACGGGCGCCACCGGTGCCGGTGCGCTCACGAACTTCAACGTCTAAAACGATCTCGGCCATAAGCCACTTCCTCAAACAAAATGCGCCGGACACAGCGTAAGCCTGCGGCGTGGGTGAATACCCGAAATTCCAAAGAGGCCGGTTGATACACGCATTGTCCTGAATACGCAACCGTCAAGCCGGGCAAAAAATGCAATTTTCGGCGTCATATGACGGCTTTTTAAGCCCCGTATATAGCAAAAGGGCCTGAAAAACATCAAATGCGCTTCAGGCCCGAATTGAATTCAACGGATAAGAATCGATCAGGACGTCTTCTTTTTCGTGGCTGTCTTTTTAGCCGGAGCCTTCTTGGCCGGAGCTGGCTTTATATAGGGCTTGGCGTTGACGTATTTCAGCTTTTCAGTGCCATCAGCATTAAACTCAACGGTGCGCTTTGGCGCCAGATCAAGCGCATTGGACGACACCTGACCGATGCACTGACCGGTATCCATAAGAATATGCTGGCCGATGCAAAAGACATCTTCAAAGTGCGGCTTGGCAACGGCCAGGCACTGATAAAGGTTGAGCTTAGCCATGTTCAGGCAGGTCGGACCATCACGTTCATCGAGCAGCATGGAGATGCTGGCTTCATTAGCCCCGGCGCCTTCGCCCAGAATAGCAAGGGCTGCGACCGCCAGTCCGCGGTTGACGGTGGCCGTGTAGGGCGCATCAAACATGTTGGCGGGCAGGGTAACGCCCGGTTGCAGATCGGATGTCGTGAGTTTTTGTGCCACGATCGGATCATGCTGTCCGGTCGAGGTGGCGGCAATGGTAGCGGCCTGATCGGTCGAATAGGCCGCCGACGTGGCTTGGGTCACCATGCCTTGTCCAGTGAGGGCCGCGACCAGAAGCTGATTTGACTGATCGGCGGCAACCGGATGGGCGGTTGTGGAATTGATCTTAGCTTGTGACAGGCGCACGTCGCGGGTCTTGATGAACTCACGCGACCAGTGTTGTTTTTGGATGTCGTAGGCCGCCTGCTTGACGCGGGCACCGGCCTTATAAACGCTTTCGCCGTGGCTTGACAGAGCCAGAATAACGCGGCGGGCGGCGATATTGGCGCCCGGAATATTGGCCGCTGCCGCCGGGTTCGACATTATATTGTTGATCAGTTGCGCGCGGCTTTCAGGATTGGCGGCATAGGCACGCAGTTCAGATCGGAAGCTGGGCTCCTGCATGGCAACGATGGCGGCATAGGCAACCGCCCCGCGGGCCAGTTGCTTGGGCTCATAGGCGGCACCTTGCTGAAGCTTGGTCTGGATAACCTCGGCAGTGGCGAAATCAGGGGTCATTTCGCGCGCCGTTTTCACATACTCTAAATAGACGGAGGCGGCGTCCGACACGACCGGAGACAAAGCAACCGGAGGCCCTGCGGGCGCAGGCGGCGGGGGCGGAGGTGGTGGCGGGGCTTCCGTGGCGCAACTGGCCAAAGCCAGCGCGAACATCGATACCAATACGCCTTTATAAACAACCGTCTTCATAACAACTCCCCTTAAATACTCTCAGGCGCGGTGGGTACGCGCACATGCCGCTATGACTGTGGGTCGCCTGTCTGGGCGTTCACTGTGCGCAATTTTCCGCGACTGTATAGCCTATTTCCTTGCCGATTTATTACATCAGGCAAAAAAAGCGCCGAAATTATGGCCCTGTGCAAGGCGGGGGAGAATTGTGATTTCGGAACTATCCGAACCGTTGAAAATCAGTCGAATAGTTTCGAGACGGATTCTTCGTTGGCGATGCGGCGGATGGCCTCGCCGATCAGTGGGGCCACGCCGACGATGCGGATTTTGGGGTGATTGCGGATAACTTCCGGGACTTCGATGGAGTCGGTGATCACCAGTTCTTTAAGCACGGATTTATCGACGCGGTTGAGCGCTTCGCCCGACAGAACGCCGTGGCTTATATAGGCGGAGACCGACTTGGCGCCTTGTTCGACCAGAGCCTTAGCCGCGTTGACCAGCGTGCCGCCGGAATCAACGATATCGTCGAACAGGATACAGTCGCGGCCTTCGACTTCACCGATGATGTTCATGACTTCGGATTCACCGGCGCGCGGGCGGCGCTTATCGACAATCGCCAGATCACCGCCCAGACGGTCGGCCAGAGCGCGGGCGCGCACCACACCGCCGACGTCAGGCGAGACAATCATGATCTCAGCAGCGTTGCTGTATTGATCCTTGATGTCGCGGGCCATGAACGGAATGGCCACAAGGTTGTCGGTCGGGATGTCGAAAAAGCCCTGAATCTGACCGGCGTGCAGATCCATCGTCAACACCCGGTGGGCTCCGGCGCGGGTGATCAGGTTTGCGACCAGCTTGGCCGAAATCGGGGTGCGTCCGCCGACCTTACGATCCTGACGGGCATAGCCGAAATAGGGGATGACTGCCGTAATCCGCTTGGCCGAGGCGCGGGTCAGAGCGTCAATGCAGATCAGAAGCTCCATCAGGTTGTCATTGGCCGGAAAGCTGGTCGACTGAATGACAAACACGTCTTCGCCGCGGACATTTTCGTCGATCGTGACGAAGATTTCGTTGTCCGCAAACCGCTGAACGCGCGCCTTGGTCAGCGGCATGTCGAGATAGGTGCCGATATTCTGGGCAAGGCTGCGGTTGGAATTGGCGGAGAGGAGTTTCATGTCAGGGCCTGGGGTTGGAGCAAACCGAAGGATGTGCGCTTAAAGCACAAGAATTTATGCGGCTTTTAGCAGGAGAAGCCACAGGAACAAGGAGATTCGTCGTAAATATGTAAATTTATGAACAGCGTGGCAGGGTTGCGCCGTTTCGGACTATTCCGGCCTTAGCATGATGGCTGAAATCAGTCGGCCATAGTCGCTTTCGCCGGTCTTAAACGCGCGGCGGTTGGAAAAGAACATATCGGCCTGCGCGCAGGTGTCATGGCCTGTCGAGGCCGTCATGGTCACGCCCGCCCGCTTAAGCCGCATCAGGCAGTAACCCGGCAAATCGAAAAAGCGTTTGTCGGGGCTGTGACCCGTAATAAAAAAGGTCGGGCTGTCAGGGTCAGTTTTCGCGAAGGTGGCTTCATAATCGGCGCTAACCTCATACGAAGCCTGCTGAATACATGGTCCCACCACGCAGCGGATGTGACGCAAATCCGACCCTTGCGCCAACATGGCGGTGAGCGTCGCTTCGATAATGCCGCCGAGCGCGCCTTTCCAGCCGGCATGGGCCGAAGCGACCACCCGGTTGATCGGGTCGGCAAACAACAGCGGTGCGCAATCCGCCGACAACGCTCCCAATGCCAGTCCGGCCTTGCCGGTAACCAGCCCGTCCGCTTCAGGGCGGGCATCAAGAGCAAGGGGCGCATCAACGGTCAGAGCGATGGCTGAATGCACCTGATAGCAGGTCAGGAGATCCTTTTCATCGCGGTCGAAACTGGCGGCGACACGACTGCGGTTTTCACGCACGGCGTCCTGATTATCCTTTGAGCCCAGACCGATGTTCAGGCTATCATAGGGGGCCTGTGACATCCCGCCCAGACGGGTGAAAAAGCCGTGCTGGATGCTGGGCAGGTCAAGCAAGGGGTGCAGAATGCGGGGCGGGAGCGGTGCAGAGGTCATGGGATCAGTCTAGGTTGTTGGTTTGCTGGATTCAAGCGCGGGCAGGGTAAGGTCTTTGGGAAAGCTTAAACCCAGCACCTTGAACAGTTCGCCCATATGCTCCGGCGCGATCAGACGTTCAACCTGACGCGACAGCACATCCGCTCGATCTGGGTTTTTAGCGCTTAAGGCCTCAAGGCGCGTCACTATGCCCAGTCGTTGCAGGAAAGCGGACTGAGTCGTGATTTCACTAATGGCGACACCCGCCGCGCGCGCGGTGGCGGCGACTGACGGGAAATCAGCCCACACGGTCAGGTCATGCGCGCCCGGTGCCTCCAGCGGAGTGAATTTCTGATGGCGATAAAGTGTCTGCAGGGTATCACCTGAACCCGGCATATCGCGGCCATAGTCGATCAGCAGCGCGGCACCTGTGGCCGTTTTCAGCTTATCCGACAGGATTTGCGCCATCAGCCTCTGGGCGGGAGAAATTTCATAGATCTGACCCTCTTCGCCATTTGGCGTCGGGATAAAGTCGGACGGGGCGTCGCTGAGACCAAAGATCAGTTCGCCGCTGTCATTAAGCCCTACGCGCCGCTCATGCCATTTGCTCTCCCGCCTGATAAACTGGCGGGCGGGCAGGCAGTCCAGAACCTCATTGGCGATAATAATGAGCGGTACATCAACGGATATGTCGGCGATATCATTCAGGTATGCGGAGTTCGGCACCTTAGCCAACTGCAAAGCGCGCAATGGCAGAGATGGTTCAACCAGCACCACCTGCGCGGCCGTCAGAAAATCCGGAATCACCCGTCCCGCCCGCAGAATATCGCTGATCAGGGTGCCATCGCCGGGGCCGATTTCGACCAGATTAAACCGCTCAGGCGCGCCTAAATCCTGCCAGACCTGAACGCACCACAGGCCGATCAGTTCGCCGAATATCTGAGATATCATGGGCGCGGTGATGAAGTCGCCGTCTGCACCCAAAGCCGGCCGGGTCGAGTAATAACCGTCCTTTGGGTCAAGCAGGCAGCGCCACATATAGTCAGCGATCGTCATCGGCCCGTCCTGAGCGATGTCGCGTTTCAGCCGGTCTTTCAGCGACATCAGACCGTTTTGTCCTCTGAACTATTTTGGGTTTTACCCGACAAAGCGCGCCAGATCAGCCAGCCCCCAATAAGCACCATGATCAGCGACAGGCTCTGGCCCATGGTGATGACGTTTTTGAAAAACGGCAGCATCTGCTCATCAGGTTCGCGGAACATCTCAACTATGGTGCGGAAGATGCCGTAACCGGCAATGAATACCCCCATGATCAGGCCGGGGCGTTTCAGTTGCTTATAGATATGGGCCAGCACGAAGGCGACGGCGAATAGCACCAGCCCTTCCAGCACCGCCTCATAAAGCTGCGACGGGTGGCGCGGCAATGGGCCGGCGGGACACTCACGATACATGGCGCGAATAAAATCATTACAAAACACCATGCCCCACGGCGCGTCGGTCGTGCGTCCCCACAGTTCGGCATTGATGAAATTAGCCACCCGGCCCAAAAATAGCCCGATCGGTGCAGCGCAGGCCAGCAGATCGCCAAGGCTATAGGGACTGACCTTATATTTGCGGGCAAACAATATACCCGCGACCGCCACGCCGGTTATACCGCCGTGGAAGGACATGCCACCTTCCCAGACCTTGAGCGCCTGAATGGGGTTAGCCAGCACCGGCCCCAGATCGTAAAACAATATGTATCCGATCCGTCCCCCCAGAATGATGCCGACAAACAACCACAGGATCAGGTCTTCGAGTTGCTCGCGCGTAATCGGGGCGCGGTCATGGGGCCATAAGACCTCTTTTTTCAGCAGTCTGGCAGCATACATCCAGCCAAACAGGACCCCGCCGACATAGGCCAGCGCATACCATCTGATGGCGACGGGACCGAGCTGCAAAAGTACGGGATCGAAATCGGGTAAAACTAAAGGCACAGGGCTCATGTAGGGGCGCGCTTTCGTGACATATCCAAAAGTCCGTTTAGCAAGATCGCATCGAATCGTCGCGCTTAAATGAAGAATCATGAAAAATGTTTGTGAAAGTGTACTATATGGCGCTCAGTTTATGTTTTGACGCATTTCTTGAGCGAAAAACCGGTGCCCACTTTTTCGCGAAATGCTCTACCCTGTTGTACCCCCCCCTTGAGGAGACGGCTATGCAAACCAAAAATCCCTTCATGGACGAATTTGCCAAAATGACCACCAATGCCATGTCTTTGGCGCAGGCGGCGGGCGAAGAGGCCAAGTCCGCCTTTCGGGCTCAGGCCGACAAATGGGTGGCCGATATGGATCTGGTACGCCGCGATGAATACGAAGCGCTGGCAGCTCAGGTCGCGGAACTGCGCGCCGAACTGGCAACGCTTAAAGCCGCCAAAAAACCAGCCGCTAAAAAAGACGACAGCGGCCCGGCCGCGTAATTGCCAAGCCTTTTTTGAACCATTTGGGCAGGACTTGCGCACTGCGACGGCATTATAGAGATAAAGACAATATCATGGATCAGCCTCTGGCTTTTGACAGCGATTTCAGCCTTGACCCGCTGGAGATGGTGGAAACCATCCTCACCGATGAGGGGCTGAATTTTGAACGCACCAAAGACGGTGAACTGACCTTCATGCTGTCCGGGGACTGGAAAAGCTATGACATGTGGTTTGTCTGGCGCCCCGAAGGCGAGTGCCTGCAACTGTGTTGTGGTCTGGATATCGGCTTTAAGCCGGAGCATGTCACCGGGCTTTATGAGTTGTTGTCGCTCGTCAATCAGCGGGTCTGGTTCGGGCATTTTGAAATTTACCGCGAGCCGGGCATGGATGATGCTGAGCCGGTCAACGATATCGTGTTTCGTCATACCTTGGCGTTCACGACGCTGGATAAGCCTTCGGCCGTGCAGACCGCGCACATGATCAATTCAGCGGCCGACGCCGTTGACCGGTTTTTCCCGGCGTTTGATTTTTACCTCAAAGGCGCGCGTTCACCCTTGGCGGCCCTTGAAGCCTGCCTGTTTGAAACCGTCGGCGAAGCATAAAAGAGATTTGCATATGTCTTTCACCCCCATTCTTCTGGTTGGCGCTGGCGCGCTGGGGTCATCTATTCTCAAAGGGTTTCGCCGGTCAGGGCACATATCGCCGTCCGACGTGATGATCTTGGATCTCAAGCCGCAGGACGAAGCGCAAAGCTATGCCGCCGATGGTGCGAAACTTAATCCGCCGCCCGAAGTCTGGGCGCATGCCAAAACCATTATAATTGCCGTTAAGCCGCAAAGCTGGCGCGAGATGGCCAGGATTTTCGAGGGCAATCTGAACCCTGACGCCGTACTGATTTCGGTCATGGCCGGGGTGAAAACCGCAGACCTGTCGCAAGTCTTTGCACCGATCAAGGTGGCGCGTGTCATGCCGACGACCGGAGTAGCCACGGGCAAGGGCGTGGCCAGCATATATGCCGCCGAGGCGTCAGCGCTTGAGGCGGCGAGGTTTGTATTTGAACCCATCGCCGCGACGGCGATCCTAAGCGACGAAGGCCTGATTGATTCGGCCACGGCCGTGTCCGGTTCGGGGCCTGCCTATGTCTATGCCTTTGCGCGTGCGCTGGAAAAGGCCGCATTAAGCGTGAACCTGACATCTGCCGATGCCCGTACACTGGCGCGCGCTACCCTGATTAGTGCGGCGCGTTTGCTGGATGAAACAGGTGAAGAACCTGATGATCTGATTAGGAAAGTCGCCTCTCCTGGCGGGACAACCGAAGCTGGTTTGAAGGTGTTGTGTGCAGACGGCGGGCTTGATGACCTGATCAAGGCGACGGTTGAGGCGGCTTTCAAACGCTCGCGCGAACTGGGTTAAGGCCGGGGCTAAACTGCCGAAAGCCCGAACAAAAACTCGTGGAACGCCAAAGTCACGAAATAGATAGACGACGCGAACAGGAATTTCGCAACTCCGATCTCGGCCGGCACAAACGGGGTGTGGCCGGTCAGAATGGCTGCAAACGGGATGATTGAGGTGCGCTTTCTGATAGAGCGATAGGTATCGCCCATTAGGGTCAATCGTTTGTTGTCGATGCTGTTGGCACCCAGAACACACAGGGCAAGCAGCGACCCAAAAAAGATCCATGACGCCAGATTGCCATTGCATGCCATGTGCGTTAGCGCCCATAGACCGATTCCGGATAAGACCGGATGGCGTGAGACGCGGATAATACCGTAGACCGGTTTATCGCCGAGGTGTTTCAAAGCGCCCATGCTGGTCGGGCTTTTGCTCATATAGCCTATGATGATCAGTTGAAAGGCGACGAAATTGGTCACCAGAGCCAGGGCCTTCAGCAGCACCGGCGCCTGCCAGATGCGCAGATTTAACGCATCAGCCATCGCTATGGCATAGGCGTGCATCATCCACGCCAGACCGGCCAGAGAAAACAAAGAAAACAGGATGTAATAGGCGGTTGGACCGATGGCGCTGATGATTTGCAGCTTAAGCACCGTTCCGGAGATCATCAGGTGGATACACAGAAAAAAAGCGCAGGCCAGCGCGAGGGTCCACATACCGGTCTCCATCAATAATAGTCCTGATGACTATCACGACTGTTTGCGATCAAACAAGCTTTGCGCAGAGTATTGGTGAAGGGAGGTAGCCCTGTGCGCTGTTTAAGAGACGCGTGGCTTACGGACGCATATCGACATAGGGGATGATCGGCGCATTGAGCACATCAATATCATCCTTTTTGGGCGCGGATTTTGGTGGCTCAGGCTTTGACGGCTCGCCCGGTGCGGGGAAGGGCTTATGCGCCTCTGGCGGTGGTGCGGGCGGTGTCGGCGAGGGGGCCTGCGGCGGTTCTGTAGCTGCGGCCTTGGCTTCAAGCTCATCCTTGGGGCGGCGTATAATGGCTTCAACATGGTAGAACCAGCGACGGGCCGTTTCCATGGCCCCGCGCGGGCCTTCGGCGCGGGCGGTCAGATTATCGTTGGGGTCCCACAACACCAGTTCAAAGTCAGGACGGGCCGGATCATCAAAAATCAGGCGCATGGTCACACGGGTCACCTGTGGCGCGATATCATCCAGCATCTTATGCGGGCCAGAACGCAGGACGCGTGCCACGACTTTGGAATCTATGAAGATTTCAATGCCCATCAGTTCGCGTATCGGATAAATGCGGGTGGGGATCTTACCAAATTCGCGCACAATAATGACGCGGTTGAGATTATAGGCGATGGCGCAGGCCGCGCGCCTGACGGGCTCCAGCGCTTGAACGTCCGGGCGGGTGCCTTCCAGGGCTTCGTTAAGTTCGTCTTCGAGTTTTTTAGGCTGCTCGACGCGCGAATTCCAGACGCGGTAAAGTATCAGCAGAATCGCGATGCCTGCTGCCGATAAAATTATCAATGTCGGAAGAAACCGTTCCAACCCGTCCACCCCACTCAATTGCCGCGCATATTAACCATGAATTATATCAGCCGGTAAGGGGGCAGTGAAAGACTTTGTTGAATCCGCGTCATATTTAATCGTCTGCCGTGTCGTCTGCGTCATGATCTTCGCCTGCGGGGCGAGCGCGCACCGTCGCGGGACGTTTGATGACGGCATCGACATGCGATAACCATTTGCGCCCCAGACGCACCGCATCGGCCGCCGTCTTGGGGTGGACTGGATTGGGGGACATCTGCCCAAACAATTCGACTTCAAATTCCGGCGTCTCAACATCATCAAACATTAGCCGCAAAATGACCCGGCTGGCATTGGGGTAGGTCTCATCCATAACCCGGCGGGTTTCGCCTTTTTGAGTGCGAGCGACGATTTTTTCATCGACGATCAGTTCAGCGCCGTCAATTTCATCAAAGGTGAACACCAGACCTTGCTTGCCGCTGTCCCACAGTACCGCCATATCGCCAGCGCTGAAATCAAGGCCCGCGGCTTTTTGTCCGCCCAGATCATAGACAATCGCATCGGCGGGTTTACCCAGAGCCCTCAACAGGCCACGGGTCAATCTGCGGCTGGACTCAAACCACCATAAAACCACGGATGACGCGATAAGCAGACCTATCCCGGCCAGCAAAAACCACAACAGTACCCGCAGAGTTTCATCCATGTCAGGAATCAGCCTTTCAGCCTGAGTTTAAGCTCAATCAGAGGTTAAACTCAACGCTGACCGGCACATGGTCGGAGGCTTTGGCGTTTTCGGTCGCAAATCCGCGCGTGGCTTTGTGTATGGTGAACGCCGACAGCTTATCTGCGGCCTGCGGTGACATAAGATGATGGTCGATGCGGATGCCTTCGTTTTTTTGCCAGGCACCGGCCTGATAATCCCAGAAGGTGTAACGATTATCAGCCGGTGTTAAGACATCAAAGGCGTCGGTGTAGCCCAGATTTTTAAACTTGCGGAACGCGGCTCTGACGTCGGGTTGAAACAGCGCATCATCCATCCATACGGCCGGATTATAGCAATCAACAGGTTCCGGTATGATGTTGTAATCGCCGGATAAAATCGTGCGTTCTTCAAGTACCAACAATTGCGTGGCGCGGGCCATCAACCGCTCGATCCAGCGCAGTTTGTAGCTATACTTCTCCGTGCCGAGCGGGTTGCCATTCGGCAGATAAATAGAGGTGACGCGAAACGGGTGAGGGGCGTCAACGACGGCCTCCAGATACCGAGCCTGCTCGTCCTCATCTTCGCCTTTGAGGCCCTTGGTGATGTCGGACAGCGGATATTTCGACAAGATGGCAACACCGTTATAGGTCTTTTGCCCGTGTACAGCGATGTTGTAGCCCAGCGCTTCAAAGGCCTCATAGGGGAACTTTTCGTCGATGCACTTCAGTTCCTGAAGCGAACACACATCGGGACGTTCCTCACGGAACCAGTTGAGAATGACCTCAAGACGGGCATTGACGGAGTTGACGTTCCAGGTCGAAATTTTCATGAAATGATCTGTTTTATATCGAAAAGGACACGCCGCAGCCACAGGACGACTTGGCGTTGGGGTTGAGGATTTTGAACTGGGAACCGACCAGTTCCTCAACATAGTCAATGATTGAGCCACTCAATAAGGGCGCCGAGACATCATCTACCAGTGCGCGGGCCCCGTTATAGCCGATGACGCTGTCGCCATCTTCGGCCGCGTCAACCAGATCGAGCTGGTACTGAAAGCCGGAGCAGCCGCCGCCTTCGACGGCGACCCTCAGCAGGATTTCGTGACCGGCCTGCGCGGATAAAGCGTTGATATGGCGCGCGGCGGCGGCGGACAAAGATATGGAATGGGACGTGCTCATAGTCCCTATATAGTCGGATTTGGCGTAAAGTTCAGCCGTCGATTAAATTTTTTAGGTAAAGTCTTCCGGAAATTAGCCATTCGTTTGAGGTTTAGGCTAATATAGGCCGTGAACCTGTTTGAAATATATGGATAAAGCCCGACGTGCCCCCATACACACCCCTGTCGCCCTACGCTGAAAATTCCGCCAAAAGCCTTGGCCGTCTTTATACTGAGGACGAAAGCTCCACCCGCACGCCCTTTGCGCGCGACCGGGACCGGATTATTCACTGCACGGCCTTTCGGCGCCTTAAAGGTAAGACTCAGGTCTTTGTGGCGAATGAAGGCGATTACTTCCGCACGCGTCTGACCCATTCGCTGGAGGTGGCGCAGATTGCCCGCTCACTGGCCTTGTCTTTGAATGTCGAGCAGGATCTGGCGGAAACCGTCGCTCTGGCCCATGACCTTGGCCATCCGCCGTTTGGCCATGCCGGTGAAGATGAGCTGCATAAGTGCATGGAGCCGTGGGGCGGTTTTGATCACAATGTTCAGACTTTCCGTGTGGTCACCAAGCTGGAGCATCGTTATCCGGCGTTTGAGGGACTTAACCTGACTTGGGAGACCCTGGAGGGGATTATCAAGCATAACGGCCCGTCGGTGCATTTGCTGTCGCGCCCAAGCTGGAAAGCCGTCAAGGATTTTAATGATATCTATGACTTGCGCATGGATACTTATGCATCGATTGAAGCCCAGATTGCCGCTATTGCCGATGATATCGCCTATAATAATCACGACGTTGACGATGGGCTTAAGGCCGGGTTGTTCACTATTGATGACCTGCGCGATATCCCCCTGATCGGCCCGGCACTGGCGTCGACTGAAAAAGACTGGCCGGATATCGACGACCGGATGCTGCGTCTGGAAGGGGTGCGTCGCATGATTGGGGCCATGATCAGCGATGTGACCGAAGAAACCCAGCGCCGGTTAGAGGCGGACCGTATCGAAACGGCTGAGGATGTGCGCAAGGCCACGCGTCAGATGGTGGCGTTTTCCGGGACCATCATGGAAGGTCTGGCGCGGCTCAGGGCATTTTTGTATGCGCGTATGTATAAGCACCATCACCTTAACCGCACGCGCTCACACGCCAAACGCATCCTCAATCAGATGTTCTACCTCTATATGGAAGAGCAGGATGTGTTGCCGGATGAGTGGTATCAGTTGGTGTGCTCAAAGGATACGGAAGCTGGTCGGGCACGGGTCATTTGCGACTATATTGCGGGCATGACGGATTCGTTTGCGATCGAAGAGCACCGCAAACTGTTCTCGTTTACATGAAGCTAGCTTGAATGGCACAGGGTTGTTTTAGGCCACAGAGCAGAACAAAACATGCCCGTGCGGCGAATCAGCACTGGATTTTCGCCATAGAGATGCCAAAATGAGGTCTCAGTTTAGGATGATTCCCGCGCTGACGGGAAAGGCCGGAGCTACGCCAGATCATAGCCGAATCATTGCATGGCGCTGATCGGCTTGATATGGCCCCGGATGGGACGCACCACAGGATCTGACGTTTATGGTTGATAAGGATCGCGGCACTTACACGCCGCCCACAGAAGACAATTTGAGCTATGAAGCGCGTCAGGGCGGGAGCGGCGGGCGTCCGCAGACTCCGATCACCCTGATCGCCAGCGGTATTGTGCTGGTCGTTCTGCTGCTGGCGGTGGTCATGTTCTATAATTCCGGCCTCAACAGCCGCAAGGACATGGCTGAGATTGGCGAGTCCCTGTCGAATTACAAAGATAATCGCATCGAAGATGCCCGGCCGCTGACGGATGAAGATTTGCTTGATCCGGTAGCGCCCGATGCTGAGCCAAAGTTTGCGCCGGGCACCGAAGAGCCGATGGCGCGCGCCGAGGCGTCAGCTACGGTATCTGAGGCACCACCGCCGGCGCAAATCCGCACAGGGCCTATCCCCAGCAATACGATGGATACGCCGGTAGCACCTGCCGCTACGCCGGTCGTTCCGGCTGAGGTCGTGGCCCCCGTCGCGCGGATTGAGACGCCAAAACCTGTGGTGGCTGGCGCCGGGGCTGCGGTTCAGATTGGCGCCTTCACCTCACGCGATATCGCCGATAAACAATATGCGGCACTGGCCTCCAGCTACGGCATGTTTGTGTCGGGTACTTCGAAAGCGGTTGAAAAAGTCGAACGTGACGGCGCTACGCTGTATCGAACGTCGTTCACGGGGTTTCCAACCAAAGACAAGGCTAAGGCCTTTTGCGACGCGCTGAAATCGGCAGGTAAGTCCTGCTTTGTAAAGTAAGGCTGTACTGTGGTCAAAGCTTGCATACTGGGCTGTTCCGGCCTTGAACTGACGCATCGGGAAGCTGAGTTTTTCCGGCGGGAGCGTCCGCTGGGCTTCATCCTTTTCGGTCGCAATATTGATAATCCGGAACAGGTGAAACGGCTGGTCGCCGAACTGAAGGCCAGCGCAGGGCACGCTAATGTTCTGATGCTGATCGATCAGGAAGGCGGGCGGGTTCAGCGGCTGAAACCGCCGCATTGGCCGCTCTATCCGGCCGCAGGCACATTCGCCCGCGTCAGTAACGATATTTATGAACAGCGTGAACTGGTTCGTCTGAGCGCAAGGCTTATGGCGGCTGATCTTTATGAGCTTGGTATCAATGTTGATTGTGCGCCGGTGCTGGATGTGCCTTTGCCGGGCGGGCATGATATAGTGGGCGATCGGGCCTATGGTTTTGACGCCGAGACGGTCGCCGTCATGGGCCGTGCCGCCTGCGAAGGGTTGCTGGCGGGCGGGGTCTTGCCGGTGATTAAGCACATGCCGGGGCATGGCCGTGCCGTGGCCGACAGTCACCATGCTTTGCCGGTGGTGACGGCGACACGACTTGAGCTGGAAACCGTTGACTTTCTGCCGTTTGAGGTGAACGCCGATATGCCGCTGGGGATGACGGCGCATATTGTTTATGATGCCTATGAACGCAAACTTCCGGCGACGACATCACGCAAAATGGTTCGTCTGATCCGCCAAAAAATCGGTTTTGATGGCCTGCTTCTGACCGATGACCTGTCGATGAATGCGCTGAGCGGGTCAATGGCGGATCGCGTCAAGGCTGCCCGCGCCGCTGGCTGTGATGTCATGCTGCATTGTAATGGCAAGATGGAGGAGATGGAGGCCGTGGTCGCCCATAGCCCCCGGTTACGCGGGACGGCGCAAAAGCGGTTTGAGGCCGCGTGGGCGCGTCTGAATAAACGGATTGAGCCTGTCAATATTGATGAAGCGCGTCTGCGTCTTCAACAAGCTTTGTCGCGTATCGATAAGTCGTCCCCACGGCGTACCGATCCGACCGAAGCCTTCGCGGACACGTCGCTTGCGGCCATGCGCGAACTGGGCGGCGTGTAGGCAAAGGTGGCCCCCAAACTTTCAAAAGACGATATACTGGCTCAGACTCTGGAAAATGAGGTTTTCCAGCATCGTCTGGATTTCGACAATGGTCGGGCTGACAATGCGCCAGATATCGAAGCCGATGACGCACTGGTGCTCGATCTTGAGGGTTACGAAGGCCCGCTGCATGTCCTGCTGGAACTGGCGCGCCAACAAAAGGTCGATCTGCTTAAAATCTCGATCACAACGCTTGCTGAGCAATATCTGAAATTTATTCAGGAGGCGCGGCGTCTTCGGTTTTCGCTGGCGGCGGATTATCTGGTGATGGCGTCCTGGCTGGCCTACCTCAAATCGCGGTTGCTGCTGCCAAAGACTGAGCGCAAAGCCACCGATGAGCCGCCGCCCGAAGAACTGGCGGCCGCGCTGGCGTTTCGCCTGCAAAAACTGAATGCCATCAGAAAGGCCGTTGAGGCCATTCAGGGACGCCCTCAGTTGAAGCGTGATGTCTTTGCCCGCGGTGATCCGCAGGCGCTGGTGATTGTGCCGTCGTCACGTATCGAGGCGTCGATCTTTGATCTGATGACGGCCTATGTGACGCAACGCCGCAAGGAAATCGATCGGCATTACGATCCGACCCGACGCACCGAAGCCTACCAACTGGAGGAAGCGCGCGATCATCTGCGTGATATTTTGCCGGAACTGACCCAGTGGACAACGCTGGATAGCGTAGCCCCTGTGCCGGTCGGAGAACACGGACCGAAACGGCCTTCCTATCTGGCCTCAACGCTTGCGGCCTCGCTCGAACTGACCAAGGAGGGGGCCTTGTCACTGCAACAGCTTGGTGTTTTTGAGCCGCTTTATCTGCGTGTACGACAAGCTTCGGAGGAGGTCGCCCATGATACATGAGGAAACAGAGCGCGCCGTCGAAGCGCTGTTGTTTGCGGCGGCGGGGCCATTATCCGCTGCCGATCTGGCGCGTCGTTTGCCCGAAGGGGCGGAGGTGGGTAAGGCTCTGGCCGCCCTCAAAGCGCACTATGCCGGGCGCGGGGTCGTGCTCGATATCGTCGCGGATAAGTGGCAGTTCCGCACGGCGATCGACCTGTCCTACCTGATGATTGAGGAGCGCGAGGAGCCGCGCAAACTATCAAAAGCGGCGCTGGAAACGCTGGCCATTATCGCCTACCATCAGCCGGTGACGCGGGCGGAGATTGAGACTGTGCGCGGCGTTGGCCTGTCGCGCGGGACGCTGGATGTGCTGCATGAGCTTAATCTTATCAAGCTTCGTGGGCGCAGACGTTCACCCGGACGGCCGGTGACCTATGGCACAACCGAGGCGTTCCTTGAACAGTTTTCGCTACCGAGCCTGGCCGATCTGCCCGGAGCGTCGGAAATGCGGGCGGCGGGTCTGCTGGATCTTAATGTGCCCTCAGACTTTTTCGTGCCCGATCCGTCTGGCACAAAAGCGGTCGAAGATCCTCTGACGATCGAGGAACTGGAACAACCGGAGTTCCATCAGGACTTTTTTGAGTTTGAAGAGGATCGTGGCGACTGATGCTAAGATCAGACATCGACGTCAAAAGCCTGCATACACTTTTCAAGGCTTATGACCGCCTGCATATTCCGGACATTTTGCGGCCTGACGCGCTCACGTCACTGGTGGAGGAGATAGAGGCCGGGATACCGTGGCGGCTCTCTCTGAATAGCGGTACGAAAGGGCTGGATTTGTCTTTAGATGAATTGGCCCAGCTTGATGATGAGTCGCTTAAGAAAATTGATGACGCTGTCTATGTGCAAGCCGCGACAGGATTTCAGTACCGTTTTGATGCCTACCGTCTGTCCGATGAGATAGAGGCGGGGCGTGCCACCTTGCCTCAACTTATGGCCCTTTATGCGTTTTTAAATAGCGATAGCTTCCTAAAATTTATTGCTGACGTGACCGGGGATGCGCGTGGCCGTTATTGTGACGCGCAGGTTACGCGCTATCGTCCTGGGCATTTCCTGACGACACATACGGATGCTCATGAAGAAAAGCACAGATTATTCGCCTATGTCCTTAATCTTAGTGACGATTGGCGCAGCGACTGGGGCGGTTTATTGCAATTTATAGCGCCTGATGGCCATATCAGTGAGGCCTATACGCCTGTGAGGAACGCGCTCAACCTTTTCAAGGTTCCGCAAGCCCATGCTGTGTCTTTTGTCGCTCCATTTGCGGCCAAAAACCGCCTGTCGGTGACGGGTTGGGTGCGCATGAAGCCGGATGCGCGGACATAACATAAGGTCATGGCCCAATTTCCGCTTTGATGTTAGGATAAAGACTGACTATATGGGGTAAAGTCTGATCCGAAAATTTTCCGGATCGTGTGAAGGAGATGTAACATGGGATCGTTCAGCATCTGGCACATTGCCATTGTTGCGGTTGTGGCGCTGATCCTGTTCGGCGGCAAGGGTAAGCTGTCGGGCATCATGGGTGACGCTGCCAAGGGCATCAAGGCGTTCAAGGACGGCCTGAAAGATGAGCCGGACTCAAAGGACACCACGGTCGCCGCGTCCGAAAAGAAAGACGAAAACAAGGCCGCCTAAGCCTTGGGTTATGTATTGCCGTCAGGCCCCCGCTCAAGGTGCGGGCGGCCTGATTGTGTGTTTTTATGCCTGTATGATGAGGGCCTGAATTAATGTTGCCCGGTATTGGGGCTTCCGAGCTCATAGTCATTGCCGTCGTGGCCCTGATCGTTGTCGGGCCGAAAGACCTTCCTAAAATGTTGCGTCAGCTTGGCCGGTTTGTCGGTAAGATGCGCGCTATGGCGGATGAATTCCGCACCAGTTTTGAGGACATGGCCCGCCAATCAGAGTTAGATGATCTGCGCAAAGAGGTCGAAGCCTTGCGGTCGGGGAAATCTCTGTCGCCGATTATTGATGACATCGACAGTGAGATGAAGGCCGTGCAGGCCGATATCGACAATTCGATCCATAGTCCGTCGCGGGCTTTGTCCAGCAACGATTACGGTGGCGAAGTGCCGTCACCGGACGCCGCCGACGCCGAGCATCTGGACGCGTTGACCTCCAATGAGGTTGCCGAAAATCCGGCGCCTAAGCCACGGCGCGCCCGTAAATCTGTGGCGGAAACCGAAGCTGTTGTGGCCGATGTTGTCCCTAAGCCCAAAAAGTCCCGCGCTAAAAAAGTGACCCCAAAGGTGATCAGTGAGTAAGTCTGATAGTCAACTGGTCGTTCAGGACACCGATCCCGATGAATCCGAAATGGAAGCGTCGCGCGCGCCGCTGATGGAGCATCTGGTCGAACTGCGCACCCGCCTGATCTGGATGGTCGTGGCGTTTGCGGTGGCCTTTATCGTCTGTTTTGCGCTGGCCACGCCGATCTATATGTTCCTGCTGCATCCGTTTGAAATGGCGGGGCGACTGCTTGCGGCCGAAAAAGAATCAGGTGGCCATCCGGCGGGGATGTTTGATCTGGTAGGCGTGCTGCTGGGCCTCAAGGACATGCCGCTAGGTGCCAGTAAGCTAGGGCTGATCTTTACCGCCCCGCTGGAGTTTTTCTTCACCAAGATGAAGATGGCCGGATTTGGCGCGATTATCCTCAGCTTCCCTATCCTGGCCTATCAGGTTTACCGCTTTGTGGCGCCGGGGCTTTATAAGCGCGAGCGGGCGGCGTTTCTGCCGTTTCTGGTGGCGGCACCGGCTCTGTTCATTCTGGGCATGGCGCTGGTCTATTACATTATTTTGCCGATGGTGTTGTGGTTCTCTTTAAGTCAGCAAATCATTGGCGACGGCGGGGTTTCGGTGCAACTTGTCCCCAAGGTGTCGGACTATCTGTCGCTGGTGACCACGCTGATGCTGGCGTTTGGCTTGTGCTTTCAGTTACCGGTCGTGCTCACCCTTTTGGGCCTGTCGGGGATGGTGTCGGCGCAGATGCTGCGGGCCGGCCGGCGTTATGCGATCATGGGGATTGTGGTCGTGGCCGCGGTCGTGACCCCGCCCGATCCGATTTCGCAGCTTATGCTGGCCGTGCCGATTGTGCTGCTGTACGAGATTTCGATCTGGTGCGTGCGGGCGATTGAGTTGCGCCGCAAGGACGAGGCGTAAGGTAACCCCCTCTGAATTTTTGCAAAATTCAGCTCCCCCTGCATCAGGGGGAGTTCTTATTTGCGAACCTTTCTGATAGGACGAGTCAAACTTAAAGAACTCCCCCTGATGCAGGGGGAGCTGAGGCAAAGCGCACGCTTTGATCTCAGAGGGGGTGATTTCCCCGATATTGACCGAAGGACGTTAGACCATGCACGATATCAAGGCTTTGCGCGAAACACCTGAGATTTATATCAAGGGCTGGTCATCCCGCGGGCGTGAAACCGCGCAGTCCGATGTCGATCAGGCGTTGACGCTGGACAAAGACCTGCGCGCGGCCAAGACGGCGTTTGAGACCAATCAGGCGCAGTTAAAAAAGCTGTCGGGTGAAATCGGCAAGGCCAAGGCCCAAAAAGATGAGGCCAAGGCCGCCGAATTGATGGCCGAGGTTGAGGGCCTGAAAAGCGCGATTGCGGAGGCGCAAGAACAGGAGCGCGCCAAGGGTGAGGCGCTGAAAGACCTGCTGGCGTCATTGCCTAACTTGCCGTTTGACGATGTGCCGCACGGTGAAGACGAAGCGGGCAATGTCGAACTGCGCAAACATGGTGCGCCGAATATCCTGTCGTTTACGGCCAAGGATCATGCCGATCTGGGCGAAGCGCTCAAAGGCCCTGCTGGGGCGATGATGGACTTTGAAGCCGCCGCTAAGATCAGCGGCTCGCGCTTTGTGGTGCTGAAAGGCCAACTGGCGCGGCTGGAACGCGCTATCGGTCAATGGATGCTGGATGTTCAAACGGCAGAGCATGGCTATCTGGAGGTCAATCCACCGGTGCTGGTGCGCGACCATGCGCTGTTTGGCACAGGCCAATTGCCGAAGTTTGAAGAAGATTTGTTCTTTGCCGTTTCAGGGGATAATTTTGATGTAAGTCGTGAGGATTTGTTGGAGTGGCCTGCGCATGAAGATGCCCAAGCAATTATGGCTGTAACATTGAAATTGATGAAAAGTGGCCGATTAAGCCTCATCCCCACCGCCGAAGTCTCCCTGACCAACCTTGTCCGTGAGGCCATCACGTCCGAAGAAGAACTGCCGCTGCGGCTGACCGCGCTGACCAACTGCTTCCGTGCTGAGGCCGGATCGGCGGGGCGCGACACCAAGGGCATGATCCGTCAGCATCAGTTCCAAAAGGTTGAACTGGTCTCGATCACCACGCCGGAACAATCGGCAGCGGAACATGACCGCATGACCGAATGTGCCGAGACCATCCTGAAAAAGCTGGATTTAAGCTTCCGTACCATGTTGTTGTGTACCGGCGATATGGGCTTTGGGGCGCGCAAAACATACGATCTTGAGGTATGGTTACCGTCGCAAAATACCTATCGTGAGATATCAAGTTGCTCGAACTGCGGGGATTTTCAGGCCCGGCGCATGGATGCCCGTATTCGCAAACCCGGCGAAAAAGGCACGCGCTTTGCCCACACGCTCAACGGGTCGGGGTTGGCGGTCGGGCGTACCTTGGTGGCGATCATGGAAAACTATCAGGACGAGGGGGGGCGGATTGCGATCCCGGACGTGCTGCAGCCCTATATGGGTGGTTTGACGCAGATAGGGTAAGATCACGCGCGGGAATACCCCCTCCGTCTTTTGCTTCGCAAAATCCACCTCCCCCGTAAACAGGGGAGGAGAAGAGATGGCTTATCCGTCTGCGCCAAAAAATGGGTGGAGGGGCGAGCCCCTCCCTTGCGCGACTTATGAAAATCGCCGTAGAAGGCAATATGCGTATTTTGTTAACCAATGACGATGGCATCGAGGCTTACGGCCTTAAGGTCCTGCGTGATATCGCCCATGCCCTGTCCGACGATGTGTGGATCTGCGCGCCGCTGACCGAGCAGTCCGGTAAGGGGCGGGGGATCACCCTGCATGAACCGCTGCGGGCCAAGCGGATCGACCATCAGGTCTATGCGGTGAGTGGCACGCCGACCGACTGCGTGCAGATTGCCATCAATGACCTGCTCTCGTCGCCGCCTGATCTGGTGCTGTCGGGGGTTAATCGCGGGTTCAATCTGGCGCAGGATGTGACGCTGTCGGGCACGGTCGCCGGTGCCTTGCAAGGCATGTCGCTGGGGGTGCCGTCGATTGCCCTGTCGCAGTGCCTTGATTTCGATATTGATGTTGAGGCGCAGTGGTCGTCTGCGGTGGCCTATGGTGCGCCGGTGATTTCCAACCTGTTGGAACATGGCTGGCCCAAGGATATTGTCATCAATATCAACTTCCCCGATTGTGATGCTGAGGCGGTGACCGGTGTTGAAGTGACTAAGCAAGGCTTTCGTGATCTGCATGAAATGCACGCCGTCAAGAGGGTCGATCCGCGCGGGCGGGACTATTACTGGATGAATTTCCATAATCTGGAACATACGCTGGTGGACGGCACTGACCTTAAGGCCGTGGCCGATAACCGGATTTCAGTGACGCCGCTGCATCTTGATCTGACGCACTATGAGACCTTCCATCATTTGCGCAAAACCCTCGGCGGAGCGGCCCCGAAAAAGATCGAGGTGGCGTCATGAGCGAAGAGGATGATGTTCCCGAAACCCGCCTGCATCGGTTGCTGAATAGTCTGAAAGCGCAGGGGATTTCTGAATCGCGTCTGCTGCACGCCATGGAATATACGCCGCGTGATCTGTTTGTGCCGGAGTTGTTCCTCGACCGTTCATGGGAAGATTCAGCAATCCCGATCGCGGCGGGGCAGACTATCTCCCAGCCCTATATTGTCGCCCTAATGACGCAATCGTTGAAGCTGGAGGCCCGCCACCGGGTGCTGGAGATCGGCACGGGGTCGGGCTATCAGACGGCGATCCTGTCGCGGCTGTGCCGTTATGTTTATACCATTGAGCGCTATCGTTCGCTGATGTTGGAGGCGGAAATCCGCCATAAGCGGCTGATGTTGGAAAATATCATCTACCGCTACGGCGATGGCTGGGACGGCTGGCCGGAGCAGGCACCGTTTGACCGGATACTGGTGACCGCCGCACTTCCTGATGAGCCGCATCCGCTGTTGTCGCAGCTTAAGATCAATGGGGTCATGGTCGCCCCGCAAGGGCGCGGATCGGTGCAGCAACTGCTGCGCTATACCCGCACCAAAGATGACCACTATGAGGTTGAGGATTTGGGCGAGGTGCGCTTTGTGCCGCTGCTCGAAGGGGTCGCTAAGGACGCCTGAAAAAGAGATCCCCCTGCCGGATGACAGGGGGATAAGTTAATCCGGAGACCAGAGTGAGTGATCTCCATGCTTTGAAGTGGTACGCCCCCATAAGAAGCCCCCTCTTCAAACTTGAAAATGTAACCCAGGGTTACATTCAATAACGGTGTTATATATTTACTAGCATCATTCGTGCCAGCAGGCCAGTTAAGTAAGTTTAATGTAGGGCAGGGCGGTAATTATTGACGGTTTATTACCGCGAATGGCGCAAAGGTAACGATTCGTTAGCCATGATTGATAACTATGTCGCGACTTACGTGTCTTTCAGGATCGGAGAGGGCAAGATCATGCACCATTTCAAAGCTGTCTCTAGGATTGTTAACACAACCGCCGTTACGGCCATGGGGGTTATGACCCTGTCGGCGTGCGCGTCGATGCAAAATGCTGAGCCGAAATATCCGATCTATATGCAGGATCGTCCGCCCGCGACGGCCCCCCATCCGATGGGTAGCGTGCCTGCGGCTTCACCACAGGCGGCGGCCCCGGTAGAGGCTGCCCCTGTGGCCGCCCCCAGCGGTCAGATAACGTCGGCCCCACTGGCCGCTTTGCCCACGCCCGCACCAGCCCCTGCGGCGGCGACCCTAAAGCCTGCGGTGCCTCAAACGGTTACGGCGGCAAAGCCCGTAGCGACCACGAAAACAACCTATGTTTATACCGTTCAGGCCAAGGACACGCTTTATGGTATTTCGCGCCGTTTCGGTGTGCCGCTTAAAACCCTGATGACGCACAATGGTCTGGCCGAAGGGGCGGGCCTGTCGATCGGTCAAAAGCTTAAATTACCGGATGCCGCCAAGGACGCAGGGGCTGTGGCCCATGCCACCGGCCCGGCTCCGGCCAAGGTGGTGACAACGGTTGCTGTGGCGCAACCTAAGCCGGCTACACCCACAACACCAAAGCCAGAAGTTAAGGTTACAACGACCGTAGCAGTATCTGAGCCCGCCAAGCCCACGACGACGACCGTAACTACCACCACGGCCCCTGTGGCTAAACCGGTGGAAAAACCTGTGGATACAGCTGTGAATAAGCCTGTGGTCGCTAAGGCCGGAACCTTCCCGACCTCATCGACCTTGGCGCAGATGGGCAAAGGGCGCTTCCTGTGGCCGGTCAAGGGGCCGCTTTTGGTGCCTTATGGTCAGCTTGGGCCCAATGTTCGCAATGACGGCATCAACATCGGCGCCTCCGAAGGGGCTGAGGTTCGTGCCGCGGCTGACGGCGAGGTGGTCTATGTCGGCGGTCACGTCAAGGAACTGGGCAACACCATCTATGTCCAGCATGGCAATGGCTGGTATACCGGCTATTCTCACCTCGATAAGATGGACGTGAAAACCAATCAAAAGATCCAGAAGGGCGAGGTCATCGGCCGGGTCGGTAAGACCGGAGCTGTGGAAAAGCCGCAACTGCATTTTGAGATTCGCTATACGCCGTCGACCGAAATCGCAAAGCCGATCGATCCCAATCTGGTTCTGCCATAAGCTATCCCCCATTGACCTTTTGAAACTTGGCCTTATGTAGTCTTGAACGCTGAAATCCGCGCGGTGAGGCCGTGGCGGATTTGGCACCTTATTTTTCAGGAGACACTTGTGTTCGCCACACCTGCCTTTGCCCAAGCCGCCACCGATACTGCCGCCGCCTCTGGTGGTCTGGCCAGCGCTTTCACCAGCTTCCTGCCACTGATCGGTATTTTCGCCCTGATGTATTTCCTCGTCCTGCGCCCGCAGCAAAAGCGCGCCAAGGAGCATCAGGCCCAGATCGCGGCCATAAAGCGCAACGACACGGTGGTTTTGTCCAACGGTATGATCGGCAAGGTTACCCGCGTCGAGGATGCCGAGGTCATGGTTGAAATCGCAACCGGCGTGAACGTGCGCGTGGTCAAGAGCTTCATTACTGAAATCCGCACCAAGGGTGAGCCTGCGCCGGCCAACGATTCCAAGGCCGCTTAATCGCCTTAAATATCAAAGCCCCTGCGTGTCCCGCAGGGGCTTGTTTTTTGTGAATATTAAAAGGAGGGGCGAACCGCGCGGTTTGTCCCGAAAAGCCTTCAAAGGGCGCAAACGCTATGATGGAATTTTCCCGCTGGAAGATATGGATGGTGATTATCGCCACAGTCTTCGGCATATTTTATTCGCTGCCAAACTTCCTGCCGCAAGACATGCGCGAGACTATGGCGCGCTATTACCTGCCGTCTCAGGTGCTCAATCTGGGCCTTGACCTTCAGGGCGGGTCGTACCTGCTGCTTGAGGTCGATACGGATGCGCTGGCGCGGGAAAAGACCGCTAACCTGACCGAAGACGTGCGCTCAACCTTGCGTCAAAAGTCGATCAATTTCAGCGGGCTTGCGGCCACCTCCGAAGCTGTCAATGTGCGCATTACCGATGCGGCGCAGTTCGAGACGGCCCTGACGGAATTGCAGCGTCTGCCGCAACCTTTGCCGAAAAATCCATCTATTCGCGATATCAACGTCGTCCGCGGGGATAATCAGACGATTTCCCTAAAATTTACGCCCGATGGTCGCCGCGCGGATGCGGCCTCAGCCGTGGATACGTCAATCGAGATCGTGCGCCGCCGGGTCGACAGTCTGGGCACTAAGGAGCCAACGATCCTGCGTCAGGGCGCTAACCGCATCGTGGTGCAGGCACCGGGCGAATCCGATCCGGAGCAGCTCAAGCGCGTGATCGGTCAAACCGCCAAACTGACCTTTCAGATGGTCGATGAAACCATTTCGCCTGCGGATGCTCAGGCGGGGCGTGTGCCGCCGGGATCAGAATTACTGATTTCCGAAAATCCGGGCGAGCCTTATCTGGTGGTCAAAAAGCGTGTGCTGGTGTCCGGTGATAACCTGACCAGTGCGTCGGTGGGCACGGATCAGTATAATCGTCCCGCCATTGACTTCCGTTTTGACGGGCAGGGCGCACGTAAGTTTGGTGATGCCACGGCTCAAAACATTGGTAAGCGTTTTGCCATCATTCTGGACGGAAAGATTGTATCGGCTCCAACCATTCAGTCCGCCATCACCGGCGGTTCGGGGCAGATTACCGGCACCTTCTCCACTCAGGAGGCCTCCGAACTGGTCAATGTCCTGAAAGGTGGGGCGCTGCCCGCACCGCTTAAGGTCGAAGAACAAAAGACCGTCGGCGCTGAACTGGGGGCCGATTCGGTCGCCAAGGGTCAGTTCTCGACCCTGATCGCGTTCATTTCGGTCGTGATCTTCATGATCCTGGCTTACGGCTTCCTGTTTGGCGGGATTTCGGTGGCGGCCCTTTTGGTCAACCTAACCCTGCTGGTCGCGGGCATGTCGGTCACTCAGGCGACCCTGACCCTGCCGGGTATTGCGGGATTAATCCTGACTCTTGCCATGGCGGTGGACGCCAACGTGCTGATCTATGAGCGGATGCGTGATGAAGCGGCTGCCGGACGCAGCGTCATTGGTGCGCTCGACGCCGGGTTCTCGCGCGCGATTGAAACCATTCTGGATGCGAACATTACCACCCTTGGGGCGGCATTGATCATGTTTGCGTTCGGGGCCGGGCCGGTACGCGGCTTTGCCTGGACGCTGTCGCTGGGGGTCATCACCTCGGTGTTCTCGGCGGTGTTCGTGACGCAGATCCTGCTGGTGTGGTGGTATCGATCCGCCCGCCCCAAAAAACTTCCGATTTAAGCGCCAAGGAGTACATACATGGCTTGGCCACTTATTAAACTTTTGCCGGCAAAAACGAACTTCAGGTTCGTTGCCTTCTCGAAAATCGCGGCGATCATATCGGTTGTTGCGGTCATCGGGTCTATGGCCCTGACCCTGATTCCGTTTGAAGGCCCCTGCGGCGGCCTTAATTGCGGCGTCGATTTCAAGGGCGGGACTGTCCTTGAAATGAATCTGGGCGGTAAGTCTGTCGATCTGGCTAAACTGCGCGGCGCCCTGACGGGTGATGAGGGGCTGCATGACGTGCAGGTCCAAGGTGTCGGTGAAAACAACACCGCCGCCATGATAAGGTTTGAAACCCCCGAAGGTGGCAACCCGGCCCAGAAGGTTGAAGAAATCAAAACTCACCTGTCGGGTCAGTTTGAAGGGGCTCAATATACCCGTACCGAAGTCGTAGGCCCCAAAGTTTCCGGCGAATTGCTGACGGGGGGCGTTGTGGCCCTGTTTATGGCGATCGGCCTGATGATGGTCTACATCTGGTTCCGGTTTGAATGGCAGTTCGGCTTGGGGGCGGCGATTGGTTTGCTGCACGACGTTATTCTGACGTTCGGTCTGTTTGCCTTGTTCGATCTCGAGTTTACCCTGACGGCGGTGGCAGCGATCCTGACCATCATTGGGTATTCGATGAACGATACCGTCGTTGTGTTTGACCGTCTGCGGGAAAACCTGCGTAAATATAAGAAACTGCCGTTGGGTGACGTTATTGATCTGTCGATCAATGAAACCTTGTCACGTACGATCATCACCGGTGTGACGGCCATCATGGCCTTGCTGGGTCTGGCTATTCTGGGCGGTGAGGCTCTGTTCAGTTTCTCGGTCGCGCTGATGTTCGGGATCATTATCGGCACCTATTCGTCGATCTATGTGGCAGCACCCGTCATTCTGATCTGGGGTGTTAATCGTAACGATGCCGATGCTGAAATCGTCGATATGGGCGGTTTCAAAGGCAAGCGCTAAACTGAACGCTATCAGAAACCTGTGGTCAGTCGGGGGCAAATCCCTCTATGCTTGCCACGGGTTTTTTATTTGGGTGGAACCATGCTGAAAATTCTCAATAATCTGACGGCGACCCTGATCTTCAGTATGGTGCTGGCGATCATCATGATCGTGGGCCTTGGGATGCACAGTGCGGGCGGTTTTGACCTGATCTTCCTTATCGGGGTTTTACGCTGGCTGCATGTAATTTTCGGCATCATGTGGGTGGGATTGCTTTACTATTTCAACTTCGTGCAGATGCGGGTCATGCCTGAAATTCCGGCCGAAATGAAACCGGCTGTCACCAAATATATCGCTCCCGAAGCCCTGTTCTGGTTCCGCTATTCGGCCCTGTTTACCGTGATCGCTGGTTTGGGACTGGCTTGGGCGCGGGGCTATATTGCGGAGGCTTTGAGTTTTGGCTTTGCGGGCGGGTTCTATCCGGCTGATTTGCCGCTGGCCTTTATCGGTATTGGCATGTGGCTGGCCCTGATCATGTTCTTTAATGTCTGGCATGTCATCTGGCCGGCGCAGCGCATTGCGCTCGGCATCCGTGAAACGACGCCGGAAGCCAAGGCCGCAGCCGCCCTCAAGGCCATGCGGTTTTCACGGATAAATGTGCTGCTGTCGCTGCCGATGCTGGCGGTCATGGCCATGTATCAGACCCTGTTTGGATAGTTTTAGTCCTTATGTCTGATGACGATCTGACCGTAAAAAACGAAGACTTTCTACTGTCTTCGGCCTTTATCGATGATGCGGTTAAGCGCGCCGATATCCGTACGTTATATGCGTTTTTTGACGTTTTGCGTGAAGTGCCTGAGCGGGTGACCCAGCCGCTTATGGGCGAAATCCGTCTGCGCTGGTGGTATGAAGCGGTTGAAGAAATCATGGCGGGTGCCCCTGTGCGCTATCACCCCTTGAGTGCCGCGCTTGAGGATATGTTCGGACGCTATGCCCTTGATGGGCAGATGCTGCTGGATCTGATCGAGGGGCAGATGGTTCTGCTGGATAAGCAGCCCCTAAGCCACAAAGACGCTTTGACGCTTGCCGATCGCAGCGAAGTTCTGCTGGCCCGGATCGCCGCACAGGTGCTTGCCCCCAATGCTGATGCCACCACCCTTGCTGAACCGACCCGCTATTATGCGCTGGCAAGGCTACATGCCGGTCAGATGATCGCACCGCCAGCCCCATTGTTTAAGGCTCTGAGGGCAGAGGCTAAGGCCGCTTTCCGGCACATTCCGCCGTCTCTGGTGGCGTTGGTAACTCACGCGGCTTTGGCGAGAGCCTATGCCGCACAAAAGCACACCGGGCCGCTTATGCGTCGGCTCAAGGTTTTTTTGGCATTCCTGACGGCGCGGCTATAGGCATTTGCGGCACAGCGTATGAGGCCCGCGCGATTGGATAGGCTTTCCAGCCCCCGGCAATCAAAGTCTCAAAGCCAATGCATTTAGGCATGATCTTGGTCGCGCCGGTACGCGGCTTGCCAAATGGCGCAGGCTGCTTGGCCAGTGGGCGGGTTGGGTCGATAAACATCCAGTCGTCGGCCAGCCCATATCCCCGCTCACCGCCGGCGCGCACAGCATTATAGGCAATGCCAGCCTCGAAATCCGATACCCCGAACTTTTTCATAGCGCGGTAGAAAATATCGTCCGCTTCTTGGCGCTTACCCTTTTCGCCCACCGTATAAAGCCAGTCGTGGATGATGGCCGCGCGTGCCGTTGGGCCCTGTGGGTTGACCACGCCCTGGCCGTACCAGGGTACGGACGCGAAGTCGGTGACATACCACTTGGGCACCACGATCACCTTGCCCGTCACAGTATCGCAAAATGGAAATTCATCATTAAGAACAAATAGTTTTCGGCCCTGCTTGGTCATGTTGAACAGCATGATCGGCTGGGGTGTCAGGGAACTGGGCGGCGGGGGCGGAGCGACGACCACGGGCACATATACCGTCGTGGTAATAGGCTCAGGCGTCGTCTTGCACCCTGCCAGCCACAAAGCTGCTAAACCTGCCACCCCAAGACAGATACGTGAAACCTTCATCCCCAATAACCCGCCCAATCACACGACTGAAACACAAACACTATCGCGAAGCCTTAGCCCGCAACCTTTTTAAACGATTCATCTAACCACGAATTAAGGTCATTTAATGCCCTTAAACTCATCAGGCGTTTTTTCGCCCGCCCACGCTCTTTTAACGGGATTTTCTGGCCATTTTCATCAACCTTTGGTGCTTCAAGGGGCGGCAGCAAGCCGTAGTTAATGTTCATGGGCTGAAAGCTGGATTGAGAGGCGCCCCCTTCCAGGTGACCGCCGGTGATGTGGTTGATCAGGGCGCCCATGGCTGTGGTCTCTGGTGGGGCAACCATGTCCCGGCCCAAACGATCCGATGCCGCAAACCGCCCGGCCAGCAGGCCAATGGCTGAGGATTCGACATAACCTTCGACGCCGGTAATCTGCCCGGCAAAACGTAAGGATATGCCTTCGTTATTCAAAGCCTTAAGCCGGAGTTTTCGATCCAGAATCTTAGGTGACTGAATAAAGGTATTGCGATGTAAGCCCCCAAGTCGTGCAAACTGGGCATTTTGCAAACCGGGGATCAACCGAAAGACATCGGCTTGCGCGCCGTGCTTAAGTTTGGTCTGAAAGCCGACCATATTATAGAGCGTTCCCAAGGCGTTATCCTGACGCAACTGAACAATCGCATAAGCTTTGACCAGCGGATCACGCGGGTTGGTCAGGCCCACGGGTTTAAGCGGGCCATGACGCAGGGTTTCGCGGCCACGCTCAGCCATGACTTCGATCGGCAGGCAGCCGTCAAAATAAGGGACGTGTTCCCAATCCTTGAAATCGGCCTTTGGACCGTCCAGCAGCGCATCGAGAAAGGTCTCATACTCAGCCTTGGTCATCGGGCAGTTGATATAGGCCGCCGCATCGCCGCCGGGGCCTTCTTTGTCGTAGCGTGACTGGCGCCACGCTATGTCCATATCGATGCTTTCGGTGTGGACGATCGGGGCTATGGCATCAAAAAAGCTTAGATGGCCTTCGCCGCTTAACTCCAGAATCACGTCCGACAAGGACTGCGAAGTGAGCGGGCCGGTGGCGCAGATGATATTGTCCCACCCGGTGCCTTTTAGGCTGGTGACCTCTTCGCGCACGACCGTGATGAGCGGGTGCGTGTGGATGGCTTGTGTCACGGCCTGAGCGAAACCCTCGCGATCGACGGCCAGTGCGCCGCCAGCAGGCACCTGATGTTTATCAGCGCAGGCCATGATCAGGCTGTCCATCCGCCGCATTTCTTCGTGCAGCAGGCCCACCGCATTGAATTGCCACTCATCTGAGCGAAATGAATTGGAACAGACCAGTTCGGCCAGATCATCGGTCTGGTGCGCATCGGTCGTTATGGCGACCCCGTCATCTGAGGAGGCGCCGCGCATCTCATGCAGAATGACCGGAACGCCTGAATTGGCCAGTTGCCACGAAGCTTCTGAACCGGCGAGGCCGCCGCCGATAACGTGTACGGGTTTGATGTCGGTCATAATATATGCACTGAATGAATGTTGATCCGCCCCTTGGTGTGGCTCTATAGCCCGTGTTTTCAGGAATTGCGACCGGCTTTGATAAATATGCTTTTCAAGCGAATATGTTTGTCACAAAAAGCCGCTTGGTTTGTAGATGCGTGCCGACACTTGCCAGACGCAGACGGTCAGGTATGAGTGGTGGCAAGGTTGTGATTGGGGCGGGCAGTAATCCATGACAGTGAAACCGGCTTTTTCGGTTATAGCGGCTTTGAAGGCGGCGTTTGGTTTTGCACCAACGGGCATAGCCAGAGCGTGGTTGTCGCTCGGCTTGCTGCTGATCGTGTTCGGCCTTTATCAATCCGGTGCCGTGCCACAGGCGGCGCATCCGGTGCTGCTGCTAGCCTCGGTCGGACTGCAGTTTGCCGCGATCGGCGCGCTTTACCGCGTGGCCATTTTTGGAACCTATGCCCGCGCCGAAGGTCTTGGGTTTGGCGGGTTACAATTTGCCAGGACGGAGTGGCGTCTGATTGGTGCCACGCTTCTGGTCGGTTTGTTCTGGCTGATGGTGTTCATCACCTTAAGTCTTGTGCTGGCAGTGATTATGAGTGCGTCGGGTTTGGGGACTGAAACCTATAATAGTCCGGCAGGGTTGTTTCAGGAACTGAGGGGCGGGCAGGTGGCCGGGTTGGTGATCATGGCCCTGATCGTTTTAATCCTGTGTGTGCTGGGGGTATTGTCCTTAAAACTCAGCCTGTACCTGCCCGCAACGGTGGCCGGGCGGCAGATGATTTCACTCAATGCCGTGAACCTGTCATCGGGACAGGTGATCAAGCTGTTACTCGGCTATGGGATGATCTGCCTTCCGCTGGCGGTTGTGGCCTATGGGCTTCAAGGGCTTGGCGACCATTGGTCGGGCAGGTTGATAGATGCCGCCATCGGGGTGTTGTTTGTCCTGCCGGTCACAGTCGGATTTTTATCGTCAGCCTATAAACAGATTATGGATTTGCGGGCTTCGCATTAAGGTGTGACCCGGTGTATAGAGTGCGCGTGCCCCATGCCGGGGCAGATGTAGGTGGACTGAAGTGGCGCTAACGCTTGATTTTGCATTCGAAGGCTTTCGTATTATCCGTGAGCGGCCCAAGCTGATCCTTTTCTGGGCGCCGGTCCTGTTATTATCTCAGGTCATTTCGGCAGGCATACTGATCCTTATGGCCGGGCCTGAATTCATGGCCATTATGGACATGTATAATAAATTTGGCTTTGGCGTGGTCACAGACCATGCCGCCGAATATGCCAATCTGGCGCAAAAGGTGACGCCAGCGTTCGGCGCCGGTTTTCTGGTCTCAATGTTTTTTTCCGCCATCGTCTTGTGCGCGGTCTATCGCGCGGTTCTGGGCATTGGCGATGACCGCTATGGCTACCTGAAATTCGGTAAGGATGAACTGCGTCAGATCGCGATTTCGTTCCTGCTGCTGGTGTTTGCCTTTGTGGTGTCGATTGTCTTTACCATCGGACTGATTATTGTCGGCGGCATATTGGTAGCATTGACGCAGGCGACCATGGGGGCGCCCGCGATTACTTTTGGCTTCGTCAGCGCGCTGGTGTCAGTGGCATTTTATTTGTGGCTGGTCATTCGTTTGTCGCTCGTGCCGGTACAAAGCTTCGATGAAAAGCGGTTGAATTTCCGCGGCAGTTTCAGATTAACCAAGGGCCATTTCTGGCAGCTTTTGTTGGGTTATGTCGTCACCATCATCATGATCATGCTGGTGCAGATTTTGTGTGAAATCATCTTTGTGGCCCTGGCCGTACCGTTTCTGGGGCTCGATATGGGCGGTGCTGATATGCGTCAAACCTTTGATCTGTCGCGCCTTGAAAGCTTGGCTAATCCGGTTGTCGCGGGTTACATGATCATGAGTGCTTTGCGGGCTCCGTTATTGTCGGCCTTGTTGATCGGGGCGCAGGCCGCAGCCTACAAATCACTTAAACCAGCGCGAACAACCACCTGACAACATTCTAAAAAAAATGACACGGAATTGGGGTATAGACGCGACAGACTGACCCCACCTGAGCAACATGCACGCAGGGTGGCGTAAGGTTCACCAGCGTGTGTAACAGGGGGGCGTGTGCGTACGGAATTATCCGAAGAAATCGCGTTTGATGGCCTTAGACTGTTACGCGACCGCCCCCTGACCGCCATGAAATGGCTTCTGGTGATGTTTGCGGGCTATGGCGTGGCCTATGGCTTTACGGTGTTCGCGTTTGCGGAGCATTGGCTGGCCTTCTGGCAGGCCTTACGTAATGAGCCCCAACTCCTGTCAGGTTTGATTTATACCACGCTGATGGCCGTGAGCGTGTGTGGTATTCTGGTAGGTCTGACACATCTGATCGTTAAATGCGCTATCTACAGAGCGCAGATTGCTATCGAAAATCCCCGCGCCGCTACGTTAAGCCTTGGCCCGGACGAGGTTCGGCTGGTGGCGTTTTATATCCTTAAATTCCTGCTGATCATGGTTTTATCCGTGTCGCTATTTCTGGTTGTGGCAGGGCTGGCCTGGCTTGCCAATACGGTTCTGGAACTGCACATTGGGCGCAATTTTGCGACCTATGGCATCATCATGCTGGCTCTGTTGCTACAGGCTTTGGGGGTGGTCTGGCTGAAACTTCGGCTGTCTTTGGCATCCATGGATACCTTCTGTCAGCGCCGAATTAATTTTATAGGTTCGTTCCTGCTGACACGTCGATATATCTGGTCGATACTGGTCGTCTACATATTTACCTATGTCTTGGTGCTAATCTGCGTGACCTCGGTACACGCGATTTCGGCGATTGGTTTGAATATGTCGCTGATTGAACAGTTTAGGTTTTTGAAGCAAGGTCTTGAAGTAAAAACTTTATTTGACCTAAAGCCTTTTTTGCCGTTTTTCATTGTCGTGTTGACGGTGACGGCGATTTCAGCCTTTTTGCGTGAGCTTATGATCGCGGCAACCCAGAGTAGGCTGTTTCTGACGCTACGGGAACGGGCCCGCGAGGTACGGCCGAAGCCGGAGGTTAGCCCGCGCTGATCACGGTTAGCAGGTCACGGTCTTTGCGGGCCTGAATAGGACGGGCAGTCGATCCCAGCAGAGTTTCATAAGCACTGACCTGTTCGGGCGAAACGCTTAAGGGGGCCGAGAATACCATCCAGGTTACGCCCTCTGAGCACGGCGGTACGGTCAGCGAGCCGGAATAGACAAAAAACTCCTCAGCCGCGGGCATGAGGTCGCGGGCATTGATTAGCAGGTCGGGGATCGCCGCAGGCGCCGTCTGGTCGCTGGGTAGATAAGTCCAAACGGGTGCCAGCATTGGGTCCGCCACGCCGACCTGAGACAGCACCGCGACATAAAGATAGTCGCCCTTGGCGCTTTGGTGCACGAAGTGAGTTTCTAATGCCGCCCGGCGGCCATTGATGGTGTGTTCGCTGGGACTGTGAAAATGAATGTCTTTTAAATCGTATTGAATGCCATCCGTTGTCAGACCTCCGCCTTTTGCAGGCACGACCTTGATGGTGTGTCCGTCATTTTGAATGGTGGCGTTCGAGGACAGGTAATCCAGGGTAACCTTTGACAATTGGGGTTTGCCACCGCTGACAAGATCAATCGGTGACTGACGGGCCCCGCTACTGCACGTAGCTGCCGCACCGCCAAGTTGTGCCCAATGAGACGGGCCTTCGTCACCGCTATAGCCCCATTGAGTCAATTTCTCCCCTGTCGAGGCATGGTCGTCGCCGTGCCCCGTCTCGTGGTCAGGTGTCGCATGTTCCTCATCATGTGCGGCTTTTTCCCCGCGGCTGCACGCCGCAAGGCTAAACAATAGCAGAGCACTTAAGGCGAAGGTGGCGATACGCATGGCAGAATCCCTAATCTCAATCCTGTCCACCATGCGTCAAAAATGGTTAATTTAGATTAAGTCGCGCGTACCTTACGCCCGTCTGCGTTCCTTATGCCGCGCCAAAAGATCCTTAAGATAGCGCCCGGTCCACGATTTCGGATTTTCCGCCACGGCTTCGGGGGAGCCGAAGGCGACGATCTCACCACCACCGTCACCGCCTTCGGGGCCGAAGTCCAAAATCCAGTCGGCGGTTTTGATGACATCGAGATTATGTTCGATAACAATGACTGTATTACCGCTGTCGGCCAGTTCGTTCAGAACTTCCAGCAGTTTACGCGTATCTTCGAAATGCAGGCCCGTGGTCGGCTCATCAAGGATATAGAGGGTTTTGCCCGTGGCGCGTTTAGACAGTTCCTTGGACAGCTTGACACGCTGAGCCTCACCACCCGACAGCGTCGTCGCCTGCTGGCCGATCTTGATGTAGCCGAGGCCAACCCGTTTCAAGGTTTCCAGCTTATCGCGGATGGTCGGCACGGCCTTGAAGGCTTCGGCGCCTTCTTCAACTGTCATGTCAAGCACATCGGCTATTGAGCTGCCTTTGAACGAGATTTCGAGCGTTTCACGGTTATAGCGTTTACCCTTACAGACATCGCAGGTGACATAAACATCGGGCAGAAAGTGCATCTCAATCTTGATCAGACCATCGCCGGAACAGGCTTCGCACCGCCCGCCTTTGACGTTGAACGAGAAACGACCGGGGCCATAGCCGCGCGCCTTGCTTTCGGGCAGGCCGGCGTACCAATCCCGGATCGGACCGAACGCACCGGTATAGGTGGCAGGGTTTGAGCGCGGGGTGCGGCCGATTGGCGACTGGTCGATTTCCACCACCTTATCGAAAAATTCCAAACCTTCGATCTTATCGTGGATGGCGGGGTTGGCCGAGGCATTATTCAAACGCCGCGCGGCGGCCTTATGCAGGGTTTCCAGCGTAAAGGTCGATTTGCCACCGCCGGACACGCCGGTGATGCAGGTCATGACGCCCACCGGAATTTCACCCGTGACGTTTTTCAGATTGTTGCCGCGCGCGCCGATGACCTTGAGCATCTTCTTTTTGTTGATCGGACGCCGATCCAGCGGCACCGGAATCTCGCGCTTACCCGTCAGGTACTGCCCGGTCAGAGATTTCGGATTGGCTTTGATATCGTCTGGCGTGCCTTCGGCGACGATCTCCCCGCCATGAACACCGGCGGCGGGGCCCATGTCGATCACATAGTCGGCGGTCAGAATGGCGTCTTCGTCGTGCTCTACCACCAGCACGGAATTGCCAAGATCACGCAACCCCTGAAGGCTTTCGAGCAGGCGATCGTTATCGCGCTGATGCAGGCCGATTGACGGTTCATCCAACACATAAAGCACGCCGGTCAGACCCGAACCGATCTGCGACGCCAGCCTGATACGTTGACTTTCGCCACCTGACAATGTGCCGGAATTGCGCGACAGGTTGAGGTAATCCAGCCCCACATCATTGAGGAATTTCAGGCGATCCAGAATTTCCTTTAAGATGCGGCGGGCGATATCCATCTGTTTTTCGCTCAGATGGTTTTCAAGATCGGCGAACCATTCATGAGCCTTTTTAATAGACAGGCCTGACACCTGAGCGATATCGAACGCCTTGATCTTGACAGCCAAGGCTTCGGGCTTAAGGCGCTTGCCGCCACAGGCTTCACATGGGGTTTCAGACTGATAACGTGCCAGATCTTCGCGTGCCCAGGCGGACTCGGTTTCGCGCCAGCGCCGTTCCATATTCGGGATGACGCCCTCAAACGGCTTGGTCACATCATAACGGCGCGATCCGTCAGCATAGGTAAACTTGATCTTTTCTGAGCCTGAACCGTGCAGAACAACGGCCTGAGCATCGGGTGTCAGAGCGCGCCATTTGGTGTCCATCGCAAACCCGTAATGGAGCGCCAAGGCTTGCAGGGTCTGGGTATAGAGCGGTGAGGTGCCTTTTGACCACGGCGCAATCGCCCCGCCTGTCAGGGTTGCCGTCTCATCCGGCACGATCAGTTGCTTATCGAAAGTAAGCTTTACGCCCAGGCCATCGCAGGTCGGGCAGGCACCAAACGGGTTATTAAACGAAAAAAGACGTGGCTCGATCTCGGCAATGGTGAAACCAGATACCGGGCAAGCGAATTTTTCCGAAAAAATGATGCGCTTGGGCTCGGTTTCACCCTCGGCCAGATCGGCATATTCGGCAATCGCCAAGCCGTCCGCCAGCCGCAGGGCGGTTTCCAGCGAATCCGCCAGTCGCGCCATTAGCCCGTCTTTGATGACCACACGGTCGATGACGACATCGATATCGTGCTTATATTTCTTATCGAGCTTGGGGGCGTCTTCGATCGGATAATAGGTGCTATCGACCTTGAGGCGCTGAAAGCCCTGGCGTTGAAGATCGGCGATTTCTTTTTTGTATTCGCCTTTCCGGCCCCGCACAAACGGCGCCAGCAGCAGAATGCGTGTGCCTTCGGGCAAGGACACCAGCTTATCGACCATTTGCGATATGGTTTGGGATTCGATAGGCAGGCCGGTAGCGGGCGAGTAGGGGATGCCGACCCGCGCCCACATCAGGCGCATATAGTCATGGATTTCCGTGACCGTGCCGACGGTCGAGCGCGGGTTTTTCGAGGTGGTTTTTTGCTCAATCGAAATCGCGGGCGACAGCCCTTCGATCAGGTCAACATCGGGCTTTGACATCAGCTCAAGGAACTGCCGCGCATAGGCTGACAGTGACTCGACGTAGCGCCGCTGACCTTCGGCATAGATGGTGTCAAACGCCAGCGAAGATTTGCCAGACCCGGACAAGCCGGTAAGGACGACCAGCTTGCCACGTGGGATATCGACATCGACCCCTTTGAGATTGTGTTCGCGCGCACCACGTATCTTGATAAAGTCAGGATCGGCCATGAGGTCCTATAGTCCGGTTTCTGGATAAGAAGTCTATATAGGATAACCTCACGCTGACCAAAAGTGTCAGCATGACGCCCATGCTTATATTATCTTATATAGCTGCGGACTTTTAAGCCTGATTTGGCAAAATGTCACAAGAACAATGAGGCAACGTATTTTTGTCTCAATAAGGCCGGAATCTGCGAGGAACCTGCCATAGGCAAAGGGGGCCTTATGCGCAGTTCACAACAGGTAGTTTTATGGCTGGCCGTGGCTGCCGTTTTGGTTTTGCATATGTTGGTGATGCTTGCGCTTAGCGTTAGGGTAAAACCCAACGGAGTTATGAACCATGCCCCAGTAATTGAAATCTGGTCACTTGATGAAGTGCCTGAAAGCCGGGTAGACCGACAGAACAAGCTAGCTAAATCTGTTGTGCATCAAACCGGGCCGAACACAGATATTGCTACTGATGAGATATTGGCCGGACACTCAGAAAGTATGGATACTCTGTCGTCGCCCATTCAAATTAACGAGCAGGATATTCCACGGCAAAAACTTATGAACGCTCTTCAGAGCGCCCGCAATTGTATTGCTATGCGTCGTAAAGGGGAGCTTTTGCCGACATATTGTGAGGGCGTAAGTCGCACTGAAATGGCTAAACTTCCCATCCTGCCGGAAGGAAGTAATCGCGCACTGGCTCAGCAGGTGGCCGACCATGAGGCCCATAAGCAGTATGTGCGTGAACCGGGCGCAACAGCTCTTTGGCAAAGGGTCAATCGCGATCCATTTCGTGATGCCAAGCATAGTGACATTCCACGACCGGGCGCCTTCGCAGACAAAAAGGCACAGCGTAAATCGGATGCTTTCGGTCAGTCCGATGATTTCTACGCAAAAGATCGCATTTCAGGCATTCAGCCAAGTCTGAATAAATAGCGCCGAATTTAAAACGATCTCGCGCTTTTAAGCCTTGTGAGATAGGTTAAGCGAGGTAGGCTCACGGTAAATTTGCCGGGCGCCGGGGCCGTAGCTTGCGCCCTGAGCTTTGCGTTCCGACACATCAGTAGCGATTGCTTGCAAAATACCTTCGGTTACAGCGCGGGCGGCTTCGACGGCAACGGCGTGGCGCTTGGCGATCTCCATAAAGGTTTCAGTTGTGGTTCGCAATTGAGATTTCATGGCGTCTCCAAGTCCTGACAACAGGGTGGGGTCTGCCTTAAGGCGCGCGGTTTCCATCCGGTACAGGTTGGATAGCTGGCGCGTTTCTTCAATGCCGGCGTGGATATCCTGCGGGCGATGAGCCTCCAGCGCCTTGGTTTCAAATAACAGTCGCTCACCCAAGCGTTCGGTCAGGCTAAGAATCTGGCGGGCACGATCAGAGGCATTGTTTGCGGAAAGGGTCATGACGCGGCCTTGGCCTCCTGAAGTTGCAGCAGTTGTTTTTGAATGGCGTCGGAAATGCCGATGCCGCCATGAAGGGCGGTCTGCTTGGCGATGGCTTCGGTATAGAAGGACTTGAAGGCTTCTTCGCCTTCGCCGCCGCCGAACATGCCGTCGGTGTCGCCTACGGCCTGAAACATCGATTGCAGCATGGCCGACAAGACCATGGTTTCAAACTCCTGCCCGGTCTTTAGGGCGCGTGCCTGATTGGCCGACTTTGCCTGATCGCCAACGGCTGCAATCTTTGCGTCTGTATTCTGGCCTTGCAGGCTGAGAAGGGCGTTGCTTGTCAGGTTCATATTGCTACCTGTTCATCTAAAATATTATAGCGAAAAATTTCGAAGAACCGCTTCGAGAAATTTTTCACCTGACGATCCGAAGAAAAGTACACTGAGCGTAGCGAAGGACTTTTCTTCGATTTCCACTACATCACCTCGATATCGGCTTGCAGAGCACCGGAGGTTTTGATGGCTTGCAGGATCGAGATCATATCGCGCGGTGATACCCCCAGCGCATTCAGGCCTTCGATCAAATCACTAAGGGAGGTCGTGGCCTTGAGGTCATAAAGCTTCTTGCCCTTTTCCTCATCAATTGAGATCTGAGAGTCGGGCACCAGTGCGGTCTGCCCTTGACTAAACGGTGCCGGTTGGCTGGCGAAGGGCTGTTCCTGAACCGAGATGGTCAGATTGCCCTGGGCAATGGCGACGCGGGAGACGCGGACGTTTTCACCCATGACGATGACGCCGTTCACTTCATCGATGACGACCTTGGCGGGGGTGTCGACATTGACATTCATCTGTTCAATGTCGGTGACGAAGTTCATCATATTGGTGCCCTGCGGGGCTTTCAGGGAAACAATGGTGGGGTTTTCCGCAAAGGCCGTACCCGGATAGCTGGCATTGATGGCCAGAGCGATGCGTTTTGAGGTGGTGAAATCCGGATTCTTAAGCGTCAGGCGCACAACCGGCATGGCATTGAGGTCAAAGGCGATTTCGCGCTCGACGATGCCGCCCGAAGCGATGCGGCCGGACGTCGGCACGCCCTTAGTGATGGATGAGCCTGATGCGCCGCCCGCAGAGATTGAACCGGTCTGAACGGTGCCCTGCGCGACCGCATAAGCCTCGCCATCAGCGCCCAGTAGCGGTGTCACTAGTAACGTGCCGCCCAAAAGGCTTTTGGCGTCACCCATGGCTGATACCGACACATCCATGCGCGAACCAGATGCCGAAAAGGCAGGCAACTCCGCCGTGACCATAACCGCGGCGACGTTTTTGGTGTTGAGGTTGGCGTCGCGGACATTGACCCCCAGTCGCTCCAGCATGGCCTCAAGGCTTTGCTTGGTGAAGGGGGCGTTTCGCACGCTGTCGCCGGTGCCGTTCAGGCCGACGACTATGCCATAGCCGATAAGCTGGTTTTTACGCACGCCTTCAACATCGACAATGTCCTTAATGCGCGACGCCGTAAAACCCGGTGCGGCGAACGTCAAAAGCGCCGCGGATAAAAGCAGCAATCGGGGCAGGAGGGACGTGAAAAAGCGCATGATCACCTAAACCTTACATTAGTCGGGAGGGGCTATGCGAAGTTTGTGCCAACTTAAGCTGCGAATTTCCTCAATAAAATCAGTGTGAAAATTGGTTAATTGACACGCCTCGGCCGTGTGGGGAAAAAATTGCCCGGATATTAACGTCAAAGTTACCATCCGGGGGAAATATTGACCTATGGTGCAGGGGTATGATCCCGCGCCCCGAAAGCGGACGCTTTTTGAAAGCAGGCATAAGGCCTGAGCATATTTCATCCATAGTACAGGTGTTTTTGGCGATGACGCTCAGGATCAATCCTTCTCAAGGTTTAGGCGCTTCGGCTACGGCGGGCGGCGTTAAGCGTACCGGTGGTGATGGGTTTTCCTTATCGAAAGGGAGTTCAACTCAAAGTGCCGGGTCGGCTGCCGGTGCGGCACCTGCCGCCGGGGCCTTTGGGGTGGGCGGCATAGATGCGCTTTTGGCATTGCAGGCCGAAGAAGACGTGCTTACGGGCCGTCGTCGTCGTCAGATCCGCCGGGCCAATGACATTCTGGATGTGTTGGAGGACGTTAAGGTCTCGCTTCTGGACGGCACTCTGGCGGATTCCACGCTACTTAATCTCAAAACCATGATCGCGGATCGGCGCGAGGGCGTCGAGGATGAAAAGCTTCAGGCGGTTCTGGATCATATTGAAACGCGGGCACTGGTTGAACTTGCCAAACGCGGCCTAAGTTAAATCTTCATTGCAATGAAGGGGTTAGTTACATTAGGCGTCTCAATACGGCGGCCTATTGTCTCCTGTGTGAAAAAATCCTGCGCAAAGTCATTGAATCGTCTTATTCCGGTGTCTATAAGCCGCCTAAAAAAGGGCTGTCCGGTTTGTGGCGTGATGTTTGCAGCCGGAGCTAAATGGTTTGGGGAATGTTAGGGCCTTTGGGGACTTAACAGTTAGATTCGGAGTGCAGGTCTTATGAGTACACTCGATATTCAGGTTAAGGGTGAGGGTTACAAACCGTCTGACGGCGAAGAGTATATGAACGACCGTCAGTTGGCCTATTTCCGTAAAAAGCTGGTGGAATGGAAAGAAGATATCCTGCGTGGCTCGAAAGAGACCGTCAACACTATGCAAAAAGAAACCGAGAACCATCCTGATCTGGTTGACCGCGCGTCATCAGAATCGGACCGTGCGCTGGAACTGCGTACCCGTGACCGCCAACGCAAACTGATTTCCAAGATCGAAGAAGCCATCAGTCGCGTTGATGACCAATCTTATGGCTTTTGCGAAGAAACCGGTGAGCCGATCGGCTTGGCGCGCCTTGAGGCCCGCCCAACTGCGACCTTAAGCATCGAAGCCCAAGAGCGCCACGAGCGCCGCGAGCGTGTCCACCGCGACGACTAAGCTTGCCGGATGGCGCAGGCTCTGGTTTACTTACAGAAAAGTAGAACTGGAGGCCGGATGTTCAGGAAAATTTTGATCTTGGCGGCAATGGCTATGGTTGGCGGAGCCTTGCCTTTGTGGGCCGCGTCGCCAACCGTCGATCCTGTACCGTCCGCCCGTCAGGCTTTGCCAGAATTGCCGGTGACGTGGGATCATGTGCCGTATGAGCGCATGAAGCGTAATTATCCAACCGTGGCCAAACAACGCAATCAGCCCGGCTCAGTTTTGGTTTCATGTGATTGGGATGATAAGGGCCGCGTTACGGATTGCGAAATGATTCGCGAAACGCCCGAAGGCTTAGGGTTTGGAACCGCTACGCTGGAACTCATGAAAACCGCGACGGTTAAATCCAAGGTCGCGGGTGAACCTCTTGTCGCGGGCAAAGGGCTAAAGCTGTTTGTTAAATGGGGACAATAAAAACTTTTGGCCCTTTAAACTCAATGTGTGACAGCGTATGGGAATGTCTCAATTTCGACAGTAACCCAGAGACATTACGCCCATGACCGTTAAGGTTCGTTTCGCTCCGTCACCGACTGGCCGCATCCATGCGGGCAATGTTCGCGCCGCCCTGATCAACTGGTTGTTCGCGAAGAAGCATCAGGGATTATTCGTCCTGCGGATCGATGATACCGACCTTGAGCGCTCCACCAAGGAAAATGAAGACCTGATCGAGACCGACCTTAAGTGGCTGGGGCTCAACTGGGATGAGCGCTATAATCAATCCAAGCGCTTTGATATTTACCAAAAGGCCGCCGATGCGCTGAAAGCCGATGGCCGTCTTTATGCCTGCTATGAAACTGCCGATGAACTGGATCGTCGCCGCAAGGTGCAGCTATCGCGCGGCCTGCCGCCGGTTTATGATCGGGCTGCGCTTAACCTGACCGACGCTGAAAAGGCCGCCTTTGAAGCCGAAGGCCGCAAGCCCCACTGGCGCTTTAAGCTGGATGGCAAGCGCGTTGCCTGGGAAGATCTGGTGCGCGGTCACTGCGAAGTCGATACGACCTCCATGTCCGATCCGGTGCTGATCCGCGAAGACGGCGCATTTCTATACACCCTGCCGTCGGTGGTCGATGACATTGATATGAAGATCACCCACGTCATCCGTGGCGAAGACCATGTCGCCAATACCGGCACGCAGATCGAGATTTTTGAAGCCTTATCGGCCTTTTTCGGGAGCGCGCCTTTGCCCACTTTTGCGCACATGACCCTGCTGGTCGGGGCGGACGGTGAGGGGTTGTCTAAGCGTCTGGGGTCTATGTCGATTTCCCAGATGCGTGAAGATGGTTTGGAACCCTTGGCGATTACGTCGCATCTGGCCAAGATCGGTACATCCGATCCGCTCGAAGTTGCGCCGTCTCTGGAAGCTCTGGCCGAGGCACAGGATTTCACCAAGATGGGCCGTGCTCCGGCGCGTTATGACTTTGACGACCTGATGCGACTGAATGCGGGTATTTTGCAAGTCATGCCTTACGCCGAGGCGAAGCCCCGTCTGGAAGCGTTAAGCGCCGATCTGGGCGAGTTATTCTGGGATACCATAAAACCGAACCTGCATAAGTTTGCTGATGTCGTTGAATGGGCTGCGATTGTCCGGGATGATGTGGCGACGGTCATCGAAGACGCGGGCTTTGCCGCCAAGGCGCTGGAATTGCTGCCAGATGATTATGGCCGCGATAGCTGGAGCGCGTGGACGGCCGCCATTAAGGACGCTACCGGCGCCAAGGGCAAGGCCCTGTTTATGCCATTGCGTCTGGCCCTGACCGGCAAAGCGCATGGCCCCGACATGGGGGCGCTGTCGTTCCTGATTGGCCGTGAAAAGATCGCCAAGCGCTTGGGGGCGGCGGCATAACGCGCTAAATGCCTTGGCAGATGGCCATCAAGGACATTACTCTGGCCGGAAACGGAGGGTGTGATGAAATCATTGCTGATTGCAATTGGCTTTGCGGCTTTAAGCGGTGTTGCCAATGCCGAAGGTGTTGCGGACTTAAGCTGGCTAACCGGATGCTGGCTTCAGACGGACGGTGATCGTGTGGTCGAAGAGTATTGGACCACACCGTCGGGTGGTGTCCTGATGGGCGCGGGCAAGACGCTGCGCGCCGGAAAATTACGCAATTATGAGCATATGCGCATTGAGGCTATTGCCGGTGTGTTGACCTTCACGGCGCTCCCGTCAGGACAGGCTCAGGCCAGTTTTCCGGTGAAATCTCAAGCCGATGGTGAGGTGGTGTTCGAGAACCTCGCCCATGACTTTCCCCAGCGCGTTATATATCGCAAGGCTCACAATGGCTTGTCGGCGCGCATTGAGGGTGTTGTAAACGGCCAATCCCGTGGCATTGATTTCGTCTACAAACCCTGCGGGGTGAGATAATTGCGTCTCGCAAGTGAGGCTGTTCACAGCACCTTGCGTGTGTCGATGTCTTCATCCTGAGTCGACATATAGCTCACCGCCTTGAGAATATCGGAAACCTTGTCAACGCTCATATAGGTTTTCAGGAAGGCCTCCGGGGTGAAGCCCTCAGCAAGCGTATGGCTGACCATGGCAAAGAACGGGTCCCAATAGCCATTCAGATTAAAGAAAATGATCGGCTTTTTGTGCAGGTCCAGCCGTCGCCACGACAATAATTCAATAACTTCCTCAAGCGTACCGACTCCGCCGGGAAACACCACAAACGCGTCCGAATCTTCAAACATCAGCATTTTACGTTCATGCATGGAATCGACGACGACGGTTTCGACCTCATCGAACAGGCGCTCACGGGTGCGCAGAAAACGCGGCATAATGCCCTTGACCTTGCCACCAGCGTCATAGGCGGCGCGGGCGGCGGCCCCCATGAGGCCAACATCACCGCCCCCATAAACCAGTTTAAGTCCGGTCTGCGCCAAAAGGGCGCCAAATTCCTGTGCGGCCTGCACATAGGCTGGGTCTTTACCGTTTGACGATCCGCAATATAGGCAGATCGTTTTGATATTCTGATGCGTCATGTCATTCCAATCGTTTGAGCTATCTTAAAATGGCAAGGCTTAAAATTAAAAGAACTTAATTTAGCTCTGATGCGGGCGGCGGCTATTTTCATGAGTGACCCGTTACTCTATCATTGATCGCTATGACCCCGACTGTCGCCCGCCGTGCTGTTATAAGAACCCTTATCCAGGCTGTGCTGTGCCTTGGCGCGGGCATGATGGCGGGTTGCGAGAAGGCTGATCCGCAAGGGGGGGCTGATGGGCCGTTTCTGGCGACGAATATGGGCTATATCCGTGCCCCTGAAATTCTTAAGGTTACGATCGGCGGCAACGGTGTTGTCAAAATCAGCGGCGTTGCCCGCCCGGATGGACGGGTGCGTCTGACCAGCCGTCAGGGACAGGCTTTTGGCGTTACTGCCAATGCGCGTGGAGAGTTTGTGGCCGATTTGCCTAATGACAGCAACGGCAATCTCTATGATGTGTCGATGGAGGAATCCGGTCGGCTGATGAAGGCCGAGGGGCGGCTGTTTGTACCGACCGGGCAGCCTGAGCGCGCGGTTTTTATGCGCTCCGGATCTCCGAGCCTGCCCTTATCGCCCCATGCGCCGCTTTTGGCGGTTGTCGATTATGACGGGCTGGGCGGGGTCGCGGTTGCCGGACGTACCAAGGCCGGGGCTGTGGTGGTTCTGGGGGTCAACGGGGCAGATGTTGCGCGCGTTAAGGCCGATGAGGCGGGGCTTTACAGCGCTATATTGCCATTACGACAGAGTCTGGTGGGGCAGGCCGTTATGCTTAAGGCGCAATCGGAAGGTGCCGTTGATACCCGTACGGTCGAATTGCTGACCGAGCTTGGGGAAATGGATTCGATACAGCCTGCTGAGGCCGCTTGGAAGGTTCACTGGCTCTTGCCGGGGGGCGGTTCGCAAACCACCATGGTTTATTAGGAAGTAAATGTAGAGGCCGTAGCGGAAAATTCAATTTCGTGGATAATTTGCAAGTTAGGCCTTGCGCCCTAGCCTGACAGCTTGCTATAGGGCGCTCCTTCGCTGCTACAAACATTCCCCGGTAGCTCAGTTGGTAGAGCAGTCGACTGTTAATCGACTTGTCACAGGTTCGAGTCCTGTCCGGGGAGCCAGCGCATTCATCCTGAAAATTGTTAGCTGTTATGTTGTGAGTGAATTAAGCGCTCATGCGCGCTCCAGTTTTTATATTAAACTCAATACCCATAAACGCATAAAAAAAGCCCGAAGAAAACCTTCGGGCCTTATAAAGTTTGGTGATGGTGGGTGTCTTTAAGAAAGCAAAGACAATACTTGTCTGACTGATTTGAGTTAATGAAATATGAATATCGTATCGGCGTTATAATTTAAATCAACCATTGCCATGAGCGCAGATCATGCCTTGCAGACGCTGGCCATTTGCGTAGTCCAGATGCTGTAGGCACCGGGCTGTAAGTGCACACCGTCACGCGTTGGAATAGGCTGTCCCAGTTCAATAAGCGTCGCGCCGGTCTCATTCGCCAAAGTACGAATACCTGCGTTCAGGCTGTCGATATAGGTCTGATCAAAACGTTCTGCGGCCGCAGCGCCGATATTAGGTATAGTTGCAATCGCAATATCATAGCCCTTATAACGGGTGATGAGTGTGCGGTAGGCCGCCAGTGTTGGTTCAACCGGCTGTGCCTTAGTAAGGTAAGTCTTGGCGTTATTGGTGCCAAGGGCAAAAACCAGACGTTCAGGCCGCGAGGATGAGGCAATCAAATCATCGGTCCAGCCGGCGGTGTCCTGGATCGTCGCGCCGCTGACGCCTGCGTTAAGTACAGGCGTGCCGCAGAGGGTATCAAGTTTCGCAAACTCAGTCAGGCTGTCTCCAAAAATAATGGTTTTGGCTTCCATTTGACCGGCTTGCGATTTTATGGCGTTAAGCCTTTGTGGGAAATGGGCGATGGGCTGATTTTTCTGAGCGATTTCCCAGCCATTATCTTTGCCAAGCTTCCATCCCGCAGCGCCAGCCAAGGCAGTGGCTGATATAAACGCGGGTAGCAGCAACCACGCCAGACGCAGGCGATAGGAAAGCGTCTTAACCGAAGTTGTGGGAACTGGAAGGTGGAGTGAGGACGTGGGCATGGTGACTCGATATAAATGTAAGGTTTGTATGCGTCTTTACAAATTGCAATCTATAAGTGCATTTGTAATGTTATGGGTATGGCCGCGCAGTGCTGCGCGTGTCTAAGCAAAACCCCGGCCATAGCAAAATGGCCCTCAATTCATGAGGGTTGTGATCTATGTCGTTGAGGGAAGTTGGAGGCCTGACCCGGAGTCGAACCGGGCTACACGGATTTGCAATCCGCTGCGTAACCGCTCCGCCATCAGGCCATCCGAGAGCGTCGAGGTCAGTGCAGCTATCAGATCATATGCGTGGCTGCAATTGATTTTGCGGTGCCGCTATCAGAATTGTTTGGAAAACTCTTATTTTTATGGCTTATTTTGGCGGTTGGGAGAATTGCTGAAATGCTTTTGAGCGCCTATAAGCAAGGGAATCTCTCCTGCGTTTAAAGGGTCTGAACATGGATTACGTCGCCGCTCGCAATAATATGGTCGAATCTCAGGTGCGTGTGAACGATGTCACCGACATGGCTTTGCAAAAAGCCATGCGCCATGTCGAGCGTGAGCGTTTGTGCGCGCCGTCTCAGGGCTTTGCCGCTTACGGTGAGGTTGAGGCGCTTATTTCGCCCAATCGTTATCTGATGAAGGCGCGTGATATTTCTAAGCTGATGCACGCTTTGTCGCCCAAGGCTGGTGAAAGCGTTCTGGCGATTGCCGCACCTTATGCCGGGGCTGTTTTGGCTTATGCAGGCCTGAACGTCACCGTACAGGAAGAGGATGCACGCACATTTGCGATTGTTGAGCCTTACCTGAAACGTCTGGGTGTGAAAACGCAAGGTCAGCCCTTTGCAACGCCGGTTACGGGCGAATATGACATTGTTATTGTCGAAGGGGCGGTAAGCGCTGTGCCGGATGCCTGGCTCAAAGCCTTAAAGCCCGGTGGCCGTCTTGGCGTGGTAGTGCGCACCTCTGCTGTGGGCAAGGCTATGGTCTACTCGCAATTGGATTCGGGCGTTTCATCGCGTGAGGCTTTTGATTCGTCTCCGTCGATCTTGCCGGGGTTCGAAGCGACCAAAAGCTTCGTATTCTGATATCGGCATTCTCGGAAAGCCCGTCAAACGGGCAAATGTGAAAAAAGCTTAATTCGCCAAATACCGTAACTTGTGCCAGAGATGGCGCCAAGGGTTCTTCGCGCCCAACGGCGCAGGGGCATGACGCGTAAGCGCGTCATTAATCTTTTTAGGGAAGTTATTTATGTCGGGTGCGAAGTCTGTTCGGTTACGTGTCGGTTTAAGCGTTCTGGCGCTAATGGCTGGGGGCAGTTGGGCCGGACTGGCCTCCGCAGAGACGCTGACGGATGCCATAGCCATGGCCTATGCTAGCAACCCGACCATACAAAGACAACGTGCTTTGCAGCGGGCGCAGGACGAAACCTATGTTCAGGCGCGTTCCAGCTTGGGGCCCTCGCTGAATGCAGGTGCGGATGTCGGTTACAATGATCTGCCGGACCTGTCTGGCAACCGCTCAACCACCTCTCTGACCTTATCCGCCAGCCAACCGATTTTTGCTTCGGGCGCGCTGGTATCGACACTGGATGCTGCCAAAGCTGATGTCCTGGCGGGGCAAGAAGGCCTGCGGTCGGTCGAGCAATCGGTTCTGTTGAACGTGATCTCGGTCTATACCGCCGTGCGTCGCGATCAGGAAGCCCTGCGCATCCGTCAAGAAAACTACGAGGTTTTGAAGCGTCAACTTGATGAGGCCAATGCGCGCTTCTCGGTGGGCGACAACACCCGCACCGATGTGGCGCAATCCGAAGCGCGTCTGGCGGCCTCACAGGCATCTCTTGCGCAGGCCAAGGCACAACTGGACACCAGCCGTGCGTCATATATCGCCATCGTTGGTCAGGCCCCGACCAATCTGGAGCCGGAAACGGCGCTGCCCAACGTACCGACCGATTTTGATTTGGCGCTGAATGCGGCTGAAAAATATAACCCAGATCTGAACTCGGCTTTGTTTGCCGAAGCCGCCGCGCGGGCTCGTGTCAAGGCTGCCCGCTCAAACTTGGGGCCGACGGTTGGGTTATCCGCCAGTTACGGTGCGTTTGCACCGACGAATGATTTCAATAATCTCGATAACCGCGATGCCGCGTCGGCAACCTTGCGTTTGTCGATCCCGTTGTTTTCGGCCGGGTTTAACACCTCACGCATTCGTCAGGCCGCTGAAGGTCATACGGCGCAAAAAATGACGGTCGAAGAAAGCCGCCGCGGCGTCATTCAGGATACCTCATCTTCCTGGGCTCAAATGCAGGCCGCCAAGTCGGCAACAGCAGCCAATCAGGAGCAGGTGCGCGCCACCCGGCTTGCGGCTGAAGGTGTCAAGATGGAGTTTCAGGTTGGGCTTCGCACCAATATCGAAGTGTTGAATGCTGAGCAGGAATACCGCTCGGCGCAACTGGCGCTGATCAATGCCCAGCGCGATGAATATGTGGCCTCATCCCAGCTTTTGGCGGTCATGGGCAGTCTGAATGCGCGTGAACTGGTGCCCCAGGCTGAGGTCTATGACCCCGCTAAGAACTTTGATCGCGTCAAGAATAAAGGCATGACAATTGAGCCGGTGATTCGCGCAATTGACGGTCTTGGCGCGGGCGTGACGGACGGTATGACGGAAAAGTAGTCATTTTCGCCATTGCAAAACAGGCTGATTTTTCAATGAGTAACAGGAAAATTAGCCCGTTTCGCGAATTAATGGGCGGCTTATAAGCTTAAGAGTTGCCAAAATCCCTTAAGCCGTGTCTTTATAGCACAGTTTTCCGATTCAACGGCGATATTACCATGTCAGACCAATCCGCACACGAGCCGACTATGGAGGAAATCCTTGCCTCCATTCGCCGCATCATCTCCGAAGATGATGCGCCTGAAGAGGCGGCTGAGGCACCGGCCGAAGTGGCGGTGGCTGAACCGGAACCTGCGCCTGAACCGGAGCCGGAACCCATGGCGGCGTTCGAAGAGGACGAGCCGGAGGATGACGTTCTGGAACTGACCGAGCCTTATGTAGCGGCACCGGTGGCGTCGATTGGTGATCTGGATGCCTATGAGCCGGTTGCGGCGGTCGCACCGCCCGCGGCTAAGCCTGAACCCAAGCCGGTTTATTCGGCACCGGAACCTGATTTTGGCGCGTCGCGTCTGGTCAGTGACCGGACGGAGAGCACAGCGGCAAACGCCTTTGGTGCTCTGACCAATGCCTTGCTGGTGCCCAAAGACGGTCGTACCTTAGAGGACGTGCTCAAGGAACTGATGCGGCCTATGCTTCAAGATTGGCTGGATAAAAATCTGGCGTCTATCGTTGAAGAGCAAGTCCGCCTTGAGGTCGAGCGCATCGCGCGCCAAGCTCGGCGCTAGATTTTTTTAACGCGCATTTTATCCGAAAACCGCTTCACACTTTTCGGCATGCGCTCTAAGCCCTTCCGCTTCACCGCAAATGGTTATAGAGAGAACGGCGTCCATTGCGGGCGCCGTTTTTGTTTTCCCTTCCTGTTTTTATTGTCAAAGCCTGAGCATGTTAGAAAAGACTTTCGATCCGAAATCCGTTGAACCGCGCCTTTATGAGATGTGGGAAACGTCAGGCGCCTTTAAGCCGACGGACAAAGAAGGAGCCGAGAGCTTTTCGATTGTAATCCCGCCACCCAATGTGACGGGATCGCTGCACATCGGTCATGCGCTCAATAATACCTTGCAGGACGTACTGATCCGCTTTGAGCGGATGCGCGGTAAGGCGGCGCTGTGGTTGCCGGGGGCGGATCATGCCGGTATCGCGACCCAGATGGTGGTTGAACGCCAACTGGCCGCTGCGGGGCAGCAATCGCGCCGGGATATGGGCCGAGACGCCTTTGTGCAAAAGGTCTGGGACTGGAAAGCCGAATCGGGAGGTACCATAGTCGGTCAGTTGCGCCGTCTGGGGGCGTCCTGCGATTGGTCGCGAGAACGCTTTACGCTCGATGAGGGCCTGTCGGCGGCGGTGCGCAAGGTGTTTGTGCAGTTACACAAAGAGGGCCTGATCTACCGCGATAAGCGTCTGGTCAACTGGGACCCGTATTTCCAGACGGCGATTTCAGACCTTGAAGTCGAACAAAAAGAAGTTGATGGGGCCTATTATCACTTCGCCTATCCGCTGGCCGATGGCCTGACCTATCAGCATCCCATCAAGGATGAAGAGGGCAATGAGACCTTTGAGACGCGCGACTATATCGTCGTGGCGACCACACGCCCGGAAACCATGCTGGGCGATACGGCGGTGGCCGTACATCCGGATGATGAACGCTATAATGGCTTAGTCGGCAAAGAGGTGGTTCTGCCGATCGTCGGGCGCCGCATTCCGATTGTGGCCGACGAATACGCCGATCCTGCTAAGGGCTCTGGTGCTGTTAAGATTACGCCTGCCCATGACTTTAACGATTTTCAGGTCGGGAGAAGACAAGGGCTGGGGGCTATTAACGTCTTTGATGAACACGCAAGGGTGCGCGATAGATTTGAAGTTGTTGGAACTTCAATTGTGCCTTTGGGCTTCGGTGGAGAAGAAGTTCCTAAAAATTTGCGCGGGCAGGATCGTTTCGCTGCGCGCAAAGCCATCATCGCCGAAATGGAAAATCTGGGTCTGCTTAAAGAGATCGAAAAGACCCGCCACATGGTGCCACACGGCGACCGCTCCGGCGTGGTGATTGAGCCTTATCTGACCGATCAGTGGTACGTTAACGCCGGTGAACTGGCCAAAGACGCGCTCGCGGCTGTTGAAGATGGCCGCACCGTGTTTGAGCCTAAAAACTGGGAAAAGACTTACTTTGAGTGGCTGCGTAATATTGAGCCATGGTGTGTGTCGCGTCAGCTTTGGTGGGGCCATCGCATACCGGCTTGGTTTGGACCGGATGGTGCAATCTTCGTTGAAGAAACTGAAAGTCAGGCCTTTGCTGCCGCCAAAACCCATTACGGGAATGATGTTCATCTTCAACAGGACGAAGACGTTCTCGACACCTGGTTTTCATCCTCACTTTGGCCATTTTCGACCATGGGGTGGCCTGAGCCAACCAAAGACCTGGAGCGCTTTTATCCGACCCATACCCTGATTACCGGCTTTGATATCATCTTCTTCTGGGTCGCCAGGATGATGATGATGGGGCTGCATTTTACGGGTAAGGCCCCGTTTGAGCGGGTGTTTATCAACGCGCTGGTCCGCGATGACAAGGGCCAGAAGATGTCTAAGTCCAAGGGCAATGTCATGGACCCGCTGGTGCTGATCGATGAGTTCGGTGCCGATGCGCTGCGCTTCACTATGACGGCTATGTCAGGGCAGGGCCGTGATATCAAGCTGGCGAAACAACGCATCGAAGGCTACCGCAACTTTGGCACCAAGCTATGGAACGCTGCCCGTTTCGCGCAGATGAATGAATGCGCCCATACCGAAGGCTTTGATCCGGCAGCCTTCAAATTGACCCTTAGCCGCTGGATACGCGGTGAGGTTCAAAAGACGGTGCAGGCGGTGACAACTGCGTTAGAGGCCTGCGCGTTCGATGATGCCGCGTCAGCGCTGTATAAATTCGTCTGGAACGTGGTCTGCGACTGGTATCTGGAACTGGCCAAGCCGATCCTGAATGGTGATGATGAAGCCGCCAAGGCTGAAATTCGCGCCACGACGGCGTGGGTGCTGGATCAGTGCCTGATCCTGCTGCATCCGGTCATGCCGTTCATCACCGAAGAACTGTGGGACAAGACCGCAAACGGTGTGCGTTCGAACCATCTGATCGTTCAGCGGTGGCCGAAGTATGACCCGTCGCAGATTGATACTTCGGCAGATGACGAAATTAACTGGCTGATCGACCTGATTTCTGAGGTTCGTTCGATACGGTCGGAAATGAATGTACCCGGATCAGCACGCGCACCGCTTAGCCTGACCGGCGCATCCAGCGTGACCAAGGCGCGGCTTGAAACCCACCGTGATTTGATACTGTTCTTAGGGCGGCTGTCGGAGGTTTCGGTGTCGGAAACGGCTCAGGCGGGGTCTGTGCCGTTCGTTAGCGCCGAAGCGACCGCCCATCTGGCGATTGCCGAATTCATCGACCTTAAGGCCGAAGAGGCGCGTCTGTTGAAAGACATCGCCGCCTTTGACAAGTCGATCGACGGTACGCGCCGCAAGCTCGATAATCCTGAGTTCGTCAAAAAAGCGCCGGACGAGGTGATCGAGGAAAACCGCGAACGCCTGCTGGATGCTGAAAATGGCAAGGCTAAGCTGGCCGCCGCCCTAGAGCGGCTCAAGGCCGCTCTGTAAGCGGGGCTTTTTAAGCCCCGTAAACGGCGCGATCAGCTTTTCGCGGTTAGTCCAGACTATTTGTGTGCCGACCCACAGCATCAAAAGTGTGATGCCTAAGCCTGACATCGGAATGATCGGCAGGGCATTGGCGTCCCAATTGTTGATCAGAAGGATCGACGCGCACATGATCAACAGCCCCCAGGTCACGGTGCGGTACTGCCGCAATCCCAGATGCCTGCTCATCGTCGCCATCAACACCACGGAGGGGGCGATGTAGAGGATGTCATAATCCATCAGTCGCGGGTTCAGAAGCTGAGCCACGCCCAGCCCCAGCATAATGCGCTCAAAGGCCGTGATCTTGCCCCAATGGGCCATGGCAAAGCCCAAAGCCGCGACTGTCACCATGAAAAGCGCGGCTAAAATCAGAGACGGTGTGGAACTGGGTTCCAAGCCTATCCATGGCATCCATGAAAAGAAGCCTATGCCGGGTTGTTCGGTCATGACGATCTGATCAAGACTGGCGCGCCATTCGTCGCTGAGGGGGCCTGCCGATTTGATGAGCGCGAGATATGCGAGAATTCCGGCAATGCCTGCCGTGAAGCCGGTCACGAGACGCGATTTCAACGGACGATCCTGATAGAGCAGCACAATGAAATAGGTCATCAGGGTCGGTTTGAAAAAGGCGCCGAAAATAACGGCCAGTATGAACGGCCAGCGCTGTTTATCTAGCTGCAACGCGCACAGCAGAATGATGGCGTGCAGCAAAATACCGATATTTCCAGAGGCGATGCTGCCGCCGGTCAGTATGGCATAGACCGGGATGCGCAGGGCATTGGGGGCGTGGGGCATCGCCTTGACTATGCCGACCCAGCCAATAAAGCCCAAAGCTATGGCCAATGCCAGAACATAACTAAGTCTCAGCAGGTCGTAGCTCAGGGCTTCGATCATGTGGCCAAACACATCAGCGATCTGAGGAGCGTAAACATAGGGGGTGGCCTTCATACCCGCACAGAAAGGTTTGATGGCGTACGGCGAAAGATCACGAGTCATATGGACGCCCGCGCAGGCCAGAGCGTCGAAATCAACCAGCCACGGACGTTCCTTGATAACCCGCCCAATCAACCCGCCGATCAAAGGCGACGTAAAGGCAAATATATACCAGCCCAGCGCTGCGGGCGAGGTCAGGCGGGACGACAGCCACGCAGGGGCATCGGTTCGGAAAACCGGTAGTCGGTTAAGCATTGAAATTCACTAAGGCTGGATGGATTGTTATCTAAGATTTTCATCCAACTGAGCGTGAATTGAGGCGGAATAAGACCCGAATGTGGTTGCAAATGTGTCGAGCGCGATAAAAAGCGTTTATGCCGTTAGGTTTGAGTAAACTGTGGCGGTAATTACACACTGAGTCTTCTGAGCGACTTTAAAAAGACCTGCATTGTGTCGTGGCCGTGACGTTTGATCAGCTTTAGCCCTGAAAAAATAATCAGCCCGCAGTAGGCAAGCACCGCAAATGCATCAGGTGACCAGCCTTCAATGTCTGCCATGCGCAATAAAAGCACGCCCGCCGACAGGATCACGAAGCTTAAACTGACCCGGTGAAATATTTTCTCACCCAAAGGCCGGGCCATGGATACAACCAATGCCATAACCGCGGGCAGTATCAGAAGATCGTAATCCATCAGACGGGGATTGAGTAGCAGCGCCATGCCCAGTCCCAGCAATATGCGTTCATCCCTTGTGACGCCCGCGTGTTCCGCTATGAACCACCCGCACATTGTCATTACACCGGCGAATAACACATATCCCACCAACGTAAATGGTGATGAGGCTTCGAGACCGGCAGTGGCCGCCCAGGCAAAGAAGCTCATGCCAGCCTGTTCGGACACCACAATCTCAGCGATCCGGGCTTGCCAGACATCATATAGCGGGCCTGCCGTAGCGAAAATGGACGCGACGACGGCAAGGCCCGCTGCCGCTCCAAGGCCAGCGAACCCTATGCGGCTGACCATGGGTTTATCCTGATAGATAAAGACGATCAGATAGGTCAGCAGGGTAGGCTTAATGGCTGCGGCGCACACCACCGCCAGCAAAAAGGGCCAGCGGGATTTATGAAGCCCAAGGGCTGCCAGAAGAATGACACTGTGCAGAAAAAGGCCGATATTGCCGCTGGCGATCGATGAACCCGTCAGCAATCCGCATCCCAGAACTCTCAGTCGCAATGGGACATGATCGAAGCGCTTGCCAAGGCTGTACCATGCCATCAGTAAAATAAGCGGGATGAGAAGGGCGGCATAAATCAAACGCGCCCCCTCAAGCCCAACGGTTTCAATCAGAGGGATCAGGGCCTTGCCCACCTGTGGCGCATAGACATAGGCGGCAGGTTTAAGGCCTTCACACATGGGGGCAAGGTCATAGGGCGACAATCCGCGCCGGATGTGATCCGCGCCGCAGAGCAGGGCATCGAAATCATTCAGCCACCACTTGCCCTTGGTTAGCCGCCCAATAAGGCTTGAGGTTACCGGCAAGGTAAAAAAGAACACCATAAGCCCCAAAGACCACCGGCTTCTGGTTTTTTGAGTTAACCAGTCCAGCGCGTTCATGGGTTTGAACGCTCTGGTGGCCGATGTGATAGGGCAGACATTATGGCTTCGGGCACATTTTTGAAGGCCATAAAGCCTACGATCAGGACGTAGAGACTCAAAGCCAGTGTCGCGATGCGCGTGGTATAATCACCGAGTTCAACCGCATTGCCGATAAGCACAAAGACGCAGATCGACGCCAGAACCGTCAATCCTTTGTTCTTGATCCAGTTCATGAGTTTGCTGGATTCAGCTAAGGACTGGCTGTTCAGGGCGATTGCCACCAGACCTATACCGATTAAAAATACATCCTGTGACATCAGACGGGGGATCATCAAGACCCCCAGGCTAAGCCCTAGCCATACGCGCTCAGTGGCGGACAATTTCATACCTTCGGCAATGGCAAAACCGGCAAGGGTAAGAAGACCCGCGAACCCTAGAAAGCCTAGGCCTGCCAAAACGCCATCGGCCTTAAGGCCGAAAAGGGACAGCCAGCCATAGTAACTTTCGCCGGGCGTGAGTTGGTAGACGAAGTAAGACAGCGTATCACGCCATTCCTGAGACAAAGCCGATCCGTCGAGTGCGAACAAAACGGTCGGCAGCAGGCCTAAAACCGCCCCGCTGCCAAATAGGATCAGGCGTTTGTAAATGGAGCCCTGCATGAACAGCACCACCGCCAGATAGGTCAGAAAGACGGGCTTTACGCTACCGCAGGCGGCGACAATAGCCACAAATACCCACGGCCCCCACCAAAAGCTGCTGGCGACCAGCAAAGCGCTAAAACCGACCGCCGCATGGCACAGAACGGCAATATTGCCCCACACGACCGCACTGCCGGTCAGGAAGGCTGCGAACGGGATTTTCTGGATCAACGTGGCCGGAGTTGCCTTACGCAGATAGATCAGCCAGGCCAGCGCCAAAAGGCTGAAGACATAGATGACGGCATAGAGCGTTTGCAGGCCGGTTTGCCCAAAAATACGGGCCAGAAAGGCCGCCGTGTCCGCTACGAACGGCAAATAGACGAAAACTGCTGGACGCATGCCTTCGCAGGCCAACTGAAAATCATAGATAGGCTGTGATTCGATTACCTTTTGGCCCGCACAGGCAATGGCCTGATAGTCACCGAACCAGGCTTTCGATTTACCTATCTTGCCAATAAGCCCTGAGAGAATAGGCAGACAAAACAAGAATATTATCGCGTAGTGTTTCACTTTTAGCGTTAAAAGTGTTTTTCCAGAATCAAAAGACACCTACACACCCTATTGGCTGGACATTATCTTGCCGCTATAGCAGGCCATAGGCATTTTTACGAAGAATTAGCTAAATCAGGAGTTTTTTTTGTCGGACGTTGATACCAAGGCAGGGCCCGGCGCACCTGATCTCAGCATGATTATCTGTACCCTCAACGAAGGTGCCGCTATTCGCAGTGTGGTCACAGAGATATGTGACGCCCTGACGGGGATAGATTATGAGATTATCGTCCTTGACGATGACTCAAAAGATCAGACCCAATCCGAAGTTCTCGATCTGGCCCAGACGAACCCGCGTGTGCATCTGCATGTCCGCTACAATGAGCGTGGCCTGTCGTCGGCGGCGATCATGGGCTGGGACCATGCCCGCGGACGCTATCTGGGGGTGATGGACGGCGACGGTCAGCATGATCCCAAGGCCATTCGTGAAATGGTCGATAAGATCATGGCTGAGAAAAAAGACCTGATGTGCGTCTCGCGTTATTTGGGCGATGCCGATACCGGGCTAAGCTGGTTCCGTGATCTGGGGTCCAGGGCCGCAACCGCTGTATCCGGCTTGGTGCTTAAGGCACCCCTTACCGATCCTTTGAGCGGCTGTTTCATCATGACGCGTGAGTGGTATCTTAAGGCGCGTCCTAAGCTGACCGGGGTTGGGTTCAAGATTCTGGTTGATCTGGTGGCATCGGCGTCGGTTAGGCCCAAATTCGGTGAGGTCAAGGCCGCTCTGCGTCAACGGCAAGGAGGCGAATCCAAGCTTGATGTGCGGGTGGTGCTGGATCTGGCGGCGTTGTTGGTTGAAAAAGCGACCAATGGCTTTCTGTCGGCACGTTTTGTCCTGTTCGGCGTGGTCGGTGTTTCGGGTGTATTCGTTTATGCTCTGGTGCTGGCCTTAAGCCATGCCGTAACGCGCGTAGACGGCGAAATGTCCCTTTATCGTTATCAGGTCAGGTTTGACGACATTATCAATTATGGCCTGGCCATATGGCTATCCATGACCTGGAATTTTTATATCAATAATATCATTACCTTCCGCGATAAACGACTGAGCGGATGGCCTATGGTCACCGGCTTGATCGGGTTTTATTTTGCATGCAGCATCGGGGCTCTTTTAAGTCTTGGGGTCGCTATTCTGCTTAAAGATTATCTTGGAATTCACTGGTTTGCTGCAGGTGTCAGCGCCGCACTTTTGAGCGGGGTTTGGAATTACTGGGGCGCCAAGGCGTTCGCCTGGAATCGCAAGAAGGGCGTCTAAAAATCACCCCCTGCGCGCAAAGTGTAAGGGTGGGCGCAGAGGGTGTCTTGAGGCCCGGAAACCGGCGGGGGATAAGGGGAGGAGCGGGAAGCCGATCTCTTGAGCCTTATCCGTTACCAGCGGTCGCTGCGGCGGTCATAGCGGTCGTCGTGACGATCACGGCGATCATCGTAACGGTCATTACGGTCGTGACCATAGCTGGTTTGGCGATACTCATAACGTGGGCGACCATAGCCGTTGTTCTGATAACCGCTATTGTAGCGTGGTTCACAATCGGCGTTGCTCTTACCGACCTGCGAACCTACAGCGGCCCCAAGAACCGCGCCCAGAATAGTGCCTTCGGTCTTGGCGTTACGGGCAGATACCCCGTTACCCAAGGCCGCACCGGCAACGGCACCGATAATCGCGCCATTGGCCTTGCCATTAGAACGGTCAACCGAACAGGTGTTATAACGGTCGCGGGCCGAAGCGGTAACAGGGGCGGCGACGGTGGTGATCATGGTGGCGGCCGCCAGGGCAGACAAAGCGATCTTACGTGTCTTGGTCATCTTCAACATGGTTTGCTCCTTTAACCTTTGAAAGCCGGTGGTGAAGAACCTTTCATCACCGTTGTTGAGGACCTTTATAAGCTATCCAATATGAACGGGATTTGAGACGTTCGTTCATTTTCGTTCATGTTCAAAGATGTTGTTTTTTTAATTATTACATTAAATCATAGTCTTATTGGTTATTGCGAGCAGCGTATTTGGTGGTTGGTGAAAATAATTCAGATTTTTCGGGACTAAAACCAGCCTAAATTTCGCCAGCCCTTCTCAAATCCTTGCTAAGGCCCTATGAGAAGCCTCCTTCACGTCAGTTTGAGTTCAAAGCCTATGGCGCAACAAACCTTATCGATTGCCCATATAGGGTTTCAGGGCGACGGCATCACCGCCGATGGCGTATTTGTGCCGCTCACGCTTCCGGGCGAAGAGGTGCGCGCTGAAATCCACAAAGATCGCGCCGATCTGATCGAAGTACTTACCCCAAGTGCGGAGCGCGTAGCGCCCCCTTGCCGACATTTCAGCCGCTGCGGCGGTTGTGCGCTCCAGCACTGGGATATGGTCGCCTATAGCGCATGGAAGCACGATCTGGTGGCATCCATGCTGACCAAGGCTGGCCTTGAGACACAGGTTGAGCCAATCCTGACCACCCCGCCCCATACCCGCCGGCGCGTCGGGCTCCATGCCAAACGTATCAACGGCCCCAAAGGCACGTTTAGGGTTGAACTGGGCTTTAAGATGCGTAAATCCTGGGACCAGGTGCGTATCGAAGAATGCCCGGTGGCTGATCCACGCATCGTTGCCGCCTTGCCACACCTGACCGAACTGGCGCAGGCGCTGTTTGAACACCCCAAGTCAGCGCCCATTTTGAATGTAACAGTCTCCGAGACGGGGCTCGATATCGACATTCGCGGCGTAGAGCGCTCCAAAAGCGGGGGCTTGAGCGCGGACGGGCGGATGCAGCTTGCCATGACCGCATCGGCGGCTGATTTTGCGCGCGTCACGATGTCCGATGAAATTCAATATCTGGCCAGAGCGCCGCAGGTGCGCTTTGGGCGGGCGATGGTCGATCTGCCGTTTGCCCCTTTTTTGCAGGCCAGTCCAAAGTCAGAAGCCGACATGGTGCGTCTGATTACGCAGGCTGTGGCGGGCGCCAAGAAGGTAGCCGATCTGTTTTGCGGATCGGGCACGTTTACCTTTCCGCTGGCGGAGCAGGCGGTGGTCTATGCGGCTGACGGGGCGGCGGGGGCCGTTGGGTCCTTGAAATCAGCTATGGGGCGGGTCTCTGGCCTTAAAACCATAACGGCTGAGGTGCGCGATCTTGACCGGCGTCCTATGCTGGCGGCGGAAATGAACGGGTTTGACGCGATTGTTTTCGACCCGCCGCGCGCCGGTGCCGAAGATCAGGCCCGCGAGATTGCCCTGTCATCCGTCAAACGGGTCGTGGCCGTCAGTTGTAATCCGCAGACCTTTATCCGCGATGTGCGCATCCTTCGTGATGCCGGTTTCAGTCTCGATAACGTAACGCCGATTGATCAGTTTCTGTGGTCGGGCCATGTTGAGGTGGTCGGGGTATTGTCACGATGATATCGGTCATTATTCCCACTATCGATGCCGAAGATTCGCTAGTGCGCACCTTAAGCGCGCTGGTTCCGGGGGTAGTTGAGGGGCTGATCAAAGAAGTTATTGTGGTCGATGGCGGCTCAAACGATGCGACCCTAGAGATTGCCGACTCAACCGGCTGCCGTATCGTTCATGCCGATGCCAGCCGGGGCCTGCAACTATGGCAGGGCTGCCGCGAGGCGCGGGGAGATTGGTTGTTGATCCTGCACTCGGATTCGCAATTGGGCGAGGGCTGGATGGATCAGATTCATCTGCACATGCGCCAATACCCGCAGCGTGCAGGCTATTTCCGGCTTACGTTTGATGACCCGTCATGGCTGGCGGCCTTTTGGGCTGAGGCGCTGGCGTTTCGGGCGCGCTGGTTTGGGGCGCCCTCCGGGGATCACGGACTGTTTATGTCGCGCGCGCTCTATGATGCGGTCGGCGGTTATAAGGATCAGGCGGCCTATGAAGCCCTGAGCATGGATCTGGCTCTGGGACGGGCCCGATTGCGGGCGATACCGACACCTCTGATTACAAGTGGTGAGCGTTTCAAACGTAAAGGCTGGGCATTTTCCCAGATCGGCAAGGGCTTGAGTTTCGTCGCCTATCTGCTGGGGTTTCCGCCGCGCCCGCCCGGAAAAACCTAGTTCAGGCTCAATGTCCGCGCATCCTTGGCGGCATGTTTCAGGCTGGCTGGCGTTTCACCCATAAGGTGGCTGTAGATCCAATAGGCCGCGACGACCTCTTCGACATATTGCCGGGTCTGGGCGACCGGTATCGATTCCATGATCAGCAGGGCATCGGCATCAGGGCCTAGGGCATTGACGGCGTCCTGAACAGGCCGGGGGCCCGCATTATAAGCCGCAACCGCGCGCAAAATGTCGCCACCGATGGGTTTGGCCGTCAAAAGGCGCTGAATATACTGCTGGCCTATGGTTAGATTAGTTTCCGGATCAAGCAGGGTGGCGGGCTTGGTGAGCAGCTTTTTGTCCCCGGTAACAAGAGCTGCCGTTGCTGGCATCAATTGCATGAGGCCGTACGCGCCAGCATAGCTTTGGGCCTTGGGGTTAAACTTGCTTTCCTTACGGGCAATAGCAAAAACCAGAGCCTTATCAATCTCAAAGCCGCCTTTGGGTTTGAAATCGGGTTGAAGGTAAGACGAAGAATCAAACAAACGATCCGAGCTTTTAAGCTTTGAAACCGACAGTTTGTGATACGCAGCCAAAGCCAGCCAGTGATTACGCATTTTGTCATCTGACGCACGCTGAATGGCATCCTGCAACTCAGAGCGGGCATCGCTGGTGCGGCCGATCTGCATGAGACTGGTCACGCGCTTGGCTTGCGGGTTGGATTTGGTCCATTCAAAATCATCGGACAGAGTAAGTGCCAGAGTGCGCGAATCGTTGCTAAGGGCGGGGGGAAGCCCCTTTTTAGCCAGAGCCACCGCCGGTTCAATGCCCAGACGTTGCTCAGCCACAAGACCGTAGAACGTAAACGGAAACGATGCTGCTATACGGAAATATCCGTCCGCATCGTCTTTTTTATTGAGCATGAGGGCAGACCTTGCCGCCCAATAAGCGGCACCCGACTGGCTCCAGGCATTTTGGCTGGGGTCGTTGATAACAAAATCGAAGTGCTTTTCAGCCTCGGTATAGCGTTTCAAGCGATAAGATGCCAAACCCGCTACCCACCGGTCCCCGACCTGCACACCCAATTTTACGGCCTGCTCAAGTTCGTTATTATTATAGGCCGAGCGGGCGGATTTGGGTGTCAGGCTTGAGTCTGGATTGACACTTCCGCTGGTAGGTGACGGACGATCGAACATCGCCGTCATGGCGTTTAGACCGGCTACCGGATTGAGGCTGGCTAAACGAATCGAGTCCGGCTCGGCTTTACCTGAAGCTTTCGCCAGTACGGGGAAGGGCGGATCAACTTCGCCTTCTGGTTTTTTGCGCTTAGCCAGAGACCAGACCCGCATCGACATGGGCAGATCGGAATAACGCTCAAGCCACGCTGTCAGTTCGCCGTAAGATGACGAGTAATTGCCATTGAAAAGCTTATAAAATTCCAGGTACCCCTGTAGCGTTTTGTCGGCAATCTGCGAGCTTTTGCCTTGAGCCCCCTCAAAATCCCCCTGGGAAATCATGGTGAAGGCCTGATCATAAAGATCAGCATCCCAAGGCGTCATATTGCTGGTTGCGGGCTGGCCCTTGACAATCAATTTGGGAACGCTTGCCGGGGCCGGTGAGATCGCCTGATAGGGCACAGGCTGCATGGGCGTGGCGACGACAGGCTCTGATTTATCGTTGGTTTCGGCGGCCGTCGCTATGTTGCAAATCGACAAGGCGGTGAGCAGGCTAAATGCTGATACGCATAAGGATTTCCGAAAGTTACGCCCAAATGTGTCTGCATAAGCAGGGCTGTGATCAAGTCTCAAGATGTCCCTCCGTCAGGGTGTATCCGAAATTCGCGCCACAGCGCACATAAAGAACTAAGTGATGAAGGTACCGAATTAGTAAGCGTTAAGCAAGCCTTTGGGATAATTCCAGCAGATCGCGCCACACCAATGCCTTTGCCATCGGTTGTTTCAACAGCAGGGATGGATGAAAACTGGCGCGTAAAATCGGGCTATGATCACCGATAAGCGGCGTGAAACTAAGGTCTTTTCCGCGCAGTTTTTGAATGCCGTCCGTCACATCCAGAACCACCTTAACGGCGGCGGGGCCCATAAGCCAAACGGCATCGGGCTTAATTATTGAGATGAAACCATGTAAGAATGGCGACATCAGAGCAGTGTCCGAATCCGTAAGAGGTCGGTTGCCGGCTGGCCGCCAGAACACAGCCGGCAGGGCGTAAAACTGATCGCTCACTCCCGCTTGCGACAGCATCTGATCAAGCATCTTTCCCGATTTTCCACCAAAAGCTACGCCGCTGTCATCTTCCTCGGCATCTGGTGCATCGCCGATGATCAGTAGGCGGGCATTGGGATTACCCCGTCCCTTGACCAGATTTTTGCCACCCTCATACCGCAGGGGCAGCGCTTCGAACTTTGACAGGTTGGTATAAAGCTCGTCCAGATTGGTGGCTGTGCTGGCCAGATGGCGGGCCTGATTAAGGGCAATCTCCGGATCGAAATGACGCAGATTTTCCGGGATCAGAGCATTCAGGTTGACGTTTTGCGGGGTTTGCGTTACCTGATTGTTGACGTTCGCGGAAACTTTTCCGGCGGGCGTTTTAGCGGTTAAGCGGGGTTTATTCTCAAGAAGGGTTCGGTTAATAGGTTGGAATTCATAGGCTTCCGCAACGTCATGATCCATCCAAAAGCCTAGATAGCTTTCAAGCGCCTTGACGGCGTCATGGGGAGCAGACAGAGACAAGAAATAACCCTATTGAAGACAATGTGTTTCGGCGACCATAGCTTTACGGGCAATCGGCGTCGAAATCAAAACCAAAGTGCGTATGATATAAAAGGCGAAAAAGCTTATGTCTGAGGCGATGGAACGCGAAAGCATGGAATACGATGTCGTGATCATCGGTGGCGGTCCGGCTGGACTTTCGGCGGCGATACGATTGAAGCAGCGGGCTGAAAAAGTCGGTGCCGACATTAGCGTCGCTCTGCTTGAAAAAGGTTCGGAAATCGGGGCGCATATTCTGTCAGGGGCGGTGATGGATCCGGCGGGTCTTGAAAAGCTTTTTCCTGACTGGAAGACGATGGGCGCGCCGCTGGAGACGGCGGTGACTGAGGATAAGTTCATTTATCTGGGACCGCAGGGCGCGCTCGATATTTCGTGGCTGCCCATGCCAGATTATATGAAAAACCACGGCTGCTACATCGGATCACTCGGCAACCTGACGCGCTGGATGGCAGAGCAGGCTGAGGCGCTGGGGGTTGAAGTCTATCCCGGCATGGCGTGCTCGGAAGTGCTTTATGACGATGATGGCGCGGTTACCGGTGTGGTCGCGGGTGTGTTCGGCCTCGATCGCAAGGGTGAGCCTAAGCCGGACTTCCAGCCAGGCCTTGAATTGCGAGCGAAGTACACCTTCTTTGCCGAAGGTGTGCGCGGATCGCTGTCGCAACAGGTGATCAAAAAATATGAACTCGATAAGGCTTCTGACTATCAGAAATACGGTATAGGTCTGAAAGAGTTATGGAAGATTCCTAAAGCTAAACATAAGCCCGGATACGTTCAGCATACTCTGGGCTGGCCGCTCGATGACAAGATCGGCGGCGGGTCGTTCATGTACCACTTTGGTGAGGACTACGTCTCGATCGGCTTTGTGGTCCATCTGAACTATCAGAACCCGTATCTGTCGCCGTTTGATGAGTTCCAAAGATTCAAACAGCATCCGGTTATTCGTGAACACTTAGAGGGCGGGACGCGTATTTCTTATGGTGCGCGCGCCATCTCCGAAGGCGGGTATCAGTCTGTACCCAAGCTGAATTTCCCCGGCGGTGTGCTGATCGGAGATGGGGCAGGTTTTGTGAATGTACCGCGCATCAAGGGCAGCCATAATGCTATCAAAACCGGCATTCTGGCGGCGGATGCTGCGTTCGAGGCTCTGACCGATGAGGCAACGGCAACGGCTAACCGTAGCCTTGAGACCTATCAGTCGGCCTATGATCAATCCGACGTTGCCAAGGAGCTAAAGCTGGTTCGCAACGTCAAGCCGATTTTGACGCGTTTTGGCACCGGGTTAGGCACCGTGCTGGGCGGGATTGAGATGCACGTCACGAAGATTCTGGGCGGGATGTCGGTGCTGGGCACCCTAAAACACGGCAAATCCGATGCGCAGTCGCTTAAGCCCGCGGCTGAGTTCAAGCCGATAGATTATCCTAAGCCTGACGGTGTTTTAAGCTTTGATAAACTGTCGTCTGTTTTCATTTCCAATACGAACCACGAAGAAGATCAGCCGGTTCATCTGACCTTAAAAGATGAGCGCGTGCCGATCGACATCAACCTGGCGAAATATGCTGAGCCTGCGCAACGCTATTGCCCGGCAGGGGTTTATGAAATTGTTGGATTGGAAGAAAACAAGCCGCGCTTACAGATCAACGCCCAGAATTGCGTTCATTGTAAGACGTGCGATATCAAAGATCCGACACAAAATATTGTTTGGGTGACGCCTGAAGGCGGGGGTGGCCCGAACTATCCAAATATGTAATGGTGAGCATAGTTGCACACCCGTCGTTGAAAGTTTTACCTGATGGATCAGATACTGCCGCGCTTTTCACGTAATTTGTTGGTGGCGGGCCTGTTATTAACGGCGGGTATCCTGAGTGCAAATCCGGTATTGGCGGCACCTGCGGGTGAGGGACGGGTGAAGTTTGCAAAAGCGTCACCCAACAGCGCTTACGGCGAATATCTGGTCGGCAAATATGCCGTGTCGCGCGGTGATACCATGGTTGCCGCGGAGTCGCTGATTTCGGCCGCCAAGGCCGATCCCTTGAACGAAAGCCTTAGAGAAAAAGCCTTTATTGCCGCCCTTTTGAGCGGTGATATTGATTATGCAGTTTCCTCTCGGCCAACCAATTCTGAGAGCCCGCGCTACATTCAGGCTCTGGGTGACTTGGTGGTATCTGTTGATTACATCAAGGCCAACAAACCGGCAAAAGCGGGCGAAGCGCTGGATGAAATGCTGGCCCTGCAATCGCAGAACCGTACTGGTGCGCTGCTGAGGCCGTGGGTCTATGCCCTTGATGGCAAATGGGATCAGGCTTTGTCTGGTGCCCCGCAATCGAGAGACCGGCTGTTGTCACTGTTTGGGGCACTTGATCAGGCTGTCTTATCTGAAATTCGTGGCAAGACCGATGAGGCCGAAGCGCTCTATAAGGAGCTTTATCAGCCGGGGGCTGTCGGCGTTTTCTTTGGACCCAGCTACGGTGCGTTTCTGGAGCGACGGGGCCGCAAGGACGAAGCGCTGAAAATCTATCAGGATATTGCCGCCATGTCGCCGGATGTCCTGACGGAACAATCGATTATACGTATTCAGTCCGGAAGTTCGGATAAGCCGCCATTGCCGACCCTCAAGCAGGGCATTGCAGATACGCTATTCATGTCGGCCACCTTGTACCTGACTGAACAGCAGGTTGAGATGGCCCTGACGTCGCTTAGGTTATCGCTTTACCTCAATCCGGATCAGGATCGGGCTAAGATTTTGCTGGGGCAGATCCACGGTAAGATGCGTGACTTCAATTCCGCGCAAAAGGTATGGGCAGACATCGAGCCCAATTCGCCGTTCTATCGTGAGGCCCGGATGCGTCTGGCGTGGAGCCTCAATGACCATGATCAAAAAGATCAGGCCTTTGAGATTTTAGCTAACCTTTCCAAGGCTGATCCGCAAAATCTTGATCTGACGGTTCAGATGGCGGACATCCTGCGCGCCCAAAGCAAATATCAATCCGGTCTTGATCTGATCCGTGATCGCGTCAAGACCTATGGTGACAGCGATTTTACGTGGCAGGCCTGGTTCATGCAGGCCGTCCTTTATGACCAGTTAGGGCAATGGGACATGGCCGAAAGTGCGGTCAAAAAGGCGAAAGCCTTGGCGCCTGACCGGCCTGAAGTGCTGAATTTTCTGGGCTATGGCTGGATCGAACGCAATATGCACGTCAAGGACGGCATGGAACTGGTGCGTAAGGCCCTGGAGGCTGATCCGAAATCAGGGGCCATGATGGATTCTCTGGGGTGGGGCTATTATCGTCTTGGCGAATATGATCAGGCGTTGGACTGGATCGAGCAGGCAATTTTGCTGGAACCGTCTGACCCCGAAGTGAATGAGCATCTTGGCGATGTTTACCGTGCGCTGGGGCGTGGCGATGAGGCGCGATATCAGTGGCAGCGCGTCTTGACGCTTGAGGGTGCCAGCCAAAAACAACTGGCCTCAGTCAAACAAAAACTCGGTGATACCGAAGTTAAGGCCAAGAGCACCGTGGCTTCGGTCGATGCGTCGGAACCTGCCAAGGTCGTCACTACTAAGCCCTGATTATCTATGACTGACATATCGCTTTCTTTGACGATTCTGGCGCGCGCCAAGGTCAATCTGTACCTGCATGTGGCGGCTCCGGATGCTAAAAACTATCATCCGCTACAGAGCCTTGTCATGTTTGCTGATGTCGGGGATGGGGTTACCTTACGCCCTACAAGCGTGGCGGAGGCACCAAGGCTGAGCTGTGACGGGCCTTTTGCCGATGGGGTGCCGACCGATGATAGTAATCTTATCTTTAAGGCGGTGCGTCGCTTTGAAATGGTGACCAGCGTCAATATTGATCGGCATGATATTCATCTGACCAAGAACTTGCCGGTGGCATCAGGGCTTGGCGGGGGCTCAGCCGATGCGGGTGCGGTTTTGCAGCTTTTGCGCGCCCATTATGCGCCTGACATGGCGGATGAAGCGCTCGATGCCATTGCGGCAACCACGGGCGCTGATGGGGTCATGTGCCTGTGGTCGCGGTCGGCTTTGGCCGAGGGGTACGGAGAACGATTGACACCGATTGATTTGCCGTCAGTCCCTGCGGTGCTGATTAACCCCGGCATAGCCTGTTCAACACCTGCAGTCTATGGTCAGTATGACAGGCTTGGCCAATTTGCTCCGATTGAAACCAGCACGCCGTTTCGCTCCATCATCAATATTGATCATTTGCTCCACGCGCTATCTGGGACCCGCAATGATCTGGAAGCGCCCGCCGTTTATCTGCATCCACAGATAGGTGATCTTCTGTCACGCTTGTCGAATGAGCCTGAAACCCTCCTGACCAGATTGTCCGGTTCCGGAGCGACCTGTTTTGTCCTGTGCGACACGCTTGCGGATGCGCAGCGTTTGGCCGTGCGCTTGACCCAAGAATATCCACAAAGCTGGGTCAGGGCCTGCACCCTTAGCTAAATATGCACGGTGTTACACGAAAGCTGCTGACAAGGGCGTAAACATCGGGCAATACTTAATCACGGGTTAATGGGGTGGTTAAGTCCGAGTATGTCCAATCATAATAAAAACAGACGGCTGGACAAAAGCCTCGATAGTGAAAAAGGTTGGTCACTACCGTTTTTCCGTAAGCGGGCGGCTATCTATTATGATGGTTTTAACCTCTATCACGCGGTTGATGCCTATAAACGACCCTACCTGAAATGGTTAGACCTTAAGGCCTTAGGGCGAGCGTTGGCCCCGGCTGATGAAGTCGTCAAGCGCGTGGTGTGGTGTTCAGCCTTTCGTCCGCAGTCGAAGACCAAAATGAAGCGGCATGATGATTATATGCAGGCTTTGAAAGCGCGCGGGGTGGTTGCCCGCATGGGGCATTTTGTCTCGGCGCTGGATGGCTGTAATTCTTGCGGGCACACCTGGCACCTGTCGATAGAGAAGCAGGGGGATGTCAATCTGGCGCTGTCAATTGCCGCTGACGCTGAGGATAATCTGTTTGATGTCTGCTATTTGGTCACCGCCGATGGTGACCATGCGGCTACGGCGCGCTACCTCAAGGAGCGCTTCCCTAAAAAGAAGCTGGTGCTGGTCTCACCGCCGGGGCGTTTTCCCAATAAACACATATTATTATACGCTGACGCTCATATAGAAATTGAGCGGGAGCATCTGGAAGCCTCACTTTTGCCCTCTGCTGTGCGTCATAAAAAGAAGCTGTTGGCACCCCCCAAGGTGATTGAGCGCCCCGAAGCCTATGACCCGCCCGAATTGCGCGAAAAGGGTCACCTTAAAATGATCGTCAACAATGGCTAAGTTTGCTTGACTCTTTACGGTGCATATCGCACAAGCGAGATATATCATGCGGGAGAGATTGCGGGGTGACTCGCAACGCCGAAGGCGCAACCGCCCCGGAAACGCTCAGGCACAATGGACCGCACGATATGCTAAACGCTGGAAAGTGATCGTCTGAGCATTTTGCGAAAAAGTGGATACCGGTTTTTCGCTTAAAAATGCGCCACTACTTTTGACGATCCGCCGAAGGAGCAAGGTCTTTAAATCTTAAAGGCTGAAATCTCTCAGGTTCAATGGACAGCGGGGGCAGAACTATGCATCGTTCTGTGATCCCGCATTCGCGCCTGTTGACCGAGGTTTGCTCATGGCTGACGCCCCAAACACTGAGACCCTGAAATATACTCGCCTTTATCAGCGTCATGTTGATCTGGGCGCACGCATAGTGCCGTTTGCCGGTTACGCCATGCCGGTGCAGTATGACGGTGTGCTGGGTGAACACAAATGGACCCGCACTGAATGTGGTCTGTTCGATGTGTCGCACATGGGGCAGGCCCGTTTGAAGGGTAAGGACGCGATTGCCACGCTTGAGGCGCTGACGCCGACCGATTTTAAGGTGTTAAAAGCGGGACGCCAAAAATATTCCCTGCTGCTCAATGATAATTCAGGCATTCTTGACGACCTGATGGTGTCGCGCCCGGAAGCCGACGGCCTGTTTTTGGTGGTCAATGCGGGCTGCAAGGATCAGGATTTTGCCTATATCGGCCATAATCTTAGAGGTGATACGTCACTGGAGATCTTGAGCGACCGTGCCCTGCTGGCCTTGCAAGGCCCCAAAGCCAAAGAGGTTATGGCTAAGGTCATTCCGGCGGCGTGCGAAATGTACTTCATGGATTGCGGCACTTTCATTTGGCAGGGACATACGGTTTATATTTCCCGTTCCGGATATACCGGAGAAGATGGTTTTGAAATTTCAGTCCATGAAAACCAGGTTGCCGAACTGTGGGATGCTTTGCTGTCTGATCCGGTCGTAAAGCCCATAGGCCTTGGGGCGCGCGACAGTCTGCGCCTGGAGGCGGGTATGCCGCTCTACGGCCACGAAATGGACACGGGCTACAGTCTGGCCGAGGCCAATCTCGGTTTTGCGATGTCCAAATCGCGTCTTGAGGCTGGTGATATTCCGGGCTTTGGCCGCCTGAAACCTGAGCTTGAGGGTGGTTTGACGCGCGTGCGCGTGGCCCTGAAAGGCGAGGCAGGCCCTCCCGCTCGCGAAGGGGCCAAAATCCTCAATCAGGCTGGCGAAGAGATTGGCTATATTACCTCTGGCGGGCCTTCGCCATCAGCAGGTGGTCTGATCGCCCTGGGTTATGTGCCGCCAGCTTTTTCTGAGGTCGGGACTAACCTGACGTGGGATGTGCGCGGCAAGGCCTATCCGTGCACCATAGTTACCTTGCCGTTTGTAAAAAATGGCTATCATCGTAAAAAATCAGTTTAATTTCAAATTCTTATAGGGGTTTTCTCATGCGCTTTACCAAAGATCACGAATGGGTACTGGTCGAAGGCGATACGGCTCTGGTGGGTATATCGGCCTATGCCGCCGATGCCTTGGGCGATGTTGTCTTCGTTGAATTGCCAGAAGTCGGCAAAACCGTAAATCAGGGCGACAGCTTCGCCGTCGTCGAAAGCGTCAAGGCGGCATCTGACGTCTACGCGCCCATATCGGGCGAAGTCATCGCCGCCAATGATGAACTGTCCAGCAGCCCTGAAGTCATCAATGCCGCCCCCGAAGGCACGGGCTGGCTAGCCAAAATCAAGCTGTCGGATGCGACTCAGGTCGAGGCTCTGATGGATCGTGACGCCTACGAAGCCTTCCTATCTACGCTGTAAGGGTATTATGAGATATTTACCGTTGAATGAGGCTGATCGGGCCCAAATGCTGGCGACCATTGGCGCCAAATCCGTTGATGATCTGTTTGTCGATGTGCCGGCGTCGGCGCGTCTGACTGCGCCGGTCGATCTGCCGCGCTATGCCGGTGAAATGGAGGTTGAGGCGCAAATCAAGGCGATGGCGGCCAAGAACCTTAGCCCGTCGCGCGTACCGTTTTTTGTCGGGGCTGGCGCCTACCGCCATCACGTACCATCAACGGTTGATCATATCATTCAACGGTCCGAGTTCCTGACCAGCTATACGCCGTATCAGCCTGAAATCGCGCAAGGCACGTTACAGGTTCTATTTGAGTTCCAGACGCAAGTGGCGCGGCTTACCGGTATGCCCGTGGCCAATGCCTCGCTCTATGATGGCTCAACGGCGGCCGCCGAAGGCGTGCTGATGGCCCAGCGTATCACCAAGCGCAATAAGGCTGTCATGTCCGGCGGTCTGCACCCGCATTATACCCATACGGTTGAGACCCTGGCCCATGCGGTGGGAATGGAGACTGAGGCTTTGACCCCAGCGGTTGACGCCGAAGCCGAGGTGTTAAAGCACATCGACAAAGACACGGCCTGCGTGGTCGTGCAGACGCCGAACGTGTTTGGTACGGCAACCGACTTGACCCAGATTGCCGAAGCCGCCCAAGCGGCGGGTGCACTGTTGATTGTGGTGGTCACCGAGGTCATGTCACTGGGCTTGTTGAAATCGCCCGGTGAGATGGGCGCCGATATCGTCGCCGTCGAAGGTCAATCCATCGGCGTGCCGCTATCGTTTGGTGGGCCCTATGTGGGTCTGTTTGCCGCCAAAGAAAAGTACCTGCGTCAAATGCCGGGTCGTCTGTGCGGTGAAACGGTCGATGCCGATGGTGAGCGCGGCTTTGTGCTGACGCTGTCGACGCGCGAGCAGCACATCCGCCGCGATAAGGCGACCTCCAATATCTGTACCAATTCAGGGCTCTGTGCGCTGGCCTTCAGCATCCATATGAGCCTATTGGGCCAAGAAGGGCTTAAGCGGGTTGCCAAGATCAATTACGCCAAAGCCCATGCGCTGAAAGACCAACTGGCGTCGATAGCCGGTATAGACGCTCTGACCCCGCGCTTCTTCAACGAGTTCACAATTAAGTTGCCGAAGGTGGCTGCTGAGATCGTCGAAGTCCTGGCTGCCAAGGGTATTTTGGGAGGTGTGCCGTTTACACGCCTACACAAGGATGCGGCGTTTGATAATCATCTGATTATCGCCGTCACTGAAACCGTTTCCGATACTGACATGAGCGCCTTTGTCGCCGCTCTGAAAGAGGTGCTCTAAGATGTCCATGAATGCTGTTGGCCGTCCGACCCGCCCGGACGATATTGCTGAAACCTCGGCTGAGTTTAAGTCACTGACCGGCGGTAAAGGGTTGCTGCAATATGAACGCTTGATCTTCGAGAAAAAGGATTACACCCGCACGGGCGTTGATTTCGCGGATATAGACATTACACCCTCAGATCTCGGTGATCTGGTGCGCGGCGATGACTTGGGCTTGCCGGGCCTGACCGAGCCGGAGGCAATGCGCCACTACGTGCGCCTGAGCCAAAAGAACCATGCCATCGATCTGGCGCTCTATCCTTTGGGATCGTGTACCATGAAGCACAATCCGCGCCTGAATGAAAAGATGGCGCGGCTGGAGGGGATTGGCGATATCCACCCGCTGCAACCGACCTCGACCGTTCAGGGCGCGTTGGAGCTTATGGATACGCTGGCGCACTGGCTTAAGACCCTAACTGGGATGCCGGCGGTTGCCTTGTCGCCCAAGGCGGGTGCGCACGGCGAACTATGCGGGCTATTGTCCATCAAGGCTGCCCACGAAGCCAAAGGGCAGGGCCATCGCCGCACGGTGCTGGTGCCATCCTCAGCGCACGGCACCAATCCGGCCACGGCAGCCTTTGTCGGCTACAGCGTACGTGAAATCGCCCAAACCTCCGATGGGCGCGTTGATCTGGCAGACCTGAAATCCAAGATCACCGATGATGTCGCAGCCATCATGCTGACTAACCCCAATACCTGCGGGTTGTTTGAGCGTGATATTGTCGATATCGCCAAACTGATCCATGATGCGGGTGCCTATTTTTACTGCGATGGCGCCAACTTCAACGCCATTGTCGGCCGGGTTCGTCCCGGCGATCTGGGTGTCGATGCCATGCACATCAACCTGCATAAGACCTTCTCGACGCCGCATGGCGGGGGCGGGCCGGGGGCAGGCCCTGTGGTTCTGTCTGAGGCCTTAGCGGCCTATGCGCCGACGCCGTGGGTGGTCAACTCTGGCAACGGCTATGTACTGGAAGAGTTTGGCGAAGAGGCGTCCGCAGCCAACTTTGGCCGTATGTGCGCGTTTCACGGTCAGATGGGCATGTATGTCCGGGCCCTGACCTATATGCTGAGCCACGGCTCGGACGGCTTGCGTCAGGTGGCTGAGGACGCCGTGCTCAACGCCAACTATATCAAGGCGTCGTTGCAGGACATCATGAGCGTGCCGTTCCCGGATGGGCCGTGTATGCACGAAGCCCTGTTTGACGATAAATGGCTGGAGGGCACGCAGGTGACGACGCTCGATTTTGCCAAGGCGATGATCGATGAGGGTTTCCACCCCATGACCATGTATTTTCCGCTGGTTGTGCACGGGGCCATGCTGATTGAGCCGACCGAAACCGAATCAAAAGCGGAACTGGATCGTTTCATTGACACGCTTCGGGCATTGGCCGCGTCCGCTTTGGCTACCAAGAACAATACGGATGATGTAGCCCGCTTTAAAAACGCCCCGCATCTGGCACCAACACGGCGTCTTGATGAAACCAAGGCGGCGCGTCAACCCAAGCTGACCTATGGTTAAGGCGTCTTAACTGTTTGTAACAATTAATTTTTAGAGCGTTATGATATAGATTTAGACCTCGGTACGATGTGCCGGGGTCTTTTTTATCACAGTATCAATTTCTTACCTAAGTTGATCATGAAAGACATGAAAACGCCGCGCCACTGCCTTTACTCTAAGGGCCTATGCGCCCATATGGGGCGTATGACCCCATAACCTGATTTGCCGGATATGTTGATGACCGCGCCGAACGACAGCTCCTCCACGGGTATCCTGCCCGTCGCCGTTCCGAAAGGACGGACGAGGGAGCGTGCGCGTCAGCAGCCCAAAGCCAAACGGTCGTTTTTTCGGGATATCTTCAAAACGCGTAAGCCTAAACTGTCCAAGCGGGTTTTACGCGAAATTGAAAAGGCCGCTAAAGCGCGTCTAAATATTAGACCTCGCAGCCTCTTAAGCCGGATATTGAAGCCTGTCCTGATTGCTGCTGGCGGTTCATTGGTGTTGCTGGGGATTCTGATTGCTCCCTTGCCGGGGCCTATGGGCATGCCGCTGTCGATTGCGGGTCTGATCATCATGATGCGCAACTCCTACTGGACGAAGCGCAAGTTTATGGAACTCAAGCGCTCGCATCCTAACTGGATCATGCCGTTGCGGAAATTATTGCGGAAAAATCCGCCTATATTTTCGATTTTCTGGCAGCAAATTCTGCGTACAGAACGATTGCTTCTTAAAAAAGAAGGCAAGATGTTATCCGCCTTCCGGCGCAGATTTCTTAGAAAACACAGGCATCATTAAAAAAACCCGCCGGATGAACCAGCGGGTTTTTTTTATTGAGTTTAGTCTAAACGGATCAGGATAAACGCTGACCGATTTGACTGATGGCCTTATCGACCAATGGATCGCTTTTGAGGCCCACGTTACGTTCGATCAGGATGGTCTCCGTAAGCTTGGTCGCCAGATCAGCCGCAGCAGCCTTGACATCAGCTTCCGCCTTGGCTTCGGCCTGAGCGATTTTACGCTCGGCTAAGGCCTGACGGCGGGCAATGTTTTCCGCCAGCTTTTCCTTGGCTTCTTCGGCCAGACGCACGGCCTCAGACTCGGCAAATGCCACCAACTCTTTAGCCTTTTGCTCCGCCTCAAGACGCTCGGCCTTGATTTGGTTGAGCAGGCTTTGGGCTTCCTGACGGATGCGCACAGCTTCATCCAACTCGGCGCGAACCGCATCCCCTGTGTCGCCTAGTGACTTCCACAGATTGGCGGGCACTTTCATGACCACCAGCAGGGCAAAGAATAACAGGAGGCCGATCTGTACCCAAATTTCGGGATTAGAAAAATCCATATCTGCGCTCCTATGCCTTGCTCAAAGCGGCTTTAAGGGCCGTTTTGGTGGCGGCTTTGCCGGTTAGTTTTTCAACCAGAGCACTGGCCGTTTCCGTGGCAATATCTTCGACATAGGCCATAGCCTTGTCGCGCGAGGCACGGATGCTGGTTTCAGCGTCTTCGATCAGCGCGTTAAGCTTGGCGTCTTCCTCAGCCTGAACCTTGGCGCTTTCAGCGGCAGCCTTGGTCTTGGCGTCAGAGGCCAGCTTACGGGCTGCGGCATGGGCGGCTGCGGTTTCTTCGGCCGACATTTTAGCCTGAGCCTCAGCCTCGTCACGAATAGCGCGGGCGTTAGCCAGATCTTCGGAAATGGTCGAACCGCGCGTCGAGATAACGCCGCGTAGCTTGGGCGCGAACATCTTGGCGATCGCGATGTAGAGGATGGTGAATATGATCACCAGCCACACGATTTGTCCCGCCCAGTGTTCGGTTTGAAACTGAGGCAGGCCCTTGGCATGGGCTTCACCACCGGCGTGTTCGGTGCTCTCATGCGTGTCCGCATGAGCATCTGCCGGGGCAGTGGCTACGGGGTCGAGAGTGGCCACCGTCGTGACGGGCGCCGTATCGGAAGGCTCCGCAGCCGGCGACATAGCCAGGGTGTCGTTTGCGGCGCTCATCATGAATTCCTTAAATGGCCTGAACTCAGGCCGTAAACGGGACTATCTGTAAACAAACCCGCGGATCAGCAACGGTTAAGGTTCCTGATCCGCGATAATCGGTGTTTGTTTAGGCGAATTAGCCGTTCAGGATCATGATGGCGATAACGAAAGCCAGGATGCCCAGAGCTTCGGTCAGCGCCATGCCGATGAAGAGGTTGGTCTGTTGCGACTTGGCAGCCGAAGGGTTGCGCAGAGCGGCCTGGAAGAAGTTGCCGAACAGTACGCCGAGGCCGATACCGGCACCGATCATACCAAGCATAGCCAGACCAGCGCCGAGGTATTTGTAAGCTGAAGCGTCCATAGACTTAAAACTCCTGATAGAGATTATTTAGAGGAAGAAAAACCGATTAGTGGTGGCCTAAATTCACCACGTCGTTCAGATAAACACAGGTGAGAACCGCAAACACAAAGGCTTGCAGATAGGCCACCAGAAACTCCAGTGCAGTCAAAGCCACAACAGAGAGAAGCGGAAGAACAGCGCCGACAACGCCGCCGATGCCAAGGCCTGCCAAAGCGACCACGAAACCGGCAAACACTTTCATCACGATGTGGCCACCGACCATGTTGCCGAACAAACGTAAGGACAGGGTGATGGGGCGCATCAGGAAAGAGACAATTTCGATGACGACGATCAGTGGCAGAATCCACCAAGGCACGCCCGATGGCACGAACAGTTTGAAAAAGCCAAGGCCATTGCGGGCAAAACCAACCACAATTACGGCGCCAATCGTCAATACCGCCAAGGCGGCTGTGACAGCCAGTTGCGATGTCGCGGTGAAATAGGTCGTCATCCCAACCAGATTAAGGCTCAGGATAAACAGGAACAGGGTGAAGATGAAGGGGAAGAAGTGGCGGCCTTCATCGCCAATGATGGATTCGGCCAGATCATCAATCAGGCCAAACAGACCTTCGGCCATGACCTGCATACGGCCCGGAATGATCGCAGTGCGGGCCGTGGCAAAAAGGAAAAACAGGATAACCGCTCCGGTGCCAATTATCATGGCCATAACCGAATTGGTGATCGACAGGTCGATGGGGATACCAGCCACTTCCACAGTCGGAAGTTCAACGATCTTTTGGATCTGAAACTGGTGTAACGGATCGGCCATAAGCCCTACCTCTTTAAATCATCAATATCAAAGACGGATGGCTCCGTCTTAATCATCCTAATCTTTTTTCGACGCATCACTGTCTGAGGTGGATTTATTGGCTGATTTGGCGATCAGGTAAACACTGCCCGCCAGACCAATCAGAACACCCACAATCATACCCCACGGCTTGGTGCCAAGGTATGTATCAGACAGCCACCCCAGTCCTAAACCCACAAAAATACCCCCGATAAGTTCGCCCAGGGCCTGATAGCCCGCGCTGGCGCCCGCTTCGGCATGGTCTCCATTCGATGACTTACGCTTTTTCGCTTCAATAGCGTTGAGGCGCTGTTCAAGTTCATCGAGCTTTCGATCAGGCGAAGTCTCTTTTTGGGGTTCATCTGTCATGTTTAAAACTTAGGCAGGCGGATTATCCTTATGAGATAACCCTGCTTCGAACGGCGCGGAACCTAATCGCAAGGCGATCAAAGGTCAAGCAAGGGGCGGGGCTAAAGTGTAGTTTAATGTATATTTATATCTAAGCCATGGAGGTTTTTGACTATATTAGCCATAGGACGGAAATGACAGCGCTGTTTTGGGCTTATTTGAATGATCCATAGCGGCATTTAATCCGCCACCAGAGCTTCGGCCTGATTGAGATCAACACTAACCAGTTGCGAGACGCCGCGCTCGGCCATCGTGACGCCAAACAGGCGGTCCATACGCGCCATGGTCACCGGGTTATGGGTGATGGCGATAAATCGCGTATTGGTGCGGGTGCGCATTTCGTCCAGCAATTTACAGTATCTATCGACATTGGCGTCATCGAGCGGCGCATCAACCTCGTCCAGAACGCACACCGGTGCCGGATTGGCGAGAAAGACCCCGAATATAAGGGCTGTGGCCGTCAGGGCCTGTTCACCACCTGACATCAGGCTCATGGTCGACAGGCGTTTACCGGGCGGACAGGCGAAAATCTCAAGTCCGGCCTCTAAAGGATCATCCGATTCGACCAGACGCAACTCCGCCGAGCCACCACCAAACAGGGCTACGAATAAGGCCTTAAAGTGCTCGTTGATGATTTCAAAAGCGGCCAGAAGCCGTTCTCGGCCTTCGGCATTCAACTCGTCAATGCCGTCACGCAGCTTGGCAATAGCCGTTGTCAGATCCAGCCGTTCCCGGCTAAGCGTTTCCAGCCGATCCTGATACTCACCGGCTTCTTCTTCCGCGCGCAGGTTCACGGCCCCCAATTGATCACGCTCGCGCTCAAGGCCCGACAAAAGTGATTCGGCACCGGCCGCATCGGCAGGAGTGGCAATCGCTTCTTCCTTTAGCCGACGCCCAAGGGCTTCAGGATCGGAACCCGTTTCATTCAAGATTTGGGCTTCGATTTCGTCCTTGCGTAATTGGGCCGCTTCAAGGCGGGCCCCAGCGCCCGCCCGTTGCTCGCGGGCTGAGGCGGCGTCCTGTTCCAGCGCGCGCTCTTTTATGTCGGCTTCACGCCGGGTATTTTCGGCGGTTTGTAGCTTGTCACGGGCCTCAGTCAGGCGTTTTTCAGCGGTTTCCAGAGAATCCAGCAGACTTATGCGTTTGTCTTCGAACGCGGCAGGCGCATCGATGGCCTTACTCAACGCTTCTGCGGTGGCGTGTTGGTCCTTTTGCAGGCGCTCAATACGGGCTTTCGATTCGGCGTGGCGACGTGTCCATTCGCTCAGGTCGCGGCTAATATTGCGTTCGCGGCCTTCGCGAGCCGCGCGGTTGCGCTTTTCTTCATCCAGAGCCGATCGTGCCGTTGTGACTAATTGACGTTTAACGTCAGCATCTTGACGGGCTGTGTTGAGAGCCTTGTTAAGCTCGGTCTGATCCTGTGGTGCGGATTGCTCCGCCCGCACGGTTTCAAGGGCCTCTGACGCCTCGATCATGGCCTCTTCAAGGCGGGTCAGGGTTTCGCTCAGCGCCAGAGTGCGGGCGTCAAAGCGGGCCTGCGCTTTTTGCAACTCATCCAGCTTAATTTGCTGGCCGCGTAACGCGCGTTCAAGCTCCGGTATTTTCAGCCGCGCATTACGCACATTGTCTTCGTGAGCTTTCTGGACTGTAGCGGCTGTCGTCAGAGTAGCTTGCGCGGTGGCAAGCTCCGGCTTGAGTGCGTCGATCTCGGTTTCCAGATCGTCAAGTCGCGTCCGCTGCGACAGCCTGACAGCGGCAGGCTTTGGGGCCTTGGCACGCACGATAACGCCGTCCCAGCGCCACAGATCGCCCTCAACGGAGACAAGCCGTGCTCCCGTTGGTAACTGGCCCTGCAAACTGTCGCCGGCAGATTGAGCTACAACCCCAACCGCATTCAAACGGGCGGTCAGGGCGGTTGGTGCCTTGATGAACTGGCTAAGGGGCGTAACGCCAGTGGGCCAGTTTATAGTATTTTGCACGGCGAAATCTTCAACCCAGAAGGCGAGCGCATCGGTACTGTTACGCGCTGACAGCCGCAGGTTAAGGTCTTCGCCTAACGCGGCCGCCAAAGCCAGTTCGTATCCCTTATCGGCCCGCACGGCATCTAGAACGGGCGCTTTTTCCTTGGAATTGCTGCCCAGCAGAATTTGCGATAACCCGCGCGCCTCGGCGGTCAGACGACCCAGCTTGTCTTCGGCTTCGCGTACCGCTTTGCGTGCCTCGGCTTCGGCCTCGATAAGGGGGGCGCGTCCGGCGTCAAGAGTTTCGCTGGTGTTGCGGGCTTCATCAAGAGTGCGTTGTGATGCGGTTACCGCCTGTTCAAGGGCGGCTATTGCATCATAATCGAATGTGCCCAGATTCGCTTTTTCAGACTGTGCGACCTTAACCTGTGACTGAGCGCGTTCAAATCGGTTTTCGGCTTCACGCAGGCGTGCCGCCTCAAGTCTTTGTCTCTCGGTAAGCGCCGCCAGTTCAGCGGCAAGGCGTTCAATCGTTTGATCGGCTGCCTGACGCGCGGTTTCGGCCGTTGCAACCGCCGCCTCCAGTTCTGGCTCCCGCGAAGGGGCCTCAGATATTTCCTGCTTAACCTTATCAAGGGCCGCGGTTAGCCGCTCAATCTGGTTTTGACCATCGCCGGAAAGATCAAGTTCACGGGCGTGGTCGGATTGTTGCCTGTGCAGATCGGCTTTAAGGCGCTCAATCTCGTTTTTGACCTGTTTTTCTTCAAGATCAAGGCGTTCTTTCTCAATGTTGAGGCGATGCATGACCGTTGCCGCCACCGCCTCTTCTTCACGCAGAGGCGGGATAGTTTCAGCGGCCTTCAACGCCTCAGTCTGGGCCACTGCCGCCGCACGAGTCATGTCTTCTACGTTGCGGCTTAAGGTTTGCATCTCGCCGGTCGCGGTCTGAAAAGCCGACAGGGCCTCAAGCCATTTGGCGTGCAGGATAGCTTTTTGCAGGGCGCGGATTTCAGCCGAAATTTTCTTATATTTATCAGCGTGACGGGCTTCACGTTTCAGACGTGACAAAGCCTGATCCAGTTCGCGCGAAATGTCATCCAATCGCGACAGATTGGTCTCGGCGGCGCGCAGGCGTAGTTCGGCTTCGTGCCGGCGCGTATGCAGGCCCGATACACCGCCAGCTTCTTCAAGGACGCGACGTCGGTTCTGCGGCTTGGCGGCGATCAGTTCCGAGATCTGCCCCTGACGGACGAGGGCCGGGGAGTTAGCCCCGGTTGAGGCATCAGCAAACAAGAGTTGCACGTCACGGGCGCGGACTTCCTTGCCATTGACTTTGTAGGTCGAGCCTGCGCCACGGTCGATACGGCGGGCGACTTCGAGGACGGGCTGATCGGTAAACGGTTGGGGGGCGAGCCTGTCGGCATTGTCGATAGTCAGCGTAACTTCGGCCCAGTTACGCGACGGGCGTTTATCGGAACCCGCAAAGATCACATCATCCATGCCCATGCCGCGCATGGCCTTGGCAGAGGTAGCGCCCATGACCCAGCGCAGGGCCTCAAGCAGGTTGGATTTACCGCAGCCGTTCGGGCCGACAATGCCCGTCAGACCGGGATCGATGCGAAATTCCGAAGCATCGACGAATGATTTGAAGCCTGAGAGTTTAAGCCGCTGGAATTGCACGTCTTAAGATGATTTCTTTTTCGGTTTTTGCGCGGCGGTAATGGCAGCGTCAAAATCTTTTAGCTCGGTTTCACCATCCAGGCGGACACCATTTACGAAGAAGGTCGGGGTGCCTTCGACCTTATTGGCTTGCATGGTTTTTTCCATGCGGTCACGAACCTTTTGAAACAGGGCTTCGTCTTTGAGGCAGGCATCCAGCGCCGCATCATCCATACCGACACGCGCGGCCAGAGTTTTAATCTCAGTCAAGGCATCGCCACTCTGGGCGACCTTGGCCTGATCTTTCAGAAAACCGTCGACGACCGTAAAATAAGCTGTAGATGCGGTCATTTTGGCAGGCGGTTTGGCTGCGGCACACCGCCCGACCATGTAGACGCCAAAAGCCACATTGGCCGGTTGCGTCGCCACTTCGCGGAACGTAAACTTGACCTTGCCGGTTTTGACGTACTTTTTTTCAAACTCAGGCCAGACTGTATTGTGCCAGTGAGCGCAATGGGAACAGGTGGCGGAAGCATATTGCACGACCTCAACCGGAGCTTTGGGATTGCCTTTATACATTTCAGGCAGTTCGGCCTGAGATGCTGCCTTGTTTTGCGCATACAAGGATATGGGGGCCACTACCGCAAATCCGGCCGTAAGCCCAAGGGCGCAGCGAAACGCCAGCCCTCTGAGACTGCGAGCCTTGAGTACGTTTGTTTGCGGCATTTTCATCATTTACGCTACAGGACGATCTATTTGGCAGGCGAAGCTGCGGCAAAGGCAGCGTCGAATTCTCTGATGTCGCCGCCCTTATAGTCGTACTTCTTGCCATTGATCAGGAAGGTTGGCGTGCCGGTAATGTTATGTTCTTTGATGGCACTTTCCATATTGGCATTGATGCGCTTAAGTCCGGCTTCATCAGTGACGCAAGTGTTGAACTTTTCATCAGAAATCCCGGCTGTTTTGGCGATTCGCAACAACACACCTTTGGCGTCGCCGGTTTCAAAGATTTCCCGCTGAGAGCTCATGACGGAATCGATCACCTGAAAATATTTGTCATCACCGGCGCAGCGCGCCAGTAGGACACCCGCCGCCGAAACATCATTAGGTGGCGTCAAGAACTCACGGAAGATATATTTAACCTTGCCGGTATCGATGTAATTTTTCTTGATGTCCGGAAATACGGTCTCATTAAATTGCGCACAGTGGCTGCAGGTAACCGATGCATATTCGATCATGGTAATCGGTGCCGTATCCGACCCCATCACCATGTCGTCCGACTTCACCGCATCTCCGCCCCCTTTTGAGCAGGCAGACACCATCAAGCCTAAGCCAAGAGCGGCAACGGCCAGGAATTTTCCAAAGTTCATAGACATAGAGGTCACCAGATCAAAGTGTGATAATGCGCGTTAAACCGCAAAGCTCCGAAACCATATCTGATTCCGCGCGGCGGCGTTAAATTCTTCAATCGTGTGTAAGGCGAGATTATGACGGGAGCAAGAGGTGGTTTACGTTTTCGGCGATCGCTCCGGAGCCTTTGTGCGGGCATTATCCCTGGCGATCACAGAACGCCCCAGTTTAAGCAATGTCTGCCGTAACCGGTCATCACTGACACCTTTTAGGCTGTTTTGCAGGGCCAGTTCCTGCTCGGCATTCAAGGGCCGTGACTGAACCGTTGCGGCGGCTTGCCGAGTAGTCTGGCTGACCTGCCCCTGTACGATGCGCAGGCGACCCACAGAACCTGCCCCAAGAAACAGGTTGACGCGGGACATAATCAAATCCTGTTGATGCTGAAGTATCGGCGCGTAAGCACCTTCGCAGCGTATCTCCAGTATACCAGCACTTTTAGTATTTGCGGGCGTGGGTACATTTTTTGACAGGCTTCCGCGCGCTGTCGGTTTGGCCGCAGGGCGGCCTGATATGATTTTGACTGGCTCAGACAATTTGGCCAGAGACTCACCGACAATCTCAGGCCAGCGGTTTTTCAGCCGACCGGCGCCTGTGTCATAGGCCTCGAAGCGTGCGCTCAGGCTCTTGAGCAGGGGCGTGATCTGCCGGTTGACAGGGGGCGGCGGTTTAGGCATCCGCTTAGTGCGTGTGGCGCGCAAAATGGCGACCGCGTCTTCAAGGGATGGCAAGGTACGCTTCATGAAAACTGTTATAAACCTGTCTGCGGATGATGTCTCGCGCTTAAGGTTGAAATTGCTAAACTGGTATGATCGTCACGCTCGCCATTTACCGTGGCGACGGTTGCCGGGTGACGAATCAATTGTTGATCCATATCGGGTGTGGTTGTCTGAAGTCATGTTGCAGCAGACTACGGTGCCACATGCCACACCCTATTATGAGACGTTCCTAAAACGGTGGCCAACCGTGCATAATCTGGCTGCGGCTGAAGATGCAGACATCATGGCCGCTTGGGCGGGGCTTGGCTATTATTCTCGAGCCCGTAATCTGCTGAAAGGCGCGCGCATGGTCGTCAGCCAGCATCAGGGTGTGTTTCCGAGTGACGAGATAAGCTTGTTGAAAATCCCAAGCTTTGGTCCCTATACGGCGGCGGCGGTAGTAGCTTTTGCGTTTGATAAACCGGCTAATGTTGTCGACGGCAATATTGAGCGGATCATGAGCCGTATCTATGCGGTCGATGAGCCAGTGCCGGGGTCAAAACCCGCTTTAAAAGCTTATGCCGCTCAATGGGTTCGTGATGATCGGGCCTCTGACTGGCCACAAGCCCTGATGGATTTAGCGTCAAGTTTATGTCGCCCTAAGTCGCCAAAATGTCCAGAATGTCCCTTGAGTGAAGGTTGCCGGGCTTATCATCTGAACCGCCCCGAAGACTATCCGGTCAGGTTATCGAAAATACCCAAGCCTCATCGCTATGGCGTGGTGTTTTTGATCGTTTCTGACGAGGGTTTTATAGTTGAACGCCGACCCGATAAAGGCCTATTGGGGGGTATGTTAGGGCTGCCTCATCTGGATTGGCGTGATGAGGTGTGGGCAGATTCAGAGGTGGTAAATCAATTATTGATTGGGGCCGGGCCGGAAATTATTGGTCGCTACGACCATGTCTTTACCCATTTCAAGTTAACCCAAGATGTATGGCTGCAACGTTTGACGATAGCGCAAATGGGCGATTTTTTGCGCCGTCATAATCAGTATCAATGTCTCAGCTTTAGCGAGAAAAAAGCCTTGCCGACGGTATTCAGCAAGGCTTTGAAGTTTATACCGTCACTGGTTTAAATCAGTTCATATCAGCTCGTATGCGTGAGCGCAGATCGTCAATCGGCTTTAATCCGGCATCTGATTTGAACCGCCAGTAGGTCCAGCCATTACAGGCTGGAGATTGCTCCAGCATAGCTCCCAGCTTATGGATTGAACCCGAAAGCTCGCCATGAACCAGTGAACCATCAGCGCGAATACGGGCAGTCTTTTGGCCCTTGGGGCAATAAAGTGTATCTCCGGCATTGAGCAGACCAGCCTCAACCAACGCGCCGAATGGCACGCGCGGTTCAGATTTTTTAGACCCCATAACGGCTAGATCGCTTTCACTGACGCGGGTAACTTTGCTTATCCGTTCAAGGGCGTGTTTGGCGTAATTGGTGTCGCGTTCGATGCCGATAAAATGGCGGCCCAAACGCTTGGCTGCGGCACCTGTCGTGCCAGTGCCGAAGAAAGGATCAAGGACAACATGGCCGGGTTTTGAGCATGAAAGCAGGACTCGGTACAATAAGGATTCGGGCTTTTGGGTGGGGTGGGCTTTTACGCCGTTCTCGTCCTTAAGG
>DDPE01000071.1 GCA_002342035.1 Asticcacaulis sp. UBA2476 | reverse complement strand
GGCAGGGGTGACCATCGCTGCGGCTAGGGCATCGTCGATTCGAGCCTGTAGCGTGCCCATATCCACCAGCCGGTTGCAAGGCCGATAGCTGCGGCAATCAGGCATAAATACCAGTAATCCAAAGCCCATGTGAACATGTTGAATTTCCTTTATAGCTAGGGAAATGGAGGTGTATCAGGATGTTTTGCGGGCCCAGATAACCCACCCTATACCCACGCCGATCACGAAGAACAGCAACAGGGTCAACAGGGATTCGATAAGCAAAATCATAAATTGGCTCCCTTATTGTGTGCGGCTTTCGGCTGACGGTGACATGTTCAGGTCGAATTCGATGCGACGATTGGCGGCATTGGCGTCTTCGGTTATGCCCGCGATTTTGGGCTGAGTTTCGCCAAAGCCTGCGGCGGTCAGGCGATCCTTGGGCACACCTTTGGCGACCAGAGCGGCAATAACGGCGTTGGCGCGGGCCTCTGACAGGCGTTGATTGGCAGCATGATTACCGGTCAGATCCGTGTGGCCCTGAACTTCGATCACCGCGCCCTGGCACTGGCCAAGCGCATCGGCCACCGAAGAAATAAGGGCGTCCGATTCCGGTTTCAGGGTCGATCTCGAAAGGTCAAAATGCAATGTCCTGCCTGCGATGGCGCTATCGACCTTATCCTGGCAATCTCTGCCCTCAAGTACCGTGGCAATCGTCGATGCCGGAGAGGCCACTTCGGAAACCGTTGGTGCCGTATCGACGGGGTATGCCGTAACGGGATCACGCATCCATCGCGCATCTTTGACGCCGGGTATGGCCTTTACGGCGGCCAGCAGCCTTTCTTTCTCGTCAGCAGAAGCGGCGCCTGACAAGATGGCAACCCGCTCATAGGCGGGTTCGGTAATGAAAGCCACTCTGACGTTGGGCAGGCCGCTGGCGGTGACCCTTGTCTGGGCCAAATTTTGCAGTTTGCCGATAAAGCCGGCGGCCAGTACGCTGTGGGCCGCCATAGCCATCACAGAGGTTGCCACGGCCCCAATAACGAATTTGGTTGTGCTGTTCACGTATGTCTCCGATCAGGTCGCGGGGCTTTTTTGATCCATCAAATCAACTGATGGAAAACGCGCTGGCGGCAATATGCTTCCAACCCCCTTGAGACGGCACTGGTCATTACCCTGATGCGGGCTTTACAAACACCTTAAGGTTAATTGCGTACGGTTCCACGGCATGTGTGCCAGAACCCTGGCCAGGCCGCAGATCCCGGTAAGGCCCGCAAAGGTCAGGCCCGCGCCGAAAAAGGCCGCGCCCCAGATGAAGTGGGGGTTTACAAAGGCGCTAAGGAGCGCAAACAGCAAAACCCCCAGCCCGATCGTTAATTGCGTCTGGCGATCCAGCGGCAGGGTGCGGCGGGTGCCCGGTTTTTCGGTGGCAAAACCCGCCGCCGACCAGGCGCTGATGCCGCCTTCCAGATTATGTATCTCCAGATTGGGATATAACTGGCTCAAGGTCTGGCAGGCCGATTGTCCGCGTCCGCCCTTAAGGCAGTGAACGGCAAGGATGCGTCCATCAAGCGCTGGCAGGGGCGTTGTGGCCAGAGCGCCGAGCGGTATCAGATGCGCTCCGGCAATATGCTCGGCGGCATATTCGGGCGGTTCGCGCACATCAATCAAAATGGCTTCATTATGGTTTAGCCATTGTTTGAGGGTGGGGGCGTCAACAGATTTTACAGGCATGTTTCACTCAATTTATTAGAATTGTCTAATTTATGTCAGGATTGACAATAGATCAGATACAGGGTGGACAACAGGGCGGTGACCTTGGGGTTGGCCAGGCGGTAATAGACCATCTGGCCTTGTTTTTCGGCTTCAATCAGACCTTGGGCGCGCATTTTGGCCAAATGTTGTGACAAGGCTGATTGAGAAAGGTGAATATTATCATTGAGTTCACCGACTGATTTTCTCTGATCGATAAGCTGACACAGGATCAGCAGGCGATGGCGGTTGGCCAGAAGCTTAAGCATGGCTTCGGCCTCAGCGGCATTGCGTTCCAGAACGTCGGCGGGAGTATCAGTAGTGGGCATGAAATATTTTGTCCTTTGGCTCTTGCAAATATATTAGATAATTCTAAATTATTCAAGAGCCGATGATGGCGAAAATTTATTGAGGTTTAGAACCATGACGAAATCCTATCCCGATATTACCCGTCGCATTTCAGGGAATTTGAAAACCCTGCGCCGCGATATCCCTGAGACTATGGCAGGCTTTTCCGCGCTGGCGCAGGCGGCGACCAAGGACGGCGCGCTGGATAAAAAGACGAAAGAATTGATCGCGCTGGCGATTGGTGTGTCGACGCGCTGCGATGGTTGCATAGGCTTTCATACCGAAGCTCTGGTTCGGTTGGGGGCGACTAAGGCCGAGGTTGAGGAAACGCTGGGCATGGCCATCTATATGGGCGGCGGCCCGTCGCTGATGTATGCCGCGGATGCAATCGCGGCCTTTGATCAATTTACGGACGCAGCACAAGCGGCGTAAAATTCCGAACAAATAAAAAAGCCCCCGGCGAACACCGGGGGCTTTTCATGAATGTAGTTGGTCGTTTTAAGCGGCGCGCAGGCGGGTCACGAAGCTGACCACCTCGGCCTGAAGGTCTTCGGAGCGGCCTTCAAGGTCGGACGACAGGCTGAGCAGCGACTGAGCCGCTTCGCCGGTCGATTGGGCCGCACGGCCCACGCCGGTGATATGGCCGGTCACGTCGCGGGTGCCGGACGCCGCCAGATTGGTGTTGTTGGCGATTTCATTGGTCGCAGCCCCTTGTTGTTCAACGGAGGCGGCAATCGATGAGGTCAACTGGCCGATGGTTTCAATGGTGCGGACAATGGCATCGATCGAGCCCACGGTGATGGTGGTCGCCGACTGGATTTCCGAGATCTTGGTGCGGATATCGTCGGTCGCCTTAGCGGTTTGCTGGGCCAATTGCTTGACCTCGGAGGCTACGACCGCAAAGCCTTTGCCCGCTTCGCCGGCACGGGCCGACTCGATGGTGGCGTTGAGCGCCAGCAGGTTGGTCTGGGCGGCGATGGCCTGAATCAGGTTGATGACTTCACCGATTTCGTTGGCGGCGACCTGAAGGGTCTGGATGGCCTGTTCGGTCTTTTGGGCTTCTTCGACCGCTAGGCGGGTGACTTCTGAGGTGCGGATGACCTGCTGGTTGATTTCACCGACGCTGGCCGACAGTTCTTCGGTGGCAGCGGCGACGTTTTGGACGTTGTTGGCGGCTTCGATCGCGGCTGAGGACACAGACGCGGCGCGGGTGTTGGTGTCGTCGGCGTTTTCCGACAGGCCGCGGGCGGCATCAGCCACCGTGCGTGAGGAGTTTATGAAGCGGGTGGCCAGTTCGCCCATGTGCTTTTCAAACTCAGACGCGATGCGGTTACGTTCCTGCATCAGTTCAGCGTAGGCGCGTTTTTCGGCCAGTTGCTGTTCGCCTTTAAGCGCTTCGGCTTCGGCAGCACGATCACGCAGGACGCGGATCGAACGCCACAGGCTGGAGATTTCGTCCTTGCCCTTGGCTTCGGGAATAAATGTGTCGTAGGCGCCGTCAGAGATCTTATTCACACTGCCGGTGACATTCTGAAGCGGACGGGAAATCGAGTTGATGGCCACCCACAGCGAGGCGCACACCAGAAAGACAATGCCGGACGCGGCCATCAGCAGAAACAGCATGGCGCGGGTGTCGTTATATTTGTTGATAGCGCTTTCGGAGCGGTTGAGGTCCGCACGAATGGTTTCCACCATCGCGTCAATCTCTTGCTGGAAGGCTTTACGGTTTTCACGGTTGGCGTCGTTATTGCCCATGACATTGGCATCCTGCGGCGACACGTCACGGCCAAGACGGGCGACTTCGCGGCGGAAGGTGTTGAACTCCTGCGACCGCGCTTCAACCTTGGCAAATTCCGGCAGTTCATCACCACGCAGCGAGGTCTTCCACGTCGCCAGCATCCCCATCATTTCATCAAGGTTCTTGTCGATGCCGTCGGCGAATTTTTTAGCGCCGTCGATGTCGCTGGCCATATAGACGCCGCGCGATTCCATCACAACGGCGGTTACAAGGCGGTTCAGGCGCTCACCATTATAGGCGTTTTCATAGGCGCTGCCGTAGTCGTCGATCATTTTATCATAGTCGCCGATGGTGATCAGGCCAAGGCCGGTAATGGCGCTGGCCATCAGGGCGAAGGCTGCAACTAAGGCGAGAATTCTGGTCTTTATGGTCATGGGTTTGTCCCGTTTAAGCGAAACTCAAGGCTGTCCCCAACATAGCTAATCATCGTTAACAAAAGCTGATTTTTGACCATCACGTTCAGTTGTGTGGGTAGGTCAATATTCTGATTTCATTGGAAAATAATTTCAAATATAAACGCTGGCATCGGGCATGTGACATGTTACCATGCTCAATAATTTATACCCTTAAAAGGATACCACATGAAGACCCGCGCCGCCGTTGCCTTTGAAGCCAAAAAGCCCTTGGAAATCGTGGAGGTTGATCTCGAAGGCCCGAAATTCGGTGAGGTTCTGGTCGAGATAAAAGCGACCGGCATTTGCCATACCGATGCCTACACGCTGGACGGTCTGGATTCGGAGGGTTTGTTCCCGTCTATCCTCGGCCACGAGGGGGCGGGCGTGGTGGTTGAGGTCGGTCCGGGCGTTGTTTCCTTAAAGCCGGGTGACCATGTTATCCCGCTTTATACGCCGGAATGCCGCCAATGTAAGTCGTGCCTGTCGCGTAAGACGAATCTGTGTACGGCGATTCGTGCAACTCAGGGTAAAGGGCTCATGCCCGACGGCACGTCACGGTTTTCCTACAAAGGCCAGGCGATCTACCACTATATGGGCTGCTCGACCTTTGCTAATCATACGGTCATGCCGGAAATCGCGCTGGCCAAGATCCGTTCCGATGCCCCTTTTGATAAGGTCTGTTATATCGGTTGCGGGGTCACGACCGGGGTGGGGGCGGTGACCAATACGGCTCAGGTCGAACCGGGCGCCAATGCGGTGGTCTTTGGTCTGGGCGGGATCGGGCTTAATGTCATTCAGGGCCTTAAGATGGTCGGTGCCGATAAGATCGTCGGTGTCGATATCAATGACGATAAGGCTGAGTGGGGTAAGCGCTTTGGCATGACCCACTTCGTCAATCCCAAGAAAATTGACGGCGATATCGTGGCCCATCTGGTCGAGCTGACCGGCGGTGGGGCGGACTATACCTTTGACTGCACCGGCAATGTCGAGGTCATGCGTCAGGCGCTGGAAGCCTGCCACCGCGGTTGGGGCGAAAGCATCATCATCGGGGTTGCCCCGTCAGGCGCTGAGATCAAGACCCGTCCGTTCCAACTGGTGACGGGGCGCGTCTGGAAAGGCTCGGCCTTTGGTGGCGCGCGCGGGCGTACTGACGTGCCGAAGATCGTCGACTGGTATATGGATGGCAAGATCGAGATCGACCCGATGATCACCCACATCCTGCCCTTAGAGAAAATCAATGATGCCTTTGACCTGATGCACCGTGGCGAAAGCATCCGTTCTGTCGTAGTCTTTTAAGTAGTTAAGGGAATCGACAGACGAACATGACGGACGATGACGACGATATCGTGGACGCCCACGAATTTCACTGCGTGTTTTGCGGAGTGGCGATTGAGGATGAAAGCTCAGCCGTCATGCTGACCGCTACCTGGATGCCGCACTGGCGGGCCGACAAGTTCGCGCCTTTGGCGCAGGATTTCTGGGCCCATTCCGCCTGTCTTGAAAAAGGCTGGAAAGGCCAATGGCCGTGGGAGGAGCATATCCTCTATGGCTTTGAGGCCGGAGCGGATAAGGAATACGCCCAGTCGCTGGAGATCAGTGTCGCCCGGCCCGAAGACCGCGAAGAGATTGAGGACATGCTAGAGACCGCCTTTGCCGAAGGCTTGCGCAGGTCTTACGGCACGGATCTGGTCGATGCGGTCTTGCCGACCATATCGAAAATCAACCCAAAGCTTTTGACCAGCGGGACATTCTATGTGCTGGCCGACATGGACGGTCAGGTGGTGGCGTCGGGCGGGTGGACGCTGGATGATCCGGTCACCGGTGAAGTCATTGAAGGCGTGGCTCATATCCGCCATTTCGCCGTTCACCCTGATTTTTCGGGCTTTGGTCTGGGGCGCAAGCTGTTCCGCCATTGCCGCAGCCTGATCGCCAATGCCGGGGTGCGGGAAATCCGTTGCCTGTCGGGCCTGAATGCTGAGGCGTTTTACGCTAAGCTGGGCTTTGAGCGGGCAGGTGCGGTGGATATCGATCTGGGCGGGGTGTCTCTGCCGTCGGTCGATATGCGCCGTCCGGTGAAGGATAGTTAAATAATGGAAGTCACCTCTCATCACCGCCTGTTTGGTGGCGATCTGAAATTTGTGCGTCATGAGGCGGCCTCTATCGGCACGTCTATGGCGTTAAGTGTATTTGTCCCAGATGGTGAGGGGCCGCATCCGGTGCTGGTGTGGCTGTCGGGCCTGACCTGTACGGCCAATAACTTCACCGAAAAGGCCGGGGCCTACAAACGCGCCGCCGAACTGGGCCTGATGATCGTCGCCCCCGATACTTCCCCGCGCGGGGACGGCGTGGCCAATGATGAGGGCTATGATCTGGGGCAGGGTGCCGGGTTTTATGTCGATGCCACTGAGGCGCCATGGGCACAGCATTTTCAGATGGAGTCCTATGTCACCAAGGATGTACTGAGCCTGATTGCTGAGCATTTTCCGGCGGATATGACGCGCGTTGGCCTTAGTGGCCATTCGATGGGCGGGCATGGCGCGCTGACCTTAGCCATGAACCACCCGCATCATTTCAAGTCGGTGTCGGCCTTTGCGCCGATCGCCTCGCCCCTCAACTGCCCATGGGGACAAAAGGCGCTGACCGCATATCTGGGTGAGGATCGCACTACATGGCAACGCCACGACGCGGCGGCATTGATCGGGCAGGGGCGGGCATCAGGCTTTGACGATATCCTTATCGATCAGGGGCTTGGCGATCAGTTTCTGGAAACCCAGTTAAAGCCGCACCTGCTGGAGCAGGCCGCGTCCGGCGCGGGCCAAAAGATCACCGTGCGTCGTCATGCGGGCTATGATCACAGCTATTATTTTATCACAAGCTTCATCGACGATCATCTGGCCTTTCATGCTGAAAGGCTGAAATAACGAAACTGTTAGTTAGAGCAAATTTCGATCAAATTGGATCGGAATTTGCTCTAACACTTTGTTTTGTCGCTCTTCTTGATCCATCACACGAAGCCATGTGATGGAGAAACGCTCCGGCACCCCCTGAAAATTTCAGGGTAATTTATTGCATCTGCTAAGCTTAATGATTACCATAACCGGCGGAGCCGAATAAGGCTTCGTCTGGAATTCTCCCTCAATGTTACTTTTTGCCTGTGTCGTTGTGCTGCTGCTGGTAGTGCTGAACGGCATATTTGCCATGTCTGAACTGGCGGTCGTATCCTCCCGCCGCGCCAAACTCCAAAGCCGTGCCGAACGGGGCGATAAGGGTGCGCAGGCCGCCCTGAAACTGTCGGATGACCCGACCCGGTTTTTGTCGGCGGTTCAGGTTGGGATTACCCTGATCGGAATTCTGGCCGGTGCCTATGGTCAGGCGACGATTGCCAGTGAGCTGGATAAGATTCTGGAAACCAGCGTGCCTGCCTTGGCACCGTACTCTGAGGGTATATCCACCGGCATCGTGGTCGTTATCCTGACCTATCTGTCGCTGATTGTGGGGGAACTGGTGCCCAAGCGTGTGGCGCTGATCTTTCCAGAGACCATTGCAGGCGTCGTGGCGCAACCTTTGTCGTGGATGGCCATGGCGATGGGGCCGTTTGTGACCCTGCTGACCGGATCGACGACACTGGTGCTGAGGGTGCTGGGTATAAAGGACGAAAAGGGTGAGACCATCACTCAGGAAGAGGTCGAAACGGCGCTGGCCGAAGGCATGGGCGCGGGCCTGATTGAACCCGCCGAGCAGCAGATGATGACCGAAGTGATGCGACTGGGCGACCGGGTGGTGCGCGTGGCCATGACGCCGCGCCCCGAAGTTTACTGGGTATCGCTGGATGACCCCGAAGCGGTGGTGATAGATGATATTCGCGCCTGCCCCTATTCGCGCTTTGTGGTGGTGCGCGGTCAGGACTTTGAAAATCCGGTCGGTGTCGCCCATAAACGCGATATCGCCGATGCCTTTATGCGCGGGGAAAAGTTTGATCTCGAAGCGCTGGTCCACGATCCGATCTTTATTCCGGACACAACGTCGCTGCTGCACGCGCTGGAACTGTTTAAAGGCTCAAAGGTGCATATCGCGTTGGTGGTCAATGAGTTCGGCACCATCGAAGGCGTTCTGACCCCGACTGACCTGCTGGAAATGATCGCCGGGGATTTCGATGAGGCCCATGACGATGGCCGCCTGATGATCGTGCGCCGTGACGACGGATCGTTCCTGGTCGATGGCCGGGCCGACCTTATGGAACTGGGCGATGCTATCGGTGAGAACTTTGAATCGGGCGCGGGCTTTCATACCGTGGCCGGGCTTATTCTCAACGAACTGGGGCGGTTCCCCAAGGAGGGCGAGATTGTCCGCGTAGGGCCTTACGACATCGAAATCGTCGATATGGACGAACGGCGCATCGATAAGGTGTTGTTCCACCCGGAAAGAAGATAAGAAAAAGCCGCCAGTTCGCACTGGCGGCTTTTTTAATACCCGCCGATCACCGGCAGGACTTCGCCGGTGATATAACTCTACATCTGGGGGGAGGCCAGAAAGACATAGGCCGGGGCCAGTTCTTCGGGCTGGGCCGGACGTTTCATCGGCACGCTTTCGCCAAAATGGGCGACATCCTCGGCCTGTTTGTCGGCCGGGTTAAGCGGCGTCCAGACCGGGCCCGGCGCCACCGCATTAACGCGGATACCCTTGGGGATCAGATTGCCGGATAAGGCCCGGGTAAAGGCGTGGATACCGCCCTTGGTCAGGGAGTAATCGATCAGTTGTTTTGAGCCCTGAATACCTGTGACCGAGCCGGTATCGATGATCGCCCCACCATTGGGCAGATGAGGGGTGGCCGCCTGCGCCATGTGGAAATAGCCATAAAGATTGGTTTTCAGGGTCTTATCCAGACGCTCCTCGGTGATGTCCTCGAACGCCTCGGCATGAAGCTGAAAAGCGGCATTGTTGACCAGAATATCGAGCTTGCCGAACGCTTCGACCGTTTGTTTGATAGCGGCGAAACAAAACTCGCGTTCGCAGACGTCGCCGGAAATAATCAGACATCGACCGCCTTCGGCCTCGACCATGGCCTTGGTATCTTCGGCGTCGCGGTGTTCACTGAGGTAGACGATAGCCACATCGGCCCCCTCGCGGGCATAGAGAATGGCGACCGAACGCCCTATGCCCGAATCCCCGCCGGTAATCAGCGCCACCTTGCCCTCAAGCTTGCCGGAGCCTTTGTAGTAGGGCGCGTCATACATGGGTTTAAGTTGCAGATCGGCTTCAAGGCCCGGCTTCATCAGATGCTGGGCAGGCAAAGGTGGAGCGGGATATTCGCGCGCGCCGGCCTGCATAGCGCCGGAGGCGGGCTTATCCGCCGCCTGTCGTTCGGCCTTATCGGCTTTGGCCTGAATGTCCTGATGGGTTTGCGTCGTGGCTTCAGCCTCGGCCTTATAGTCTAGTGGTGTCATGATGTGCGCCTGATGTTGCGCCCAACCTTGCCTGGCGTATTAGAGGCGTCTGCCCATCAAAATACCATCACGAAAACGCCCGCAGGTATAAAGCCTGCGGGCGTTGTCATCGTGAGGGTGGACGGTTATCAGCCGCGGCGAACCTGAGCCACGAACTGCTGCACCTGCTGGCGGAGTGAGTCCGACTGGGTGACCAGATTATCGGCGGTCTCCAGAACCTGTGAGGAGGCATCGCCGGTTTCCTGAGTGGCGACCGATATCGAATGGATGTGGCTGGCGACCTCATCGGTGCCCTTGGACGCTTCGTGGACGTTGCGGGCGATGTCATCGGTCGCCGCGCCCTGCTGTTCCATAGCTGCCGAGATGGCCAGCGCGATATCGCTCATGTCGTGGATGACGTCCCGGATAGCGTGGATGGCCTCAACCGTGCCGCGGGTGGCGCTTTGGATCGCGTCGATCTGCTCGGAAATATCGTCCGTGGCCTTGGCGGTCTGGCTGGCCAGAGACTTGACCTCGGTGGCCACGACCGCAAAGCCCTTACCGGCATCCCCGGCACGGGCGGCTTCGATGGTGGCGTTCAGCGCCAACAAGTTGGTCTGCTGGGCGATGGCCTGAATGAAGTTGATGACTTCGCCGACCTTTGAGGCGGCCGATTCCAGTTCCTGAATACGGGCGTCGGACTTATTGGCTTCCTCAACCGCCTTGCGGGCAATGGCGCCGGACTGCTGCGCCTTTGAGGTGATTTCATTGATCGAGGCGGTCAGTTCCTCAGAAGCGGCAGCGACAGTACGTACATTAGACGCCGCTTCTTCGGTTGCCGAGGCGATGGTGATGGTCTGGCCCGACGCGTTGGCGGCGATCATGTTGAGCGCTTCGGCGGAGTTTTTCATATCGCGTGAGGCTTGGGAAACGGTTTCGACAATGCCGCCGACCGCCGCCTCGAACTCTTGCGCCAGACTGGCCATGGCGGCTTTGCGTTCATCGGACGCTGTCGCCTGACGGCGGGTGTCTTCGTCGGCGTCGGCGCGGGCTTTCAGGCGCAGGCTTTCACGGAACCCCATCACGGCCTTACCGATCAGGCCGATTTCATCGATGCGCTTCGCTTCGGGCACGTCCGTGTCGTGATCACCCGACGCCATGCGGTCAAACGTCTTGCCCAAGCCCTTAAGAGGTGAGCCGACCAGACGGCTGAGCACAAAGAACAGGATCAGCGCGGCGATTACGATGCTCAGGGCCGACAGGGTCAGCATGGTGGTGTTGTTTTTATTGGCTTCGGCATTTAGTGTCGCCACCGGAACGGCCACAACCACGGCCCAGCGATCTTTGGTGCCTCCCGCAGAAACCGGCAGGGCCAGATAGCGCCAGTCGCCGCCTGTGCCAGCGGCATCAACCGTGGCGGCCTTATTGCCCGCGATAGCGTCCGCAGCGGCGCGGGCCGCCGCAGGGTCAACATCCTTCATCAGTTTTCCGGTTTTGGTGTCGTCCGGATAGCTGACGGCGATGCCGGAATGGCTGACCAAGGTCACAAAGCCGGTGCCAAACGGCTTCACGGCGGCGATTTCTTTATTGAGGGTATCAAGTGCGATATCGACCCCACCGGTGCCCTGAAACTGGCCATCAACCTTGATCGGGGCGCTGAACGTCATGATCAGCATGTTCTTGCCGCCAACCGTATAGCTGTAAGGCTCAATGGCGATCATACGATCCTGCTGCTTGGGCAGCAGATAATAGTCCCCGGCGCCGGGCTTATCGTAATCGACCAAAGGTTCCCTGATGGCTTGTCCGGTGCCGCGGTTCCAGTAGGGCACAAAGCGGCCGGTGGCGTCATTGGTCGGGGTATTGGCAAATTCAGCGTCCTTGCCGTCCAGAGCATTGGGCTCCCAGCCTGACCACACCCCCAAAAGATCGGGATTGGCCTCCAGCCCGGCCTTGAGCACGCCGTCATAGACTGCGCGGTCCGTGACCCCTTGCTGGCGGATGGCCGAAAGGGCGGTCACCGTTTCCTGTGCCGTCCGCGCCGCCAGATCCAGCCGGTTTTGCACTCTGGCAGCCTGATTTTCGGCGGCCTGGGTTTGCAGGTTATGGTTCTGGCTGGACAGGGTCGTGTTCGTCTGTTGGGAGATGAACAGGGTACCAAGGCCAAATACGACCGCGACGGTCAGCGCACCAACACCAGCGATTTTGGCGGACAGGGAGCGAGAAAACATACAAAGCATCCGGGTTGTGATAAAGCTGTGGGTAATTCTGGGATGAGTCCGTTGCGCAAAGGTTAACCTTATGCGCCACTCTAAATAAGGTATGGCAGGCAGGGGCGGGCTTAAAGTTGCGGCTCCAGCCTTGACTCTTAAGGGCTTAGCGGTCATAAGCGCCGCTTCAAATTCGGATTATATCTGAATTTATACACGGATTGATCCTGAGCCGCCGTTGAAATCGCTTGAAGCATAAGGGCTTTAAGCCGGTCAGGGTTTGATAAGGTCTACGATATGTCTAAGCGCCATGCCGCTAAGTACAAACTCGACCGCGTCATGGGTGAAAACCTGTGGGGCCGTCCTAAGTCTCCCGTCAACAAGCGCTCCTATGGCCCCGGCCAGCACGGTCAGCGTCGCAAGCAAAAGATCTCCGATTTCGGTATCCAGTTGCGCGCCAAGCAAAAGTTGAAGGGTTACTACGGTAACATCACCGAAAAGCAATTCTCCAAGACCTACGAAGAAGCCGATCGCCGCAAGGGTAACACCTCGGAAAACCTGATCTCGCTGCTTGAGTCGCGTCTGGATGCCGTTGTGTACCGCGCCAAGTTCGTGCCGACCGTCTGGGCGGCCCGTCAGTTCGTCAACCACGGCCACGTCCTGGTCAACGGCAAGAAGGTGAACATCGCCTCTTACCGCGTCAAGGTCGGCGACGTCGTTGAGGTGCGTGAGCGTTCGCGCAACATGGCTCTGGTTCTCGAAGCCCTGCAATCGCCTGAGCGCGATGTGCCGGACTATATCGAGCTGGACGCCAAGGGTATGAAGGCAACCTACATCCGCATGCCGGAACTGTCGGAAGTCCCTTATCCGGTCAAGATGGAGCCGAACCTGGTCGTCGAATACTATTCGTCGTAAGGTTTGTCCGTCAGGATAAAATTGAAAAGGCTCCGGATTATTCCGGAGCCTTTTTTATTTGGCCTTGTCTTTATCGCTATCTTCATCCGGTTTATCTTCCGGCACAGGGGTGGCCATTAGGGCCAGCACCTCAGTTTTAGTCTTTCCGGCATCGATCCCGGCGATGATAGTGCCGACCCACTGCGCAAAGTTGCCTCCGTAGGGATTGTTGGCAGGCGGCGACATAGCGCGGCGGGCGTCGGCCATACGGTCTTTCCTGATCAGCATGCGGGCGGCATTCATGGCATATTCAGGGATTGACGGGGCCAGCAGGTGCGCTTCGTAGACCGCATTGAGCGACGAGTCATCCGGGCCATTCGGGCCTATTCTGGCCGTCATGGATAAATAATAGAGATTGACGGCATTGAGAGGATCGAGCGTGTGGGCCTTTCCAAACGCCGTTCTGGCCTTCTTCATTTGGGTGTCAAAGGTCTCGCCGGGGGTAAATTTGTCGTGGCGAGCCATCAGGAACAGGGTCTGGCCCAACCGAAAAAAGCCTTCAGGGTCTTTGGAATTGGCGGTGGTATAGGCCTTATAGTAATCGAGGGCTTTTTCCTCATCGCCATAGATGATTTCCGCGCGGGCCAGAGCGCCCTTGGCATAGTCATCATTCGGGAATTTGGCGGCTTCAGCGCGAATTTTAGCAAGCATTTCCGGTTCAAGCGCACGAGGCAGGCACGATTTGACGCTGCTGTCCCACAGCAAAAGCTTATCAGCGCTTGCGGGCAATGGGGTGAGCGTAATCTGAGGCACGGGCATGTCCTTGACCGTATATATGGTTGCCTTGAGCGTACGCATATAAGACCCCAGAACGGTGCTCAGCTTGCCCACCGGGACGCCAAAGGCTGCTTCAAAAGCCTTGACGGGGTCATCGCCGCGGTTTCGCGCCACTACATATGCTGACAGAGCCTGCGTGCGTTTGGGATCAGACAATATCCAGTGGGTCATAAGCCAGGACTGCGCGTAAAAAAGCCCCTGATTGGCGGGGCGTCGGGTATGGGGCGCGCCGCGCAGTATATCTTCGTATTTCAGGCTGCCGCCGCTCATCAAAGGGTGAACACGCCCGGACCAGGCCATGCCGACCACGGCCTGATTGTCCTGAACCCTTGTGGTGCCGTAAAATTCGGCAAAGCCCTCCACGAACCAGCTTGGGTAGGCGATCCGGGAGTTCTGGAACATGAACAGGTGGGCATATTCGTGGAAGATGACGGTCTGGCTCTGGTTTTCTTCCTGATACTGTATCTTGCCCGCGTTACGTATGCGGTCGCCATCATAGAGTGAATATCCGGCCATGCCGTTGGAACAAAATCGTACGAACCCAAGCACGGAGTTCGACACACCGGGCCAGACCTGCTCCAGATCACTGGGGTTTTTAACGAAGTAAATATTTAGCTTGGGTTCCGGCAAGGCGTCCTGACCGACCCGGCGGTAAAAGGCCCCGATGACGTAACGGTATTTCTCAAGATTGACAGCATAGGCCTGAGCATATTCCGGTTTGGCATTGCTGTAGATGACGAAGTTCTTGCTTTCGGCCTTAACCCATTGGCTGTCTGCATGGGCATGTGCCGAAAATAAGCTGGCGCCAAGTACGCAGCCTGCCCGGAGTATGTTCAGAAATTTCATGATGTTCCCCCCATACCTTCATAAATCTAACCTCAAGCGGCGCAGCCTTGCAAGTGGGGATGATGCTCTTTCGGGTTGTTAATGGGCGTCTTGTTTCGTCAATTTTAGAAATTTTATTGCGGTGCGTTATTGTTCTATCCACAGGCCATAAAATCGTGTATCCATAAGGCTCTGCGATTTTATGGTTAATGTAACGTAGCGTATCAGTACGGTAGCATAACGCTTATGGCGGGCTCAAAGAGCCGGCCAGGCGCGCAAGGCAGAAACTTTAAATCCGCGCGCTTTTGAGGGGCCGTTCGCATTTTGAACGGTATCGGGGAAACGAACAGCACTGGCTTTGAGTATGCGTACGGGCAGAAAACCCGGATGAGACGCCCACGCGTGTCATTTAGCAGTTCGTGAGGCAGGCTTTGAAGTACAGACCAGACATCGATGGGCTGCGCGCACTGGCATTGTTGCCGGTAATGTTAAGTCATGCCGGTTTTTCAATGTTTTCAGGAGGATTTGTCGGTGTTGACGTGTTTTTCGTCATCAGCGGATACCTGATCACGCGCATATTGGCCGATGAAATCGCCGAAGGGCGGTTCTCGCTGCTTAAGTTTTATGAACGGCGCGTGCGACGCATTGCACCAGCGCTAATCCTTGTCATGGCCGTGTCGATCCCGTTTGCGTGGTTTACCATGCTGCCCGAAGAGTTTCGCGATTTCGGCCAGAGCCTGATTGCCGTCAACCTGTTCCTATCCAATGTATTTTTTCTGGGCGAAAGCGGTTATTTCGAAGGGGCTTCGGAATATAAGCCCTTCCTGCATACCTGGTCTCTGGCGGTGGAGGAGCAGTTTTACTTTCTGTTCCCGCTGGCTTTGCTGGTGGCTTGGCGGTTTGCGCGTCGTCATATAATGATTGTTTTCAGCGTGATGGCCCTGCTCAGCCTGATCTGGGCGGAATATAACTGGCGCCATGATCCGAACGCGACCTTTTACCTGCTGACGAGCCGGGCTTGGGAATTGCTGGCGGGGGCGCTACTGGCGCTTGGCCTGCATAAATCCGCGACGGATACTGAGCAATCTGCGGTTATGAGCCGCCTTCAGAAGATCATTATGCGGCCCGATGTCCATCAAGGCCTGTCCTTAGCTGGCCTTGTCATGATCATCACCCCGGTGCTGGTGATTGAGCATTTCATACCCTGGCCGGGGCTGATGACGCTCATTCCGGTAAGTGGCGCCATGCTGGTTATCGGGTTCGCGCGGCAAGGGACATGGGCCCACTATATTCTGACCCAGCCCTATCTGGTCGGGATCGGGCTGATCAGCTACAGCGCCTATCTGTGGCATCAGCCGGTGTTTGTGTTTGCGCGCCTGCTGTCGCCGGACGGGGTATCTCCGGGCGGATATATCATTCTGATACTGTTTTCGCTGGGGCTGGCCTATCTGACGTGGCGGTATATCGAGCAGCCCTTCCGCAAGGGATTAATAAAGCTGCCGGTGCGTCAGCTATTTGCCGGTGTCGCGGCCTGTGCGGCGGGGCTGGTGGCAGTGGGGCTGACCCTGCATGTCACCGGTGGCCTGCCTCAGCGCCTGAGCGCAGAAGAACGTATGATCTCGGCCGGCAATGAATATACCAGCCCTTACGGTAAGGACTGCCTGAACCAGATACCGACCTCCTTTGACAGCTATTGCCGGTTTGGCGATACGTCGGGCCGCACGGTGGCGGTGGTGGGCGACAGCATGTCAACAGAAGTATCGTGGAAGCTGGCCGAACACCTGACCGGGCAGCCGATCGGTATGCAGCAGTTTACCTGGACAGGCTGTCCGCCGTTTGCGGGGCTTATCCGGCGCGAAGACCCGGAGCCGTGCGCCCAGTTTCACACCAAGGCCCATCAGTATATTCTGGAGTCGAAAAACATCGACACCGTCATCGTGGTCTCGAACTGGGCCGACTATTTTAGTTGCCCGGAGGCACGCCAGTGCTACACCTCGGCGGAGCGGCCGGAACTGGTGCGGGGCCGTCGTGAGCCTGAGCGTGAAGTGGCCATTGCGGCGGTTATGGACCGTGAGTTTGACGCCTATCTTAAGGCCGGTAAGACCATCATCCTAGTCTATCCGATCCCGCAAATGAGCCACCATGTCCCGCGCTATATGTTCTCATCGATCAAAAGTGCGCGCCGCAATCACGACCTACCCAATCTGTCGCTGGAGGATCACCTTAAGCGTACACAGGTAGCCCGCAATCTGCTGGATCGTCAAAGCGCCAAGGCCGGGGTCATGTATTACGATCCGGCCCACGCGCTGTGCTCAGTCACGGCCTCCGGCTGCGCCTCGGAAAAGGGCGGTAAACCGCTCTATTATGATAATCTGCACCTGAATGGCTATGGCGCCGATTTCCTGTCGACCGACATTGTTCGAATGCTGGCCGCACAAAAAGGTTAATCCGTATTGGCGTCTTCTGTCTGCGTATCCTCGTTATTGAGGAGCTTGAGAACCTCTGCCATAGGGCGGTTGGCCTCTAAGGCCTTAACCACCGGAAGGAGACGCTGCGCCCATTTGCCGCCATGCGGATTGTTGGCTATGGGCGTCAGTAGGGTTGCCGCATCCTGAAAACGGTCTTTCTGGATAAGAATGGTGGCCGCATGAAGGGCGTAGGCTTCGGTGGACGGCGCCAGATTGGACGCCTGAATAGCGGCGTTCAGCGCGGTATCATTGGGGTAATCGGGCTGGTTAATCTGCGCACGCGAAAGATAATACAGCGTCGGGGCGTCATGCGGCGACAGTTTATAGGCCGTACCGAAAGCATTGCGGGCCTTGACAAAATAAGAGGCCGCCTGCGCGCCGTCAGCGTCCAGTCCGCGGGCAAAGTTTAGCCGTCCGGTCAGGTACTGTGCTTCGGCATTGGTCGGTTGGCTGGCCAGGGTCTGCGACAGAATAGAGTCGGCAAGGTTCGGATCCCCCAACAAAATTTCCGCCCGCGCATAGGTCAGTTGTGCCAGCGGATCGGACGGATAAAGCTTATATTCAGCGCGTATGTTGGCCAGAAGCGCGTCCTTATAGTCCTTGCGTGGACATGTCTTCAGGGCCGATTGCCACAGCAACAGTTTATTGGCGCTTTTGGGCATCTGAACCAGCTCCAGCGACGGGGCAGGCATGTCATTGAATGTGAACGAAATCACCGGCGTGCCCTTGCTGAGGTAATCTTTCAGCGTTTTTTGCAGGTCGGACGGCTTTATGCCCATATGGGCCTCAAAAGCGGCAATTGGATCCTTACCGGCATTATAGTCGGTGACGTAGGCTTCAAAAGCCTTGACCCGTTCCTGAGATGTCAGGATGTAGTGGGCCAGAAGCCAGGACTGGGCATAGAATTTAAAACTGTCATTGGCGGTTTCGCGCCGCGCCGTCCCGCGCAGAATATCGCTGTAGTCAAACCAGTTGGACGTAAACAGGGTCGTGTAACGGCCGGGACTGACGTAGCCGATGCTGACGCGGTTGCCATCGAAGCGGGTGGTCTTGAAATATTCGGCAAAGCCTTCGACGAACCATGCCGGATAAGGTGTCGAATAGTGCGCGAACATGAAATGGTGCGCATACTCGTGGTACAATACCTCCATATCGGTCTTAAACCCGTCCGGGCGGTCGGCAACGGTGCGCATGAAATTTCCACCGGCCTCGTCGCGCAGATCGGTCGCGGAATAGGCGATAGCGCCTTCGTCGCAATGGGAGTAGAAACCGGCCACGGTTTCATCGACGCCTGGCCATACCGCCTTCATATCCTCACGGCGCTTTAACAGGAAAAGCTCAAATTGCGGGCTTACCTTCTCTTCGCTGTTCTTGGCCTTATAAAGCTGACCAAGCGTGTAGTGAAAATTTTCCAGCTCACGGGCATAGTTGCGGGTCTGGCCCGCGCCATCGTTGCTGTGGATGATGAAGTGATCGGTCTCGGCTTTAAGCCAGTCGTCGGCCATGGCCGGTGTACCCGCCATCATCAAAAGCGCGCACGCCGCCGCTATAACCTTTGTCGTCATCCCCCGATCCCCCACAAAGTCTTACCTTATCGCGCAGGTTAGGGTTGTGATATGGGGACGTCAATAAAAAAGGCCCGGCATCAAGCCGGGCCTTAAACTGTATTGGTAAAATGGCATTAAGCCGCGACGATGCCCTTATCGGTCATCAGTTGCTTTAACTCGCCGGATTGGAACATCTCACGCACGATATCAGCGCCGCCCACAAATTCTTCGGCGACATAGAGCTGCGGGATGGTCGGCCAGTCGGTATAGGCCTTGATGCCATCGCGGATGGCCTCGTCCTGAAGCACGTCAACGCCGGCAAATTCAACGCCCAGATGATCCAGAACCTGCACCACCAGCGATGAGAACCCGCAGCGCGGCGCATCGGGCGTGCCCTTCATGAACAGGACGACCGGATTGGTCTTGATCGTCGTCTCAATAAATTGCTGGGCTTCGGTATTGATGTCTGTGCTCACGGTATCAGGCTCCGCATAAATGTATGGCTTTGATATAGGCGCGCCAGACTATAAAATCTAGGCCCCGATCAGGCCTTTACGCGGTTTTTCGGTCCGTGCTCGGTAAAGCGGGCCATTTCGATCTGGGCCGGAACGGAGGAGGGCATGTGACGCTCCGGCACCTGCGCCAGCAGTTCCAGTTGGTCCACGGACTTCGGCTCAATCAGCACGCAGGAAATCGCGGTCTGGTGCAGAGCGTAGGACAGGCACAGTTCCTCCGCCGTCCAGTCCGGTGTCTGGTGCAGAAAGGCATAGGTGCCAGCCCCGGTCAGCGGGTTTTCCGGTTTCCTGAAGAACCACGATTTCTTGCCATCAGCGGGCATCAGGTCGGAGGCCTTTTTATAGGCGTCCGGGAAATAATCACGGGCGATGATCGACATGTCGCTGGCGACCGCCTTATCCATCAGATTGCGCTTATCCCATGAGGTATCGAGGTCAAAGCGGGTGTCAATGACGTTGAAATCGCCGCTCATGATCACTTCGTCCATGTCGGCGACATCGACGGTGGCGCAGGCGTAACGCAGCATGCGGGCTTCCTTGAGGCTTCTCAAAAAGGCGCGGCTGTCTTCGGGCAGGACGTAATTGATGGGCCGCTCAAACGCCAGCATGTCGAGCCACATCAGGCCGGAGTCCTTGATCGCCCCTTTCAGGCGCGAGCGCAACGGGACCAGTTCATAGCTGGTGGCGGGGCCATCAATCGTGCGGCCATGGGCGGTACAGCCGATAAACAACAGTTTACGATCGACGACGGAAAACACCTCGGCGGCCAGTTTGAGTAACTCAAGGTCAGTCGTGTCGAAATGGAAGGTATTGATGCCGTTTTCGAGCGCCGCCGTCATCAGGGCCGCGGCGGTATTACGGTTTTTATTGAACGTGTCCCAGCTCAGGCGGAGGCCTACGGTCGATAGCGCCATGCCGGAACGTCCAAAGGGGCGGTATCGCATCGCGGGCGCTCCGTCAGGGGGCGCGGGTCTCTAACGCCAGGGCGTGAATTTCCCCCCCGACGCGACCCTTTAATGCGGCATAGACGCTCTGGTGCTGCTTGACCTTGCTCAGGCCCGCAAACGACGCGTCGGCAATAATCGCCTTATAGTGATCGCCATCGCCCGCCAGATCGACAACCTCAATCTCAGCCTGTGGGAAGGCTGTTTTCAGAAGGGTTTCGAGGTCGCTCTGGGCAATGGGCATAATGGGACTCAAAGGCAATGACGGGGTAAACCTTAGCGTCAGGGTTATGACCCGAAGGTTAACACAAGCGTTAGGGTTACCGCTTAAGTGGGTTTGCGGGCGGTTATTTCAATCCATCGCACCTGTTTTAAAGCCTTGGGTTGCGATGTGATTTGCAATCGACTTTTGCGATTAGGTGGGCGCGCCCATATAGGCGGGCAGCCACGCTTCGTGGGCGGCCTTGATCGAAGACAGGCTAAGCGACAGACCCGCATAGATCAGATCCGCGCCGGTCGCCAAACCCACGACCTGCGCCGGAACGCCAGCCTCAGCCGCACGCGCCAGCAGGGCATGGGCAGATGCGTCTTCGACCCCGACCAGATAACGGGCCTGATCTTCGGCAAAAGCGAACACGTGGTCTTCGAGGCCGGACGGGTTTTTAAGCTCAACCCCGACCTTTGAGGCCAGCCCCATTTCAAGGGCGGCAATCACCAGTCCACCATCGCTCAGGTCATGAACGGCGGTGACGGCCTTGGTTTTGATCAGGTCGCGCACGAAATCGCCGTTACGCTTTTCGGCCTTGAGATTGACCTTGGGCGGGGCCCCGGCTTCGATGCCATGCACTTCACGCAGGTAAATGGACGACCCCATCTCACCCACGGTCGCGCCAATCAGCACCAGCACCTGACCGGCCTTGAGGGCATTATAGCCCGCGCGCTGGTCATAGTCTTTCAACAGGCCGACCGCACCGACGGTTGGGGTCGGCGGGATTGAGACGCCATTGGTTTCGTTATAGAGCGAGACATTGCCCGATACGACCGGGAACACTAACTCACGACAAGCTTCGGCCATGCCGTCGATGGCGCGCACGATCTGGCCCATGGTCTCAGGCTTTTCGGGGCTGCCGAAATTGAGGTTGTCGGTGATGGCGATCGGGTCGGCACCCACAGCCGTCAGGTTGCGCCACGCTTCGGCCACGGCCTGCTTGCCGCCTTCATAGGGGTTGGCCAAAACATAGCGCGGGGTGCAGTCGGAGGTGACGGCCAGCGCCTTTTTGGTGCCGTGGACGCGGACCATGCCCGCGTCATGGCCGGTCGAGGAATCGGCCAGGGTGTCGGCCATGACGTGACGGTCATATTGCTCCCACAACCAGCGCTTGGACGACATGTCCGGCGACGAAATCATGGCCAGCAGAGCATCGTTGAGGTTGGCCGGGGCGGGGATATCGGCCAGGTTAAGTTCCGGCTCGCACTTGGGCTCGACCCACGGGCGGTCATAGAGCGGTGCATCGTCCGATAATGGGGCCAGCGGCAGATCGCACACGACCTCACCCTTATGGGTCAGGATAATGCGGCCAGAGGTGTTGGTTTCCCCGATCACGGCGGCATCAAGCCCCCATTTTTCAAAGACGCGGTAACCATCGGCTTCGCGGCCGGGCTTGAGGATGGCCAGCATACGCTCCTGCGACTCTGAGAGCATCATCTCATAGGCCGACATGTTCTCTTCGCGTTGTGGCACCTTATCGAGGTCGAGCGTGATGCCAAGCCCACCTTTTCCGGCCATTTCAACCGAGGAAGAGGTCAGGCCCGCCGCACCCATATCCTGAATGGCGGCGACAGCGCCGGTGGCCATCAGTTCCAGTGTGGCTTCGATCAGCAGCTTTTCGGCAAACGGATCGCCGACCTGAACGGTCGGGCGCTTTTCCTCAGAGTCCTCAGTGAACTCAGCCGACGACATGGTTGCGCCGTGGATGCCGTCGCGGCCGGTCTTGGAGCCGAAATAGACGACCGGCAGGCCGGGTTCAGGGGCGGCGGAATAGAAAATCTTGTCGGCATCGGCCAGACCTACGCACATGGCGTTGACCAGCACATTGCCATTATAGCCGGAGTGGAAGTTGGTCTCACCGGCCACGGTCGGCACGCCGACGCAGTTGCCATAGCCGCCGATACCGGCAACGACGCCTTCGACGATGCGCTTGGTCTTGGGGTGGTCAGGTTCGCCGAATCGCAGGGCGTTGAGCAGAGCGACCGGACGCGCGCCCATGGTGAATACATCGCGCATGATTCCGCCGACACCGGTTGCGGCCCCTTGATAGGGCTCGATATAGGACGGGTGGTTGTGCGATTCCATCTTGAAGATACAGGCCTGACCGTCGTCGATATCGATGACGCCCGCGTTTTCGCCCGGCCCGCAGATGACGCGATCGCCGGTGACCGGGAATTTTTTGAGGTGCAGGCGCGAGGATTTGTAGGAGCAGTGCTCCGACCACATAACCGAAAATACGCCCAACTCAACATAGTTAGGCTCACGCCCCAGCCGGTCAAGAATGACCTGATATTCATCAGGCTTCAGGCCAAACTCGGCCGCATAATCAGCCATGGATTTCGGTTTAGGGGCGGTCGTCGTGGTCATGGGGTACGTCTTCGTTTCATTCGCCTCACCGCTATAGTGAGGGCGTGAATTAAGCGGCAGTGAGGGCCGAGTTAAGCAGGCTTTTGAACAGGGTCGCGCCATCGTCTGAGCCCAGTTCAGCTTCGAACGCGCGGTCAGGGTGGGGCATCATGCCCAGCACATTGCCGCGTGTGTTCATCAGGCCCGCGATGTCATTGGCTGAGCCATTGGGGTTTTCGACATAGCGGAACACGACCTGACCGTTGCCCTCAATGGCGTTTAATGTATCGGCATCAGCGACGAAATTACCGTCAGCATTGCCCTGGGTCATCCACACGCTCTGGCCGGATGTGTAGCCTTGGGTGAAGGCGGTGTTGTGGTTTTCGACCTTAAGCTCGATCGGTTTGCAGATATATTTCAGGGTGTTGTTGCGCATCAGGGCGCCGGGCAGGAGGCCCGATTCACACAAGATCTGAAAGCCGTTGCAGATGCCGATGACATTGACACCGCGCTCAGCCGCTTTCACGACCTCGGCCATCACTGGCGACAGGGAGGCCATAGCCCCGCACCGCAGATAGTCGCCATAGGAAAAACCGCCGGGGACGACAATCAGGTCAAGGCCAGAGGGCAGGGCCGTGTCCTGATGCCAGACCATATCGACATGGCCGCCGGTTGAGCGTTCGACCGCCACCTTGCAGTCGCGGTCGCAGTTGGAGCCGGGGAATACGAGTACGGCGGCCTTAAACGACATCTTAAGCGACCTCGACGGTGTAGGATTCGATCACGGTATTGGCCAAAAGCTTATCGCACATGTCCTTGACCTGAGCCTTGGCCTCATCGGCGGTGGTGGCCGCGACATCAAACTCCAGCACCTTACCGACGCGGACGTGGGACACATTCGCCCAGCCCTGAACGGTCGACAGACCATTGAGGGCACCTTCAACCGCCTTGCCCTGAACGTCCAGAACGCCGGGTTTCAGGAATACGTGAACTTTAGCTTTCATAATTTTCACTTCTATCAATTTAAAGCGAAAATTTTCGAAGGGCCGCCCCTAGAAAATTTTCTCAATATGAACCGCGAGAAAGTACACTGAGCGTCAGCGAAGGACTTTCTCGCGAGGTCTCAAGCTATGCCCCCTTCGATCACCTTGGGCATATCGCCCATGATGCCGAGGCGTTTGGCGACTTCGGTGTAGCTTTCAATCACATTGCCCATGTCGCGACGGAAACGGTCCTTATCCAGCTTGTCGCCGGTGGTGGAATCCCACAGGCGGCAGCTATCGGGGCTGATTTCGTCGGCCAGAATAACGCGCGAGAACTCACCTTCAAACAGGCGGCCATACTCGATCTTGAAGTCAACCAAGGTAATGCCAACCGCGGCAAACATGCCCGACAGGAAGTCGTTGACGCGCAGGGTCATGGCCAGAATTTCGTCGATTTCCTGAGTGTTGGCCCAGTTGAAGGCCGTGACGTGTTCTTCGGTGACCATCGGGTCTTCGAGGGCGTCGTTCTTATAGTAGAATTCGATGATCGAGCGCGGCAATTGTTGGCCTTCCGGCAAACCAAAGCGCTTGGCCATCGAGCCCGCGACCACATTGCGGCACACGACCTCAAGCGGGATGATCTCGACTTCGCGGATCAGTTGCTCACGCAGGTTCAAGCGTTTGATGAAGTGGTTCTGAACGCCGATAGTGTTCAGCTTGGTCATCACAAATTCGGAGATGCGGTTATTGATGACACCCTTGCCGTCCAGAACCGCCTTTTTCTGGGCGTTAAAGGCGGTGGCGTCATCCTTGAAATACTGCACCAGCGTGCCGGGCTCAGGGCCCTCATAAAGGATCTTGGCCTTGCCTTCGTAGATTTTCTTACGGCTTTTGGTGGTCATCACCATCTCCAGTCAAACGGGGAAAGCCAGTGGGGCGGGCGGCAAAAACACCAAAACCCCGATGATAGCAAACATCAGGGGGCGGAACAGGATTTGCCGTCTGGAACTGCCTTTCGGATACCTTGGGATAAGGCCTATACATCATATCTGATGCGTGTAGTGGCTGCAAATAATCAAAAACTTTTACGATGTAAATGACGGTTTCGATTGCACGCCGGAATAAGCCGCATTAAAGCTTAAAAGCACTATAGAGGTTTTTACCAGATGACTACGTTTGAAGATCGTTCCAAGGGCTTTGAAAACCAGTTCGCCCACAGTGAGGAACTGGAATTTAAGGCTGCCGCCCGCCGCAACCGCATGGTGGGTCTTTGGGCCGGTGAAAAGATGGGCCTGACGGGCCAAATCCTTGAAGACTATGCCAAGGCGGTCGTACGTGCTGACTTTGAGCAGCCCGGCGAAGAAGATGTGATCCGTAAGGTTTTAGGCGACCTTAAGGCCTCGAACCTGTCGGTCAGCGAATCAGAAGTTCGCACCCGGGTTGCCGAATATCACGCTCAGGCCCGCGAAGCCCTTAAGGGCGAGCAATAGGCACAATCTAAACTGCATATAAAAAAGGCGGTGCTTGCGGGCATCGCCTTTTTTGTTGTTTATGCACAAGCTTTGCCCTGTCCTAATGCGAGGCGGATAAATGGCACTTGGCAAGGATGTGCGCTAGTGAATATTACCGCTTGTGCCAAATGATGTTCAAAACGTAAAAGAGTATAGTAAAGCCGACAATGTATTCCTTGAATTTATCGGGAGCTAACAAGAAAATTATTAGACCGATCAATCCAATAAAAATTCCATTTTTATAAATCTTAGACATTTGTATTTGACTTAATATTGACTGCGAACATTTATGTGTTTGCATGTGGTTCTCGTGAAATTGCTCACATCTCTAGATTAATATTTTGGTTCGAGACTACATGCGCCAGTGGATGAAATTAAACACAAAGGCCGAGGTCATCAAAAGGCAGGCCAACGACGCCACCCAGGTCCATGAGACGACCTGAAGGATACGGGCTTCATGGAAGGCGGCCGGGCGGGCGACATGGGTAAAGTCCATGAAGTATTTGCCGGACGTGCGGCGGCGGCTGGATGATCTGCGACGGCGCGGGGCGTCTTCGGCAGACATGTGCTCAACCGCGTCGTCTTCATGCTCGCCCAGGTGATCGATACGGGCGGGCTCTGAACGGCTGGAGCGCGGGATCAGGTAATCGCCGTTGGAATCCAGATGCACCGAGTGTTCGTTCAACACCTTGAACTGGCCTTCATAGGGCATGAAGTCGATATCACCGAACAGGGGTTTCAGGCGTTGCTCAAAGTGGCGAAGCTGGTTCTTGATGGTGCGGGCATATTCGGCGTTGCGCGTATCGATCGCCATGGTGCGACGGGCATAGTTGAAGCCCATATAGCAAAAACCAAGCGCGAACGTGAACCAGATGATCCGGTAGCCAACATCCGGTACCGAGAACGGATAGGTCGGGGCAATCAGTTGCATGACCGACAAAGCAAAGCCTGCCATAAGACCAAGCTGGAAGGGCATGAAGCGGCGCAGTCGCTCTTGCTTCAAGTTATCATGAAAGACATGAAGGTCGACAAGCTTGCTCCACATCATCAGCGTGGGGGATTGCGGTTCCATCTGTGTACGCCTTTTTTCTGTATTATTCCGGCTCAACTAAAGGTGAGGGCGGAACCAGAGCAAAAGGCGTGCCGTTTATTCAAATCTTCCCGAAACGGCAAACCGAGGCGCGCCCGCAAAGGCGGCCACGCTGTTGACCGAGCGGGGCTGTTCGCCGCTATAGAGGCTAAGGTCGTTGAGGCGCGGCATGATGCCGCCTTCGATATCGCCGGACGGGGAATGGAACAGGATCTGGCCACCCCAGTCTGAGCGCCAGTCGTGGGTGAAGTTCCACTCAAAACTAAGCTTCGCGCCACTGTCCTGATGCATGGTGAAAAAGTCACCGGGGCGATAGGCGGTGGCGATCAGTGAGCGCAGCTTCAACCCGCTAAGACCCGTCAGATTTTCGCAAAATGCCGCGAACTCAGCCGACCAAATCAGGCGGGCGAGATCAAGCAGCGGGTGGCCTTGGCCAAGGTTTTCAATCGCCTCTTTTGAGGTCAGGTCGTATCCCAGATGCAGATAACTAAGGCCGGTCTGGGCGCGCTCAGCCGCCGCCGACAGGCGATCCTGAATGGCCATGTCGTTCAGTTCCGACAACTCAGTGCGCGAAATCACATCGGGCTCACCCTGGGCGGACATCAGGTGCAGTTCCCACGCCGTTTGCTGTTCCAGCGCGTGATGAACTTGAAGTGCGTCTTCGCTGTCGAGGGCCCCTTCAAGGCGAATACGGCCCTTGGAGGCAAAGCGGCTTTGGTAGCCGGCAAAATCGAAAGCGTCGTTAAGGGCGAGGGACATGGTGTGTCTCATTTCACAGGCGGGTCATTGCGCAGCCAACCCGTGACGCTCAGGCGCGGGTTGCGGGCGTATGGGGCCACGGGGGCAACGGAATGCAGGGTCGGAACTCTGAACAAAGTCATCGTGTTGAAACGCGGTATAAAGCCGCGTTCGATATCATTTGAGGGCGTATGGAACATAAGCTGACCGCCCCAATCGGGACGCCAGCCGCGGCTGAAACCTAATGTATAGGCCGCCAGCCGCTGCCCCTTATCCCGGTCATCATGCAGGGTCAGAAAATCGCCGGGTCTATAAAAGGTCGCCTGAGCATCCATTTTGACGACATCGTCATGCCCGGAAATGTCACGCGCAAAGCTTAGCATTTCGTTGCTGTTCAAAAACTCGGTCAGGCTGTGCAAGGGATGACCGGCGTCACGCCCCTGAACATAGGCATCGATCATCGGGTAACACATATAGACATAGGAAAAACCCGCGCCAGCCCGCGTCGTGGCGTCCCGCATCAGGGCTTCGAGGTCGCCGGGGGCAAGGGCGCGCCAGTCAGCCTGTGATAACAGGCGTGGCTTACCGCCGTCCTGATGGACGGTCAGGTGCCAGGGCGTATGCTTTTCAAGGGTGTCATAAAGCTGATCCGCAACATCCGCCACAAACAGATCGGTCGCCTGCACCCAACCTTGCGCCTGATAAGCCGCAGCCAGAGCCTGACGATCAAGCCCTGGGTTAAGCTGAAAACGGATCGGGGGCAGGGCCATCAGACCCTATTCGCCGAAGACGCGCGCAAAGATCGTATCGACGTGCTTGGTGTGGTAATCAAGGTTAAAGAACGGCTCCAGTTCCTCGCGGGTGAAGAATTTCGAGACATCCTCATCCGCCGACAGGAAATCAAGGAAGTTGCCTTCGCCGCGCCACACCTTCATGGCGTTGCGCTGAACCGCCGAATAGCTGTCTTCGCGCGACATGCCTTTTTGAGTCATGGCCAGCATTACGCGTTGCGAGTGCACCAGCCCGCCCAGACGGTCGATGTTCTTTTGCATGTTGTCCGGATAGATCAGCAGGTTATCGACCACATTGGTCAGACGGCGCAGGGCGAAATCCAGATGCACGCAGGCATCCGGCGCAATACCGCGCTCAACCGATGAGTGGCTGATGTCGCGCTCATGCCACAGGGCGACGTTTTCCATGGCTGGCACCACGGCGGAGCGCACCAGACGGGCCAGACCGGTCAGATTTTCGGTCAGTACCGGGTTGCGCTTATGCGGCATGGCCGATGAGCCTTTTTGGCCGGCGGAGAAAAACTCTTCGACCTCAAGCACTTCGGTGCGTTGCAGGTGGCGGATTTCGGTCGCCAAACGCTCAACCGAGGATGCGACCACGCCGAGCGCGGCAAAGAAGGCGGCATGACGATCGCGCGGGATGACCTGGGTCGATACCGGTTCGATCTCAAGGCCCATCTTTTCCGCCACATAGGCTTCGACTTCGGGGGAGACGTTGGCGAAGGTGCCGACCGCGCCGGAGATAGCGCAGGTCGAGATTTCTTCGCGGGCCACCAAAAGGCGTTTTTGGGCGCGCACGAACTCAGCGTAGTAACCGGCCAGTTTCAGGCCAAAGGTCACCGGTTCGGCGTGGATGCCGTGTGAGCGGCCCACGGTCGGGGTGAACTTGTGCTCCAGCGCACGTTTTTTGATAGCGGCCAGCAGCAGATCGACATCTTCGATCAGCAGGTCGGCGGAGCGCTGAAGCTGCACCGCAAAGCAGGTATCAAGCACATCCGATGAGGTCATGCCCTGATGTAGGAAGCGGGCTTCGGGGCCGACGATTTCAGACACATGGGTCAGGAAGGCGATGACGTCGTGCTTGACGGTGCGCTCAATCTCATCAATGCGGTCGGAATCGAAGGCGGCGTCCTTGCCCTTGGCCCACAGGATTTCCGCGGCCTCAACGGGGATCACGCCCAGTTCGGCCATCTTGGTGGCAGCGTGGGCTTCGATCTCAAACCAGATTTTGTACTTGGTGGCCGGGTCCCAAATGATGGTGGCGTCTTTGCGGGCGTAACGGGGGATCATGGCGGCATCCGATTTTGGGGGACAGGAAATATGCGGTTCTGTTGGGCGGATGCGGGGCTTAAGTCAAGATTTAAATATAGTTTTTAAGTGCGGCATCCTTTGCTACAACACCTCAACGATAACGCTAACATCAGGGACAATCAGTCATGGCTAAGCGTGTTTTGAAGCCGGTCATCGGTATGGGATTAGCCCTTATGGTGTCGGCCTGTGCCGGTTTTTACGGTGGCGGCGCGGTGGGCGAGAGTGGAGCGCCGATAGCTTTGAATCAGACGGGATTTCTGCCGTCCTCCCCGAAAATTGCGATTGTGTCCGGTAGCGATGCCAAACCAGTGTCGTGGCAGGTAAAAGACGCTAAGGGCAAGATCGTCGCCCGTGGTCAGAGCCGGTATTTCGGTATGAATGCAGGCTCAAACGCCCCCATTCACCAGATTGATTTTTCCGGGTTGAAAACGCCGGGTGAAGGCTATGTCCTTGTGGTAGGTAAAAGTCCCAGTGTGCCGTTCGATATCGGCCCCAAGGTCTATGACCGACTGCGTTATGATGCGCTGGCTTTCTTTTATCATCAGCGCGCCAGCGTGCCGATTGAGGCGAAATATGTCGGCGAACGCTGGGCGCGGCCGGTGGCGCACAATCCCGATACCGCCACCTGCTACGGCCCCAAGGATTTTCGCGGCAATGACTGGGGCGGGTGCCCCTATACACTCGATGTCTCCAAAGGCTGGTATGACGCGGGCGATCAGGGCAAATATGTCGTCAATGGTGGCATCGCCGTCTGGACGCTGATGAACTGGTACGAGTTCTCGAAAGGGGCTGCTGATTTCGCTGACGGTAAGGTCGCCATTCCGGAAAATGCCAACGGCATCAATGACCTTTTGGACGAAGTTCGCTTTGAAATGGATTTCATGATGGCCATGCAGGTGCCCGAAGGCGCCACGCTGAAACTGCCGCGCGGCAATCAGATGAAAACGCTGGATAAACTGCAATTCAGCACCGTCGATGCGTCGGGCATGGCCCACCATAAGATGCACGATGAGCACTGGACCGCCGTGCCTATGCCGCCGCATCTGGATACAGAAACGCGCTACCTGAGCTATCCATCGACGACCGCGACACTTAATCTGGCGGCGTCGGCCGCCCAGTGCGCGCGTCTGTTTAAGGGCGTGGACGACGCCTATGCCGCTAAATGTTTGACAGTGGCCAGACGTGCCTTTGCGGCGGCACAAAGATTGCCGGATGTGCTGGCGATCGACGTGCTGCAAGGCGGCGGAGGCGGGTACGGCGACCCCAAGGCCACCGATGAGTTCTACTGGGCGGCGGCGGAGCTGTTCATCACCACGGGTGAAGCCGAGTATGAAAAATTCGTGCGCGCGTCGCCCGACTATCTGGCCTCGCCCAGCGGTGATGCCCAAGGGGGCGGCGATATCTCCTGGGGCTCGGTGCAGGCGTTGGGGACGCTATCTTTGAGCATTGCCCCCAATATCCCTGCCGATATGCGTGAGGGTGCGCGTCAGGCGATCATCAAAACCGCTGACGCATATGCGGCTCAGACGGCAGGTGAGGGCTATATGATCCCGATGACAAGGCCCTATGTGTGGGGGTCGAATGCCGATTTCGCTAATCGCGGCATGATCTTTGGCTACGCCCACAGCTTCACGCAAAATCAGAAGTATTTCGATCAATCTTTTCATTTGATGGATTATTTTCTGGGACGTAATCCCATGAATATGTCCTATGTGTCCGGCTATGGTGAGATGGCGATGCAGCATCCGCACCATCGGTTCTGGGCGCCATCAAAGGACAAAACCTTGCCGCCACCGCCGCCGGGTGTACTGGCGGGCGGGCCGCAAAACCGCAATCCAGCCGATCCGGCGCTGAAAGCCATCTTTGCCAACTGCAAGCCGCAGACCTGCTATATTGACCATATCGACAGCTACTCCACCAACGAAGTAGCGATAAATTGGAACGCGCCTTTGTTCTGGTTAGCCGCTTATGTCGGAAAAGGAACTGAATAATATCGTTAATTTACCCGCCTGCGGGAGATTAATGTTGGTTAAGTTTGTGTTAATATTCTAAGCTGTGCCTTAATTGTGTGATAGGTTGCGCCTTACGGGACAAGGCACGGTTTAGGAGATTAAACATGCGCGGTTTGAATATTTCGGTGGCGGTCGCTGCCATCCTTATCCTGTCCGCCCCGTCGATGCCCGCTTTCGCCGGCGGCGATGATGCGCCGGTTGCAAAGACCCGCCCCGTGGTCAAAAAGGTTGAAAAACAAGCCAAAAAGCCGGTGCGTGTGGCCGACGTGACCGAAAACGTCAAGGTCACCTCTGGCCCTATGCCGCCCGCGCCTGCGCCGGAACCCGCCAAGGTCCGCGCGGAACTTAAAGAGCCATGCCCCGAAGGCACCAAGGAGCATCACGCCTTACCTGCCGATGTGCGCAAGATGGCGCGGGCGGGGCAGTGCTACACCCGCCTGATCAAGCCGCCGGTGACTGAGACCTATCAGGCCAAGGTTGAGACCACGCCGGAACGCTATGAGACCCGTACCATCCCCGCTGTGACGCGCTGGGTCGAAAAAGAAACCGTCATCCGCCCAGAGCGGGTCGAGCGTGTGCGCATCGCCGCCGTCACCCGTCAGGTCCGTGACACCGAAGTGGTCGAAGCGGCCAGCTACCGCGAAGACATCATTCCCGCCCGCTATGAGTACCGCAAGGAACGCGTGATGGTGCGTGAGGCGCGCGAAGAATGGGTGCTGCAAAAATCTATCGCCCCGCAGGTGGCGGTGGTATCGGCGGGGGATTACCGCCCGGTCGCCTATCGTCAGGATGGAAAGCTGACCTGGCCGGGCAAAGAACAACCGACCCGTAGCCATGCGGGCCACCATAATGATGGGCGCAAATATCGGACGGATGCCCGCACTCAGGATGTCTATTGTCTGGAACTGCTCCCGGCGGAATATGACATTGTTGAGCGCAAGGTCGAGATCGAGCCCGAGCGTATCCGCAAGATCAAAATCCCGGCTGTGACCCGCGACGTAACCCGCACTGAAATCGTTGAACCGGAACGCTTTGAAGAGCGCGTCATTCCGGCGGTCTTTGGCAAGACCAAGGTCAAAGAGGTGGTCGAAGCGGCCCGCACGGAAAAAATCGTCATCCCCGCGACCTATAAGATGGTGACCGAAATCCGCACCCTCAAAGACGCCGAGCCAGTGTGGTCTGAAGTTCTGTGTGAGCGCAATGCGACCCCCGCGAAGATACGCGAAATCCAGACAGCGCTGAAAAAGCGCGGCTATGATCCGGGCGCCATCGATGGGGTATTGGGCACCAAGACCGTGACGGCCATGCAGAAATTCCAGGCCGATCAGGGCTTGGCGCAGGGCCAGATTTCGGTCGATGCGGCCAAAGAATTGGGCGTATCGCTGCATTAAATTGGCTAAGGCGGTAACCTGAATCCGGCTACGGGCGTATACACTTACAGTAGTTAGTGTAGGCTTGATTAAGCGCAGGAGGTTACCGTGTTCATCAAACGCATCCGTCCGGGTAATGGCGACATCAGCGAAAATGACGTCACACCAAAAGACGTCTATGATCAGCGCCGCCAGATCATGAAACTGGGGTTGGGCTTTGGCATAACGGCTGCGGTCGCCGGGTGCGATGTGATGGACGGCACGGATGCGGAGGCAGCACAGGTCAAGGGCAAACTGGCCTATAAGCCGGGGCCGTTTTCGACCAATGAGAAAAAGACCGAATATGACGCAGTCACCGGCTACAATAATTTCTATGAGTTTGGCACTGATAAGCTTGACCCCGCCAAATATGCGGCCAGTTTAAATACGCGGCCGTGGACGGTGAAAATCGGTGGCCTGTGTGGTAAGCCGCAAACCCTTGCCATTGAAACCCTGCTGAAAAACGCACTCGAAGAACGCATTTACCGCCTGCGCTGCGTCGAAGGCTGGTCGATGGTCATTCCGTGGGTGGGGTTTCCGCTGGCTAACCTGATCAAGCTGGCCGAACCGACCGCCAAAGCCAAATATGTTGCTTTTCAAACCGCTAATAAACCCAAAGAAATGCGGGGTTTGCGCTCAAATGTTCTCGACTGGCCTTATGTTGAAGGTTTGCGCATGGACGAAGCCCTCAATCCGCTGGCGTTTCTGGCGGTGGGGCTGTACGGCGATCTTTTGCCCAATCAAAACGGCGCGCCGATCCGGTTGGTGGTGCCGTGGAAATATGGCTTTAAGTCCATCAAGTCGATCACCGACATCACCTTTACCGAACGCCAGCCACCAACCTCATGGCAGCGCTATGGCGCTAATGAATACGGCTTCTATTCCAACGTGAACCCCAATGTCGATCATCCGCGCTGGTCGCAGGCCACCGAGCGGCGCATCGGTGAGTTCCGCCGGCGGGATACCCTGATGTTCAACGGCTATGGCGATCAGGTGGCGGGCATGTACCGCAATATGGACTTGAAGAAGTTTTTTTAAGTCATGGTAAAATCAAATAAAAAAGGCTTTACCTTAGATATCGCTTTTATCTGTTTGCTGTGTCTGCTGCCGCTGTTATGGTTGATCTGGCGCGGTTATAACGGCGATCTGGGCGTCAATCCGATTGAGACAATTATCCGTCAGCTTGGGGTCTGGGGTCTACGATTGTTAATCGTGGGTCTGGCGATCACGCCAGTGGTGCGGATATTCAAACAACCGCGCCTGATCCGCTGGCGCAGGCCGATTGGTTTGTTTGCCTTTGCCTATATTCTGCTCCACCTGACCAGCTATATCGGCATCGATCAGTATTTTGACTGGGGCGCGATCTGGAAAGATATCGTCAAGCGCCCCTACATCACCTTTGGCATGATCGGGTTTGTGCTGCTGATCCCTTTGGCGGTCACGTCGTTCAATGCGGCCATCAAGGCCATCGGCGGGCGGGTGTGGCGCAATCTGCATAAGCTGATCTATGTCATCGTTCCGCTGGGGGTTCTGCATTATTTTCTGCTGGCCAAGGCCGATAAGACCATGCCGTTGATTTACGGCGCGATCCTTTTGATTTTGCTGGGCTGGCGGTTGTTTGAGGGCGCAAAGCGCCGCCGTTAATACGCCTGCTCAAGCGGAATTTATCCCTCAGCGCTTGCAAATGCTGGTTTGGGCGGTAAAAGTTTGAAAACTATTGCATTGCAAACTCACCGCCAAACATTGCACACGGAATTTGTCTTTGGGAAGTCTGATCGCCGCCTTGCTGTTAAGTGCCACTTCGGCCAGTGCCGAAATGCCGGTGCGTACCGTCAATTTTGCCGATGCGGCCTTCGTCGAACTGGAATCCAAAGCGTGCGAACCGAGCGGTGATGAGCGCGTCCTGCCGCGCGATCTGGCGATTGCCCAGCTTTTGTCGCGTTATCCGGTGACGTTGGACGTGAGCTTCATGGGGCCGCAGTCGGTGCCCCTGGGGGAGCGGATCGCCACGACCATCTGTGACGGTGCGTCGTGCCAGCCTGCTGAGGCCTCACTGGCGCAGCTTCGCAATGCCGCCGCCCGGATGCTGAGCGTGCGCGAGGGACGGGGGATGAAGCTGGAGTGGAAGGCCAACTGGCCGGAGCCCGAAGGCGATATTGCCCGCATCGCGGCTTTTTATGATCCGAATAATCCGGGCTATGTCCTGACCTGCACCGCCCCGCCTGCGCCGGTTGTGGCCGAGGTGACACCGCCGGTGGTCACCGAAAAGACCCTGCCGGCCATACAGGAAAAGCGTAGTTTCCTGTCGCTGTTCAGGGTCGCTTCCAACGTCAGCCAAACTGAAAAAGATAAATATTCTCAACGCGATCCGGCCAGAATCTCATACTACAAAAGTGCTTCGGATAAGTCGGCAATCGTTAACATCAGGGCCGCCATAGCAGCACCCGATATTGCTCAGTGGGGCGATGACGCCGATGCCACCAAAACATCAGGCAATGTCCGGCCATTTGTGGCCTATGAGAGGGTCACCCACTGGAACCAGTATAGCGAAGTCAACAACCTTGATTTCGGTATCCGCAGCCGGTTCCGCTTTGCTGATGATGAGGCCGAACATGCCTATATCGGTAACCTGACGGCGGCCTGGCAGACAGATGATGAGTTTCAGTCGGCCCTGACGCGCTTTGAAGCCTCGCTCAAGCCGCCGGTGCAGTACTGGCTCTATGGCGACAGCGACCCCAAGCGCGAATACTGCGTATGGTGCCAGAACGCCAATATGACCATTGTGGCGGACTATGTCGGCATTGATGATCCCGGCGATAAGGTGACACTGAACAACGTCAAGCAATATGGCCGTCTGGGCTATGATATGGAATGGGGTGTGCGCCTTAAGCGGCCAGCCGGTTTACCGACCTTTGGCATGAACGTGCAGTATAGCGCGCGTGAGGATGTGACCTCAAACCGCGCCAGTGCTGACCGGCTGGGGGCGCGGGCCATGTATTATCCCACCGACACCAGTCATTTCGCGTTTGGGCTTGAGTACGATCGCGGCAAGGACCTGACGTCGCTGGTTGAACTGGATCGCTGGATGATCACCTGGGGCTATCGGCAATGATCGTGAAAAAGTCCTTCGCTGTGCTCAGTGTACTTTTTCACGGTTCAATATCGACAAATTCAGGCTTAAGGCGGCTTCGCGCCTGAATTTGAGTTTTTGCAAAGGTTAGATTGAGCCGATCTGCTTCATACTGGCGACACCTTCGCGGCCCAGCCCTCAAAAAGCGTAGCGTTAGGGCACTTAAAATGTGTGGGCCGCGTTAGATAGACCCAATCTGCTTCATGCTGGCAACGCCTTCGCGGCCCACAATCAGGTGGTCGTGGACGGTGATTTTGAGCGGCTTTCCGGCGGCAATGATCGCCTTGGTCATGTCGATATCGCCCTGCGATGGCATGGGGTCGCCACTGGGGTGATTATGCACCAAGATCACATTACTGGCCGATAATTCAAGTGCCCGGCGCATAACCTCACGCGGATAGGCCGGGGCATGATCGACCGTGCCATGTCCCATAATTTCATCAGCGATAAGCTGGTTCTTTTTATCGAGAAAGATGATGCGAAACTGCTCGCGCGGCTCATAGGCCAGAGTGACGCGCAGGTACGCGATCAGTTGTGACCAGGATGACAAAACCGTGGTGCGTTTTAGCGGTTCAGCCAGTAAACGCCTTGTGGCTTCAAACATTAGTTGCAGGTCAAGGGCGATTTCCGGCGTGATCTTAAGTGCGCGCCCCGCATTATCGAGCGATGAGACCTGAAGCATGTCCTCAATCGGCGCTGATAGAGCCGCGGGGAGGCTGCCGAAGCGGGCAATCAGCGCCTTAGCCAACGGTTTGACGTCACGTTGCGGGATCGAGCGGAACAGAAACAGTTCCAGCAACTCATAGTCGGGCAGGGTGGATACCCCGGCCTTGCGCGCCCGGTCCCTTAAGCGGTTACGGTGGCCGCCATGCTCAGGGCGACCAATTTCTTGGCGAGATGGATCGAGCGTGACTTCCCCCTCAGCCATCAGATTTATAGCACGGGCAAGGGGCGGAACTGATCGGTGCGTGAGGCGGTGAAGATTTCCACGCCGTCCTTGGTCACGCCAACACTATGTTCGCACTGGGCGGTCAGGGACTTATCGCGGGTGACCGCGGTCCAGCCGTCGTTGAGCACCTTCACGTCCGGTTTGCCGAGATTGATCATCGGCTCCACCGTAAAGAACATGCCTTCTTCAAGCTTAGGGCCGGAGCCCGCCTTGCCAAAGTGCAGAACATTGGGGGCGTCGTGGAAAATCTGACCGACACCGTGGCCGCAGAAGTCGCGCACGACCGAGCAACGCTGCGCCTCCGCATATTTCTGAATCACGGCAGCGATGTCGCCAAAGGTGTTGCCGGGCTTGATCTGCTCCAGACCCAAACGCAGAGATTCGTAGGTGATATCGACCAGACGTTTGGCTTTTGGGTTAACCTGACCGACCTCATACATGCGCGAGGTATCGCCGTGCCAGCCGTCAATAATCGCGGTCACGTCAATATTGACGATATCGCCGTCACGCAGGGTCTTTTCACCGGGGATGCCGTGGCAAACGATGTGGTTTGGCGATACGCAGACGGTATGATAATAGCCGCGATAATAGAGACACGCGGGCAGGCCGTCGTGATCGAAAATGAACTGCCGCGCCAGATCGTCCAGATATGAGGTCTTCACCCCCGGCACGACATAGGGGATCAGCATATCAAGGCAATCGGCGGCCAGCCGTCCGGCTTTGCGCATACCTTCGAAGTCTTCCGCCGTATGGATGCGGATCGACTGTGAGCGGACGAGGTAATCTGAATCTGTGGTCATGCAGCCAATATAACCTCTCAAATCCCGAAATACCAGACCAAGTGACCCTGACGATGGCCTTATAATGTTTGAAACATCAGTGACTGAAATCTTATGCGCCGACAGTGATCATGGACTTACAGTTTAAATATCAGGAAAATACACATGGCCGCCACAGGTTCACAGAATAACAATATGCTCATGACTATCCTCGCGGTCGCCGTGATTGCCATCATCGCCGTTGCCGCCATATTCATGATGCAGGATAATCGCTCCAGCGGTGAACGGGTTGCTGACGCCGTCACCGCCTTGCCACAAGGTGTCGATAATGCCGCCAACGAATTGGGCGACCAGTCACCGGCCGAAAACATCGAACGCAACGCCGAAAAGGCCGCTGAAAAGGTCAACTAGGTTCAGATTTCATATGAACACTAAGCCGGATGCTGTTGATCAGCATCCGGTTTTTTATGTGATGGTTAGCGTGTGGTGAAACCGCAGGCCGGTTTCATCAAAGCCGAAACTCAAGGCCACGATCTCTACCCCAGCCATGCGGGCGGCGCGGTAGGCGGCGGCGAATTTCGGATCAAGGTCAGCGCAAACATCAAAGCGCTCTACATCGTCGCGTTGCACGCAAAAGACGACGACCGCGCGATATCCGGCGGCGACCATATCGATCAGTTCATAAAGATGTTTGGCCCCGCGTTCCGTCACGCAGTCCGGGAATTCGGCCAACCCCGGCGTGCGCGACAAGTGGACGTTTTTAACCTCGACATAGGCATCGGGACGCGATGGATGATTCTCCAGCTTAAGGTCGATGCGGGAATTGTGACCATATCTGACTTCGGGCCGAATAATGGGATAGCCGTTCAAAGACGGGATTAACCCAGCAACAATCGCGTTCTTGATCAGCAGGTTGGGCCAGCCGGTATTGACACCCACCCACTGATCGCTGTCTTTCAGGGCCTCTAGCCGGTATTTTAGCTTGGACTTCGGGTTCTTTGATTCGGTGATCAGGGCGGGGGTATCCTCGACCAAAAGCCCCAGCATCTTGCCCGGATTAGGGCAGTGGGCGGTGACGATCTCACCGGATTCCAGCCTTATGTCGGCAAAGAAGCGTTTGTATCTTGACACCAATCGCCCTTTTATGAGCCCATCCACGCGATGTTCAAAAGGGGTGATGTGTATGTGGCCCGATGACATGATCGACACGTATTTCCTATGTGGCTTATGTGTCCATAAGGAGCCTGTAGCATGACGGTCAATGCCGAAAATTCAAATGATTCTAACCCTACCGCCGCCATTGTTATCATTGGCGATGAAATCCTGTCGGGGCGGACGCAGGATACTAATGTCAACACTATCGCTAAATTCTTAGGGTCGCTGGGGATCGACCTGATGGAAGTGCGTATGATCCATGACGATGAAGCCCAGGTGGTGCGCACCGTCAACGCTTTGCGGGCGGATTATGACTATGTGTTTACGACCGGCGGCATTGGCCCGACCCATGATGATATTACCGCCGATTGCGTCGCCAAGGCCTTTGGCGTGCCTCTCGCCGAGAGGGCCGATGCCTTGCAGGTGCTGATCGATCGCTACGGCGGCCTTGATAAGCTCAATGTCAGCAGCCGGCGCATGGCGCGGGTGCCGGAAGGGGCCAGCCTGATCCTTAATCCGGTCTCCGGCGCACCGGGCTTTCAGCTTGGCAATGTCTTTGTCATGGCCGGCGTGCCGCGCATCATGGCGGGAATGCTGAACGACCTGCCGTATCGCCTGCGTCAGGGCCGTCAAGTTATGTCGCGCACCTTAAAAGCTCACTATGTGCCGGAAAGTCTGGCCGCCGACATACTGACAGAACTTGACCAGGCCTACAGCGATCTTAGCCTCGGCAGCTACCCCTACGGCATGTTCCCGGATGCGTTTGGTACGCAACTGGTGATCCGTGGGCGCAATAAGGACAGTCTGGATGAAGCGTTTTCGCGCTTAATCGCGGGGATGGATGATGTGCTCGAAAAGGCGAAATTGCGCTTCCCCGAAGCGGCGTTTGAGGAACTGACAGCGTAAAGTGTGTTGAGAAGAGTGACTATGAAAACGAGAACTGTATGTGTGTCGGCCCTGATGGGCCTGTCTTTGGTGTCCGTGGCGGTGTCGCCAGTATGGGCGCAGGCTAAACCTAAGTCCAAGGCGGAGCGAGTAGCGCCTGATATCAAGCTGGCCCCCGAAGTCGAGGCCGCCAAACTGCGTGATGCGGCGCTGAAAAGTAACGAAGCCTACGCATTTGTCTCGCATCTGACGACACGGTTCGGGGCACGTCCGGCGGGATCGGACTCTGAGCGAAACTCAGCCGTCTGGGCCGCCGAAGAACTGAAAAAAATGGGCTTTGATAATGTCCGTATCGATACGTTCCCGCTCGCTTTGTGGCAGCGCGGGGCGGAAAGCCTTGAGATCACTGGCCCGTTCGCCCAAAAGATGGTGGTGACAGCTCTGGGCGGATCAGGCGCCACGCCGCCTGAAGGGGTTACGGGTGAGGCCGCCATTTTTGAAACCTATCAGGATTTCACGACCTCAACCGCTGACCTTAAAGGCAAAATTGTCGTTATTCTGCAACCGACTGTGCGCACCCAGACCGGCGTGGGCTATGGCGTCAATTCCGGTTCGATGCGCAGGCAAGGGCCGGAAGCGGCCAAGGCGCGCGGGGCGATCGGCTATGTGATGCGCTCATTAGGCACCGAAGATCACCGCTTTGCCCACACGGGGGCGACTCGCTTCTTAGGCGACGAAGGCTTAGCCGCGCTGGCGATCTCACCGCCCGATGCGGAACAGTTCGAGCGTTTGTTGAAATTACAACGTGAGGGCAAGGCCGGGCCGCTTACCCTTAAGATGGTGTCGACGCCGAAATTCCTGGGCAATGGCACCTCTCAGAACGTCATAGCGGAAATCAAGGGCCGCAACCGTCCGAATGAGATTATCACCATCGGCGGGCATCTGGATAGCTGGGATCTGGGCACCGGCGCCACTGATGACGGGGCAGGTGTGGCCATCACTATGGCGGCGGCCAAGGTTATGATCGACCATAAAATGCGCCCTGAACGCACCGTCCGCGTCGTATTCTGGGGCTCGGAGGAGGTCTCCCAACCGGGTGATAAGGGCCTGTCGGGCGCCAATGCCTACGCTGAAAAATATGCGGTCGCCGGATCGAATGAGACCCACATCGCTGCTGCGGAATCCGATTTCGGCGCTGATGTCGTCTATAGCCTCAGCCTGCCCAAGGCCAGCGAGGAGACGTTTAAGGCTAAGCTTGGCAATGTGCTTTATCCGTTGAATATCTATACCGACCGCGCTGACTCTACCGGCGGCGGGCCTGACACCGGGCCTTTGAAAAACAAGGGTGTGCCGGTGTTCGATCTTCAGCAGAACGGCACTGACTATTTCGATGTCCACCACACGGTCGATGATGTGCTTGAGCGCATCGATCCGAAAAAGATGGACCAAAATGTCGCCGCCTGGGCCGCCACGGTCTGGATGATCGCCAACACCAGCGTCACCTTCGCGCCGAACCCTAAGTAGCCGTAATCGGGGCCAAGGACGGGGCCAAGAACTGGGAAGATGTTGATAATATCATCAATCCTTCTCCGCTTTATCCCTTTGGCACGCATTTAGTCTCGACGCCGCCATGCCCCTTAAGTATAAGGGCCGCTGGTTTTAAGCGGGCGTGGCGGAATCGGTAGACGCAACGGACTTAAAATCCGTCGGGAGCAATCCCATGCCGGTTCGAGTCCGGCCGCCCGCACCATTTCGGCAAAGCCAAAATGCTCTTTTGGTTTAGCGCTCAGCTCACCTTCGTTCGCTTTGGCGCCGCGCGGGCTGCGCGCCTCAATGGCGCTAGTCGCTTCGCTCCAACTGTTTCAATTCAAAACAAAAAAGCGGCCGGAATGACCGACCGCTTAAATGGGTACGCGACTTTGTTCTTATAAAGCTCAGAGCACGCCGAGCATCTGGGCGACCAGCGGATGGCGGACGATATCGCGGTCGGCCAGCCGCACGACCTTGATGGTTTCAACCGCCTCGAACTTATCCGCCACATCCCCAAGTCCCGACAGGCCGGGCAGCAGATCGGACTGCTGCGGATCGCCGGTCACGACCATGGTCGAGTTCCAGCCCAGACGGGTCAGAAGCATCTTGAGCTGGGTATAGGTGCAGTTTTGGGCCTCATCGATCACGACAAAGGCATTGTTGAGTGTGCGTCCCCGCATGAACCCGACGGGTGCGATTTCGATCAGGCCTTCCTGCATCAGGGCCTTGACGCGCTTCATGCTCAGGCGGTCGGTCAGGGCGTCATAGAGGGGGCGCAAATAAGGCGCCAACTTGTCTTCCATATCGCCGGGCAGATAGCCGATGGATTCACCGGCATCGACCGCCGGCCGTGACAGGACGATCCGGCCGACCTGACCGGCCTCAAGCGCTTCGACTGCTTTTGCGATGGCCAGATAGGTCTTGCCCGTGCCTGCGGGACCGAGTGCCAGCACCAGATTTTTTTCGTCGATGGCGCTGATGAGGGCGGCCTGACCTTCGGACTTGGGCTTGATGGTTTTCACGTAAGACTGATCGCGGTCTTCGTTGGCGCCCATGGGAGACCAGCTACCATGATTGACATGAATGCGGCGGACTTTTGCGTCAGGGGTGGCAAAAGCTTCCGTATCCAACTGGCCTTCGCGTAAAAAGCGTTTGGCAGTGCGCTTGGTCATAATCATGGCTCCTTTAAGGGCATAAAAAAAGACGAGACCCGAAAAGGCTCGTCTGCGGCAAATGTATCAGGGAGGGGGACGAGGCGGTGTGAAAATCACGGGCCTCATACGCGGTGGGTGGTGCGGGGGGCGGCGGTGTGAAGCGCGAGTCAGACCCATATGCCGCCGGGGCGGATATCGGGGGGCTGACAGATGACGCAACCTTAAAAGCCACTTTGAGAACCTCAGTCAAAAAGACAGGAACATTTTGGGTCTTTAGTCGTATGACGGCTGTCTATAAGCTGTCCTACAGGGCGTTGTTCTAACGTCGTACACTCACGCTAACAGATTCGCTG
>DDPE01000072.1 GCA_002342035.1 Asticcacaulis sp. UBA2476 | reverse complement strand
CGTGGTCCTGGTGCATCACCAGCGGAATTTCCGGATAGATTTCAATCAGCGCCTCAATCATCTTGGCCAGCATGATGTCGTGGGCGTAGTTGCGAGCCCCGCGGGAGGCCTGAATGATCACGGGTGATTCCGTGGCGCGGGCGGCATCAAGGACAGCCAGCCCCTGTTCCATATTATTGATATTAAAGGCCGGTACGCCGTAATTGTTCTCGGCCGCGTGGTCGAGAAGCTGGCGTAAACTGATACGAGCCATGGAATTTTCCCTCTTTCATGCTTCGTGTTTACAAATGACCGCCGCGTCAAAATATGCCAGCGCGGCGAAGGTTATGGTCGGTTTTAAGTTTTGGCTGCCTGTTAACAGCCCTTTTTTTGTTGTTATAAGTTTCAATCTACTAAAATATCCAAATCTTTCGGTGCTACTTGGACATTTTTTGTACCCATGAGCGTAACGATAATAGAGCGCCGCCCAAAGTCGAATTGTTACCCTTCGTGTATAATTTTCGTTCGTTCAAAGCGATTTTAGCTTCATTTAATAATTCCCATCCTCTCGCTTCCCGTTCCTCGGCAAGCTTGGCAATCATTTCATCACTACGTTTTTCAGCTTCAGTCTTTTCCATTCAAATAGACTACTTCGATTGCTTTAAAGATGTTTTACCCGTTCAGGGCTGCCACACCGGGTAACGCCTTGCCTTCCATCCATTCAAGAAACGCGCCACCGGCCGTTGACACAAACGTCATGTCATCCACAACACCGGCGTGATTGAGGGCAGCAACCGTATCGCCGCCACCGGCCACAGCGGTCAGAAGCTTGGCCTTGGTTTGCGCTGCCGCAAAATGGGCAGCCTCAACGGTAGCTTTATCAAAGGGTGGCAATTCAAATACGCCCAAAGGGCCGTTCCAAATAAGGGTTTTCGATTTAGAAATAGCGTCTTTCAGAATATCCACGGTCTTCGCACCTGCGTCAAATATTTTATCGTCAGGCGTGAGCGCGTCATCAATCGAGATTTCGCGCGACGGGGCGTGGGCCTTGAACTCAGTGGCGACAACCACATCGACCGGCAGCAAAATCTCGCAGTGGTTTTCATCCGCCAGCTTCATGATCTCACGCGCGGTATCGGCCATGTCCTTTTCGCACAGCGATCCGCCGATGTCGTAGCCCAGCGCATAGAGGAAGGTGTTGGCCATGCCGCCGCCGATCGACAGGGTATCGAGACGGGTGACAAGGTTTTTCAGCAGATCAAGCTTGGTCGAGACTTTCGAGCCGCCGACAATGCCGATGACCGGACGCACCGGCGTGCCAAGGGCGGCATCGAGCGCCTCAAGTTCACGGCGCATGGACTCACCGGCATAGGCCGGGATCAGGTGGGCGACGCCTTCGGTCGAAGCGTGGGCGCGGTGGGCGGCCGAAAAGGCGTCATTGACATAGATGTCGCCCATAGCGGCCAATTGTGCGGCGAACTCAGGATCGTTTTTTTCTTCGCCGGCATGAAAGCGGACATTCTCCAGCAGGATCAGGCCACCGTTTGCCATATTGGTGATCAGGGCCTTGGTGGCATCGCCTACGCAGTCATCGCTGAACGATACGGGCGCGCCGAGCAGGTTCGACAGGGCTGGTGCGATGAAGGCCAGGCTCATTTCCGGCACGACCTTGCCCTTGGGCCGGTCAAAGTGGGCCAGCAGGGCGACTTTCATGCCTTTTGCGGTCAGTTTCTGAATGGTTGGCAGGGCGACGCGCAAACGGGTGTCGTCGGTGATAGTGCCGCCATCGACGGGGACGTTGAAATCAACCCGCACAAGCGCGGTCTTACCGGCTACGTCTTTGAGGCTGTCGAGTGTTTTGAAAGGCATGGGGTTCTCTTCGAGCAGGGGAAGGCTCAGGCCTTCCAGAGGAGGATGGGAGTATCAAACGGCTGAGCTTCGATCAACTCATACCAGTCTGCCGGAAAACCCGGCAGGGCGTTTATAAGATGTGGCTCAAAATTCTTAAAGTTGGCGTCAGTCTCGCCCAGAGTTGCAGATTTATTCTGAGTTTTCAATATTATGTAATTGCAGTCGTAAGTAATGATATTGCGTTTGATGCCGAAGGCTTCGTGAATATCCTGCCATTTGGTAGTGACTGACCTGAACAGAGATGTCTGCTGCTTAAAACCGCCCTTAATAAGTGTCAGGCGGTTATTAAGATCAAACCAAATCATAACAACGGCCTTGGGATGTTGAAAGGCATGAGTTTAACCCTGTATTGGGCCAATGGAAATCAAAGCCGAAATCATTATGACTATAACTACAATAGCGAAGTGAAATAAGGACAGCAGGGTAACATAAAGCCCACGCTTGGTTCGATTGCGAATAAAGTGATTGGTATCGATAAACGCTTTATAACCCAAAAATATTAAGCATGAACAGTATATTATTTGGGAGGAGCCAAAAAGGACTAGGCTTGATGTGGTTGGCTGCTGTTGAAGATATTCTAAGCCTTGACCAAATTCATAATGTCCAAGAGCAAGATTAGCTGTAAATCCGGCAGCATGAATCAATATAGCGGCTAATGACCTATTCATCTGATATGCGGGTTGTTTGCTCTAGGTTTCAGTAAAAAATCGCAATGAAAAACCCCGCCCGGTGTAAACCGAGCGGGGCATTTTATTACAGGAACTTGCCAAACGCGACAGCCGTATCGGCCATGCGGGTCGAGAAGCCCCATTCGTTGTCGTACCAGGTCAGGATGCGCACGAACTGACCGTCGATCACTTGCGTCTGGTTGAGCGCAAAGGTCGATGACGCCGGATTGTGGTTAAAGTCCGAAGACACCAGTGGCTCATCGGTATAAGCTAGAACGCCCTTCATCGGGCCGTCAGCGGCAGCGATGATGGCGGCATTGACGTCTTCCTTGGTGACCGGACGCGACGGCACGATTTTAAGGTCAACGACCGAGACGTTCGGGGTAGGCACGCGGATTGAAGACCCGTCAAGCTTGCCCTTAAGGTGCGGCAGGACGAGGCCGACGGCCTTGGCAGCGCCGGTCGAGGTCGGGATCATGCTCAGGGCTGCCGCGCGGGCGCGGTACAGATCCTTATGCATGGTGTCGAGCGTCGGCTGATCACCGGTGTAGGAATGGATGGTGGTCATATAGCCGCGCTCAATGCCGCACAGGTCGGATAAAACCTTGGCGACCGGCGACAGGCAGTTGGTGGTGCAGGATGCGTTCGAGATAACCACATCATCGGCGCTTAAGGTGTCATGGTTGACGCCGTAGACGATGGTCTTGTCGGCATTGTCGCCGGGGGCGGAGATGATGACCTTCCTGGCGCCGGCTTCGATATGGGCCAGAGCCTTGTCCTTAGACGTAAAAATGCCGGTACATTCAAAAGCGATATCGACGTTCAGCGCTTTGTGCGGCAATTCGGCCGGATTCTTGATCGCCGTGACCTTAATGGGGGCATAGGTGCGGCCATTAGCGTTGATCAGGATCGAGTCGCCTTCGACCTTGACCTCGGCCGGGAACTTACCGTGCACCGAATCGTAGCGCAGCAGGTGGGCATTGGTTTCCACCGGCCCCAGATCGTTGATCGCCACCACTTCGATATCCGTGCGGTCATTCTCGATGATCGAGCGCAGAACAAGACGGCCGATGCGGCCAAACCCGTTAATCGCAACACGTAACGCCATATTTAGCTTCCCTTATAGTAGATTTTGAAACCGTCCTGACGGGCGGAAGCGTAGATCAAATGCGGGTTTCGTTTTGGCCCAAACCCCTGACAAGTCAAGACCTAATCGGCCCTAACGGCTATATGATAACGCTATCAATGGGTTTCAACCGGCGCGCTTGCGGCCTAAAGACGCGGTAGGGCGAAGATGGCGTCAAGACCGCTTAAAATCGCGCCTTCGTAGCGGTTCTCAAGGCGCAGACTGCCGTGCATGGACAGGGTCAGGCCACGGGCGACCGATAGCCCAAGACCCGCCCCGCCGGTATCGCGATTGCGGGAGGTTTCCAGCCGGTAGAACGGCTCAAACACCGCCTCAAGCGCCTCAGTCGGCATGCCGGGGCCGTGGTCGCGGATCACGACCTCGGCTATGTTTTCACGCGCCCGCAGGATCACCTCACAACCGTCGCCGTACCGGCAGGCATTTTCAATCAGATTGGTCACAATGCGCCGGATGGCCATGTCATTGCCCAGCACGGTTATGTTCTCAGCAATGTCGCCGCAGGTGACGTCGTGAATATCGGCATTGTCTTCGCACACGATCTCGATCAGGGACGACAGGTCAAGCCGGGTCAGGGTCTGCGCCATTTTCTCAGCGCTGGCGAACCCAAGTGCGGAATTGATCAGACTGTCCATGTGGGCAATGTCCTGATTGATCTTATCGCGGGCAGGTTCCTGCAGGGTTTCAATCCGCAGACGCAGACGCGCCAGCGGTGTTTTCAGGTCGTGGGCAATGGCGGCAATCAGGGCGGTGCGGGACTCGACCTGTTTCTTGAGCCTGACTTGCATGTCATTGAGGACTTCGGTGGCGGCGCGCACTTCCTTGGGGCCGCGCGCTTTCAGTGGGGCGGCATCTGCGTCAAAGCCCAGTGTGCGCGCCCCTTCGGCCAGAGCGCGGATCGGGCGGGTCAGGCGGCGTGACATGAAAAAGGCCAGCGGCGTGACCGCCAGCGCGGTCAGTAAAAACCCGATCAGCAGGTTTTTCTGCCACGGCTCAATCAACGGGCGCGGCGGGATCAGGACGCGCCAGGTATCATCGGTTTGCTTCCATGCGGCCCGAAAGGCCGGGAAGGTCACCTGCGTGTTCAGGCTTTCCGGCAGTTCCGATGCGCGGAAATCAGGGCCGATCATTCTGAGATTATCACGCGGGCCATCGGAACCCATATTACGCGGCGGCCCATCCGGCCTCGCAAATTTTGGCCCACCTTCCGGGGCTCTGTGTTGCGGCCCTTCCGGGCCGGGGGCCATCCAGCGCTGAGGGCCGGGGCCACCGAAACCATTGCGTGATTTCAACCGGCCATCGACGTAAATATTGGCTTCCGGCACGCCCAGAACCTTGGCCAGACGAGATTTCAGAAAGCTTTCAAAAGGGTGGTTATGATCGGGATCGTTGATGAGCCGGACGACAAACGGCGGTGGCTCCGTCACCGTCTCGGCGCGCAGGATGCGGCCGGTTTTCAGCTTGACCTGCCCGGTCTTCAGGGCTTGCGCCGCTTCGGTCAGGGTATAGCCCTGCGGCGGCGGGGACGGGGCTTTGAGCACAATCAGGGTGTTGATCGCCAGCGACAGGACAAGCACCATCAACGCCATGCCCAGCACCTGCCAGAAGATCGGCAAGTCCGGGAAAAAGCGTGAGGTTTTAGGCGGTGCAGCCTTAAGGTCGGACATATTTAAGGGTTACTTCAATGGCCTGAACATATAGCCGATGCCGCGAATGGTGCGGATGATTTCATCCTGCGTGTCGTCATTCAGCTTACGCCGCAAACGGCTGATCTGGACATCAATGGCGCGGTCAAAGCTTTCGGAATTGGGGCCGTGCAGATAATCAAGAATCTGATCGCGGCTCAAGGCGCGGCCCGGACGGTCGAGGAACACCCGCAGCAATTCAAACTCGGCATTGCTAAGCGCCACCTGAACCCCATCGGGGCGGATGAGGATGCGCTTGATATTATCAAGCTGCCAGCCAAAAAAATGCGTGATGGGCGAGGTGCCGTCCTGACGCGGACCCTGCTCACCGCGGCGCAGGATGGCACGGATGCGCGCCAGCAGTTCACGCGGATGGAACGGCTTGGCCAGATAATCATCGGCCCCCAGTTCAAGCCCCACGATCCGGTCAACCTCTTCGGCGCGGGCGCTGAGCATGATCACCGGCGGGCCCTTGGCGGCATTCAGACGCCTACAGATCGACAGACCGTCTTCACCGGGCATCATAAAATCAAGCACCACCAGATCAATATCGCCGCGCATCAGTACGCGATCCATTTCCCGCGCGCCGGACGCGGTATGAATCTCAAAACCATGCTGACCCAGAAAGTCGGATATCAGGTCGCGCAGTTCCCGGTCATCATCGACCACCAGCAGGCGTGAGGTCTTGACTGACGGAGTGGCGGTAGAGGCGGATGCCGAAGCGGTCTGGGTCATGTGCTTGCCGTGGGTTCGCGGTCGTCGGGGAGGTGTATTTCCCGGTTATGACCGTGGTGTGGGGCAATAAGATTTCAAAATTGTAACATAAGAGCGAAGGCGTGCCTAACCCATGATCAGATGCGTTCCGGTAAGACTTTTTTCAGGTCGTCCGGCGTCATGACCCGCCACTGACCGGGTTTAAGGCCACCCAAGGTTAGCTCACCCATGCGGGCGCGGTGCAGGGTCTCAACATGATTGCCCACGGCGGCAAACATGCGGCGCACCTGATGATAGCGGCCTTCGTAGAGTGTAAGCCGGGCAGTTTTTTCGCCGGTGACCTCAAGGAATGCCGGTTTGAGCGGCTCTTTTTCGGCCTCAAGCAACAGGGTGCCGGATTCGAATATCGCCCCTTCATGACCGTTGAGCGGGCGGGCCAGCGTGACTTCATAGACCTTGGGGACATGGTTTTTTGGGGATATGATCCGGTGCAGAAAATCGCCATCATCGGTAAACAGCAACAGCCCCGATGTGTTGGCGTCCAGCCGTCCGATGGTCGACAAAACCGGCTTGCGCTCTCCAAAGCGGGAGGGCAAGAGCTCATAGACCAACTGGCCGGTGTCCTTGGTAGAGCAGACATAGCCGGTCGGTTTGTGCATCAGCAGCACCACGCCATGATCGGGATCGAGCGGGCGGCCTTTGTAGCGGATATCGTCGTGGGCGATTTTGGCGTCATCGCTTAAGCGCCCACCGTCCGCATCGGTGAACACGCCCATACGGATCAGTTTCTGCACATCCTTGCGCGAGCCATAGCCCAGATTGGCGAGGTGTTTCACGAGGCGCATCAGGATCTGCGCCTTAAGGTTTCGCCTTGTGAGGCCTTTTTAGTGTCTGGCACATCGCGCTTTGAGAATTTTTTATCCTCGGAAGTCTCATGTCTACGGGGTTTTTTCTTTACTGGCGCCTCACTCATTGAGGATGCTTCAAACACCTTATAGGCCCCATCGTCGGCCAGTATCTTCACCACCTTGAACGCGGTTTTGAGAGTCTCTTCATAGGGCAAATGCCGGTTGGCGACCATGTAGAACGCGCCCTTGGGCTTCAATGCTGCGGCGGCGGAGCGGATAAACGCCTTACCCAGATCGTGCTTATCGGCGCGGTCGATATGGAACGGCGGGTTGGAGACGATAAAATCAAACTCGCCGCCGATACCAGAGGTGACATCCTGCCAGTGGTAATCCAAGGCTAAGCCTGTGAGGTTCTGACGCGCCAACTCTAGCGCGCGCTGTTCGGCCTCAAACACCTCCATTTTGGCAACCGCCGCATTGCGGGCCATGATCTCTGCGGTCAGGTAGCCAAATCCGGCCCCCAGATCCGCGCCGTGGCCGCTCAATGGCGGCAGGTTTTGCACCAACAGTTTTGAGCCCGCATCGATCCGATCCCAGGCAAACAGGCCGGGGCGGCTTAGGAACCGACCGCCCTCAATCGGGCGCACGGCATCGAGTTTCGACCAGGCGTCAATCAGATCGCGATTGAGTTTACCGGCGTTTATGCGCGCCCAGAATACGCGGCATTTGTGTTTCGACAGGTTGGAGATATCACCGGTCAAGGCCTTAAGGTCGCCCTCAACGGTCTTGGCGCCTTCCAGATTGGATACTGATGCCATGACAATACCGCCGTCCGTTGTACACAGCACCGCGCGGGCCAGCAGGGCACGGTATTCGTCACGCTGACGCGGCGGCAGGACCAGCGTCAGGGGGTAGAGCGCGTCATCATCTGCGGGACGGGCGCTAAAGCCCTGCTGCGTCAGGGCGTCCAGCGCCGGTTTAAAGCTCTGCTCGCATACTAGCTGCGCGCGGTAATCGCGCAGGGCCAAACCAGACCGCGCCCGCAGGAACAAAGCTTTGCCGTCCGCAGGCAGATCAACAAGGCCATCATTAAGCGGCAGGGCGAGGGTATCTAAAACAGGATCATTCATCATGCGCGCCCTATGGCATAGGGGGCTGGAAATTAATAGCCCGGATTAGTGACCAAGATAGCGCTGGGGCTTATGGTAGGTCATCATGACGGTGCTCATGGCCGCGGCACTGATGACCGAATAGATCAGGTTCATGGGGCTAACCACAAAGACCGAAGCCGTCATGATCAGGGCGTCGCACACCGCTTGAGTCTTACCCGCATTGATGCCGCGCGTCTTTTGCAGATAGAGCGACAATACGCCGGTGCCGCCTGCGCCTGCACCATGACGGGCCAGCGCTAAAATCCCCATGCCGATAATTGTCCCGCCAAAGATGGAGGCAAAAACCGGATTAAGATGGGCGGGCGTAAACAGGTGCGGAAACAGCGCCGCCATCGCCATAATGGCGATGTTGACCACGATCGTTTTGACCGTAAAACGCCAGCCCATGCTCAGCAGGGCAAATATAAAAAACGGCACATTGATCAGGGTAAACAAAAGGCCCACTGGCGCCGGGATCAGATAGGATACCAAAAGGGCGATCCCGGCCACGCCGCCGGTCACCAGCCCCGCCGTCTTAAGCAGCACCAGCCCCAGCGCTATGAACGAGCAGCCAATGGCGAAGGCATAGATGTCTTCAAACAGGGTGTGTTTGGCCTGAGCTTTCAGCCCCTGATCGTCCAGGATAGCCGACGATCGGGATAAATCTTTCGGCAAAAAGGAGCGAAGGCTGAAGGTCATATCGTGGCGCGCTTATATTTAGGTGAGTTGTTGCGCGGAATGATAGTTTCAAACGATATTTTTTCAAGCGCCATAACCGTTAGCATGGCAATAAAAAAAGGCCGCTCCCGAAGGTGCGGCCTTTTTCGAAACATCTAAGCTTTTAAAAGCTTATGCGTTTTCCAGCTTCTCAGCCGACATCTTGCCGGACTTAGGATCGCGAGCCAGCTCGTAAGACAGCTTTTGACCTTCGTTAAGGCTGCGGAAACCCGCGCGCTCAACGGCCGAGATGTGAACGAAGATGTCGTTCGAACCGTCTTCAGGGGCGATAAAACCGTAACCCTTGGTGGCGTTGAACCATTTTACTGTGCCTGTGCTCATGACGAACCCTTTCAATGACAGTGTTTATACGCACATCCGCAAAATCGCGTCGTGCCTCGCTCGTTTCGATAATTGAATGGAAGTTCGCCGATACGGTTTTTAGTGAAACCGCAAAAACAAATTAGCAGACAAGTTATAGATCGAAGGCCCCTTGTATAGCTTTAAATCCATAAGGTCAAATTAATAAGCCATGTGGTTTTTTATCTATTTGTCATTGGCCATAAAAAAGCACGAACGGCAAAGGCCGTCCGCGCTTTTTTATTCAACAGATTCAGTAGGCTTATAAAGCGGCCAGCGCTTTTTCGACCACAGCTTCTTTGGTGATGCCAAATTGTTTATAGAGCACATCCTGCGGTGCGGATGCCCCGAAAGAGGTCATGCCGACAAAAATACCGTCCTTACCGATAAACTTTTCCCAGCCCAATGATACCGCGGCTTCGACGGCGACATTGACCGGGGTGGTGCCGATGACTGAGGCCTTATAGGCGTCGTCCTGCGCATCGAACAGTTCCCAGCATGGGGTCGAGACGACGCGGGTCGCAACGCCTTGGGCCTCAAGCTCTTTCTGGGCGGCGATGGCGACCGAGACTTCGGTGCCGGACGCGAAGATCGAGACCTTAGCTTCCGAAGACGCGGAACGGATCTCATAGGCACCCTTGGCCGACAGGTTGTCACCGCTTTCACGGGCGGCGGGCACCTTTTGACGCGACAGCACCATCAGCGACGGCGTGGTGGTTGATTTCAGCGCGGCTTTCCAACATTCGGCGGCTTCGACCACATCGGCCGGGCGGAAGACCAGAAGGTTCGGCATGGCGCGGAACGACGCCAGATGCTCGACCGGCTGGTGAGTCGGGCCGTCTTCACCAACACCGATAGAATCGTGGGTCAGGACGTTGATGGTGCGGATGCCCATCAGCGCGCCCAGACGAATGGCCGGACGGCTGTAGTCAGAGAACACAAAGAAGGTGCCGGAATAGGGGATAACGCCGCCGTGCAGCGCCATGCCGTTCATAGCCGCCGACATGCCGAATTCGCGCACACCATAGTGGACATAGCGGCCACCGTAGTTTTCGGTATCGTAAGCCGTCATGCCCTTGACGAAGGTGTTGTTGGAGCCGGTCAGGTCAGCCGAACCGCCGACCATGTCGTCAATGTGTGGCACCAGTTGGCCTAAAGCGGCACCGGAGGCCGAGCGCGTGGCGTCAGCGGGTTTGATCTCAAGCGCCTGTTTAATGTGGGCATCGAGCGCGTCAAAAGCGTTGGCGGGCAGTTCGCCGTTCATGGCGCGTTTGAAGTCGGCGGCGTGGGCGTGGCCTTTCAGCTTGGCATCCCAGTCCTTGCGCGGACGAGCGGCCTTACGGGCGGCGGCTTCCCAGGCCTTCTTGATCGGCGATGGCACGGTGAAGGATTCGGCTTCCCAGCCCATCGCTTTGCGCGCCAGTTCGATGTCGGAATCAAACAGAGTATAGCCGTGGGAATGGGGATCGCCTTCCTTGGGGCCTGCGCCTTTGGAAATCTTGGTCTTGCACGCGATCATGACCGGCTTTGATTGCTGCGTCGCCCAGCGCAGGGCGGCGGCGATTTTGCCGTGATCATGGCCGTCAACGGCCTTGACGGCCCAGCCGGCGGCCTTAAAGCGCGCCAGTTGATCGCCGGTTTCGGCAATGGTGGCCACGCCGTCGATAGTGACGTTGTTATCGTCCCACAACACGATCAGCTTATTGAGCTTCAGCCGTCCGGCCAGCGAAATGGCTTCGTGCGACACGCCTTCCATCAGGCAGCCGTC
>DDPE01000070.1 GCA_002342035.1 Asticcacaulis sp. UBA2476 | reverse complement strand
GACGTGACCCGCCTGGGCCTCAAGGCCGAGGTGCTCGCCTTGCCCGGCACCGACAACGGCGTGCCCGCGAGCTGGCGCCACGGCGTGCAGGCGCACCTGATCGAAGAGCGCCTGAAGGCCGACACGGCCCACAGCATCAAGGCCGTGTGCGTGGTGCACAACGAAACCTCGACCGGCGTGACCAGCGACATCGCCGCCGTGCGCCGCGCCATGGACGCCGCCAAACACCCCGCCTTGCTCTTGGTCGATTCCATCTCGGGTTTAGCCGCTGCCGACTACCGCCACGACGAATGGGGCGTAGACGTGACCATCAGCGGCTCACAAAAGGGCCTGATGTTGCCGCCCGGCATCAGCTTCAACGCCTTGTCACTCCGCGCCATCGAAGTCAGCCAAAAAGGCGGAATGCCCCGCAGCTATTGGGCTTGGGGCGAGATGATCGAGATGAACAAAAACGGCTACTGGCCCTCCACGCCCAACACCAACTTGCTCTATGGCCTGAGCGAGGCTTGCGACATGCTGTTAGCCGAGGGCCTGGACAAGGTTTTTGCGCGGCACCAACGCTGGGCCGCTGGCGTGCGGGCAGCCGTCAATGCCTGGGGCTTGCCCATCCAGTGCGCAGACCCGGCTGTTTACTCCCCCATCCTGACCGGTGTCATGACCCCCGAGGGCGTGGACGCCGACGCGGTGCGCAAAGTCATCCACGAACGTTTCGACTGCTCACTGGGCACGGGCTTGGGCAAAGTCAAAGGCCGCATGTTCCGCATTGGCCACTTGGGCGACAGCAACGACCTGACCTTGATCGCCACCGTGGCGGGCTGTGAAATGGGCCTGAAGCTGTCGGGCGTGGCGCTGCAAGGCAGTGGCGTGCAAGCCATCATGGACCATTTATCGGCCCACCCAGCGGCTTGAAAAAGTGCCTTCCGCATGGAAGGCACCCGCTTAAAAAGTCGGCGTCAAACCCGCTCGCTCACCCAGGCCTGCACGCTGGCCAAGGCTGCAGGCAAGGCCGCAGGGTTGGTGCCACCGGCCATGGCCATGTCGGGCTTACCGCCGCCTTTGCCGCCGACCTGGCCCGCCACAAAGTTGGCCAACTCGCCCGCTTTGACTTTGCCTGTGGTATCGGCGGTCACGCCCGCAGCAATCTGCACCTTGTCGCCATCCACTGCCGTGAGCACGATCACAGCGGTCTTGATCTTGTCCTTGAGCTTGTCCATGGTGTCGCGCAAGGTTTTGGCATCGGCACCCTCCAGCGTGGCCACCAGCAGCTTGATGCCCTTGACGTCCACCGCTTGGCTCAGCAGCTCGTCGCCCTGGGCAGAAGCGAGCTTGCCTTTGGCGGCAGCCAGTTCTTTCTCCAGCGCCTTGACCTGATCCAGCACCTGTTGGATGCGTGTGTTCAATTCGGCAGGCTGGGCCTTGAGCGTGCCTGCGGCTTGCGTCACCGTGTCTTCGAGCGACTGCAAATAAGCCAAAGCATTCGCGCCGGTCACGGCTTCGATGCGGCGCACGCCAGCGGCCACGCCGCCTTCGCTGACGATCTTGAACAGGCCAATGTCGCCCGTGGCTTTGACATGGGTGCCGCCGCACAGTTCGACCGAATAGCCGCCCTCACCCGACAGCTTGGTGCCGAGCGACAGGACGCGCACTTCGTCGCCGTATTTTTCACCAAACAGGGCCACGGCCCCTTCCTCGATGGCGGCTTCGGGCGACATCATCTTGGTCGCCGCCGCTTGATTTTGCAGGATGACGGCATTGACCTCGGATTCGATCTTTTCGATCTCATCAGTCGTGACCGGACCACCGTGGCTGAAGTCAAAACGCAGGCGCTCAGCGTCGACCAACTGACCTTTTTGCGCCACATGCGGCCCCAGCACGTTTCTCAGCGCAGCATGCAGCAAGTGCGCCGCCGAGTGGTTGGCGCGCGTGGTTTTGCGCTTTACAGGATCAACCTGAAGTTCAGCCTTATCGCCAACTTTCAGAACCCCCTCAACGATTTCAATGCGATGAACGATCAGATCACCAGCCTGCTTTTGGGTGTCGAGCACGCGGCCATGACCGTGGATGAAATCGACCACGCCGGTATCACCGGCTTGCCCGCCGCCTTCGGGGTAAAAAGATGTTTTCTCAAACACAACCTCGACCGTATCACCAGCATGGGCCGATTCGATGCCTTCGCCGTCATGGACGATAAATTGGGCATGGGCCTGCGCATTAAGGTGGTCGTAGCCGACAAATTCGGAGGCGCCGATCTGGTCCTTGATCGAGAACCATTCGGCCGCGACCGCTTTTTCGCCGGAGCCGGTCCAGTGTTCGCGCGCGCGAGTACGTTGCGCTTCCATAGCGATTTCAAACGCGGCCGTATCGACCGTCAGGCCCTTGGCGCGCACAGCGTCCTGGGTCAGATCGAGCGGGAAACCATAGGTGTCGTAAAGCTTGAACGCCGTATCACCCGACAAAACATCGCCGTCATTCAGGTTTTCAGTGGCTTCGTCCAACAGGGTCATGCCCCGGCCCAGCGTGCGGCGGAAGCGTTCTTCCTCCTGACGCAGGGTCTCAACGATCGTGGCTTCGGCGCGTTTCAACTCGCCGTAATGACCGCCCATTTCCTGAACCAAAACCGGCGCCAGACGCGGCATCAAGGGCTCATTGGCACCCAAAAGGTAAGCATGGCGCATGGCGCGGCGCATGATCCGGCGCAGGACATAGCCGCGGCCCTCGTTAGACGGGGTCACCCCATCGGCAATCAGGAACGCGGTCGAGCGCAGGTGATCGGCAATGACCCGGTGAGACGGCAAAGCCTCGCCTTCAGCCTTGACGCCGGTCAGGTCGACGCTGGCGCCAATCAGGGCCTGAAACAGGTCGATGTCATAGTTGTTATGCACACCCTGCAAAACCGCCGCGACCCGCTCCAGCCCCATGCCGGTGTCAATTGAGGGCTTAGGCAGGTTCAGGCGCGTGCCATCGGCTTGTTGGTCGAACTGCATGAACACCAGGTTCCAGATTTCGACAAAGCGGTCGCCATCTTCTTCGGGTGAGCCCGGAGGACCACCCCAGATGTGTTCGCCGTGATCATAGAATATTTCCGTACACGGCCCACACGGGCCGGTATCGCCCATGCTCCAGAAATTGTCCGAACCGGCGATGCGGATAATGCGCGATTCCGGCAGTCCGGCGATTTTCTGCCATAGACCAAAGGCTTCATCGTCGTCGATATAGACGGTGGCCAGCAGGCGGTCTTTGTTTAGGCCGTAATCCTTGGTGATGAGGTTCCAGGCGTGTTCAATCGCCTGTTCCTTAAAGTAATCGCCAAAGGAGAAATTCCCCAACATTTCAAAAAAGGTGTGGTGACGCGCGGTATAGCCGACATTATCGAGATCGTTGTGCTTGCCGCCCGCGCGGACAACCTTTTGCGAGGTCGTGGCACGTTTGTAGGGGCGGGTTTCGGCACCGGTGAAGACGTTTTTGAACTGCACCATGCCCGCATTGGTGAACATCAGCGTCGGGTCATTTTGCGGCACGAGTGAGGAAGATGACACCACCTCATGATCGTTGCGGGCAAAGTAGTCCAGAAAGGTCTTACGAATGTCGTTTAATGAGGGCATGGATAAGACGGAATAACCGCTCCGCGTTCAGGGGGATTACAAAATTCAGGCGTATATAAAGGGCTTATGCCTGAGCGCAAAGGGGTTTGCGCGATATTTGAAGTTTACGTGAAAAATTTACAAAAAAGCCGCCCCAGGCGGAGCGGCTTTTAAGACGGTTACGGCACAGGATCGGGTTGGTTTAGGGATTCGCGCCCGCGCCCTAACCGATGGCCTTATAACGATTCATCGCCTTCGTTAGCATCGGGTTCAGGTGTGCCCAGCAGGTCTTCGGAGAGTTTCTCCGTTTTCTTGCGCACACCCATCTCGATTTCATTCGCCATGGCCGGATTGGCTTTCAGGAATTCACGCGCATTTTCGCGGCCCTGACCGATGCGGGTCGAATTATAGGAGAACCACGACCCGGATTTTTCAACGATGCCGGCTTTCACGCCCATATCGATGATTTCGCCAAGCTTGGAGATGCCCTCGCCGTACAAGATATCAAACTCAACTTCGCGGAACGGAGGCGCGACCTTGTTCTTGACCACCTTCACCTTGACGTTATTGCCGATGATTTCGTCGCGAACCTTGATCTTACCGATGCTGCGGATATCCAGACGCACAGAAGCGTAGAATTTCAGTGCATTTCCGCCGGTCGTCGTTTCGGGCGAACCATACATGACGCCGATTTTCATACGGATCTGGTTGATAAAGAGCACGATACATTTTGATTTAGAGATCGAACCGGTCAGCTTACGCAGAGCCTGCGACATCAGACGCGCCTGAAGACCGGGCAGGCTGTCACCCATATCGCCTTCGATTTCCGCGCGTGGCGTAAGCGCCGCCACCGAATCGATCACAACGATATCAACGGCACCCGAACGCACCAGTGTGTCGGTGATTTCCAGCGCCTGCTCACCATTATCAGGCTGCGACACCAAAAGTTCATCCAGATTCACACCCAGCTTTTGGGCATAGGCGGGATCAAGGGCGTGTTCGGCGTCCACAAACGCGGCCGTACCGCCAGCTTTTTGAATTTCGGCGACCGTATGCAGGGCCAAGGTCGTCTTACCCGACGATTCCGGCCCGTAAATTTCAACCACGCGACCCTTCGGCAAGCCGCCGATACCGAGCGCGATATCCAGCCCCAGCGAGCCGGTGGAGATAGACTCCACTTCCGCAAATTTGCCTGACGCGCCCAGTTTCATCACTGAGCCCTTACCAAAGGCGCGATCAATCTGCGCCAGCGCCGATTCTAAAGCGCGTTGTTTTTCTGCTTCGTCTTTTCCCACGAGTTTCAATACCGCTTGCGACATACCAATCCCTTCCCTATGTCACGATTCCCATTCAGGGCTGCCCTAAATCTCGAAATCTTTGCGACGCGATATTCGTACCCCATTTGTTCCGTGTTCGCAATATGTTCTCGATTAATTTTAGAACATTTTTATAATTTGAATGGAATCAGCAAATTAGGGGGATTGCTCCCCCTTTGACCTATACCTTATCGCGTATCCAGACCTGAGACTGCAAGCCCGTCACCCGTACTCGTGGGCCGACCTGCGCCTGAGCCGCCGGTGTGGTGGCACCGGGCGCAAAGTCGACATCGCCGCTGCCGATAGCCGCCGCCTGCCCCACGCGGTTCATGCGCGCATAGTTGGGAATGGCCAGCATGGGCGAGCCGTCCTGCCACTTGCCGGTCAGGGCCATGACCCCGCCCAGCAGATCGCCGCGCCATTCCGCCTTAATCGGTGCCCCGCTCAACACCTGCTCGATATTGGGTTGATCGGCTTTTTCGACATTGTAAACCAGCGGGCCGTAGCCCAGCGCCACCCGGCCACGATCCGCTTCAATGCGCTCATCGGCATGGATGCGTTGCGGCGCCATCGGCAACTCAAGCTCAATGCGGTCACCGGCTTTCCATTCGCGCGTGACAACCGCATAGCCTTTTTCGATGGTCGGCGTGACGGCCTTACCGTTGACCTTAAACGATTTCACACCGCTTACCGCAGGCGTTAAGGTATAGAGATCGCTGGTCTTGCGGTTCGGGATGCGGACATAGACGGTAAAGGTCTTGGTTTCTTTGGGATTGACGGTGATGGAGACCGCGCCGTTCCACGGATAGTCCGTCTTTTGCACCATCTCAACATCAGTGCCGGCGATGCGATCGACCACGATCTTTGAGCCGACAAACATGTTGACGTAAATACCCGCCTTATCCTTCACATAGGTCCAGGTCGGTACCATCAGCAGCGTGCGCGGAATATTGCCAACACAGCACGGGCATACGTGCCACAGGGTGCGCTCACTGTTGATCAGCGGGTTGGTGTAGCCAAAGCTGGTGCCGTTCAAATCGGTGCCACCCAGCAGGGCATTATACATGGTCTGCTCATACAGATCAGCATACTTGGCGTCATGGTAAGCCAGATTGAGCTTATACTGGAAGAAGATTTCCCCCGCCGACGAACAGGATTCGCAGTAGGCATTGTTGCGCAAGGAATAGTCCGCGCCAAAGCCTTCGGCGGTTTCGCCTGAGCCTATGCCGCCGGTGACATAGTATTTGCGATTAACGATATTGTCCCACAGCGACATGACCGCGCTCTGATATTCGATATCGCCGGTTTCAGCGGCAATATCAGCCATTGCCGAATAGGAATAGACGGCGCGGACGGCGTGGCCGACAGCTTCGTACTGCTTTTCCGGCGGCAGGTGGCTCTGGTCATATTCGTGACCGCCCTTGCGCGATTCGAGCAGGAAGCGCGCCAGAGCGATATAGGCATCGCCCTTGCCGCCGCCTTCCATATCATTGACGAAGCGGCCAAAGCGCACCAGCGCCTGCTCCATCTCCTGGTGGCCGTCGAACCATTCGATCTTGCCGGGGCCGACATTGGCGACCCAGCAGTCGGCCAGTTTCTTGGCGCCGTTATAAAGCCGCACGTCCTGCCCATTGGTCAGGGTGTAGTGATTGATGGCCGACTCAATAAAATAACCAGCGATATAGCCTTCGTGGTCGGCGCGGTGGGCCGGGTCCCAGCGCTTATCCCACGCGCCCGGCCGCGCCAGAGTTTTGGCGGTTTGCAGGTAGCCGTCGGATTCCTGCGCAGCCAAAATCGGCGGGATCCAGCGCTCCAGCGTCGCCTTCATGTGGACTTGCGCCTTTATCATGTCGGCGTCGCCTTGCGGATCAACCATGAGGGCAATGCAGATAGCCTCCACCGTCTGCAGTACCCAGGCATTGGAGAAGACAAGGCCCTTATGCGGGCCGTGCGGTTCGCCGCGATTGGCCTTGGCTGCTTCAATAAAGTTGTCGATACCGCCTTGGCCCGTCGGCAGATCGGTGCGTTCACAGTAATCAATACAGTGCGGAATCCAGTTGACGATCAACGACTTGGCGCGCGCGTTCCACAGCGGACTGTCGAGGCTGTAGTGGCGGGTATAGACGACATCGAGGCGTTCCTTCGGCGGAGCGGCCTGAGCGCGTACCCGCAGGCGTGAGGTGCTGACCCGCTGACCCGAATGGGCGGCCAGTTCCAGCACATAGTCGCCGGTTTCCGAGAACGTCGCCGTTGTGCCCGCCGACAAGGCATCGGCAAAATTGACCTGACCGGGGCCGGAGACCTTGCGCCACAAACTGCCCGTTTCGGCACCGGGATTGAGCCAGTCGGCCTTACCCATCAGATAGGTCTTGCCGCCCATGATAACGGTGCGGTCAACGCCAGCGACCACGACCGGCGCAAAGGCCGGCACGACCCCAAAGCTATAGACCTTCCATTCCAGCACGCCGGTCGACAGCTTGCCGTCCGAGACGATCTCAAGGCGCAGTTTGTCGGTTGTGATTTCATCAAAGGTGGTGGTGTTAAAACCATCGGCCTTGACGCCCAAACCTTTGGCGTTCGGCACTGGCACAAAGGCCTTGCCGTTCCAGTAGAGCACACGGCACGATTTCGGTGCGCCCACGCCCTGCCCGTCGATCCACCAGTAGACATCGACCTTATTGGTCGTGATCGGCTGGCTCCAGTCGTACTGCACCCACTCGGTGCCGGTCTTGGGCCAGTTGCCGTAAGAGGTGGCGGCATTGTCGGCGGAGTTTTTAGGCTCAATGCCGTCATTGAGCGCTGTCAGTTTGCCGTCGCCCGACATGAACGAGGTCGAAGGCGTTGCCACCTTGGCCAGATTGACCACCGTGGTGTCGGCAAAGGCAAACGAGGCCCCAAGCCCTAACCCGCCGACCACAGACGCCCCCGCAGCGCCCGCCAGAAAGCCCCGCCGGTCAAGGCAGCGGCAATCGGGCTGGCACAGATGGGGATTGGTGTCGGCGGTAAATTTGCGGGTCATGATATGGGTCTTTATTTAACAGAATTATTCGGACGGGACGCAGGTCGGAGACGCCGCAAGCTTGGTGTCAGCGGCTTCGACCAGCACGGGTTTAGGATACAGGGCTTCCCATTCCTGAGCCGCGACGGCGGCGTAAGACTTGCCATCAGTCGAGGCGTCAAACACGGCCCGCAGACAGCGCGTCGTCACGGTCTCAAACGCTACCTCGTTGAAAGCATTGAGCGTCGCTGTCGGATATTGGGCCCTGATCGGCGTCCATTTGTTGTCGGCATCCGACCAATATTCCAGATGCCAGGCCTTGGGCGGGGCGACACCAATGCCGGAACCGGCGGGCTGATCACCCCAGAAGTAAATGCGCGAGCCGTTAAACTTCAGCGGCTGTTCCCACTGGTACACCACCCATTGCTGCTTGGGGTTATTCGGCGACCAGGTGCCCCAGGTGTCGGGCGGCAGCGGTGCTTCACGCACCTTGCCGTCATTGAGCGCCTTGATCCAGTATTGCACCGGCACGGGAGAGTTCGAGGCCACGATACGGGCCGCCGGGGCCAGATTACGGGTCGGTACGGGAGGTGGCGGCGGGGCCTTGGTGGGCTCTACCAGTTCAATGGCGGGCGGTGACACGCTGTCGTCCCATGTGAACTTATCGAGGGCTACCGAACGGCGGAAATGGCCGCCATTTTTGGCGTCGGCATTGTGATAGGCGATGTACCATTCGCCCTTATATTCGACGATGCCGGGATGCGAGGTGGTTGACGATACCGGCTCCAGCATCACCCCGCGGTAAGTCCACGGCCCTAATGGTGATTTGGCGGTGCCATAGGCGATACAGGCATAGTAAACCGCTTCGGTACATTCGGAGTCGGGGCCTGCCTTATTGCCAGCATAGGCCATGTAGTAGGTGCCCTTACGCTTGAAAATCCACGGGGCCTCAAAGAAACCGGTCAGGGTATTCACATCGACCGGCTTGCCCTTAAAGGTCACCATGTCTTTTTCGAGCTCGACACCTTTCAGGCGGCCAAAAGTGCCCCAATAGAGGTAGATGCGCTGATCGTCGTCCACCAGTATGGTCGGATCGATATTCTGAATGTCATTGGCGACCGGATAGGACTGCGAGATGACGGGTCCTGATGGATGGGCATCGACCCACGGCCCGGTCGGGCTGTCGGACACGGCGACGCCAATGGCAAAGCCGTCTTTGTTGGTCGATCCCTGCTGCATCACCGGCGCATAAAGATAGAACTTCTTATCCGGCCCCTGCACGATCTGAGCGGCATAGGCGCGGCCCGGTGTCGCCCACTTAAAGACATCGTTGGGCTTAACAAAATGCGGATAATGGGTCCACTGACCCGACTTGGGGTCACTGGTTTCCAGCATCTGCCATTCCGGCATGATGAAGTCGTTGACGCCCGGCTCGGCCATATCGCGACCGGTCAGTATATAGAACTTATCGCCCACCACCAGCGGCGCCGGATCGGTCGTATAGTCCACGCCGTCGGCTAAGATCGGATTATGGGGAGCCGTGACCTGACGGGTTTCCAGCACCGTTTGGGCGATAACGGGCGCGCACGCCGCCAGCAACGGCAAAAGGCTTAAAGCCGCGAGACGTTTCATAATGTGATCCTTAAACCGCTTTGGCCGCTGCCGTGGTGAACAGACGCACGCCAAACACAGGGCCCGCGGTCTTGCCTTCCTGCGGGTTGAACTTGACCACGACCTTTGACTTGCCCTTGGTCAGGTTGTGCGGGATCGGGTAGCTGACGTCGATCCAGTCGCCCGGTTGACGGCCCGACAGGCGTTCATGGGCGATGACGGTGCCGTCGATTTCGATCGTAAAGCTGCGGTTGAACTCCGAACCCCAGTAAGTGGCTTGTAGCACCAATGGGCCAGCATCCTTGCCGTCCTTGGTGACTTTCATATCGAACTGGAAGAAGCCCATAGTGCGGGCATCACGGCCCTTACGGCCACGATAAACCACCGGATAGGAATTGCCGCCGGTCGTCAGATTATGATCCCGTTCGGGCTGCATTTCGCCCAGATACATGACATCGACTGACCGCGCCGCCAGTTCCTTAAGACGGGCCTGCTCCTCGCGGAACGCCACCTGAGCCGTCGCCCATTCAGCATCGTTATAGCGGTTGAAATAGACGGCGTTGCGGCGTTCATACTGGGCGTAGAACGGCTTGAACGTCAGGTCGCCCGGACGGCCAATGCCGTTGGTTTTATAGACCGCTTCGGTGGCCGATACCGGCACAATCCCGGCCAGCAGATCCGCACCCACCAGAGCGGGTGCATCGCCCTTATATTCCGGATCTTCGTCTTTCCCCGGAGCTGGCCCCAAATCAGCGGCCATGACCATCGGCCCGCGCAGCAACGCCACGACCTTATCATTGCCCGCCGTGCCTTCAAAGCGCAGATCCAGCGGCAGATCCAGCGTGACCACATCGCCGGAGCGCCATGTGCGCGTGATCAGGGCATAGCCCTTATCCATCCTGGCCAGAGCCGGTTTGCCATTGACCAGCAGGGTGTTGGATTTCGCCCAGGCGGGAATCCGCACGGCGACAGTGAAGGCTTTCGCCCCCTGCACGCGCTTGAGTTTCAGCGCGATATTGCCCTCATAGGGGTACTTAGTCAGAAGCTCGAACTCAGCTTTTTTCGTCGCCCAGTTCAGGGTTGACGGGATAAACAGGTTCACAAACAGCGTGTCGCCGCTTTCCCAATAGATGGAATCGCCGTGCTTGGAATGGCTTTCGATCCCCGACAGCACACAGCACCAGAACGAATCGAACGGCGTTGAATATTCCCGCGCCATGCCCGACATCAGCGGCATCATGTAGGTGAACATGCCGGTCTCAGGATGCTGATGCGCCAGAATGTGGTTCAGGTGCGCCCGCTCATAATAGTCAAAATATGAGGCCTGCGGTGACCAGCTATAGAGATGGCGCGTCAGCTTCATCATATTATAGGTGTTGCAGCTTTCGCAGGTCTGTTCGGTGATGTGGGCCGAAATGGTGTCCGGCTCAAAGAAGTATTCGCGGTCGGCATTACCACCAATAGCAAACGAATGGTGGTTGGTGACCCGCTCCCAGAAGAAGCTGGAGGCCTTTTGGTATTCCGGCTTACCCGTAATCTCATAAAGCCGCGCCAGCCCGACCAGTTTTGGCACCTGAGTATTGGCGTGGAAATTGGCCAGCTTATCTTCACTGGCTTTCAGCGGATCAAGGACGCGGTTGTCATAGATGCGTTCCGCCAGCACCAGCCAGCGCGGGTCCTTGGTGCGGACATAAAGCTCGGCAAAGCTCTCGTTGATGCCGCCGTATTCGCAGGCCAGAACCTTTTGAACCTGCTCATCATTAAGGGCGGCAAACACCTTTTCGATATAGCCGCCAAGCCCGATCAGGATCGGGATACCCGCATCATTGCCGGTCAGCGCCTGCACATCCATCAGGCCCGCAAACAGCTTATGCCAGTTATAGAACGGCACCCAGCAGCCGTTGAGGTCGAAACCGGCCGAGCGGATATCACCGGCCATGATTTCGGGGAAAATCTCTTTGCCATCAACGACCGTGCCGTCTTTGCGCTTACGCATAAAGCCCGCGACATAGCCGTCACCGTGGGCCGCCTGAACTTTTTTCAGCTCAGAAATGATGTAATTGATGCGGGTGACGCATTCGGCATTGCCTGTCTGGGCGTACATCAGCGACAGAGCCGACAGATAGTGGCCCAAAGCCTCACCGGCAATCGTGTCTGATTCCCAGCCGCCATAGATTTCGCCCTTGACCGGCAGGCCTGCGAACTTATGGTAGTTATGCAGCAGGCGGTCAGGCTCAAGTACCATCAGGTATTTGGTGTTGACCTCAACCGCGTTCAGGAACGGCGATGGCAGAAGGCGTACATCCTTCATCGGCACGGGTGCGGCCTTCAGCGGCACCCCTGTGGCGGCCATGACCGGCAGGCTCAGGCCACTGATGAGCGTGGTTGCAGCCACCCCTCCCAGAAGGGCGCGGCGGTTGGTGATAAGGGCGGGTCGGGACATGATAGCGGCCTCGCATTTTTGAATAGTCAGACAGTTGCACCACAATCATTATACTGTATACAATTGTCAAGACACATTGTTTCGTTCTGTTCGTGAGGTCCGCACCCTATGAAGTCCCTGTTCGCCGCCACCGCTATTGCCGCTGTTTTATCTTTGAGTGCCATGACCTCGTTTGCCGATGCCGCTACCGATACCCGGTTTAAAGACATCTATACCACCGAATGGAAATGGCGCGGTGAGCAAATGTCGGTCAGCGAAGACATCCCCGCCGATCAGCGCGGCGGCGGCCTGCCTGATGTATCCAAGGCCGCGCAAGACAAGAAGCTGGCCTACTGGCAGAACGTGCTGAAGCAACTGGACGGCATCGACAAAACCAAACTGTCGGAAGCTGCTGCCGTTGATTATCAGATCTACCGTTTTCAGATCGAAACCTTTGTCAATGCCCAGAAATTCAAGACCTACGAGCGTCCACTGGCGGGCGACACGTCGTTCTGGAGCGACCTTAGCTACATCACGGGCGGCACGTACCGCACCGAGGCCGACTACCGCAATTATCTGCGCCAGTTGAACGACATGCCGCGCTATTTCGGCCAGAACATGGACAATATGCGTAGCGGTATGAAGCGTGGCTTTACCGTGCCGAAGGTCTCTCTGGCCGGACGCGATGTGTCCCTGACCACCGTGATTGATGCCAAGGGCGAGAACAACTCATTCTACAAACCCTTCAAATCCATGCCCGCCAGCATCCCCGCCGATAAACAGGCGGAACTGAAAAAGCTGGCGCTTGAGGCCATAACCAAAAGCGTCATCCCCGCCCACCAGTCGGTTCTGACCTTTATCACCAAGGAATATGAACCCAAGGCCACGACCAAAATTGCCGCCTATGACCTGCCCGACGGTAAGGCGTTTTATGCCGCCCAAAGCCGCGAATACACCACGCTTGATCTGACGCCGGAGCAAATCCATCAGATCGGCCTCGATGAAGTCGCCAAGATCAAGGCTGAGATGCTTCAGGTCATGAAAGAGGTCAAGTTCGAGGGCGACCTGCCCGCATTTCTGAACTTCCTGCGCACTGATCCGCAGTTTTATGTAACGAAGCCCCAGGACCTGCTCGACCGCGCCGCCTGGACCGCCAAGGAATTTGATGCCGTCTCCGGCAAATATTTCGGCCGTCAGCCACGCATGAGGTTCGGCATCTTCCCCGTCGCGCCTGAACTTGCGCCCTTCTACACTGGCGGTCGCGGCGGCCCCGGCGGTTACTGGGTCAATACCTATAACCTGCCCGCCCGTCCGCTCTACTCGCTGCCCGCGCTGACCCTGCATGAATCGGCCCCCGGTCACGCCTTCCAGATGCCGCTCGCCATGGAGAACAAGGGCCTGCCGGAATTCCGCCAGAACACCTATATCTCGGCTTACGGCGAAGGCTGGGCGCTGTACGCAGAACGTCTCGGTGTGGAAATGGGCATGTACCATACGCCCTATGAGCATTTTGGGATGCTAAGCTATCAGATGTGGCGCGCCGCCCGTCTGGTGGTTGATACCGGCATCCACGCCAAGGGCTGGACCCGCGATCAGACCATGGCCTTCATGCGTGATAATACCGCTCTGTCCGAACACGAAATCACCACCGAAACCGACCGTTATATCGCCTGGCCGGGTCAGGCGCTCAGTTACTATCTGGGGGAAATGGCGATCTGGAAAGCGCGCGCCAAGGCCGAAGCCGCACTGGGCGAAAAGTTCGACGTCCGCGCCTTCCACGACACGGTACTGGAACTGGGGTCTGTGCCCTTGCCGGTGCTGGATTCGGCGGTCGATAAGTTCATCGCCCGTGGCGGCACCAGTCCTTATGAGGGCAAGGACTAACCATGAAAGCGGCGGGACTTCTGACACTGGCATTGGTAGCGGGGGCGTGCGCGCCCTTACCCTACGCCAAGGCAGAAATGGGTAATTATTCTCAGCGGATTATCACCGCCCCGCCGCCGGCCTTGGGTCTTGATCCGTTTTACACTAAATATGCAGACGCCAGTGGCATACCGGTCACCACCTCATCCAAGGTGCCGGATGATGCCCTGCTCGCCGCCCGCGATATCGTGATTTACCTATTGAGCGAACGGCCGGATCTGCGCGACGCCCTGATCCGTGAAGGGGCGCGCGTCGGCGTTATGGCAGTGGATGAGACCACCACCGACCTGCCTGAACAAAGCGACTGGAAAAAACCAGCTAAGGACGATCCGCGCCTGTCGAAATGCGATGTCCGCGACTATGACACCACCATCGGAAAAATGAGCGATCGCGATTACTGGGCGATGCGCGCCCGCGGCATGGGCGGGCTTTATACGACGGGGGCCGCGGAAAATATCCTGGGCGTTCCCGGCACGCGCTATTACGGCGAAAATATTCTGGTGCATGAGTTTTCGCACAATATACTGAACGCCATCCGCACCACCGATCCGGCCCTGATGAGCCGTATTGAGGCCGTCTTTGCCAATGCCAAGTCTAAGGGCCTGTGGCGCGGGGCCTATATGGCGCTCAATATCGATGAATACTGGGCCGAAGGCACCCAGTTCTGGTTCAATTCCAATAAGGCCTATAAGACCGACGACGTGCTGATCGCCACCTCCGATGACCTTAAGGCCCATGATCCGGGGCTTTTTAAGGTGTTGTCGGAAGTCTACCGCCGCGATCACCGCATCCCTACCGATGCTTTTTACATGCACCCGGCCCGCCTGAACGTAGCCAAGGCCGATCTGGTGAATGACTGTTATTCTTAACGAAAGGCCCTGGTGTGAATCAGGGCCTTTTCTTATCAGAGCCTATCAATCGCCGCTGGCGGCTCCGTAAACCACTTGGCACCGGATTCCGTGACATACATATGGTCTTCCAAACGGATGCCGAAGCGTTCCGGCACCACGATCATGGGCTCATTGGAAAAGCACATGCCGGGTGCAAGTGGCGTCTTGTCCCCGCGCACCAGATAGGCCGGTTCGTGGATCGCCAGACCAATACCATGCCCTGTACGATGCGGTGTACCGGGCAAGCTATAGTCCGGCCCCAGACCGTGTTTCTCCAGAATCGCGCGGGCGGCATAATCCACACTTTCGCACGGCTTACCGACCTCGACCGCCGCAAAGGCCGCCGCTTGGGCCTCCTTTTCGATATCCCAGATGCGCTGCTGCTCCGGCGTCGCCTGCCCGTAGATATAGGTGCGGGTGATATCGGAAGTATAGCCCTGCACGTAGCAGCCGGTATCAATCAGCACCAGATCGTTCTCGCTCAACGTCTGCACACCCGGCAGGCCATGCGGATAGGCGGTGGCATGACCGAACTGCACAATCACGAACGAATTACCCGCCGCCCCCATCTTGCGGTGCGCGGCTTCGATAAAGTTGATCACCTCGGTCGTCGTGATGCCATCGCGCAGGATTCGCGCCGTCGCCTTATGCACCACTTCCGTCATCGATTTCGCCTGCTGCATCAGTGCCAGTTCGGCAGAGGATTTATACATCCGGCAGCCATTAATGACCGAAGATGCCTCCTGAATCGCCAGACCGGTTTCGCGCATCAGGCGGCTAACCATTTCAAACGACAGGGCCGGATCTACCGCAACAACCCCGCCGCCCCAATCGCTCATGGCCTGCTTGATCAGGGCATGGGGGCTTTCGTCCTCCTGCCACAGCCGCAGTTCCGCCGGAATTTTAAGATCAGCTTCCAGTGATCCGCGCTCAAAAAACGGGCAGATAATGACCGGCTCACCATCCACCGGTAACAGCATGGCCACCAGCCGCTCCGACGCGCCCCACGGCACCCCGGCGAAATAACGAAGCGACGCCCCCGCCCCGACCAGAAGCGCCTTGGCCCCCATGTCACGGGTCAGCCGACGCGCCTTATCCAGTCGCGTCTGATATTCCTCAGCCGGGATAGCGTCCGCCGCCACCGGGGGCTTAAGTTTGGCCAGTTCAGCCTCAATCGTCGATCCACCAATCATAGTAAGTCCTTTACGCAAATCTATTCAAATCAAAGGCCTTGGGCGCGTGTCCGGTCGTGACCATATCGGCCACAATCTCACCGGTCACCGGCCCCAGCGTCAGTCCCAGATGCTGGTGACCGAACGCATAATAAAGATTGTCGGCCTTATCGCTTTTGCCGATGGCGGGCAAATAGTCCGGCAGGGTCGGTCGCGACCCGATCCATTCAGCCCCCTCGCCCTCAAACGGCAGGCCCAGCGCCTTCACATGGCCACGTAGCCGTTGCCATTTGCGCGCATCAGCGGGGGCGTCAGGGCGGTTAAGCTCCACAAAACTGGCGGCGCGCAGCCCGCTTTCAAAGCCGGTGACAATCATCGAACGATCTTCAAACACCACCGGTGGCAAGCTTTGCGGCCAGCCATGCTGGGCTGTCTGAATGTGATAGCCGCGCTCGGCAATGATGGGGACGCGGTGCCCTAATGGCTCCAGCAGGGTCTTTGATCCCACGCCCGCACTGATGACCACACGATCTGCGGTCAGTATCTCTCCGCCTTTAAGTTTTACGAAAGCCTGCCTGCCTTCGACGCTAAGGGCGGCCACGGATTTATAGTAGATCACCCCGCCCCGTTCGACAAAGACCGCTTCCAGCGTTTTCAGAAGACGGGCGGTATCGCTGACCTGCCCGGTGTTTTCAAACCGGATAGCGCCTGCGATCGGGGCTTTGGTAATGGCTTTGAGCTGCGCCATTTCATCATCGGTTGCCTCATGAAAGCGCGCCGTGCCAGTGTCAGTGGCCTTCCAGTCCGCCAGCCCTTTGGCCGCACTTTCCGGCGTCTCCCATATAACAAAGTGTCCGTCTTCGCGCAGCAGGTCGGCAGCACCTATGTCCGCCACCCGGCGCTTCCAGGCCGGCATGGCCTCCGCGATCAAAGCCGACAGGGCGGTTTTGCCCTTGGCAAACTGCGCCGGAGCCGAAGCCCTAAGCAGCCGTAGCGAAAACGGCAGCCACTCCCCAAAACCTGCGGACGGAAACGATAATGCCCCGCCGAGCGCGAACCAGCGCTTAAACGCCGATTTGACCATGGCCATCGACGCCAGAGGTTCAACCTGCTCAATCGCAATATGCCCGGCATTGCCATAGGATGCGGCCTTGCGCACCGGCTCAGCTTCCAGCAGGATAACGCTAATATTCTTGTTCTGGAGCGCCAGAGCGATGTTCAAACCCACCACGCCACCGCCGACCACAATCGCCTTCATTTAACCGACCAATCTGTGTTGCATTACACCATCGCATATAGTATACGGTATATGTTCCTATACAAGACTCAGGAGTAGTATAAAATGAAAATCGATTGGCAGGGTGTGTTTCCGGCCGTTACCACGCAATTTAATGAAGATCTTTCAATCGATTATGCTGACAGTCAGCGCGTCGTCGATGACCTGATCAATGACGGTGTCACCGGTATCATCGCGCTCGGCACCTGCGGCGAAAACAATTCTCTTGAGCCCGACGAAAAGCGTAAACTCCTGACCGCTATCGTCGAAGTCGTCGCCGGTCGCGTGCCGGTTGTTGTCGGCACCTCTGAACTGACCACCCCGCGCGCGGTATCATTTGCCAAGGACGCCGAAAAGATCGGTGCCACCGGCCTGATGCTGCTGCCGGCCATGGTCTATGTGCCTAAGACCGCTGAACTGGTTGAGCACTTCACGCAGGTGGCCAATGCGACCTCGCTGCCGATCATGCTTTATAATAACCCGACCGCCTACCGCGTAAACATCGGCAACGATGCGCTGGAAGCCCTGCGTCCGGTTAAGAATATCGTCGCCATCAAGGAATCGGCTGCCGATACCCGCCGCTTCACCGACGTTTATAACGCTTTCGGTGACCGTTATTCGATCTTTGCCGGTCTGGATGACGTGGCCTATGAAGGCCTGCTGCTGGGTGCCCAGGGCTGGGTTTCGGGCCTGACCTCGGCTTTCCCGGCCGAGTCCGTTCTGCTGGTTAAGGCGCTTAAGGCCGGTGACCTGAAGACCGCGCTTGAAATCTACCGCTGGTTCCTGCCGCTGCTGCACCTTGATGCTGATCATGACCTCGTTCAGTCGATCAAGCTGGCTGAGCAGATCATGGGCCGCGGGTCTGAGCGCGTGCGTATGCCGCGCCTGCCGCTGACAGGTGCGCGCCGCGCTGAAGTCACCAAGATGGTTGAAGAGGCCGCCGCTTCGCGTCCTTCGCTGTCGATCCACAAGGCGGCCTAAAGAGCCCCCACCACCAAGCCCGCAGTGCGGGCTTGGTCCCCCTCCCCAGCGTGCCGGGGAGGTAAAAGTTTCTCGTTCAGCCGAAGGGCCGCCCCGAGGCTGAATGTGTCGATATTGATTTACATGAAAAAGTATTCCCGATCTTATCGGGAAACTTTTTTATGAGGTGCCCCATGCGTCATACCTTCTTCTGCATCGATGGTCATACCGCCGGTAATCCGGTACGCTTAGTTGCGGGTGGCGCGCCCCTGCTTACGGGCAGCAATATGTCCGAGCGGCGGCAGGATTTCATGAACCGCTTTGACTGGATCAGAACCGGCCTGTGCTATGAACCGCGCGGTCATGACATGATGTCGGGCGGGTTCCTGTATCCGCCGACCCGCGAAGACACCGACGCCGGTATCCTGTTTATCGAAACCTCCGGCTGCCTGCCCATGTGCGGCCACGGCACCATCGGCATGGTGACATTTGCGCTCGAAAACGGCCTGATCACCCCGCGCACACCGGGCAAGCTGAAACTCGAAGTCCCGGCGGGCATCATCAATATCGATTATAAGACCAGCGGCCCCAAGGTCACGGCGGTCAAGATCACCAATGTCCCGGCCTATCTGGCAAAGACCGGTATCGAGATCGACGTTCCGGATTTCGGTTACCTGACGCTGGATGTGTCCTACGGCGGCAACTATTACGCGATCATTGAGCCCACCACCGGCGGCCCCTATACCGGCCTTGATGATCTGGGGGCGGCGCGAATCATCGAGCTGTCACGCACGATCCGCACCCTCGTGCGGGAGGTCTATGAGCCGGTTCACCCGCTTGATTCGACTATTCGCGGCGTCAGCCATGTCCTATGGGCCGATAAGCCGAAAAACGCCGAAGGTGAGCCCAACCCGGCCCACGGTCGCAATGCGGTATTCTATGGTGAGCGTGCCATTGATCGCTCACCGTGCGGCACCGGCACTTCGGCCCGACTGGCGCACCTGCATGCCAAGGGCAAGCTGAAAGTCGGAGAACCCTTTATACATCAAAGCTATATCACCAGCCGCTTTACCGGCGTGGTGACCGAAGAGGTCGATCTGAACGGTGTGGTCGCCATCATTCCGTCCATCGAAGGTTCGGCCATGTCTACCGGCTTCAACACCATCTGGATTGACCGTGAAGACCCGTTCTGGCAAGGCTTTCAGGTCGTTTGATAGCGGTAACACATACGCATAAATCCCCCCTTGCCTTTCGTAACAATTTAATGAAATACTGGTATACTTTATAAGTAAAGCGCCAGAATTCTTACGGAATAAAGGCCGCAGGGGAACGCCGATTATTCGGTTTTAATGGATTTGATAGATGGCCATTGTGGTTCAGACGCTCTCAGAGCAAATATTCTCCCTGGTGCGTGACCGCATCATCTCAGGTAAGTTCCCGGTTGATGTTGCCATCCGACAGGACGCACTGGCGGCGGAACTGGGCGTCAGCAAGATCCCGTTGCGCGAAGCTCTGGCGCGTCTGGAACAGGACGGGCTTTTGTTATCTCAGGCCAATCGCGGCTTTTTCGTCCGCCCGCTGAATGCCGATGAGGTCGATGAAGTCTATGCCCTGCGCCTCAAGATCGAACCCGAAGCCGTAGGTCTGGCCTCAAAGATGGCCACGGATGCCGACCGCAAAGCGGCACGCGATGCCCTGGACGCTCTTGATCAGGCCGCCATCACCGATAAGACTCAGGTTGGCCGACTTAACCGCGCCTTCCACATGTCATTGGTTCGCCCCTTACATAAGCAAGTCACGATCCAGATCATCGAGCGCCTCAATATCATTTCCGAGCGTTATGTGGGCAAGCATCTGGAGCCTGCCGGACGCGACGACCGCGCCCACAATGAGCACAGCACTATGCTGGCGCTGTGGGCCGCGGGTAAGGGTGATGAAGTCGCCGCCGTCATGCACGATCACATCGCCTCAACCCTTGAAGACCTGCGCAAGCAATTCGAGTCTGAAAAGGCCGGTTGATCTAAGTCCAAAATCGTTTGTCACAAAGCCGCAGTCACTTGCGGCTTTTTTGATTGAGCGCATTTCAAAAAGTGTCCGATCGGAACGCGCTCTAACGAAACAATATGTGTAGGCGCATTTACAGTCATCCGTCGTAAAATCACCACATCTCGGATATATGGATTGTATAAGATATAACAATCTATCAGGTACGAACGCCCCCGGAAGCGCTGGTAATCATTCAGTGGTGCTATCATGGGAATACATGTCCAGACCGTTTCCGAACAGGTCTATAGTCTTTTGCGCAACCGGCTGGTGTCGGGCACTTTGAGTCCACATGACGCCATCCGTCAGGAGGCCATCGCGGCTGAGCTGGGGGTCAGTAAGATTCCTGTGCGTGAAGCGCTAATCCGTCTCCAGAACGAGGGCTTGGTGGTGTTGGAAGCCAATCGCGGCTTCTTTGTTTCGCCGCTGTCGCTCGAAGAAGCCGAAGATGCCTATGGCCTTCGCCTGACCATGGAGCCGCAAGCCGCCGCCATGGCCGCCATGCGCGCCACCCCCGAAGATCGGCTGGCGGTTACCGCCGCCCTCAACGGACTGCAACATGCCGCCGAATCCGACCGGGGTGATGTCGGCCGCTGCAACCGCCTGTTCCACCTGTCGCTGATTCAGCCGGTGCGTAAGCCCGTGACCATCAACTTTATCGAACGCCTGCACCTGATCTCAGAGCGCAATGTCTGCGAGCATCTGGTGGCGGCCGGCAGCGAAGACCGCGCCCATCAGGAACATCAGGTCATGTACGACGCCTGGATGTCCGGCAAGGGCGATGAGGTCGCAAGGCTGGTCTATGACCATATCCATGCGACGTTTGAAGAACTTAAAGATCACTACTGAGTTTTACCTGCATGGCATAAAAAAGGCCCCGGAAGATATCTTCCGGGGCCTTTTTGTTATTCCGATTGTCGCTTACGTGCCTTTACGCAGACGGCTATTCCAACGACCGTAGGAGAAATAGACGATCAGTCCGGCAATCATCCACACGAAGGTAAACAACTGGCTCTGAACCGGCAGGCTGTAGAAGATGAACCCGCAACCCAATATCGCCGCACCACCGACCAGAAGATGGGCGGGCACTTTGAATGTGCGCGTAACGTCCGGCATTTTCTTGCGCAGGATGATCATGGACAACGCCACCGCGATAAACGCAATCAGGGTCCCGGCATTCGACAGGGCGGCGATTTCTTTCAGCGGCACAAAGCCCGCAAAGATCGCCACAAACACGCCGGTGATCAGGGTGATCAGGGCCGGTGAACCCTTTTTGTTGACCTTGGCCACGGCGGGCGGCAACAAACCATCGCGCGCCATGACAAAGAAGATACGGCTTTGGCCGTACATCATGACCAGAATAACCGATGGCAGGGCGACAATCGCGGCCCCACCCACGAACGCAGCCACGGTGGTATAGCCGATCTCACGCAGGATGTGCGGCAAAGGTTCGGCACTGCTGGCGATTTCGGCGAAGGGAACAACCCCCACGGCCACGGCGGCAACCAGCATGTAAATCAGGGTCGAGACACCCATCGACCCCAGAATACCGACCGTCAGGTCACGACCGGGGTTCTTGGCTTCTTCGGCCGAGGTTGAGACCGCGTCAAAGCCAAAGAAAGCGAAGAATACGATGGCCGCAGCCGCCATGATACCGACTTTTTCGCCACCCATCTGCTGACCAATAAAGCCAAAGGGCGCGAACGGATCATAGTTTCCGGCCTGAATAGCGGGCAGACCCAGAACAATAAAGGCCCCCAGAGCGACGATCTTGATGATGACCAGGAAGATATTGATGGTGGCACTTTCGCGCGCCCCCACCAGCAGCAGTCCCATGACCGACAACGACACCAGCACTGCCGGCAGATTGACCAGACCGCCCGCGTGCGGTGCGTTCATCAGCGCCGCCGGTAACTGTAATCCTATGGTTTCATTCAGGAACCCGACAAGGTGCGCCGACCAGCCGACCGCCACACTGGAACAGGCCAGCGAGTATTCGAGAATCAACGCCCAACCGACCACCCAGCCCGCGATCTCACCGATGGCCGAATAGGTGTAGGTGTAGGCCGAACCCGCCGCGGGGATCATGGTCGACATTTCTGTGTAGCACAAAGCCGCACAGGCACAGACCAGTCCGCACAACGCAAACGACAAAATCACGCCCGGCCCGGCAAGCCCTGCGCCCACGCCCGTCAACGTATAGATGCCCGTGCCGATGATGCCACCGATCCCAAGCGCCATAAGGTGCGGCCAGCTCAGTGTCTTGGCCAGCGACTTCCCGTCCTCTTCTGCTCTGTGCAGAGGCTTTAACGGCCCAAATAATCCCATTGTATAAGTCCCCTTGAACTAACTGCGTTACTTAAGAAAGGCGGCGAAACCCGACACTGTCAACATATCGTCACCATTTTGTTGCAAATGCAACATGTCACTCAACGACGAAAAAGGCCACGCCGTTTGATCGGCATGGCCTTAAAAGTTTATCCCGGCACCAACTCCAGCACTGTGGGGCCGGTGTTTAGCGCAACCGCATAGGCCCCAAGCTCCTTGGATGCCTTGGCCGTGTAGGACTTGGCACCTTTGACCGTCGTCTCAAGATTGACATAGGCCTTGGGCGTATATTGATCGGCGGCTTCAAACGTGACGCTGACCTTGCCCGTGGCGGTGTCAAAGGCGACCGACGCGATCTTACCGGCATCGAGCGTGATCCACAGACCGGCGGGGGCGATGAACACGCGTCTGCGGCCGCTGTCTTTCGGGGCGATCGTCACCACCGAGCCCGATTGGGTGACCACGCCACCAAAGCCGGTCCAGCCAAAGGTCGGATGGTTGACGAGGTAAGACGCCGTCGTCACCGCATGGCCAAAGAACGACATGCCGTAGTCGCCGTTGATGGCGTCCCACTTCATGGCGTCCGGGAACGAATGGAACGCCGCCGAGGCAAAGCCTTCGGTGTCGATATTGGTCAGCGACCCCATCAGGCCGCCGTACGCGACCCGCAACATATAGAGGTCATCCGGCGTTTCGCGGAAGGCATCAAACAGCGGCACGGCATTGAGCGAGGAACCATAGTGGTGCAACTGACGCTCAATGCGCGACTGCTTACCGGCGTAGAGGAAGTCCCAGAACCGGCGCGCCGAGCCATTATAGCCCCAGTGCGGAATGGCCGGATCATAGGCCATGATCACTTCGCGGGTGACATCAGCCTTATCCTGATGACCGAAATAGCGCATCCACATATAGACTTCGGCCTGACCGGTCGAATCCCACGGCATTTCCGAACCGAACGGATATTTCAGCTTTTGCCAGATATCGACGCGGCCCTTCATCAGGGTTTCGACTTCACCGGCCAGTTCCGTCATATTCTCGCGCTTCAAGTCCAGCAGGATATAGAGGAAGACATCGCCTTCCATCTGGCCGAACTGGGTATAGTACGGCGCTTTAGACATCATGGCCTTGGTGGTTTCCGCCGCCCGCGTCAGATAGGTCTGCCAGGTCTCACCCGCCGTCATGCCGTCATGATAACGGCCGAGGCGGTACAGCGTCCACCACGCCGCCGCCGGGTGCGGATAGTTGTAGGAACGACCAAGATCCCCGGCCCCTTTGCGATCCCATGCCGACCAGACTTTCCAGTTGATCGACGGATCATAGGTGCCCGCGGGCATGGTATCGGGGTCATAGAACATGACCGACTTGCGCACGCCGTACTTATCGGGGCCGTCAGGGGTCTGGATCTGGCCCCACAGGGTGGTGTTGGCGAAGCGCTCGAACTTGGCGACCTCTTCCTTTTTAGGGTTATCAAGCTGCTTCATGATCGCCGCCAGCCACGCGCCAGCGCCGCCTTCGTCCGACAGGCCGGAAATCCAGATGCGGTTATCCTGAAGCACGATCTCGTTCTTGTCGCGGTCATAGATCATGATCGACGGCGAACGCTTGAACGGATCGTTGGGGTTCTCATACCACTGCTTGGTGGTCAGGAAGTGGCCCATATCGGCCACGGCTTCGGCTTGCGGTTTCGTGACCTTATAGTGGACGGTTTGAATGGTGCCGTCAGCATAGGTCACATCCAGCCGCGCACGGCCCAGAATCTTACCGGTGATGCTATATTTGACCCAGCCCCCCTTGACGGTGCTGGCCGATGAGACCTCAAGCGCACCCGCTGGATGAACGGCCAGAGATTTCACCGGCTTAGGCGCATGGATAAACAGATCGGCGGGCAGATCGGTCGGCACCACATAGCCCGGCAGGCCCACGGCCACCGGACGGTTATGCTTGATCAGGGTCGGCTCGATCTCACGGATGGTCGGCGACAGCACAAACTTGACGGCCACCGTGGTCGATTGACCGGGCTTGATAAACAGCGAGGTCGGCGTGTTCCATTGCTCGATCCCCTTCCATTCGGTGTCGGCAAAGCCCTTGGCGTTAGTCATCCAGCTATAGAAGCCTTCAAACGTCATGTTGCGACGTTCGGCGTCGTTGTAGATTTTCAGCTTCTTATCGGCATCAACCTCATTGAGGATGGGCTTATAAAGCTCAAACTTGGCCGTATCAGTTTCCGGCAGCACCAGCAGCGACGGCCCCTGCCCGTTCAGGCGGTTGACCTGCAAATAACCGGCATTCAAGCCCACATAGGGGTCGTAGAACGACGCCACATCGTGGGCTTCATCCAAATGACGGCCGGTGATAATGTTATCAAACACCATCGCAATCCCTAAGCCACCGACTTCGACGGTCTTGGCCGTCGGATTGGTCAGGGTAAAGCGCAAAACCAGCTTGCCACCGACCACAGCCCATGTGCGGACCACCTTAAGCGGTACACCACCCAGAGATGGCGTAATATCGGCAGAGGCCAGTGCCCCTTTGGGCTTGGGCAAGGCATTGACCTTCACGCGCTTGAAGGCGGTCGAATGATCGCTCCAGGCCGTATCGCCTTCTGAGCGCACCCGCAGATCAAGGTCGCCCAGACGATAGCAGCCATCCGCAAGACGCTGCGTAAACTTGCCCGAAGGCGCAAAATCAAACCCACCGGCGACACCCTTGGGCGCCAGCGACACGAGGGTCTGGGAGCTATCTTGTAATGAAATCAGAAAATCAGGCGTTTCAAAGATCGTGGTCTTGGCATCGGGGCTGTTCCAGGCATGGGGCGCGCTTTGGGCCAGCGATGGGCCAGCCGTCGCGGCGGCCGCTAATGAAATCAGGCTCGTCCGTCTCGTTAAATGCGGGGCGGGGATGCGGGTCATTAGGGTCAGTCTCCGAATGGTATTTAGGACGAAAAGAACGTCTGCCGCAGTCCTTCCACGGCAGACGCCTAAAGTTGCCGACAAAATGCTCTGCACCAGGGAGGACCAGAGATTTCAGTGCCGGAGTGAGGATACGCAAAACAAATCTACAACAGCCGCGAACGACTAAGTTTGATAGTAACCATCATATGACAATAGCGTCAAATATAAATTATACGATTTGGGCCGTAAACTCATAACGACAGCGTTATCAGTTGGTTTTTTTCACCTTATCCTTGGGTGCGATGACGGCCACCGCGCCACCGGAGGGCGCCAGCGTCAGGGTCAGGCTGTCCGATGCGGTGGTTTTTTGCGACGTGGTGGTAAGGCTCGAAACCGTGGCCCCGTCCTGCCACAGACGGGCATCGTAAGAACCGCCCTTTAAGAACGACAACGGCAGGGTGATGGTGCGGCCCTGCTCATTGGTCATGGCCCCGATGTACCAGACATCGCCTTTGCGGCGGGCGGTGACGATGAACTGGCCGATATCGCCTTGCAGGACGCGGGTTTCATCCCATGTCACCGGCACGGATTTGATAAAATCAACGCCGTCTTCCCACTCACCATTCGCTTTCTTATAGGCTTGTGGCGCATCGGACAGCATGGTCAACGGACTGTCGTAAACCACATACATAGCCACGGCCTGACCACGGGTGGTCATGGTCATCGGGCGATCAATCTGGATCTCAAACGTCTCCGGCGTGCGGTGCGCGAACCCGCCCGGCGTATAGTCGATCGGGCCCAGAATCATGCGGGTATAGGGCAAGGTGACGTTGTGGGTGGCGGTGATGCGCGTCGTCCACTTGTTATATTCCGCCCCCAGCACGCCTTCCTGCGTGATGTAGTTCGGATAGGTCCGCACCAGCCCGTTCGGCGCATAGGCACCGTGCAGATCGACCAGCAGCTTATGCTTGGCAGCTTTCGACAGCACCTTATGATAATAATCGACCATGTCCTGATCGGAGCGGTCCATAAAGTCGATCTTGATGCCGGCAATGCCCCATTTTTCGTAAGCTTCCAGCGCTTCATCCATCTGCCAGTCCAGTTGCTGCCATTGCAGCCAAAGCATGATCTTGACGTTGCGGTCTTTGGCATATTTCAGGATTTTAGGCATATCGAGCGCCGGAATGGCTTTAGTCACATCGGAACCCGGCTTGGGACGCGTTGACGACCCGACCGACCAGCCTTCGTCGATCAGCATGTAGTCCAGCCCCATCTCTTTGGCGAAGTCGATATAGGCCAGATAGGTCTCGGTATTAATGCCCGGGTTTTTGACCGGCGCATTAAAGCCGTTCCACCAGTCCCAGGCGCTCTTACCGCCCTTGATCCAGCCTGTGTCGGCAATCTTAGACGGCTCACCCAGTGTGGCGATCAGGTTGGATTCGACAAGTTCGCGCGCGCTGTCGCCGATCATGACGACCCGCCACGGGGTTTTAAACTCAGATTCGGTCTGGGTGATTTTGGCGACATAGGGCTTAATCGAATCGCTGTCGAGGCGCGGGGGCAGCTTGACCGCGACACCTAAGCCATTGTCGCCTTTGCGCGTATAAAACCCCGCCGGATAGTGCTTCACATCAGATTCAGCCAACGCAAACGCGGTCTCATCACCTTTTTCGTTCTTGGCCCCGGTCTTACAGACCAGCGGCGAATCGAGCAGGTAATGGTCGCGGATTAATGACGCCTTGACCGCATCAAATTCGCCTTCGTGGGCGTTGTGGAACTTGCCAAGGTTCAGTCCCCAGCAGTCATAATCCTTAGGGAAAGCAAATTCGGTCTTTTCACCCAAAATCCCAAAGCTTTCAAAGCCCGGTTGATTAGGCAGGACATAACGCACCGCCGCCCCGTTATCATAGGCGCGCACAACGATCGCCATCTTACGGCCGCCCTCCACCTCTTCAAAGGTCAGGGTCGTCTCGTTAAAGTGGTCGGGGGCAGATTTGGCCTTACCCACAACGATATTGTAGGTCTCATTGACCGTGCGCGCTGTCACGACCGGCGCCTTGAACCCTTTAAGGCCAAAGCCCGCCACATCGGTGCGCAAGCCCGTCGCCGAAGGGGCTATCAGCGGCTGGCCTTTGTAAGCGACACGCCATGTCGGCAAATCAGCGCCTGATTTATCGAGCGTCACCACCACCTGCCCGTCAGGTGACGCGGCCATATAGATTTCGGCTGACGCTGCGCCCGCCACGGTCACGAGCACAAGCGGTAATAATGAGCGGAGCATGGCGAGCCTTTTTCAATAGACGGACAATTGAAAATATGGATACTGTATACGATACCTGTCTGTAAAGCACTTAAAGGAAACCGGATGCGCCGCCTGACGACTGCGACCTTTGTGATAAGCACATTATTGTCGACCACCGCTATCGCCGCCCCGCCGACCGGTGCGTGGGTCTTCGACAGTTCGCCTGAGTATCCTGACTTCACCCGCGTCAAGGTTTCGGATGACGCAGGCACGCTTTCCGGCACCATCACGTCGCGCTGGTACGGCGACCTGCCCATGACAGATCTGCGCGCCGACGGCGATACGCTCAAATTCAAGATCTATAACGGCAATCCGAAAATCACCCCCACCGACATCACGATCGCCGCCGACGGTAACGCCGTCCGCATGACAGGTACGTTGTGGTACCAGGACTTTGATATCACCGCTCGCCAAGGCACGCCCGCAGAATTAAAGGCGCTTGATTTCCCGACCTATCCCCTGCCGCCGCACCGGGTCGTGCCGCAGAAAAACCTGGCCGCCAAACCGCCGATGGGTTGGAACTCCTGGAACAAGTTCGCCACTGCCATTGACGACAAAACCGTGCGCGAAATCGCCGATGCTATGGTCAGTTCGGGCCTGCGCGATGCAGGCTATATCTACGTCAACATCGACGACGGCTGGCAAGGCAAGCGCGACCATAACGGCGTGCTGCACCCCAATGAAAAATTCCCCGACATGAAGGCTCTGGCCGATTATGTCCACGCGAAGGGCCTGAAGATCGGCATCTACAGCTCGCAAGGGCCCAAAACCTGCGGCGGCTTTGAAGGCTCCTACGGCCATGTCGAGCAGGACGCTAGGACCTTTGCCGCCTGGGGCATGGACTACCTGAAATACGACCTGTGTTCGGGCGAAGCGTTCTACCACACCAAGGAAACCGTCTACGCCTCCTATCAGCAGATGGGTGAGGCTCTGGCCGCCACCGGCCGCGATATCATCTTCAGCCTGTGCCAGTACGGGCGTTTCGATGTCGGCTCATGGGGGCGAGATGTCGGCGGGCACCTATGGCGCACGACCAGCGATATCGAAGACACCTATGCCCGCATGTCATGGATCGGCTTTGATGCCAATGGCGTGCCCAACCACACCGGCCCTAATGGCTGGAACGATCCGGACATGCTGGAAGTCGGCAATGGCGGCATGACGCATGAGGAATACAAAACCCATATGTCGTTGTGGGCGCTGATGGCGGCCCCGCTGTTGCTCGGCAACGATGTGCGCACTATGACGCCGGAAACGATCAGGCTTTTGACCAACCGTGAGGTCATCGCCATTGATCAGGACGTCGCGGGCATTCAGGGCCTGCCGGTCAAAAAGGACGGCACGACCGACATCTGGACCAAAAAACTTAGCGATGGCTCCACGGCGGTCGGCCTGTTTAACCGCGCGGATACCCCCGTCACGGTCAACGGCAACTGGGCGGAAATCGGCCTTAGTGATGCGGTTAAAGTGCGCGACGTCTGGGCCCATAAGGACGCCAAAGCCAGCGCTGCCTATAGCTACACCCTGCCCTCTCATGGTGCGGTGCTGCTGACGGTCAGCCGCTAATCTGACGATCGTCTTTCGGCTCAGTCAGGAAGGGTGAGGTCAAACTTACCCTTTCCTAAACCTGCGCGCCATTGTAGAGGCGTCTCAACGCCCAATTACATAGTTAGTCCGCATGATCCGCCTCGATAATATCAGTAAGCAAAACGGCCACCAGATCCTGTTCATCGATGCGTCGATGGGCCTCCAGAAGGGCGAAAAGGTCGGGCTGGTCGGGCCGAACGGTGCGGGCAAATCGACCCTGTTCCGCATGATTACCGATCAGGAACAGCCCGATGACGGTCAGGTCGCCATCGATACTGGCATGAAGATCGGCTATTTCAGTCAGGACGTGGGCGAAATGTCTGGCCAGAGCGCCGTCGCCGCCGTAATGGACGGTGTCGGCCCGGTGAGCGCGCTGGCCACCGAAATGGCGCAGCTAGAGGCCGCCATGGCCGACCCAGATCAGGCTGACGCGTTCGACGCCATCATTGAGCGCTATGGCGAGGTACAGGCCCGCTTTGAAGAACTGGACGGTTATTCCGTTGAGGCGAAGGCGCGTGAAGTTTTGGCGGGCCTGAGTTTCAGTCAGGAACGCATGGACGGCGATGTCGGCCTTCTGTCTGGCGGCTGGAAGATGCGTGTGGCCCTGGCGCGTATTCTTTTGATGCGGCCCGATGGCATGTTGCTGGACGAACCCTCCAACCACCTTGATCTCGAAAGCCTGATCTGGCTGGAGGCGTTCCTTAAAAACTACGACGGCGCGCTTTTGATGACCTCGCACGACCGCGCCTTCATGAACCGTATCATCAATAAGGTGGTGGAAATCGACGGTGGCTCGCTCATCACCTATTCGGGCGATCTCGACTTTTATGATCAGCAACGTGCCCTCACCGAAGCGCAGCGGCAGGCCCAGTATGAGCGCCAGCAGGCCATGCTGGCTAAGGAAATCAAGTTTATCGAGCGATTCAAGGCCCGCGCCTCGCATGCCGCGCAGGTCCAAAGCCGGGTGAAAAAGCTCGACAAGATCGAACGGGTCGAAGCGCCCCGGCGTCGGCAGACCGTCCAGTTCGATTTCCGCAGCCCTCCGAGGTCGGGCGATGATGTCCTTAACCTGCGCGATGTCCATAAGCGCTACGGCAGTCAGTCGATCTATGCCGGGCTGGATTTCAAAGTCCGGCGCAAAGAACGCTGGGCTGTGCTGGGGGCTAACGGTGCCGGCAAATCGACTTTGCTGAAACTGGTGGCCGGCGATACGACGCCTGATGAGGGCAGCGTGACCATCGGCGCCAGCGTCAAAATGGGTTATTTCGCCCAGCATTCTATGGACCTGCTGGACGGCGAAGAGACGATCTTCGAGTCGCTGGAAGGGTCGTTCCCGCAGGCCGGTCAGGGCGCGTTACGCACGCTGGCGGGGTGTTTCGGGTTCTCCGGTGATGACGTTGAAAAGCCGTGCCGCGTGCTGTCGGGCGGCGAAAAGGCGCGGCTGGTCATGGCCAAGATGCTGTTCGATCCGCCCAATCTGCTGGTGCTGGATGAGCCGACCAACCACCTAGATATGGCGACCAAGGAAATGCTGGTGGCGGCGCTTGCGGATTTCGAAGGCACCATGTTGTTCGTATCCCACGACCGCCATTTTCTGGGGGCGCTGTCGAATCGCGTGCTGGAACTGACACCGGAGGGCATCCACCAGTACGGCGGCGGCTATAGCGAATATGTCGCCCGCACAGGTCAGGAAGCCCCCGGCCTGCATCCGGGGGTTAGACACACTCACCCGTCTGGATTTATGCGCGCCCCCAATGGCCTCACACTGAGCGCATCGGCCATTTGATCGACCAGCGTCTTAACGTCGCCTGCCTCTGCAAAAAGCCCTTCATAGACCACATGAAGGCGCATCCTGCATTGCTCAAACTTTGCAAGCTGCTCTACGCCTTTATCCGTAAGGTGAAATACCCGCCGACGCGCGTCCTCGTCATCCTTTTGATGGTGTATCAGGCCCAGACTGACAAGCTTGGGTATTTTTTGCATGACCAACTGATGCGAACGCCCAAGCTCTCTTGCCAGATCCGATGCTGAGGCCGCGCCGAGGTGTGCCAAAACTACCATCAGTGAGCAGGAATGCACCGGGATGACAATTCCCATATCATCGAAGACGGCTTTTGATTGCTCATCAATCAGAACACTTAATCGCTCCAGAGCGCGGCCGAGAAAGACGATGTCATCAATCGCGGCCGGATTGTTTTTTCTCTCAGTCATGGCGTTTATAGACCTGAATGGTGCCGTCTTTGTTCACGCGCTCCAGCGACGTCACTTTTCCGCGCTGCGTATTTAGCCGGTATCTGAAATCCGACACACCTTCAACGGCGAACAAGTTCGGTTCGATCGGCTCCAGCGCCACGCGGAAACGATCTCGCCAGATATAGTATAGCGTACCGTTCTCCAGAACTATTTTGCGCCCGTCGTATGACCCGACGGCTTTTTGCAACATACCGGTATCGACATCCGGGCGCTGGATATTTGCCATTAATACCGGCAACTGCCAGACATATGCCTCTCGACTAGCGCTATCGGCCCTCGACAGATTTTCAAGCGCCAGCTTGTGCGCGAACGGAAGGGCTTGAATCGAGGGGCTTTCAATGTCGGGCTTCACCCCGGTGCCTTCAAAATCACCGTGATCTACCGGATCGCGTATCTGACCGATCGGCACCTGCACAAAGAAATCGTCATTGACCGGTTTACGGGCAACCGGATGCGCCCCGCCCGCGGTCCGCTCCCCGATCAGGGTCGCCCGCCCAAGCTTTTTCATCGTGTAAGAAAACCATTCAGCCGCTGAGAACGAGGTGGAGCCCGTCAGAATATAGACCGGCTTATCCACCATACGCTTCCCCGGCAGTCCCGGCAGCACCCATTGCCCGCGTTCGATCCGCTTGCCGTCTTCATTGTAATAATAGTCGAAGAGAAGCTGGTCTTTGTCAGCGGGGAAGAAATAGCTTGCCAGAAATTGTGCCATTTCAAGGTGGCCGCCATTATTATAGCGAAGATCAATGATTATGGCATCGCTGTTCTCAACAAAGCGCATCACAGATGCGGCGGCATCATACGCAAGTTCGGGATCGGCAAAGTAGCTGAACCGGATGTACCCGATATTACCATCCAGACGGCGAACCTCGTCAAATCCGAAATTGGTTTCCTCCAGCCTGGCCCGTTCTTCTGCACGTATTTTAGCCTTAAGCGCCGGGTCGGCCGTCGCCCGATATTCGGCTACCCACTTGGTATCGACACCTACGAAGAAGTGCAGGTCACCGCTGAGTTTAACAAGATCATCCGTCAGCTTGTGCGCAAACTCATCCTTCGTGGCGGCTGAATCGTAGGCCCCCGTTTTCAGTTGATTCTGAAGCGCTGGCCCAATTTTTTGGGCCATGTCCGGAAACGCATAGTTCGCATTTAAGGTGCTGTTGAGCGATGCGACGATCGCTGTCTTTTCGTCCTGCGAGAGGGCCGGACTATCGGCAAACGCGCCGGTCGCTAAAAAAAACGATAGTACCGGGATTATCGAAACCCGTGATAGTCGAGCGCGCATTTGGTGCTTCTCCAGAGTGGTAATATTTTTATACAACATATTGCGCAATATATTGCAATAATTATCGCGCCAGATTTTTGTTAGCCGTGCATATCGATCAGAATTTCACGGTTAACTGATAAACTAAGACCCCCTCCCGAAGATTCCGGGAGGGGGTCTTAGTTATTTCTGAACGATGGGATCGTCGGCTCTGGGTTCGATCAGGTTATCGTAAAAGAACCCGAACATTTTCTGGAAGTAATAGGGCTGGCTGACATTGTGCTTGGTGTTGGGCAGGATGACCAGTTCATGATCCTTACCGGCATCGATCAGGGCCTTGGACAGCTTCATGGTCGCGGCGATCGGCACATTGTCATCGATATCGCCGTGGATCAGCATCAGCTTACCCTTAAGGTTCTTGGCGACCGGAATATTGGAATTGGCTTCCCAGGTCGCGTCATCGGCAATGCCCATCGACACTTCTGGCCACCAGGCCTTATCGATGCGCTGATCGTGATTGCCGGATGAGGCCACCCCGACCTTATAGAAATCCGGCCGGCGCAGAACAAAGCGCGCCGTATCATAACCACCGGCCGAACCGCCATAAACGCCGACACGGCTGAGGTCAAAATAGGGATATTTCGCCTTCATGGCCTTAAGCACCCAGATGTGATCATCAAGCCCAACTTCGCCCAGATTCTGATAGGCCGACGACCGGAACGCCTTACCGCGCTGAGATGTGCCGCGCCCATCAATGGTGACGACAATCGCCCCCAGTTGCGCCATCGCGTTCAGACCATTGACGATATTGCCATTGTAATCTTCGGTAAAGCGGTGGGTGGTCGGGCCGGTGTAGACGTTTTCAATCACCGGATAGGACTTTGACGGATCGAAGTTTTTCGGGCGGTGGATCATGCCGTACAGCTTGGTTTTACCGTCATCAGCCAGGGTCTCAAACGGCTCCGGCGGGGTAAAGCCGGTCGCCAGCAGGGCCGAGATATCGGCGCGGCCCAGTTCGGCAACGATTTTACCTTCCTTTGCGTCCCGCAGCACGGTACGCGTCGGATCGGTCGGCGATGACATGCGATCGATGATCCACTTACCATCCGGCGAAATCGTCGTGCTGTGGTCGAGCGGTTCCGGCGTCAAGTGGGTAATCTTGCCGGACTTGGTGACACGGTACAGTGACGACGCATAAGGGTTCGCCCCTTTTTCGCGGCCGATACCGGCGATGATCACATCGTCTTTGTCGATGCGTTCAATGCCGGTGACTTCCCATTCGCCGCTCGTCAGGGCCTTGCCCCCATCAGGATTTTCGCTGGTCTTGATGAAATAAAGCTGTGCCCAGCCGCTGCGTTCGGAAATGACGAAGTTGCCGCCCCATTCCGGCGCATGGCGGATACCGCTGGAGGTCACGGTCACGATGGGCTTAAGCGCCTCACGCACCCGCACCACGCCTTTGCCGGTAGCTGGATCGACTTCATACAGCAGGATTTCGCCGTAGCCGCGCTTTGACCATTCATAGATGACCTTATCGCCCGACCAATAGGATGCCGGATCACCGGGCCACAGCAGCTCCGTCGGCGGCACGTCCAGATAGGTCGCCTTGCCCTTAAGGTCGATCAGAACCGGCTTGACCAGCGGTACATTAGGCGCCCCTGCGGACGGATAGACATAGTTGAACGCGCGCGGGAAATGGCTGCCCTGCGGCGATTGCTGCACGCCGGTCCAGATATAGGCGCCGTTGCGATCCATGCGGTAGGTCAGGATCTGTTGCGAATCTTCTGACCATTGCACGCTCAGGCGCATCTTCGGCGTTTCGGAATTGGCATCGGCCATATCGCCAAACTGCGGATAGTTCTGGCCGTAGCGCTGATCATAACCGCCATCGAACGTCAACGGCGTCTCGCGATTGGTAGCGACCTCGACCAGGTACAGATTATAGTCGCGAGCAATGACCTTATATTTACCGTCGGGTGACACCGCTCCATCCGGCGCCACAAATGGATCATTGGCCGTCAGTTTGTCGGTGGCAAGCTCATAGCTCCATTCGCGCCCGCCCGCCGACAGTTTGAGCACGTTTTTATCGGCATCATAATCCACCGGGCGGACATCAATAATACCGTCGGCCTTGACGCCTGCCGCCTTGAGTTTAGGGGTAAGCGCCGCCTCGGTCGTCAGTTCGGTCTGCGTGGCCTTGGCCGGATCGGCCAACATGATCCGCCCCTGCCCCTTCGCCCCCTTGCGATAGATCACGCCGTTGCCGCCACCCGTAAACGCCGCCTGCACATTCAGGTCGGTCACCAGCGCGGACAGGTTGGCATACATATAGGCATCTGCCGCTTTGAACCGCTCAGCGCGTTGCGTGGCGGGCGTGGGGGCTTGCGCATAAGCCAGCGGTGCCACAGCAAGGCAAAGAGCCATGACCGATGAGGCCAGAAGGGAAGATTTGAATTTCACGAACATACTCATTGAAAAGAAGAATTATTGCGCAGCGACGGCGCTGACCACGACCGTCAGCTCCCCGGCATTATCGGCAAAGATATCGTCGTTAAGGCCGAACTGAAGCTTTTTGGCATTCGGCGGCACGATAACCTGAAACGCCTCACCGACCGCGAACGGACGGGCAACCAGCGCGCCCTTATCGTCGACAAACACGCCGATCAGCTCATTCAGGTGCACCGGATACATGGCGGGATCGATAAACCGCGCCGGAAAGATCGAGCCCGATCCGCCGACCTGATCAGTGGCGATGAACGACTCCTGCCCCGCAGGCCCAAAGGTCGGCCCGCCCGGTATGGTCGAAGTGCCGCCCGTCGCGGTGATGGTGATTTCCTTACCCGCCACAATATCGCCGCCCTTGACCTCAATCGGCTTGGTGCCATCGTTGCGGCCAAACGGAATATTCTTATTGGCCTTCAGGCTCCACGGCATGGACGTACCCGGCACCGTGACCGTGACCGTCACGGCTTCCGCAAATGTGGCGCCCGCCATGACTGAAAACGCGGCCAAAATGACCGCTGCGACCTTAACTGACATATCTGTTCCCCTCGGCATTAATATTGTCAGACATAATGAGCAATTCCGCCAAACAGTCAAATATTTTATACGATATACCGCGCTATTGACAATTGTCACCACAGACTTAGGGTCATAAACATACGACCTAAAAGGGTGATATTCATGAGCCAAATTCGCAAACTGGTAATTGTTGGTGGCGGCACCGCCGGATGGATGGCTGCGGCCGCCCTGTCGCGCGTCATGGGCACCCGCAACTACCAGATCACGCTCATTGAATCCGATGAAATCGGCACGGTCGGTGTCGGCGAAGCGACGATACCTACCATTCAGGAATTTAACACCCTGCTGGGGATTGACGAAAACGATTTCATGAAGGCGGTCAATGGCACGTTTAAGCTCGGCATCCGCTTTGATAACTGGTCAAAACCCGGCAGTTCCTATTTCCACCCGTTCGGCGTTTACGGCGTCGACTTGGGCGGTTTGAACTTCAACCATTTCTGGATGCGCTACCATAAGGCCGGTGGCTCAGGCGATTTCGGCCTGTTCAACCCGCAAACCCTGGCTGCTCGCAAAGGCCGGTTCGGACGCATGGCTGAGATCAACCCGCAGGCACCCAACGTCAACTATGCCTTCCATTTCGATGCGTCGCTCTACGCCAAATTCCTGCGCGGTTACTGCGAAAAAAACGGTGTCGTGCGTCAGGAAGGCAAGATCACAGAGGTCACGCAGCACCCTGAAAGCGGCGATATCACCTCAGTGACGCTCGCCAATGGTCAGGTGATCCCCGGCGACTTGTTTATCGACTGTTCCGGCTTTCGCGGACTGCTGATCGAGCAAACACTCAACAGCGGCTATGAGGACTGGTCAAAGTGGTTGCCGTGCAACCGCGCCGTCGCCGTGCCTTGTGATAAGGTCGGGCCCGCCACACCCTTCACCACCTCGACCGCACAAGAAGCCGGCTGGCAATGGCGCATTCCGCTCCAGCATCGCACCGGCAACGGCTATGTGTTCTGCGATGCCTATATGAGCGAGGACAAGGCCAGCGACCTGATCCTGCAACGACTGGACGGCAAGGCTCAGGCCGAGCCGCGCGTCATCCGCTTTGTCACCGGCCATCGTAAGCAGATGTGGAACAAGAACGTCATAGCCATGGGCTTGGCGTCGGGGTTCCTTGAGCCGCTGGAATCAACCTCGATCTGGCTGGTGCAGGATGCGATCACCAAACTGCTGAAATACTTCCCAAAGGAACGGATCACGGAAATTCAGCGCACCTGCTTTAACCGCGATATGTTGGCGGCCTATGATAACGTCAAAGACTTCCTGATTGCGCACTATAAGGTCACCGAACGTGAAGACACGCCGTTCTGGGCCTACTGCAAGCATATGGATATCCCTGACAGTCTGAAATTCCGGCTGGAGTCCTTCGCCGAACACAATGCGCCGCTGGTTGCGCCTACCGAACTGTTCAAGGACGCCAGTTGGTTCGCCGTTCTGGCCGGTCAGGGCATGGTGCCGAAATCCTATAGCCCCGCCGCTGACGTCATGCCGGACGATGAGTTCCGCTGGCGTATGCAGCGTATCCGCGAAGGCAGTGCGGGCTTAGCCGACATGATGCCCCCGCACGAAAGCTACCTCGCCAAAGCCTGCCCCTCCCCGCAACTGGTCGCGGTGTAAAGTAAGTGTCAATATTATCAGTACCCGTAGTAAACCATATTGACCGGCACACCTTCGATAATGATATCCGGTTTTCCGGACAGCCTGTCATTTTCAAAAATATTGCTGAGCACTGGCCAGTCGTTCAGGCGGCTAAGACCTCACCGGACGCCCTTTGCAGCTATTTAAAACGCCACGATAACGGCAAGCCCGTCGGCGTTGCGGTCTGTGATGCCTATTTGAAGGGCCAGTTTTTCTATAACGATGCCCTCACGGGCCTGAATTACAAGACTTTCAGCCAAACGCTTAGCTATCTGGCCGACTGGTGTATTGCCAACAGATACGAGGCCAAGCCTCAGGCCGTGTATTTGCAAGCTCAATCCGTGGACCAGATTGCCCCTGCCATGGGCCCGGCCCTGCCCCTCGATCTGCTTGATGCCTCCGTACTGCCGCGGTTATGGATTGGCAATACCTTGCGCACTCAGACGCATTTTGATTATGCCGCCAATATTGCCATTCATGTGTCTGGTAAAAAGACGTTCACACTCTTTGCGCCAGATCAAACCGGCAATCTCTATCCCGGCCCACTTGACCGAACACCGGCCGGCGTACCGATCAGTATGGCGTCTCTGGAAGCGCCGGATTTTGACACATTCCCGCGTCTGCGCGACGCACTTGATAACGCCTATGTAGCTGAACTGGAACCGGGTGACGGCCTTTTCATCCCGCCCCTGTGGTGGCATCATGTGCAGACCACAGGCCCGCTGAACATGTTGGTGAACTACTGGTGGAATGAGGCGGCGGCAAATCTGTTCAATCCTATGAAGGCATTGGAGATTGCCGGTCTGGCCTATAGGCATTTGCCGCCGACGGAGCGTGCGGCCTGGCGCGAACTGTTAGAGTTTTTTGTTTTTGAAGACAAAGGTGATCCCATCGCCCACCTGCCGGATCATGTTGACAGTGTGTTCAGGTCGGGTCTTTCGCCAGCACAGATCGATCAACATAAGTCGCGCCTGTCCCGCTGATATTTTTCATCTTTTTAAGCCATAAAAAAAGCCGCCCGATGAACCACCGGGCGGCCTTATTTTTACATTGTCCAATTAGTAGCGGAAACGCGCACTAAGCTGAACGGTACGGGCGGCAACGCGAACCCCTTGCGGGATCAGGTTATCAGCACCGTAATGGGCTTGCGACATGTCTTCGGTAAGGTTTGTGCCTTCCAGAGACAGGGTCATGTACTTAACCGGTGTCCAGTTGATAGCGGCGTCAAGACGTTCGGTCGGCTCAAAATAGGTGCTGTAACCCAGGGCCGAGTAACCATCAAGGTTCGCCCGCCATGTGTCACGATAGTTGTAAGCCACGCGGGCGCTGAACTTCGGTGTATCGTAATACAGAGCCAGGTTATAGGTGTTCTTTGAGTTGTTCGGCGCATCGAAGATGCCCGGAATGGTGTCGATCTGGCTTTGTGTGATCGGTTGACCATTGTAGTATTCAAAGAGGATCTCAGCCTTGGTGTTGTGCGTAAAGTTCGCCTGAGCCCCGAAATTATCCCAAGGCGAAGGCAGGAACTCGAAGAAGCCCTGAGCGTTCAACTCAATACCTTCGAACTTACCACCCGCCGCGTTCACCGGACGGCCGATACGGTAGTTGGTACCGTTGTAATCTACGTTGTCGTAGCCGTAGATGATAAAGCCATCAGGTTCTTTCGAGTAAACGGCCGCCGAAACTATGCCGCCACGACCGAAATAGTATTCGAGCGATGCATCATAGCTCGTTTCCTTGTTCGGGCGCAGATTCGGGTTACCGCCCCAGCCACAGTTACAGCCGAGTGTGTCATAGAACACAAAAGTGCTGGTATCCGTGAAATTCGGACGCTGGATGTTGACCGTATAGGCCAGACGTAATTGCAGTTTTGGTGTGAAGTGAATGACCGCATTGGCATTTGGCATGAAATCCATACCAGAGCCTTCTTGAGTCACTTCATAGGACGTTTCCTGATAGACACCGCCAACCAGTTGGTTACGGCGGTTCATAGTGGTGCTGTCACCCCAGGTTCGTACGTTACGCGCACCGATGATACCGTCGACCGGAATCTCACCGATCGTGAAACCATAGGTTAGCTGAGCGTAGATAGCGGCTGTCTTTTCGTTGGACTCGAAGCTGCCGAGCAGACGCTCGGTGTCCACAACTACGTCATCCCAGTCGCCCGAACCGCCTTGATAATCACGCTCTGTGAACAGGAAATTCCGGAAAGCATCATAATTGCTCACCAGGCCCTTGCGGGACATGCGATACCAGCTTGGCTCATCACTGCCGCCGACATTGCTTTGCACCAGTTCAAGTTCAGCGCCCGGCACATCGGAAATATCCACCGGATTGTTGAAACCAGCATAACGATAACCATAGGAACGGCTCAGGTTACGCTCACTGCGGCGATAGCCGGTCTGGAATGCGCGCAGGAACTTATCTTCACTGAGACGATAGGTCAGATCAAGCGCAAAAACGGTTTCATCGCTCTTTTCAAAACCCTTGCCGTCTTCAAATTCTTTCAGGCCATAGGCGCTGGCGTCATCCGGAGAGGCCCCCAGATACTCGACGAACGGGCCGCCACCGGGCACCTTATTCGAATTCATGTCGATGTTGAAACCGGTCAGCCCGTTCAGGCGCAGGGTTTGGGTCATCCACTGATTGTTGAAGGTGTTCTCATCGCGATAGGCCGTGAAGTTGATCGTCGTGCGATCTTTGCGCCAGTGTGTCTCGAAGTTAAGACGGGTATTTTCCGCCTCGTTACGATCATCGCGCGAGGTCGGCCCAACCGGCAGAACGTTGGTGTCTGTCGTGTCCGGGTCAGTCACTGTCATCGAGGTGATTGTGCGGCGTGTACCTGGGCCGTCACCGTAAACAATGTTCGACAATACGCCGGGGCTATCCTTGATGCGCGTATTCAGAGCACTATAGGCGCGGTTTTCCTTCGACGTGAAGGACGAAGCCTCCAGCACAAAGTCCAGATATTCATTCACACGCCACTGATATGCAGCATTGAACGACGGGCGGCGAACCTTGCCGCTTTCAACGCCATACTGTGAGCGGTAGATCGAAATATCATTGGCCTGATCAGGTACGCTGTCCCACTGCGTGCTACAGCACCAGAACAGGGCAGGCGTCTCGCTGATAACGTACTGTTCGTTGTAGTTATTTTCCTGATAGGACAGATTCAGCAGGAAGCCCATCTCGCCGAGTTCGGTATCGAAACGCTTGGCAATAAGCGCACTGCCGTAAGGGCTTTCCGTATCGCCAATGCTGCCGTAAACATTACGGACGCTGCCAGCCAGGGTCCAGCCCTTCTTCAGATCCAAAGGACGACGCAGATCGACGTTGACCGTACCGGCGATGCCGCCTTCGACCTGATCAGCGGTGCGGGTTTTGTAGACCTGAACCGATTTCAAAAGTTCAGCGGGAATATCATTGAGTGACGCCGCACGACCGACACCCGCATTGTTAGGGCTGCCGTTCAGAGTTGTCTGAACATCGCTCATGCCGCGAATCATGACCTCGCCGCCTTCACCGCGGGCGCGCGTGATCTGCACGCCGGTGATACGCGAAATAGCTTCGGTGACGTTGTTGTCCGGCAGCTTACCGGCGTCTTCGGCGTCGATGGCGTCAACGATTTGCGCCGCACGGCGCTTTTTGTTGACGGCGGACTGAAGGCTCTTACGCAGGCCCTTAACGACGACGGTTTCAAGCTCTTCGGCCTCAGCGGCAGTCGGCGCGTCGGTTGTGGCTGCAACTTCTTGAGCAATCGCGGGCGCGCTGATAACTGCGGCAATCAACCCAGTGGCCGCCAGGACCCACCGCCTGGCGTTTCTGTTCGTGTGCATCATAAATTTCCCTTTAAGCGAATGTCGCCTGAAGGGTAAAAGGCCATGAAAAACCAAGAACGTCAAAATATTTTATACGATATACCGGCATTTTCGTGACGATTTTATTAACCGGACAAATAGTGTTGCGGTTATGTCACGCCATTTTCACCTGTGATAGGCCGCGTCTCAAATAAACAAGCTTCTGTTATAGCGGCACATTTTTGCATTTAGCGGCGCACGACAACGGATACCATATACGGAATACAAAATTTGGAGCCGAACTTCCCTCAAATGCTCCAAGAGGCGATTCATCGGCAGACCTCGGTACAAACTCACCCAATTGTCTGCGTAAAGCCTTGCATATATCCGTATATTGTATACAACTTGACGCAATATTGGAGACCCATATGCCCTCATTTGCCCTCACCTCCCGCCGCCGCCTGCTGTGCGGAGCCGCCGGTTTGACCGCCTTGACGGCCCTGCCCGCCATGGCGCAGACCGCCTCGAAATTACTGCCGCAAAAGGCAAAGTCATTGCCGCTGTCGGACGTGCGGTTGTTGGCATCAGATTTCAAAACCGCGGTCGATGTCAATGAAAAGTACCTACTGACGGTCAATGCCGACAGCCTGCTGCACAACTATCGTAAGGGTGCAGGCCTGACACCCAAGGCCGAAATCTACGGCGGATGGGAGCGCGACACCATCGCCGGTCACAGCTTGGGGCACTATCTGTCGGCCATCTCCTTGATGTACGCCTCAACCGGCAATGCCGAGTTCAAGACCCGCGCCATCTATATCATTGATGAACTGGCGCTGATTCAGGGGATGCAGGGCGATGGCTATGTGGCCGGCTTTACCCGTAAGCGTAAGGACGGCTCGGTCGTAGATGGTAAGGAAATCTTCCCCGAAATCATGGCCGGCGATATCCGCTCAGCAGGCTTTGACCTCAATGGCTGCTGGGTGCCGCTCTATAACTGGCATAAGCTGTACGGCGGGCTGTTCGATGCGCAGACCTTTTGCGGCATCAACAAAGGTCTCTATGTCGGCGAAAAGCTGGGCGTCTATATCGATAAGGTGTTCGCGGCCCTGAACGATGAGCAGGTCCAAAAGGTGCTCGACTGCGAATTCGGTGGGCTGAACGACAGCTTTGCCGAGCTTTATCGCCGCACCAATAATCCGCGCTGGCTGGCTCTGGCCAACCGCATGCACCATAAGCGCATCATCGACCCGCTGATGGCCGGTGAAGATAAGCTCGGCGGCAACCACGCCAACACTCAGGTGCCGAAACTGCTGGCCGAAGCCACGCTTTATGAAATCACCGGAAAGCCTGAGCATCATAAGGCGACGTCGTTCTTCTGGGAGCGGGTCACCAAGCACCATTCCTATGTTATCGGTGGCAATGCCGACCGCGAGTATTTCTTCGCGCCCGACACCATCTCAAAGCACATTACCGAAGCGACGTGCGAACATTGCAACACCTATAATATGCTCAAGCTGACGCGCAGCCTCTATAGCTGGAACACGGATTCCAGCTATTTCGACTATTTCGAGCGGGCCCACTTCAACCACGTCCTGTCGCAGCAGAACCCGAAAACCGGCATGTTCAGCTATATGACGCCGCTGTTTACCGGGGCCGTGCGTGGCTTCTCCAGCCCGTTTGACAACTGGACCTGCTGCCACGGCACCGGCATGGAAAGCCACGCCAAGCACGGCGAGTCGATCTTCTGGGAAGGTGGGGATGCGCTGTTCGTCAACCTCTACATCCCATCGACCGCCAAATGGGCCGCGAAGAACGCGCAGATCACACTGGATACCCGCTATCCTTATGATGGCGCCTCAAAACTGACCATCAGTTCGATCCGCCGCCCGACCCGGTTTAAGCTGGCCCTGCGTGTGCCGGGCTGGGCGAAATCGGCGGAGGTTACGGTCAATGGCAAGCCCGCCAAGGCCACCCGCGACGGCGGCTATCTGGTCATCGACCGCGTCTGGGCCGCAGGCGATTCGGCCACCCTCGCCCTGCCGCTCGATCTGAGGTTCGAGGCCACCACTGATGATGCCAAGGTCGGTGCCATCCTGTACGGCCCTCTGGTGCTGGCCGGCGACCTCGGCCCCGTCGAGACTGAGTTCAAGGGCACGGAGCCAGCACTGGTGGCTAACGACCTGATCTCGACCATCAAGCCGGTGGCGATTGAAAAAGCCCACTTCCGCACCGAAGGCTCCGGCCGTCCGGCTGAGCTGACCCTGGTGCCATTCTACAGCCAGTATGAGCGCCGCAGCGCCGTCTATTTCAAGAACTTCGACGAAGCCCAATGGAAGGTCGAAGAAGCCGCGTTCCTGGCCGAACAGGCGCGCCTGAAAGACCTGGCGGCGCGCTCGGTCGATGTCATGCACCTCGGTGAAATGCAGCCGGAACGTGACCATAGTCTCGAATCCGAGGTGTCATGGCCGGGCAGCTACCGTGGTCGCTATGGCCGTGATGCCCGTCAGGGCGGCTTTATGCAGTTCACCATGAAGGTGCGCCCCGACGTGTCGCTGATCCTTCAGGCCAGCTACTGGGGCGATGACCGCCGTCAGTACGATATCTTGATCGATGGTGAAAAGCTGACGACGGTTACCCACGCCACCGCCCCGAAACCCGGCGAGTTCTTCGATGAACAATATCCGGTGCCGGAACGCTTCACCAAGGGCAAGTCGCAGGTGCTGATCCGCCTGCAACCGTCCGGCGGGCGATCGACCGGCATGGTCTTTGGTATGCTTTTGTTCACCGCCAAATAATTCACACTCAGGAATCCGAACATGATCCGCGCCCTGCACCATAGCGCCTCTACGATCGCGCTTTGTCTGTCACTGTCTCTTACCCTGTCAGCCTGCGGTGGTGGTGGTGGATCAGCCTCGGCCCAAACCCCGCCGGTTACACCACCGACTACCCCGCCGCCAACCAACCCGCCGGTAGACGCCAGCGGTTGCGTGGTGGGTGACTATAAGGTCGTGTCCGGCACCCCGGAAGAAGCCGCCGTCAGATATGAGACCGCGCACTACGCCTTCCGCTGGAAGGGCGATGCGGTCAACATGAATGATGCGGTGGCCGCCGGACAAAAGCTGGAGCAGATCTGGACCGCCTATATGGGCCCGATCAAGTTCCCGACGCCCTATTGCGATACCGCCACCAAGGGCAAGGCCAATATCAACCTTGACCCGTCGTTTGCGCTATCGGGCGGCCCGACCGGCGACCGCGATATGGGCATGTGGATTCACCCGTTGTCACTGAAAGACAACTGGGGACTGGCCCACGAATTTGCCCACGGCCTGCAGGGGTCAACACGAGGCTTACGCGATTCGCCCTATGTCGGCTGGCTATGGGAGAGCCACGCCAACTGGATCACCCATCAACTGCCGGAGTTCCGCTCAAACGTCCATTGCTCAGAGATGCTGGTCAACTTCCCGCACCTCTATTACGGCTCAACCCGTGACCGGTATTGCAACTGGCAGTTCCTGGAGTACCTGAAAAACGAACATGGCTATGAGGCCGTCAATAATATCTGGACCGGCGCTATTGATACGGGCCAGCCGGGTTACCTTGAGGAAGACGTTTTTGCGATCCTGATGCGTAATCAAAAATGGACGATTGATGAACTCAACACTGTCTTCGGCAACTGGGCGCTGAGCAATGTGAACTGGGATTATATTAACCCCGACGGCAGCGATCAGGGCGCGGTTTACCGCAACTCATATGGCTCATACGACAGCCGTGACGGTCAGCGCGCGCTTAGGGTCACCCAGCTTGATCCGATCGATCTGGCGGGTGGCCGCTTTGCTGTACCAGAATTATGGGCACCGCAGCGCTGGGGCTATAACCTGGTCAGGCTTTACCCCGATGCCGGGGCGACCCGTGTCACGGTCACCTTCCGCGGCGTGGTGCAGGATAAGCCAGCGTCTGCCCTGCCCGGTCTGAATAACGAACCGGCCACGGTCGCTGATCCCAATTCCGACTGGCGCTGGGGCGTGGTGGCGATTGGTGCGGACGGCACATCGCGCATCAGCCCCGCGGTTGATGGCGCGGACGGCGACATGATCTTCCCCGTCAAGGCCGATGATAAGGCGCTCTATATGGTCGTGGTCGGCACGCCCAAGGTCCACCAGAAAATCGCGTGGGATCAGGCCTATTATTCGCTCTACCGCTATCCGTGGATGGTGCAGCTTGAGGGGGCCAAACCCGAAGGCTTTCAGGCGAGCGCCGCTAACCCAACCGCCAGCGGTCATCGTCATGCCAATGGCGGCGGCGTGGTCGCCAATGCCGCCAACGTCGCCTCAAGCGCCTATGTCGGGCCCTATGCCCGCGTACTCGGCGGCAAGGTGTCAGGTAATGCCCGCATCGAAGACCACGCCATCGTCACCGGCGGCGACATCTCCGGCAATGCGGTTGTGGGCGGCATGAGCGTTATTTCCAAAAACGTCGTCGTTAAGGACAATGCGGTGGTGAAGACCACCTTTATGGGCATTGGTGAGTTTGAACCCGGCACGGAACTGTCAGGCACGGCCCAGATTTATGGTGATGCCGAAGTGCGCGGCGGGCCGAAACTCTCCAAAGGTGTCTATACCGGCATGGTCGATCAGGCCTCGCAAAACGATCCGAAGCAGGGCTCGGAGCTTACGGCTATACCTGCCGGTGTCACCGCCAAGCCGAACTATGTGTGGCGTCCATGATCCGGCGCGGGTTTATCACGGCGGTTGCCGCCGCAGCACTCCTGCCTGCCGTCTCGTGGGGGCAAACAGCACCCGCTATGCCGCCCGCCATGCCTGATGACAACACCAAAGTCATTCAGATCACGGACATCACCAACCGCCGCACCAATCTGCGCGCTCTGGCCGACAAGTCAGGCTACACCGGCCAAAGTCCGGCCAGCTTTGCCTTTGTGGTGCCCGCCAAGACCAATATTTTAGGCGCATCGGGCGGCGGTCACGGCATCGACACTGGTGAATGGCCAAAGGACGCCCAACTGTGGCTGATCGTTGACGGCAATGTCTACGGCGGCGGCGGAGACGGCGGCAATGGCGGCGAGGTTCCGGGGGCGGCTGATGGCGGACGCGGCGGCGACGCCATCTTTGCCCGCGCGCCAATCCACATCATTGTCACCGGAAAAGGCTCCGTCAAGGCCGGAGGTGGTGGCGGTGCCGGAGCCAATGGCAGCAGCGTGGGCGGTTCCGGCGGCGGGGGCGGCTTTCCTAACGGTCGCGAAGGGGCTGCCGGTTCGGCGGTCAATTCCGATGATCAATTCAATGGCGTTGGCAACAAGGGCCGCATCGGCACCATCGGTGGCGGCGGCGCAGGCGGCACCAAAGGCAATGCAGGCGGAGACGGCGGCAATGCCGGTATGGCTGGTCAGTCCAGAAGCCGCGTAGGCGGTGGCGCGGGCAACGCCGTTCGTAAAAACGATAACGAAGTTAAGATCGTCAACTACGGCCAGATCATCGGGGAGAGCTATTAAGCCCACGATTAACATCCGGGTGCAGGGGCCGTGCCCCCGCCTGCCCCCTTCCCTTCCCTTGTGGCACATGCTATCGCCACGGCCATGAGCGCAGAATCCAAAACCGATTTATCCCTGATCCGTAACTTTTCCATCGTGGCCCACATCGACCACGGGAAATCGACCCTGTCTGATCGTCTGATCCAGTTCACCGGCGGCCTGACCGCGCGGGAAATGAAGGAGCAGGTGCTCGACAATATGGATATCGAGCGTGAGCGCGGCATCACCATCAAAGCCCAGACCGTGCGCCTGAACTATAAGGCCAAGGACGGCAAATCCTATATCCTTAACCTGATGGACACGCCGGGCCACGTTGACTTTGCCTACGAAGTGTCGCGCTCATTGGCGGCGTGCGAAGGCTCGATTTTGGTGGTCGATGCGTCGCAGGGCGTCGAGGCGCAAACGCTTGCCAATGTCTATCAGGCGATTGATAACAACCACGAAATCGTGCCGGTGCTGAACAAAGTCGATCTGCCGGCGGCTGAGCCTGAGCGCATCCGCGCCCAGATCGAAGACGTGATCGGCATTGACGCCAGTGAGGCCGTGCTGTGTTCGGCCAAGTCCGGTATCGGGATTGAGGACGTGCTGGAGGCCATCGTCGCCAAGCTGCCGCCGCCCAAGGGCGATGTCACCGCCCCGCTTAAGGCGCTGCTGGTTGATGCCTGGTACGACGCTTATCTGGGCGTGATCGTTCTGGTGCGGGTGTTTGACGGCGTGATGAAGCCCGGCCAGCAGGTCAAGCTGATGAACGCCGGTGCGACCTACAAGATCGACAAACTGGGGGTGTTCCAGCCCAAGGCGACCGACGTTGAGGCGCTTGGCCCCGGCGAAATCGGCTTTTTCACCGCCCAGATCAAGGAAGTGTCCGACGCCGCCGTCGGTGACACCATCACCGATGAGCGCAAACCGACCGCCAAGGCCATGACCGGCTTTAAAGAGGTCCAGCCGGTGGTATTCTGCGGTATCTTCCCGGTCGATGCGGCCGATTTTGAAGATCTGCGCGCCGCCATGGGCCGTCTGCGCCTGAATGACGCCAGTTTCTCCTATGAGATGGAAACCTCAGCCGCGCTTGGGTTCGGGTTCCGCTGCGGGTTTTTGGGCCTACTGCACCTTGAAATCATTCAGGAACGTCTGTCGCGTGAGTTCAATCTTGATCTGATCGCGACCGCCCCGTCCGTGGTTTATAAGATCTATATGAACAACGGCGATGAGATTGATCTGCATAACCCCGCCGACATGCCGGACGTGGTCAAGATCGACCATATCGAAGAACCGTGGATCAAGGCGACCATCTTCACGCCCGACGATTATCTGGGCGCGGTCATCAAGCTGTGTCAGGATCGCCGCGGGGTGCAACTTGACCTGTCCTACGTCGGCACGCGCGCCATGATCGTCTATAATCTGCCGCTCAATGAGGTCGTGTTCGATTTCTATGACCGCCTGAAGTCGATCTCTAAGGGCTATGCGTCGTTTGACTATACGATCGAGGAATACCGCGAAGGTGACCTCGTGAAAATGTCGATCCTGGTCAACGCTGAGCCGGTCGATGCGCTGTCGATGCTGGTGCACAAGGACCGAGCCGAAATGCGCGGCCGCGGTATGTGCGAAAAGATGAAAGACCTGATCCCGCAGCACCTGTTTGTCATCCCGATTCAGGCGGCCATAGGCGGGCGCATCATCGCGCGTGAAACCGTGCGGGCCCTGCGTAAGGACGTGACCGCGAAATGTTATGGTGGTGACGCGACCCGTAAGAAAAAGCTTCTAGAAAAGCAGAAGGAAGGCAAGAAGAAGATGCGGCAGTTCGGCAAAGTCGAAATCCCGCAGGAAGCCTTCATTGCCGCGCTTAAGATGGATAATGATTGATCGGGAACGGCGGCCTTTCTTAGATGAGTGGTGAAAATCCAACAAATCTTGTTGCCGCATTTGAGGCCGCATATGTTTTTCCACTCGCTCAATACGCTTGGCAAAGCGAACGGGGTCGTTCCTGCTGGATCGACCTTGAAATTTGGCAAGACGCATTGGCCGGGCCAGTTTCCAGCATCATAAAAGATGGAAATTGCGCATATGTTTACGCTCGTAATGATGATTATTTTGCGGGCGTAAATGACGCGACTACATTGTATGCCAAATTGCAGCAATGGCACGGCAAGATGGATGCGGGTCTGGATAGTTTTATCCCAACTACCCACGCCGAAGAGATTGACCTTACAGCTATGCGGCAGTTCGCAAGTAAAATGTGGGCTGTGGTCGAGAAGGCGATTGAAGTAGAGCGACGTCGATAAGCGCCCTCCCCTAATAAGAACTCCCCCTAATGTAGGGGGAGCTTCTGTTTAAGCGCGCTTAAACAGAAGAGGGGGTTAATCTTCGGCGCTGTAACCCCACCTCCGGCCCTTTGGGCCTCCTCCTCCCCTGCATCAGGGGAGGTTCTAAGAAATCAGTCCAAAATCGGCCCCCGTTCGTAGAAAGCGTAAGTTTTCACAACCGGAGCTAACGCCATGTTCATTCGTCCTGCCGCCCTCATTGCCGCCGTCAGCACGCTGGCCTTATCGGCCTGTGCGTCGCTGGATATGGCCGACAATTCGCAAGCCACACCGAAGTTCGTTCTGGAAGAATATTTCGCGGGCAAGACTCTGGCCTACGGGACGTTTGAGGATCGCGCCACCAAAGTCACGCGCACCTTTTCGGTCGTGACATACGGCACCAAAACCAACAGCGGCTTTACGCTGGATGAGCAGTTTCTATGGAATGACGGTGAGCGTCAGCGCCGCACCTGGGTGTTCACCAAAACCGGCGAAGGCCTCTACGAAGGTCGTGCTGGTGATGTCGAAGGGGTAGCGAAAATCACCAATCGCGGCAATGCCATCCGCATCCAGTATGACCTGAACGTACCCTATAAGGGCAAGACCATCAAACTCAGGTTCGATGACTGGTCGCATCTGGTGGCTGATGGAGTCGCGATAAACCGCGCCGATGTCTCGAAATTCGGCATCCATGTCGGCCGCGCGACCTTGAGCTTTATCAAGCCCGATGCCGATCGCCCGGTCGCCGACGAACTGGCGAAATCGTTTCCACAATAAAAAGCCACATCAAAGTGACGGACCGCCCCGAACTTTTATGTGACCTTATGAATTCACCCAAAATGTATTGATGCGCAGCGTCAAACTTTTAGGTGAGGTAATTAACTCGCGTCCTTCACCATGCCCTCAAGGCCGCAGTCCCGCACCTTGCGATACAGCGTCGAGCGGCCAATGCCTAAGCGGCGAGCGACTTCGGACATATGACCGGCATAGACGCCGATGGCATGCTCGATCAGATCGCGCTCGATTTCCTCAAGCTTACGCAGGTGGCCCTTGTCGTCCAGAATACGAACTGGCGCGTCCTGATGCAGCTCATTAAAGGCCGCCTGATGCTCAACAATTACCTGCGGCAAGGTCGGCGCGGGGGCCGCCTCAGACGCCGTCGCATAGCTGGCTGGGGCCGGCATAGGCGCGCTCTGACCGCTGATGGCAGGAAAATCGAACGCCTGAAGGTGCGGCGTATCCGACAGCACGATGGCGCGGTAGATGGTGTTTTCCAACTGGCGGACATTGCCGGGCCAGTCATACTGGGTCAGCATGTGCAGGGCTTCGGGCGACACGCCGGTGACGCGCTTGCCTTCTTCGATATTGAAGCGGCGGATGAAATGTTCCACCAGCGCCGGAATATCTTCGCGGCGTTCGCGCAAACTCGGCGCATCGACCGGAAAGACGTTCAGGCGATAAAACAGGTCTTCGCGGAAGGCACCGGCCTTGACCTGATCCTGCAAATTACGGTTGGTGGCGGAAATGATGCGGACATCGACCTTGACCGGGCGCTTTGAGCCGACCGGATCGATCTCGCCTTCCTGCAGCGCCCGCAGCAGCTTGACCTGCATATCGAGCGGCAGTTCCCCTATTTCATCAAGGAACAAAGTCCCGCCATTAGCTTCCTGGAACTTGCCCAGATGCTTATCCGACGCGCCGGTGAACGAGCCTTTTTCGTGACCGAACAGGATCGATTCCACCAGATTTTCCGGCAAAGCCCCACAGTTAACGGCCACAAACGGCTTGCCCGCCCGCTCCGATGAGCCCTGAATGGCGCGCGCGATCAGTTCCTTACCGACCCCGCTTTCGCCCAGGATCAGCACCGGAATGTTGGACTTGGCGGCGCGTTCACCCAGACGGCGGACCATCAGCATGGCCTGAGACGCACCCACCAGATCATCAAACGAGGTGCGGCCCGTGGTGTGTTTCTTGAGTCGCTGCACTTCGGCGACCATATCGCCCATTTGCAGCGCGTTGCGGACGCTGACCACGATGCGTTCAGGTGACGCGGGCTTGATGAAGAAATCCTGTGCCCCGGCCTGCATGGCCTTGACGACCGTGTCGATCCCGCCCGACGCGGTCAGCACCACCACCGGCGTTTTGATACCGGCAGCGCGAATGTCTTTTAGGGTATCAATGCCCGATTGCCCCGGCATGACCAGATCAAGGATTACCGCATCAATGGTTTGCCCACCCGACAGGCGATCATAGGCCTGCGCGCCGTTTTCCGCGTGCACCACCCCAAAGCCTTCGCGTTCCAAAACGGCCTGAATCAGGCGACGCTGCGTCGGATCGTCATCGGCGATCAGTATCGTCTTAGCCATGTAAACACCCATCTCATCTAATTATCAGTTGCGGACATTTCCGCTAAACCGGATTATTTTGAGACAGGTTTACGCCCATCAGGTGAAAATCACGTCAAGACATGTGGTTAATGTATCGTTTCAGTACGGATGGACGGGGTTTGTCCGTAAAGCCATGAGCTATACTCTGAGTCCACGAACGCTATGCTTATGGACTAATGCCAAAATGAACACGCCATACGTTTTTACGTCATAAAGTATGATGTGACTGCCGCGCTCATGACGGCGTACACCTTTTCCGATCTGATCAGCGGCGCGGCCAAGCAAAGGATTTTCGGCCAGCAATGAAAACACGTCCTGAAACTCAGACTGATACTTTTCAGCCTGACCAAGACCAAACTGCTCAAGACCATAGATGAAAATTTGGAGGAGGTCGCTATCGGCCCGCTGGCTTAATCGGTATTCACGCACTCAACTCGCCTCTTTGCGTGCCGCAACGATTTTACGCGCTTCAGCAAATATATCATCGACGCGGCGCGGGCTTTCACCGCTGTCGCGGGCATCGGCGACGATCTGGCGCAATTCGTCCATGGTCAGGGACTGCCCCCGACGCTCCTTATCGCGGCGGATCAGGTCACGGACATAATCGCTGGAACTGGCATATTCACCCTTATGCGTCAGTTCTTCCACCCAGTCTTTCATCGGGTCAGGCAGGGATACAGTCATGGTGGCCATGGATAGTCTCCTTTGAAGTCGTCAGCCTAACACGGCATAAGAAAAATTCACAAATATTCTTATGGAATTATACCTCTCGATTTTTAACCGCCAGTGTGGTTGAACGCGACATGACTAAAAATCCCCCCCTGCCCGTCGATCCTGAAACGCAACTGCCCGTATGGGATCTGTCCGATCTCTATAGTGGCCCTGATGATGCACGCATCAATGCCGACCTTGAGACGGCGCAAGGGTTGATTAAAGACCTCGCCAAGCTAAACGGCGCGTTTCTGGCCGGGCGGCACGACCCGGAGCGTCTTGGGGCGCTGATAGATCAGGCGGCGACCCTGCATGAACGGGCGATGGACAGTTTGAGCGGGGCCATGGCCTATGCGACCCTTGCCTTCACGCTTAACCGCGAAGATGCGCGTATAGCCAAGCTTGACGCCGATCTGCGCGCCAAGGTCGCGATGATGTCGACCGACACGCTGTTTCTTAATCTGGAACTGAATAAGCTTGAGGACTGGGAGATCGAGCAGGCGCTGAAATCCTCGCGGGCCGCAAAATGGCGGCCATGGTTGCGCCGTATCCGCGCCGGCCGCCCCCACGAATTGTCGCCCGAGCTTGAAAAGCTGATGCTGGAGCGGATGCCCGCCACCACCCAATGGACGCGCCTGTTTGATGAGACGCTGGCCCGTCTGCGCGCCAAGGTTGGCAAAGAAAGTCTCACCCTCAATGAAGCTCTGTCGCGGCTGGCAGCGCCGCAAAGTTCGGTGCGCAAGGCTGCCGCTAATGGCCTGAGCGCGGCCCTGAAAGACAATGCGCCGGTGCTGGCGCTGGCGCTCAACACCCTGGCCTTTGAAAAACAGATCGACGACCGCTGGCGCAAATACACCACACCCGCCTCGTCCCGCCACCTCGCCAACGAAGTCGATGCCGATGCCGTCGATGCGATGGCCGACGCGGTCAGCGAATCCTATGCCGCCCTGTCGCACCGTTACTATGCCCTCAAAGCCAAACTGATGGGCAAAAAGCAGCTTGATTTCTGGGACCGCAACGCGCCGATCACCAGCGACGTTCAGAAAAAATATAGCTGGGATGAGGCCAAAACCATCGTCCTCAAAAGCTTTGCCCAGATGGGCGGCGATTTCGAAGCGCGTGCCAAGGTCTTCTTTGAAAAGCCGTGGATTGATGCCGCACCCCGCGCCGGTAAATCGTCCGGGGCCTATGCCCATCCGGTGTCGTCATCGCACCACCCGTACGTCATGCTCAACTTTACCGGCGATCGGCGCGAAGTTTTGACCTTAGCCCACGAACTGGGCCATGCGGTGCACCAAACGCTCGCCGCCCCGCTGGGATCAACCCTGGCTGACACACCGCTGACGCTTGCCGAAACCGCCTCTATCTTCGCCGAAGGTCTGGTGTTCGAGCATCTGGTGGCGGGTGCCACGGCTGATGAAAAAAAGGCTCTGCTGGCCGGTAAGATTGAGGATGGCCTCAACTCCGTCATTCGTCAGATCGCCTTTCACCGCTTTGAAGAGAGGTTCCACGCGGCCCGCAGGGAAGGCGAAGTCAGCGTTGATCAACTGAACGCCCTGTGGCTTGAAATCATGGGTGAAAGCCTAGGGCCCGCGATTAAACTGAACGATGGATATGAATACTGGTGGGCCTATATCAGCCACTTCGTCCATGTACCGTTTTACGTCTACGCCTATAGCTTCGGCGATTTGCTGGTATCCTCCCTGATGGAAAAGCGCCGTCAGGACCCGGCTGGGTTCACGCCGCTTTACGCGCAATTGCTGGCGGCTGGCGGCACCAAAACCTATATCGAGGCTCTGGCACCGTTCGGGCTGAACCCGCGCGAAAAAGCGTTCTGGAAGCTGGGTTGTCAACGCTTAGAGAGCCTGATTGATCAGTTCGAAGCCCTGAACTAAACCGCGGCGAGATGCCGCGACGGGCTTTACAACTTATTATGCACTTTGCGGCGATACTGTGGCACAATATTTCTTTGAGGAATCGTCATGTCCGCCACGTCTTCCATCACCCAAGGCCATACGATTACCGATATTCGCAGCCGTCTGGATTTTCATCTGATTGATGAAGACGTCTGCCGCACGATCCAAGACCATCAGGATTTCATTGTCTCTCTCCTGCCGGATGTGCTTGACCGCTTTTATCAGCATGTGGCTCGCCACGACGCTATTGCCCAGCACTTCTGCGATGCCGCCCATATTGAGCGGGCCAAGGATCAGCAGTTCATCCACTGGCAGCGGCTGGTGCAGGCGAAGTTTGATCCCGATTATGTCGCGGCCGTCATCCGGGTCGGCGAAGTTCACTTTCGCTTAGGCATCCAGCCCAGCCACTATATGGCCAGCTACAGCGTCTTTCTGGCCCTGCTCAATGCCCGAATCGTCGCCGATTATGCCACTCGGTTCCCCGACGCCCCACCGCATAATATACATGACCTGGTCGCTGCGGTGACCAAGGTGGCTCTGCTTGACATGGAATATGCCATCTCGGTCTACATCGACGCCGGCAGTTCCGTTTTCCTTTAGGGGGACTGCGCACAGGTTAGTGTTGACCGGATCGTCAGGCTTTTGTAATAGCGCTTAGACTTACAGATTTTATCAGGAACCGTTTCATGGCCGGACATCACGATTCTCATAACGACTACGTCAAAGGTGAGATGGATATCCACGATCAGCAGAATTCATATAACCTGTTCATGGGCATGACCAAGTGGGGATCACTCGGCACCGCCGCGTTTGTTCTGTTCATCACCGTCATGTTCGCCGTTAAGGGTGCGGGTTTTATTCCGGCCACGATTTCGACCATTGTTCTGGTGGTTATTGGCTGGCTGATGCTGAAAACCAAGCCTGACGCCAAACACTAAACCCTTATAGCGTTTACAAGTTTTGCGCCCTGACGTCCCGGATGTCAGGGCGTTTTCATGTGCGCCGCACAATAAAGCTTTAATTGTCAGACCAATGCACAAAAATGACACCGGTGTCTCAAATTTGATAAACACGCTTTGACAGCGTGACTATTTCCCCATAATGACGCAATACTTGTACGCAGAGACGCATCTGGTTTCAATTGATAGTATTTGCACACCGTGAATACTTAGGTTGCGCCCAGTTAAGCCAAAGAGGGAGCTAACGTGGCCATTACCATCGCCATACCAAAGGAAACGCGAACGGGCGAAACCCGTGTCGCCGCCACCCCTGATACCGTGAAGAAATGGACGTCGGCCGGCATCGTCGTGCAAATTGAAACCGGCGCCGGTCTTGGGGCTGCCATTACCGATCAGGCGTTTGTGGACGCTGGTGCCCAGATCGCCAAATCGGCCAAAGACGCCATAAAAACCGCCGATATCGTGCTTAAGGTGCGCGGGCCGGAAGCCGCGGAAATTGCCGCCCTCAAACCCGGCGCGCACGTTGTCGCCCTGCTCGATGCCTACCGCGAAAAAGACACCCTCGCCGCGCTGGCCACGGCGGGCGCTTCGGCCTATGCGATGGAGTTTGTGCCGCGCATCACCCGCGCGCAGGTCATGGACGCCCTGTCGTCTCAGGCCAATCTGGGGGGCTACCGCGCCGTCATCGATGCTGCCGCCCTCTATGGTAAGGCGTTCCCGATGATGATGACCGCCGCCGGCACGGTTGCCCCGGCCAAGACCTTCATCATGGGCGTCGGCGTCGCAGGCTTGCAAGCCATTGCCACCGCCCGTCGTTTGGGCGCGGTCGTTTCCGCCACCGATGTCCGCCCCGCCACCAAGGAGCAGGTCGAATCGCTGGGGGCCAAGTTCACCGCGGTTGAGGACGAAGAGTTCAAAAACGCCCAGACCGCCGGTGGCTACGCCAAGGAAATGTCGGCGGAGTATAAAACCAAGCAAGCCGCCCTCGTCACCGCCCATATCGCCAAGCAGGACATCGTCATCACCACCGCCCTGATTCCCGGCCGCGCCGCCCCTATCCTTGTCACCAAAGAACAGGTCGCCTCAATGAAGCCCGGTTCGGTGCTGATTGACCTCGCGGCCCCGCAAGGCGGCAATGTCGAAGGCTGTGTCCCAGATAAGATCGTTGAGGTGAACGGTGTCAAAATCTATGGCCCAACTAATATCGTCACCGCTATCGCCACAGACGCCTCAGCCCTGTATGCCAAGAACCTTCAGGCGTTTGTGGGCCTTCTGATCACCAAAGACGGTGCCTTAGCCCCGGATTTTGAGGATGAAATCCTCAAGGCCGCGCTGGTCACCAAGGATGGCGCCATCGTCCATCCCTCTTTGAAAGCTACCTCATGAGCCTTAATGCCTCCACACCCCACGCCCGCGAACTGGCCTTTTACGCCGCCTGGAACGACCGCGACGCGCAGGGCATTTGCGAGCTTTATGCCGACGACGTTGTGTTTTCATCGCCGTTCGTCACCAGAATGGACCTGTCCGAAGACGGCGTCCTGAACGGTATCGAGGCTTTATTTCACTATGTTAAGGCCGCCCTTGAGCGCGTGCCGAACCTGCATTTTGAAGCCATCGCCAATTGTCAGGGCGTTGCTCACAACACTCTGGTCTACCGCAATCAATCCAGCCATGTCGTGACGGAAACCCACGAATATGATCAGGACGGCCTGATCAGTGCGGCCAGCGTCGCCTATTCCATCGCCCCGCTTAAGAGGAAAAACTATGGAAGTCGTTGATCCAACCATCTTTCGTCTGGCCATTTTCGTACTGGCCATTTTCGTGGGGTATTATGTGGTGTGGAGCGTCACCCCCGCCCTGCACACGCCGCTGATGGCCGTCACTAACGCCATTTCTTCGGTCATCATCGTCGGGGCCTTGCTGGCCGCTGCCGCATCCGCCACCGGATCAGACGCCTGGATTTCCAAGGGCTCTGGTGCCATTGCCTCGGCCTTTGCCGCGGTCAATATCTTCGGTGGCTTCATGGTCACGCGCCGGATGCTGGCCATGTATAAGAAAAAGGACAAACCAGTGTCCAAAAAAGAAGGGGCACACTGATGACCTTCTCAGATATCTCTGCCCTCGCCTATCTGGTGTCCGGCGTTCTGTTCATCCTCGCCCTGCGCGGGCTGTCCTCGCCGGAAACCAGCCGTAAGGGCAACCTGTACGGCATGATCGGCATGGCCATTGCGGTCGGCGTCACGCTTATTGGCCTGTTTATCGGCGGCGAGCTTGATCCGGTCACGATAGGCTTAATCGTCGGCGGCATCGCCATCGGCGGCTTTGCAGGCGCCACCATCGCCAAGAAGGTCTCCATGACCTCCATGCCGCAGCTTGTGGCCGCGTTCCACTCACTTGTGGGTATGGCCGCCTGTCTGGTGGCGGTCGGGGCTCTATATGCCCCCGAAGCCTTCCATATCGCGGATGGCCTTGGCGGCATCAAGATCCAGTCGATCATCGAACTGGCACTGGGCGTGGCCATCGGGGCGATCACCTTCACCGGCTCGGTCATCGCCTTTGCCAAGCTCAACGGCAATATGTCGGGCGCACCGATCATCCTGCCTGCCCGCCACTTGCTCAATATCGCGCTTGGGGTCGGCATTGTGGTGCTGATCGGCGTGCTGATCTCAACAGCGGGTCAGGCGACCTGGGCGTTCTGGGCGATCTTTGCTCTGGCGCTGATCTTAGGCATCACCCTCATCATCCCGATCGGCGGCGCAGATATGCCGGTCGTTGTCTCCATGCTCAACTCCTACTCCGGCTGGGCGGCCGCGGCCTTAGGGTTCACGCTGGAAAACATAGCCCTGATCATCACCGGCGCGCTGGTCGGATCATCCGGCGCGATCCTCAGTTACATCATGTGTAAGGCCATGAACCGGTCGTTTATCTCGGTCATCTTAGGCGGGTTCGGGGCCACAGCCGACGCTGCAGCGGGTGGTAAGGTCGAAACGCGGCCTGTGAAACAAGGCTCGGCCGATGACGCCGCATTCATCATGAAGAACGCCTCAAAGGTCATCATCGTCCCCGGCTACGGTATGGCGGTCGCCCAAGCCCAGCAAACCCTGCGTGAAATGGCCGACAAGCTCAAAGAAGAAGGTGTGGAAGTCAAATACGCCATCCACCCCGTCGCTGGCCGTATGCCCGGTCACATGAACGTACTGCTGGCCGAAGCCAACGTCCCCTATGATGAAGTTTTCGAGCTTGAAGACATCAACTCAGAGTTCGCCACCGCCGATGTTGCCTTTGTTATCGGGGCCAACGACGTCACCAATCCGGCGGCCAAGACCGATAAGACTTCGGCCATCTACGGTATGCCGATCCTCGATGTCGAAAAGGCCGGCACCGTCCTGTTCGTCAAGCGCGGTATGTCGTCAGGCTATGCCGGCGTGGAGAACGAACTGTTCTTCCGCGACAACACCATGATGCTGTTTGCCGACGCGAAGAAAATGGTCGAAGGCATCGTGAAAGCTTTGTAGCAAGGGGCAAGCCCCCTGCACCCGAAACTGGGAGCCAGCGGCAACGCTGGCTCTCAACTTACTTATTTCGGATGTCAGACCAATATTCATCGGCAACATCCGCATCGATATTTACGGGTGGAATATTGCCGCCATATAGTCTGTCCTGTCCGTCCTTTCGAGGGCCGGAAATCCAGAAATCTTCGCCTGTGTCCACATCGGCGTAGTTGGCTTTAAAGCCCGTACCTTTCAAACTCCGAAAAGTCCGGCCACGATAGCTTAACGACTTACCGGTCTTAGAGAAGGTGACACGTCCTATCCACGCCTCACCATTCAGAGAGTCGGACTTATTTTCGATGTACATAATTCGCGTCTTTGTCATTCGGTAATATTGGACAATCTGGTGGCTTATGGCAATGCCCCCAACCGCCATACGTTCTGACCTCGACACAAGCGAGGTTTAGGCGCTATCCTCACCCGAACGGGAGGGGTTCATGACGAAATCCACACGACTGATCACCTTTGGCGCGGTGCTGGTCACGGCCCTGACGTTAAGCGCCTGCATGGCCCATCAACCCGCAGGCACACCGGGCGCACCGGCCTTCTGGATGGGGCTGTGGCACGGGCTGATCGCCCCCATCAGCTTTGTCATCAGCCTGTTTAACGACGACATCCGCATGTACGCTGTGCCCAATATCGGGCGCTGGTACGATTTCGGCTTTCTGCTGGGCCTGTCCATCTGGGGTGGCGGGGCGGCGGCCTCAAAGGACTGATCATGGCCGAGCTTAAAACCCAACCCACCGATGCTGATCCGACGGCCTTCGTGGCCAGTATTGCCGATCCGAAAAAGCGCGCGGATTGTGAGACTTTGCTCACCTTGTTTGCCGAGGTCACCGGAGAGCCGCCCGTCATGTGGGGGTCGTCGATTGTGGGCTATGGCTGCTACACCGATATGAAAAACCCGAAAAAGCCCGCCGACTGGCCCCTGACTGGCTTTTCGCCGCGGGCCGCCAATCTGACACTCTACATCATGCCGGGATTTGCCAAACGCCCCGACCTTATGGACGGTTTAGGCAAGTATAAGACCAGCGTATCGTGCCTTTACCTCAAATCGTTGAAGGATGTGGATACCGACCGGCTGCGGCCTTTGATCCGCTGGGGCTATGAGGCGATGAAGGCGAGATACACATTAGATTGCAAAATGTGAGGTTCATCTTCCATTCAGCCCAACTATGGTCATATCCAGACTGTAAAGACTGACCTATGGAAACGATGATGACTGCAAAAACCGCCGCCCGCCCCCAGACCTCTTTCCTGGCTGCCGCCATGTTCGGTTTGACCGCGCTGGGTGTCGCTATGGCCCCTCAAATCGCTGATGCCGCCCCCGCAGGTGCGGTTGAAACCAAGGAAGTCCCTGCCTCGCGCCTGTTTCCACTGCTCAAAGGCTTCTTGAGCCAGCCTGCCTCGGCGCGCGATCAGATCCAGTTGGCCTATGTGGTGCGTGTCAAGCATGTCCCCGTCAGCGCCCTCGATTTCAAGCTTAAGGACGGCGCCAACATCACAAAGCTGACCCTCGGTCACGACAACCGCATCACGCCCCTGCCGACGCTGGCGCAGCTAAACCGCAATGCGGTGGTGGTGGCTACCGGCCCTAACAATGTCTCGCTGGCCATGAAGCTTAAGGTCTATTCGACGCAAGCCCCGGCCCGCACCCTGTCGGCGGCTGACATGACCAAGGCCGTCAACCAGACCCAGACCGTCGGCAAAAAAGCCGCGGGCCCTGCCGCTATGCTGATTTCCCTGCCTGATCGGGTGTTCTTTGCCGGCGCCGGCAAAGGCACGGTCACGTTATCAAACGGTCAGGTCAAAACCTTGCCGGTCACCACCAAGGGCGAATATCCATCAGGCACGCCCTATTTCTACCCGTCCGATTATCCGGGGGCTGCGACGCTCAATTTCGAGCGCGTGCCTCAGCGCATCGAAATCGATAACCCGTAATAGGCCCTAAGCGATTTCCTGACGGGCGGCAGCGCGGCGCTGGGCGCGCACATACTGCTGATGCAGCACAACATAGCCCAGCCAGGCGCCGATAAAGGCCGACACAGCCACCAGCGGCACGCTGATCAGGTTGAACCACATCGGATGGGGCGTGGAAATGATCGTCATCATATCACCGGCAAACAGCAATATGCCGACGATCCAGCCGGGATATTGTCCGGTCTTGGCGACCCGTACCGCCACATAGGCCCCAAACAGGGCTCCAACCGCCCACGACACCAGCGTAATGACAAAGGCAGCCGACGGTATGGTGCTCATCAGCTCCAGCCGCTCTTCGGGGGTGACCATGTCCAGCAGCGGCGGCGGCGGAAACAGATAGTCGCCCACTTCCTTGAAAATGGTCTGAAGCACCATCCCCAGCAGCAAGCCGAGCAAAACCGCCAGCGTACTCACCAAAGCGCGACGGGTCTTTTCGTCATCCCACTCCAGCAGCCAGCGCCGCATCACATCGCTAAAACTTGTCTGAGCCATAGGTTTTCTCACCCCCACAACCTGTACGCTTAGGGTTACAGGCTCGCCCTATTTTGGGCACATTCTTGAACCGCCAAGATGTCAGGGCTTTGGGTTGCGGTCAATTGTTTGTTTACCAGAAGGGGAACTGCAAAAGCGGCACCCTGCACAATTTAATGATGCGGCAGAGGCCGCGGGCGGCCGCCGGAATCAATCGCCACAAAGGTAAATACCGCTTCGGTCACCTTGATGCGCTCATCGCCGTCGCGGGAGCGGCGATAGGCTTCGACCTCAAACTTCATCGACGTGCGACCGGTGGAGATCAGGCGCGCATAGACCGTCACTTCATCCCCGACATGCACCGGCGTCAGAAACACGATCCGGTCAACCGCCACGGTGGCGCACCGGCCCCGCGCACGCCGGCCGGCGACATTGCCCGCCGCCAGGTCCATCTGCGACATCAGCCAGCCGCCGAAGATATCGCCCGCCGGATTGGTATCGGATGGCATGGCGATCGAGCGGATGGCCAGTTCGAACTCGCCGGGCTCAGGGATAGCGTCAGGGGCATCGTTGGACATGGGCTGCGTCTCAAATCCTTAAAGCATTTCAGATCGCCACTAAAGGAGCGACCAATAGGGCGGCGGCCAAGGGGGCGGAGCCCCCGCCCGGCGAGGGACTAAAATAACTCATAGAAAAAGCGTTGCAACCAGATGATCACAACGCTTTTATCTTAGCAACTGAATGCGTAGGGCTTAAGCGCGCGCTGGGCGGGCGGGCATAGGCGCGCCACCTTCGCGCTGAAGACGCTTGCGGGCCAGCTTGCGGGCGCGACGCACGGCTTCAGCCTGCTGACGGGCGCGCTTCTCGGAGGGCTTCTCATAGTGTACGTGACGCTTCATTTCGCGGAAGGAACCTTCACGCTGCATCTTCTTCTTGAGGGCTTTCAGGGCCTGATCGACGTTGTTGTCACGGACAAAAATCTGAACCAGAGGAATCTCTCCATTCTTGCTTGATGCCGAGGGGCTTGCCCGGATCGGCGACTGGTTACGACCAGCCCCTCTGAATGAAGCGATAGCAACCGTGGTCAATTAAAATCTGAAAACCCGCAAACACCAGTCTGCGGGCATGTAGGGGAGTGCACATACAACAACCCAACCAAGGAGTCTAGCCAAACTGGCACAAGAAAAAGCGCATTTCGCGCGAAATTTGCCATAATGCCGCACACGGCTACCAATCCCTTGGCGCGACGGGGGTTTAGGGGTATCTTTGGGGCTATGACGACCTCACCCCTCAAAGCCCTCGAAGCCGATCTGGCTGCCGCCACCGCGAAATTGATGCCGGATCTGGGCCTCAATAGCACCAGTTTGCGCCGCGCCGCCACCCATATCGGCCTGACACCCGCCGAATCCGACCTGATCTGCCCTAACGGACCGCGCGATATCGCGGCTGTACTGTGGCGCAGCCATGATGCGGCGTGGCTGGCTGTGGTTGAGGCCACCGACATGACGGGCATGAAAGTGCGTGAGAAGATCGCGTTCCTTCTGACGACACGCCTTGATCAGGCAGTGTTTGAAGAATCGGTCACGCACCGCCTGTTTGGCTATCTGATGCTGCCGCAGCATCTGGGATTGCTGAAATCTTTGGTCTGGGACAGCGCCGACATGATCTGGCGTAAAGCTGGCGATCAGGCGTTGGATGAAAACCACTATTCCAAGCGTCTTATTGTGTCGGGGATTTTGACCACGGCGCTGACGACCCGTCTGGCGCAGGGAAAGGCCGCACAGGACGACCAGATCGCCCG
>DDPE01000077.1 GCA_002342035.1 Asticcacaulis sp. UBA2476 | reverse complement strand
GCGAAGGCGGCGGCGATGTCACCTTGCGGGTCAGTGGCGATATCCTCGCCAGTTCGCAGACTCCGCAACTGCCGTCCGGCTATCTGTTCCAGCGTCGAAGCCTCGACGAGACGACCGGATTGTTCGCATCTGCTCCTGACCGTGCGTATGATCAGACGTCATGGTGGGTAGATTACAGTCTGTTCCAGGGCGGCATTGGCGCTCTGGGTGGCGGTAATATCGCCATCGACGCGGGCGGCGACATCGATAACCTTGGTGTCAGCATCCCCAACAGCGGCCGCGTTACCGGCAACACCGGATCAGGCGATGCCATTGCCCTGACCTTGACCGGCGGCGGTAATCTCAGCCTGAGAGCGGGCGGTAACATCAAGGGCGGCGTCTTTTATGTGGCGGACGGCGAGGGCGACCTGACCGCAGGCGGCAGCTTCACAGCGGGCTCCAAGGCCAAGGTGTTCTACGACCCGTCCTGCACATTCTCTAATAGCCCGACCTGCTACCTGCACTATGATCCACGCGGCAAAAGCCCTGAATACGACGTCTATTCGATGTTCTTCACCTCATCGGGTCAGTTCGACATCAAGAGCGGTGGCGATCTGAACATTGACGGGGTCATGGATCCGTTGCTTGCAGGCGCAGTGTCTGAATATCGTGGCTGGAACTTCCTCAGCTACACCGACGAAGCCAGTGTGCGCCTGTTCTCTGCGGGTGGTGATGTCAATGTCTGGAACAACGGCCTCAACACCTCCATTGCCTTCTATAGTTCCGGCAGCAATGTGCCTAATCCGGGCGCTTCACCCCTGTGGTACTACGGACGGATTGATGCGGTTGACGACGGCCGGGATTCCATGGCCTGGGACCTGCGTCCGTCGAGTTTCAGCGCCATTGCGGCTACTGGCGACGTTCGGGTTGTGGGTGGCATGATGCTGATGCCATCGGCCAAGGGCAATCTTGAGCTTCTGGCGGGTAATAACGTCATTATCGGCTACGGCACGCAGTCGGAGCAGGGACGTAATGCAGAACGTGGCCTTGATGGGGCATACTTCACCAGCCAAAGAGACGTTGAGAAAAACCAACGCGGGGCGATAATTTATGAAGGTATCTTCATGAGCCAGGCGGATATGACTTATCTGCCAACGCCGACCAATCCGGTGTCATTCGTCAGAAATATAGACCGGATACATCTGCGCAGTGCCGGTGTTGGCGATGACTTCTTTGGTGGCGGAAGGGATTTCTCGGTCGACGCCCTGCCGGATCTTCATGCCGGTGACCATGAGCCTGTCCGCATCTACGCCGCCAAGGGCGATATCGTCACGGCGGGACGCACCGTTATGAACCTGCCCAAGCAGGCGTGGTTCCAGGCTGGTGGAAATATCTACTTCCCGTCCTATGATATCCAGCACAACAACCCGAACGACCTCAGTCTGGTGCGGGCCGGTAAAGGGATCTACTTCGATATTTCGGGACAATTCGGCGACTCAAATGACGGGATTGTGGACTCCTATGGTCACCTGACCGTCTCTGGCCCCGGCCGTCTTGAGGTCGAAGCCGGCACGGATATCTATCTGCCAAGCAACAGCTATGGGATCAGCAGCAAGCGCATTACGATTGAGCCGGGTGCGCAGTTCTGGAAGCCGGAAGAGAAGGCGGCTGATATCGCCATCAGCGCCGGTTTCAACCAGAAGCCATCCTATGATGCCTTTGAAGACGCCTATCTCAATCCGGAAAAAGCCGGTGAGATGGCCGATTACCTCAAGGACGATACGGGTAAGTCGCTCTATCTGTTTGACCGCGAATATGATCGCGCCAAAGGGGCCACGGGTGAGTTTGCCGTGCCGGAACCGCGTGAGGGCCTGGTTAACTATGTCCGTCGTTTGCAGGGCCTTACGCCTCTGGAAACACGGGCTGAAGAGGTCGCCTATCTCGACACGGCCTGGACCTATTGGAAGGCTCTGCCGTCCGATTACAAGACGCCTTACTTCCGTAGTGTTCTGTTCTTAGAGCTGCGCACCACCGGCCGCGAAGCCAATGACGCGGATAATGAGCGCTACAACACCACCTTCCGCGGCTATAAGGCGATAGAGACCCTGTTCCCCGGTGCTCAAAAAGAGACCATTGAAACTCTGGCTGAAGGTGAATCGCTCTGGAAAGGTGACTTCGAAACCTATGCCAGCCGTGTCATCTCAAGCGGTGGCGGCAAGATAGAGTTCGTCCTGCCCGGCGGCGCCATGACCATGGCCAACGTTTCGGCCTTGCCGAGCGAGACCGGCCAGCCGACGATTGATCCGGCGACGGGCAAGCCAGTGCAGGTCTATAATCCAACAAGCCAGCGCTATGAGGACGACCGTGGCAACGCTCAACGCGCCGGTGTTCTGACCACCGATGGCGGTGAGATCAATGTTCTGACCCACGCCAGTGTGACCCTGAACCAGTCGCGTCTTCTGACGGCAAAGGGCGGCAATGTCATGATCTGGTCATCATGGGGCGATATCGCGGCGGGTAAGGGTGCACAAACCTCGCTCAGCCCGGCCTTCTTTGACTATGGCCTGGACCTTCTGGCGCGCATGAAGCGTGAGCCCGCAGGTCTGCCCACCGGCGCAGGTATCGGAACCTTGTCCACCCAGGACGGTACGCCGCCCGCCGACGTCGATCTGATCGCACCGGCCGGGGTGGTGGACGCCGGTGATGCCGGTATCCGTGTCGCGGGTAACTTCAACGTCTTCGCTGTTGAAATCCTTGGTGCTGATAACATCGACGTCGGTGGGGTGACATCTGGCCTGCCGATACCGCCGGCAGCGCCACCAACCTCGCTCGATATCGGTTTGTCGTCCACGAACGATCTGGTGGCCAAATCTCTGAAAGATGCGATTTCAAATGTTCAGAAGGACAAATCGATCGTTCCGCCATCGCTGATCGAAGTGAAGGCAACGGGGTCTGACGAAGAAGAAGTGTGCGGCACAGATGAAAATCCGTGCCCTGATGACAACAACGTTCAGCCTCAAGCGCCGGTCTCAAGTGAGGCCCCAAGCTTCACACCGGTCAAGGTCGCCGTGCGTTATGTCGAACCGCGCATCGACTTTAAACTGCCGGCCCTGATGCTGGACGATGCCATCCGCAGTGTAGGGCAGTTTTCCGGAATGACGATCATCTACGACTCCGCGGTTTTAAGAAACCGTATGGCACCCGCTTTGAGCGGCAAGATGACTGCCGGTGAAGCCCTGGAGTGTCTGCTTAAAAACGAGGGCCTCACGGCCATTCGTGTCGGGCCGCGCTCAATCCGTCTGGAGCGGGTTCAGGGTTGAAAAGAAAAGTAAGCCGGTGGCCCGCAGTCTTGCGGCCCCGGCGACACCTCTCATGATTATGCAGGAGTTTATTTATGTCTGACACCGTTACCAAGCCAACCGGCCTTCCGCTGTTTTACCAAAAACCTCAACCACTTGCGTCAGGCATACACGGCGCCTTGCGGATTAAGGACGGCGACTATAGTTTTGCCGCCGATACCGTCTGTATTCCGCTGATGGTAAGTGAGTTTGCCTTTGCAGCCCGCGATTATCCGGTTCTGTTTGCGGTGCAGACCTTAGCACCGGTCGCCCTTATGGGGTTGCAAAACCAGANNCCTGTTCGTAGGCGACGGGTCCTGGGACGAAGACGCCTATATTCCAGCCTATGCCCGCCGCTATCCGTTCAGCACCCTGCGGCTTGAGGAAGACAAGGGTTTTGCCATGGTCCTTGACGTCGCCAGTCCAAGAGTGACCGATAGTGCTGACGAAGGCATAGCCCTGTTTGAAGGCGATGAACCGTCGGCCTACACCAAACAGGTTCTGGCGTTTTGTGAGCAGTTTCACGCTGATGCCCTAATGACTGAAGCTTTTAGCGAGGCCCTGAAAGCGCAGGACCTCCTGATCGAGCGCCGCGCCGATATCGTGCTGCCCGATGGCGAAAAATTGGGCGTCAATGGCTTTTTGATTATTGATCCTGAGCGGTTCTCCGCACTCGATGAAAGCATCATCACCGAATGGCATCGCAAAGGCTGGTTAGGAATTGTCCATTTCCATCTGGCCTCGCTTGAACGCTTTCAGAACCTTGTAAAGCGTCAGTCGCGACGCCCGAATTCGCCAGATTCACAAGACAAAGCCGCTTAATTTTTAGGAAAAATGTAATGATCTTCCGCACACACAGCCTGATTTTATCTTCGTTTCTGGTGGCTCTGACCGTTCTGCCGGTTCAAGCCCAAACACCCTCCGCTCCACAGACAGGGCTGGGTGGGCCGGTAATTGCCGGGGTTTGCCTGATGTCGCGTGAAGCCGTCCTGGTCAATTCCAAGGCCGGCGTTGCC
>DDPE01000094.1 GCA_002342035.1 Asticcacaulis sp. UBA2476 | reverse complement strand
GGACCGGTCGAACCGACCGATGCGAGGAAGATCTGACCACCCGACAGGCGCTTGGCCAGACCGGCTTGAACCGCGTTGATCGAAGATTCGGCGCGGTGCAGAGTCGATTCACGGTGTTCACCGGAGATCGACAGACCAGCAGATTTCGAAATCTGGACTTCTTCGGTGGCCACGGCGGCCATGTCGGCCAGCGGGTTACCGGCAAATTCGTCCGAGACCGAGATGCGGTTGATATCGGCGATCGAGCGCGCGTCGCGGAAAGCTTCCAGATAGTTGTTGGTTGCCTTGTTCAGACCACCGAACTCAAGGAACTTGATAACCAGCAGGGTCCAGGAGACGATAGAAGCCAGCACCAGACCGATCATGACGGCCTTAACGACCGGCACAGCTTCCATGAACATGGAAGATACGGTGATTTGACCGGAGTGACCGCCTTCGGCAGGTGCCGCTGCGTCGTCAGCCGGAGCCGCCGCTTCGACAGGCGCAGGGGCCGCCGCTTCAGCCGCTGGCGTTGCCGCAGCCGCCACGGCCAGGGTGGGAGCGCTCATCAGCAGTGCAGCCGCACCGAGCAGAGCAATGAGTGGGTTGTGTTTCTTGTGTTCGAGCATTTTTCGCCAATTCCTGAATTAGGACTGACCCGTTACGGGCTGACCAAGGACTAAAGGGGGAAGCGTTTACCCCGTGTTAAAACCTAAACTCCCCTCAAAAAAAGCCGGACCGTTTGGCCCGTCTTTGACTCTGTGAGGAATCTTTTTGTGTTACACCAACCCATACCGAGTTCTAAAACTGCTCTGTCAGGGTCTCATGCACACACAATGCAAAACCATTATGAACCATTAAGATACAAATGGCGATCACTTTGTTACTCTCAACAATGTGATTTGTGATTAAAAAAGCCGTGCCAGCGTTAAACGTCAAGGTGTTTAAATTGACTTTTTAAGGCATTTTCTCCCACATTCCACAGACCGCCGTATAAAGAAGTTATAAAAGATCAAATATGTCCGCAGCTTACCCCAATTGTGGCGAACGAAATTAATTCCAATCGCGTTTGACTTTTTTTCGCAATGCCACTGTCACATGCACAATTACACACCCATAAAGAGAATCGATCAGCCCCGTTACCGCTAACGCGCGAGTTAGGGGCGGTGTAAAAGTGACACAAATGTGTTACAAATGAGCAACTTGCACACTATTGCGCTGCCTTCGTATGTGATGTGCGAATCTACCCCCCTCGTCCGGTATGGCTCAGGCTCGAATGATCATGGGCGGCACCCTGTATAGTTTGAGATTAAATACATTATAACTTTATAGCGATGCGCCATCCTGTCTGCACACAATCATTATACTACCTGTTACACGCATCAGAGCAAAAATAAACTTAAGCGAAGGCCCAATTACGCGGTAGTACGCTCTTCGTCACGGTAGGCTCAGTAACGCGATTACCCCAGGCGTTACAAAAGCGTCAAACATGGCCGCTAAGCCAAAGACAAACTGTCATAAGGACATCGCCATGCGCCCGTTATATGCCACCCTCACTTCAATGATTGCCCTGATGACGGCTGCGGCCGAGGCCGACCCCACACGTCAATGGCTGGCCGGGGATCACCATGTCCATAGCCGCTTTTCGGGTAAGGTCAAGGATGGCCAATATGTTCTGGGGGCCGACGGCATCTATACCATCCCGAAAAATGCCGAGATGGCGCAAAAGTATGGGCTGACATGGTTTGTATCGACTGACCACGGCGGCCTTGGGTTGTCGCAGCTACACTATGACCAGACCTGGCCAGAGGTCGTTGCGGCGCGCAAAGCCACACCGGAACTGATTATCTTTTACGGCATGGAGCTTGATACGCCGGGTGGCGATCATTCGTCGATCATCCTGCCGATAGGTGCCGATGAGCGCGAACGCCTGCGCCGCCTGGAGCATGCTTACGCCAAGCATGAGGTTGATGACCCCGCCCGCGACACCACCGAAAATATGCTCAAAGCCTTGGCGGACATGGATGGCCTCACCCCCAAACCGCTGGTCTTTGCGCATCATCCGTCGCGCTCGGCAAAAGGCGCCTCCGACTATAATGGACATACGCCGTGGGAACTGCGCGCGTGGCATGATACAGCCCCAAGCGTCGCCGTCGGCATGGAAGGCGCGCCTGGCCATCAGGGCACCTCGCTGAAAGTCACCGACAGTCCCCGCAAGCGCGGCTACTACGTCAATTCACCGACCTATGGTGGCTTTGACATCATGACGGCCAAGGTCGGCGGTGTGTGGGATTCTTTTTTGGGTGAAGGCCGCCGGTTCTGGATCACCGCCACGTCGGATTCTCACCGCAATGTCGAAGACGGCGGCGAAGATTTTTGGCCCGGTCAGTACGCCAAGACCTATGTCTTAGCTGCATTCGATCAGGCCGATATTATGGACGGCCTGCGTCACGGACGGATTTTTGTGGCGACCGGTGACCTGATCAGCGAACTGGATATGGATATCGCGGGTGCCCACATCGGCGGCACGGCTCAGGTTAAGGCCGGGCAAATGATCACGCTTAAGGTCCGGCTGCGCGATCCGTCCGGCCCCAATGCCAATGGCGACCGGCCAGAATTAAAACGCGTCGATGTAATCATGGGCGATATCACCGGTAAGGCTGATCCCAAGGCCGACAGCAACCCGACCACGCGCGTGGTTAAGCGCTTTACCGCCGCTGACTGGACGCGCACGGGCGAGGTGATCACCCTTAGCTACCGTTTTAAAGCTGATCGTGATGCCTATATCCGTCTGCGCGGCACCTCGACCGAGGAGTTAGAGCCACAGGCCGATCCGTTAGGTGAAAACCCGTGGCCGGATCTGTGGGTCTATTCCAATCCAGTGTTTGTTGAGGTGAAATAGCCCCCCTCCGTCTGCTCGCTACGCTTCACAGCCACCCCCCCCCGGCGTGCCGGGGGAGTATACATAATAAAATACCCCCGAAGCCTGAACTTCGGGGGCGTTTCTTTCTTACACTTATCCCACCCCAAAATATTTTGGCCAACGGCCAATAACTTTGGGGTGAGCTTAATTAAAACGTCATGCTGACGCCGACAAATACCGTCTTGCCGGATGTGGTGGTGTTCCACAGACGCTTGGCGCCTTGCTGACCAAAGCCGTTATAGAAGCTGTTGACCTGCTCCTCACGCTCATCGGTCAGGTTAACCCCATCTACCGTCAGGCGGATGCGTGGTGTGACCTGCCAAAAGGCCGCCGCATCGATATAGGTGGTCGAATTAAAGCTGCCGCCATCGATGGTGTAGTCCGAGCGGAAGTTCTCGGAGATACGCGCCCCCCAGGTCGAGGTTTCGTAATAGATCGTCAGGTTATGATTGACGTCCGACATGCCATAGAGAGAGCCCTCGACAAACTGGCCACGGATCAGATTTTCCGTCTCCGACTTAACGAAGGTCATGTTGGCAATGGCGCCGAAGTTGTTGAACGGTGCCGGCAGGAAGAAGAAGTCTGTCTGGGCGTTCAGTTCAAGTCCGGTCAGTTTGGCGTCTTTCAGGTTCACCGGACGGGTATATTCGTTGACCGTGGTCGTACCCACAACGCCTGCCACCAGATTTTCCGGCAAGCCGGTCGAGGCGTAGCTGACATTGTTCAGGGTGCGGTTGACGATGAAGCCGTCGATCTTCTTGTGGAAGACACCGGCGGTCAGCATGCCGACCCGGCCAAAGTACCACTCACCCGACAGGTCAAACTCATCCGAGGTATAGGGATCAAGGTTCGGATTACCGGCCGAGACCTTCACATAGCCGTTTTCTTCGCTGACCGAACCTTGCATGGCATAGGCCGTCAGGCCCGGACGGTTGAGGTTTTGCGAAACCGCGGTACGGACCTGGAAGCTGTCGGAAAGTTCCAATACGGCGTTGAAGGACGGCAGGAAGCCTGAGTATTCCTTCTTCACCTGCACGGCGGTCACGACGGCGGGCAGAGTTGCCGATGGCTTGACGCTCATGAAACCATCCGAGGTCAGCTCGGTTTCATAGGCGCGCACGCCGACATTCCCGCGCATGTGCTTACCGAAAAAGTCGCCGTTCCAGTCCATCTGACCATAGGCCGCCGTGGTGTCTTCCTTGACCGTATAGTTTGACGGCTTTTGCAGGGCGACAGTGCGGGTTATGCCGTAATGGTCCAGCGCCTTGTCCCAATCAACGATGATCCAGTCCTGATCGTCGTGCTTATCGAAGACGATGGCATAGGCATTGACCTTATCGTCCGGCCCGGTGCCCCAGGTGCCTTTTTCCCACTCGGTCTTCTTGACATCGTCATTGGTGTACTGACTGCCGGTGTTCGAGAAACTGCGGTACGATACACCGCCCTTGTAGGTCAGGTAGTCGTTCTGAACGAAGGTCGCGTTGAGTTCGGCATTTTCCAGTTCGGTCGTCTGATAGGTAGCGGAAAAATCGATTTCGTGGGCGCGGTAATTGTTCGCGTCGGCCGTATCCCACTTATAGGTGTTGTGCGCATCCGACGTGCCCCAATATTCGGTGATGAGGCCGCCGAAGGCTTCGGTATAGAACTTGTCCGAGATCGGCAGATCGTAGTCAGACGTTTCCTTACCGATATGACCGTCGATCGTCAATTGATCCGACACCTGCCACTGACCGGTCAGGACGACCTGATTGAAGGTGTTCTCGGCTTCCTGACGGCGGGTTTCGGTCGCAAACACGGTGTAGGCCGCGTCAACATAGTTGACTGAGTTATACTGATCATAGCGGATCGAATTTAGCGACGGTGCCGGAGCCACCAGATTGCCGGAGTGCGGGGTGGCGACACCGAGGATCGACGATGAGCCCAGCGACGCGCGGGTCGCCAGATGGTTTTCGCTGCGGTTGTTGGTGAACTTACCATACAGCGCATCCAGCGTCAGGGTGACGTTTTCAACCGGACGCCACTGGAAGGCAGACGTGATGCCGAGGCGCTCTTGTTCAGACCCCCAAACCGACAAACGGTTGCCGCGCTGGAAAATCAGCTCACCGTTCATGGCCTTGGCCTGATCGGCGGCGCTGAGGTTGGTCACGTTATTAGCTGGCGCCTTGATGGTGGCGGCACCATAGGTGTTGTAGCCCTGCTCTTCGGTGTCGCGCTTACCGTAGGCGACCGAGATCAGCGCGCCAAATTTGTTGTCCCAGTTATAGGAGAATTGTGCGGCGGAACGCGGCTGGAAATCCTTGGTGGCCGAGTTGGTGCCGCCCTGGAATGAGGCCGCGCCCTTAAAGCCCGTGCCATAGTCAAACGGCTTGGCGGTATAAAGACCGACGGTGCCGGCCATGCCGCCTTCGTCCTGCTCCGCCGAGAACGACTTGCGCACCTCAACCTTTTTGAACAGATCAGAGGCGAACAGGTTGAAGTCGAAGGCCCGGTCGCGTGACGTCTGACCACGGCTGTCCATCGGCGAGTCAACATTGCCCAGCACTTCCATGCCATTCAGTTGCACGCGGGTGAAATCCGGCCCCAGACCGCGCAGAGAGACCCGGCGACCTTCCCCGCCTTCACGATTGATAGCGACACCCGGCAGACGTTGCAGCGATTCCGCCAGGTTCAGATCCGGGAACTTGGCCATGTCTTCGGCGACAATCGTTTCCGAAGTGATGTTGGCGGACTTCTTGGCCTGACGGGCCGCGCCCATCGACTTACGGAAGCCGCGCACGACCACTTCCTGAACGTCGCTGTCATTGGTCTGAACGGCGGTTTCCGAAGATTGTTCCTGAGCGTTAGCAGCACCGCTGAGCAGCGACAGCGCCAGCACACCAAAGGCGGCACTCGTCAGCAGGGTGGCATTGGATTTCGACATAAAAAGCTCCATTGAGCCGCCGTCATGGGAGGTTCGGCGGGATGGAGCGCGCAATATGGCTTAATTGTGAACGGAATTTTGCGAATTTGTAGCAGTTATGTGAATTACGATTTTACCCAATGATATCGCTGTCAGATTTGCTCAATTGTCATGTAACCGTGGTACGGCGGACACATACCAATTTACAGCCAGCACGAGTTGAACCATGCGCCGCGCCTTCATAACACTGTTCTTTTCCTGCCTTGCCACATCAGCGATAGCGCAGAATTTAGAACGTTCCGCAGCGTCAGGTTTGCGCATGAACGACGTGCAAGCGATTGGTACGCACAACAGTTACAAAGTTGCCATACCACCGGCGGAACTGGCTATGATTGCCACCCGCTCTGAGCAGGCGGCGCGGTCGCTGGATTACAGCCATCTGCCGCTAAAGGATCAGCTTGATCTGGGAATGCGACAGCTTGAAATCGACGTGCTTTATGATCCCGACGGTGGGCGATATAGCCGCCCTGTCCTGCCTCGCTTAAGTGGCGTCGTCTATGACGCGACCGGCATGGACACCCCCGGCTATAAGGTGCTGCACATGCCCGATACCGATGTCCGCAGCCAGTGCGCGACGTTTGTTCTGTGTCTGCAGCAAATCAAAGCCTGGTCGGAGGCGCACCCCGACCATGTACCGATCCTGATCATGATGAACGCCAAGGACGGCAAATCAACCGTGGACGGCGGCACGGATGCGCTGGATTACGATGCCGGGGCCTTTGACGCGCTCGATGCCGAAATCCGAGAGGTCTTTGGGCCGGACAAACTGATTACGCCTGACAATGTGCGTGGGTCACATAAAACCCTGCGCGACGGTGTGCTGGCTGGCGGTTGGCCGATACTTGAGGCCTCACGCGGCAAGGTGTTTTTCGCGCTCGATGAAGGCCCGGCCAAGATCGCGGTCTATATGCGCGGGCATACCTCGCTTGAAGGATTGCCAGTGTTTGTCAATTCAGTCAGCGAAAATGCCGACCACACCGCCTATTTCACGATGAACGACCCGGTAAAACAGTTCGACCGGATTCTGGCGGCGGTTAAGGCAGGTTTTATCGTCCGTACCCGTGCCGATGCCGAAACGATTGAGGCCCGCACCAATGATCTCAGCCGGTTTGAGGCGGCGCTTAAATCCGGCGCACACTATATCTCAACCGACTATCCTACCGCGCGGTCTGAGTTCAGCCCGTTCAAGGTCGCTTTGCCGGATGGTGCCGCCGCCCGCGCAAATCCGTCACGTTAGCGCATGCCAAAAAGTGTGAAGCGGTTTTTGGAATCAAATGCGCGCCCTTTAAAGTGCCTTAGAAAGTCGTTGCGCCCATAGGTCAATACCGGTGGGATCGCTGATCAGGTCCTGCCGGATTTCGATCATAATGGCCTCAAGGCCGCGATCATCGCCGTGGATGGGGATGCCATAATCCTCGTCGCGGCTGGTCTGGTACGGCACATTGGCCCCCAGCATCAGACCCGGTTCACGCAGACGGTCCAGCACCGCCTCGCCATAGGCGCGCGCCTTATCGAACAGCACACCGCCGTGCCATTGGCGCGCCTCACCATGATAGACCGGCGTGAAGCTATGGATGCTGACGATACGGGTGGGCAGCCCCCTAGCCTGCCGCGCATTCAGATGAGCGGTGAACCGCGCGTGGTACGGCGTAAACATCGTCTCGACCCGGTAGGTGCGCTCGGCATCATCAATATTGATATTGCCGGGAATGTCGGTGGCTTCGGAGCGCGTAACGATGCTGTTTGGGCTCTCAAGTGGCCGGTTCAGATCGATCAGCAGCCGCGAATAACCGCCCAGAAACGCCACCGCCCCTAAGGCCTCCGACAGCCTGCGCGTGACTTCCGCCGCCCCGATATCCCAAGCGATATGGCGCTGAAGATCAGCATCAGACACCCCCAAACCGTTATAGCGCTCAGGGATATGATTTGAGGCATGCTCACACAACAGCACAATCTCGCTTGTGCCGCCCTCACCTCTGACCTCTACCGCACCCACCTCAGTCACGCATATTCCGCCTCTTCGGTCACCACCTCAAACCGACTTAACACCCCCGGACCGAACTGGGTGGAAATGGCCACATCAGTCGCATCGCGGCCAATGGCCATCAGGATACGTCCTACGCGCGGTTTATTATGTCGGGCATCGGCTGTATACCAGTGCCCGCCCAGAAAGACCTCAAACCAGCCGGAAAAATCCATCGGTGCCGGCACCGGATCAACCTTGATATCGCCCAGATAGCCGGTGCAGTAGCGCGCCGGAATATTCAGGCACCGGCACAGGGTCAGGGCCAGATGGGCAAAGTCGCGACACACGCCAACCTTTTGCTGATAGCCATCAAAGGCGCTGCGGGTCTTATCGGCCAATTGGTAATCAAAGCGAATATGGTTATGGACAAAATCCAGCACTGCCTGCACCCTCGGCCAGCCCGGCGCGGTATGCCCAAACAGGTTCCAGGCAATGTCACCAAGCTTATCCGTCTCACAATAGCGCGATCCCAGCAGATAGAGCAAAACCTCATCGGGCAGATCGCGCACGTCGTGTTGTATCGCATCCACTGGCACATAGTCAGGCCGTCCGGTATCGTGAATGATAAACTCTGTCGATACGGTCATCGGCCCGGCGGGGGCGGTCACCCGCGTGCAGGCATTGCCGAAACTGTCGAGATAGTCCCAGGATTCTACGGCGGGTGAAAACACCACATGCTGCGGGGTCAGCAGGTCAGCCCGCCGCGACGGGTGAATATTGAGGCACAGCAGCATGGGCGTCGGCTGCGGGCACTCATAGGTCAGCTCATAGCCGGCTTTGATTTTCATGGTCTTCCTTCAGGGCGTGGGGTCAGGTTCGGCGCTGTCACTCAGCGTTGTCACGTTAACTTGAACGTCCATGCCTAAAAAATCCATGCGGGTTCCGGTATGAGTTCCCCATAAAGGTATAGCTTGCCGCGGCGTGCGGGTAACACCGATGCGGATCAGGTCGCGATTCCCGATAA
>DDPE01000078.1 GCA_002342035.1 Asticcacaulis sp. UBA2476 | reverse complement strand
GCACTGAAGCCGTGGCGCCGGCCATGACGGCGCCACGGCTTCAGTGCGCTGGCTCAAAGAACACAATGAGCGCCGCGACGCGCATCAGGAGCGGGCACAAACCCTGATGCGCCGCTTCCGTGAAGCCGGGATTCCGGTTCTGCCGTCAGTCAGCCATATCGTGCCGGTTCTGGTCGGCCATGTCCATCACTGCAAGATGATTTCGGATATGCTGCTCAATGACTTTTCGATCTATGTGCAGCCTATCAACTACCCGACCGTGCCCAAGGGGACGGAGCGTCTACGCTTTACGCCGTCTCCGGATCACGACGATAAGATGATGGATGAACTGGTATCAGCCATGGATAAGCTGTGGAGCCACTGCAATGTGGCGCGTATGCCCGCCGTGGCGTAAGGCGGCTTGAACTTGGGCCTGATTCGCTTTTAATAGACGCGTACGCTGAATCAGAGCTCGCCCATGTCCGAAGTGCTGCTGGAATATCATCGCAACGGCGCCTATCTCAAGGTCACGGCTGTCGATCCGGCGACGGGCGAGGAAGTCAGCGCCATGGGCCCTGCCAGCAATCCAACGGCCGTCAAAAGTCTGGCGATTACGAAATTACAGAACAAACTGGCCGCCCGTCGCCAAACCCCGCCCGCCAAGCCCGGCAAATTCATTTAAAGCTTTGTGTTGCAACGCCACATAGGTGGTTTTTTGTCTTGGAATCGCTGTGTTTAAGGTTTAACACACGCTTGGTTTCAGGCCGTATGTCGCACAACTGACATACGGCGGCTTCAGATGACAGGATCATGCCCGTGAACGCTCCCGCCCAGGCCGCATCGTTTATCCCGCAAGGATACTTCAACCATTCGCTCGAACAGTCGGATACGGCGGTTCTTGAGGCGATCAAGGGCGAGCTTCACCGCCAGCAGCATGAGATTGAACTGATCGCGTCGGAAAATATCGTCTCAAAAGCGGTACTTGAGGCGCAAGGGTCGGTTCTGACCAACAAATATGCCGAAGGCTATCCCGGCCGCAGATATTATGGCGGTTGCGAGTATGTCGATGAGGTTGAAAAGCTGGCGATTGAGCGCGCCAAGAAGCTGTTCAACTGCGCCTATGCCAATGTGCAGCCGCACTCCGGGGCTCAGGCCAATCAGGCGGTGTTCTTTACCCTGCTTCAGCCGGGTGACACCTATATGGGTATGGATCTGGCTTGCGGCGGGCACTTGACTCACGGTTCTCCGGCCAACCAGTCGGGCAAGTGGTTCAAGGTCATCCCTTACGGTGTGCGTGAGGACGATCACCTGATTGATATGGATCAGGTCGAAGCGCTGGCCAAGGAACACAAGCCCAAACTGATTATTGCGGGCGCTTCAAACTACAGCCGCCACATCGACTTCAAGCGTTTCCGTGAGATCGCCGACAGCATTGGGGCCTATCTGTTTGTGGATATGGCGCACTATGCCGGTCTGGTGGCGGGTGGCCAGTACCCCGACCCATTGCCTCATGCCCATGTGGTAACGACGACGACGCACAAAACCCTGCGTGGACCGCGCGGCGGTATGATCCTGTCCAATGACGAAGCTCTGGGCAAAAAAATCAATTCGGCGGTGTTCCCCGGTCTGCAAGGCGGGCCTCTAATGCATGTGATTGCCGGTAAGGCGGTCGCCTTCGGTGAGGCGTTGCAGCCCGAATATAAAGCCTATGCGGCTCAGGTCGTGGCCAATGCCCGTGTGCTGGCCGAAGTTTTGGTCGAACGCGGTCTGGCCATTGTATCCGGTGGCACCGACAGCCATGTCATGTCCGTTGATCTGCGCCCCAAGGGCCAGACGGGTAAGGCGACCGAGGCCGCGCTCGAAGCCGCGGGCATTACCTGCAACAAGAACGGTATCCCGTTTGATCCGCAGCCGTTCACCATTACATCGGGTGTACGTTTGGGGACGCCGGCCGGGACAACGCGTGGCTTCCGTGAAGCTGAGTTCCGTGAAATCGGTAACCTGATTGCGGATGTGGTTGATGGTATGGCTGCAAACGATGGCCAGCCCGATCCGGCAGTTCAGTCGGTCGTGCTCGAAAAAGTTAAGGCCCTGACGGCTCGCTTTCCTATTTATGAATAAAGGCTAGTTATGCGCTGCCCCTTCTGCGGTAATCCCGAAACCCAGGTCAAAGATTCCCGTCCCAGTGAGGATGGGGCAGCCATCCGCCGCCGCCGGTCATGTAATGAATGTGGTGGTCGCTTTACGACCTTTGAGCGGGTGCAACTGCGCGACCTGATGATCGTCAAGCGTTCTGGTCGTCGCACACCGTTTGACCGGGCCAAGCTGGAGCGCTCAATTTCACTGGCGCTTCGCAAGCGACCTGTGGATCAGGAGCGTCTGGACCGTATGGTTTCCGGCATTGTGCGCCAGTTGGAAAGCATGGGCGAAACCGATATCAACTCCGATGTGGTGGGGGAGTTGGTGATGAAGGCCTTGCGCTCGCTCGATGTCGTGGCCTATGTCCGTTATGCGTCGGTCTATCGCGACTTCAAGGAAACCTCTGATTTTGCGCGATTCCTTGGGGACGAAGGCCTTGATCATGATGGTTTTGAGGTCAGTGTGCCTACCAGCAGCCCGCCGGGGAACCCGACTCTGAAAGACCCGGTTGAGATTAAGCGGGGCTTAGGCGAGCAGGATCTGTCGCCGACCGATGATGCCTGATGGATCGCCCCTTTATCACCCTTAAGCTGGCGACGACTCTGGATGGTCGTATCGCGACGGCGTCTGGCCAGAGTCGCTGGATTACGGGTGAAGAGGCGCGCCGGTGTGTCCATGAATTGCGCGCCGGTCACGACGCCGTACTGGTGGGGATTGAGACGGTCATCAAGGATGATCCGGAACTGACGGTGCGCCTGCAAGGCTATGAAGGCTTTCAGCCGACGCGCATCGTGTTTGATTCCAAAGGCCGCATCCCGCTACAGTCCAAACTGGTGCAGACGGCGCGCGTGATCCCGACCTGGGTGGTGACGACCCACGACCTAAATCCTGAAATTCAGGCGGCCGGGGTCAAGGCCATTAAGGTCGCTTCCTTTCATCAGCGTGTCGATATTCTTCAGGCCATAAATGCTTTGGCTGCTGCGGGTATTGAGCGGCTGTTTATCGAAGGTGGCGGGCTGATTGCCACTGCTTTCATTAAGGCGGGACTTGTTGATCGCCTTGAATGGTTTCGCTCCGCTACCATCTTAGGCGGGGATGCGAGATCCGTGATCGGTTTTCTCAACATTGATGATATCAATGGCATGATCCGGTTTAATCGTCTTGGGGTTCAGGCCGTTGGCGATGATCTCTGGGAAAGTTACGAGTTAAGCTAAGGCAAGAATTTATGTTTACGGGTATTATCACCGATATGGGCGAAGTCGTAGGCGTGGATCGCCATGACGGCGGCGCACGCTTTGAAATCAGAACGGCCTATGATCTGAGCGGGGTTGATCTGGGGGCGTCGATTGCCCATTCTGGATGCTGCCTGACCGTGGTGAGTAAAACGGATGATCGGTTTACAGTTGATGTGTCGAATGAAACCCTATCCCTGACGACCTTGAGCCAATGGGTACTGCGGCAAAAAATCAATCTTGAGCGGGCACTTAAGGTCGGTGATGAACTGGGCGGCCACATTGTCGCCGGGCATGTCGACGGCGTGGGTGAGTTGATCAGCGTAAAATCAGACGGTGACAGCTATCGGCTGAAAATCCGTGTACCGCGTCCCCTGCATCGCTATATCGCGCCGAAAGGCTCAATCGCACTGGACGGCATATCGCTGACCGTCAACGAAGTCGAAGATGATGTCTTTGGTGTCAACATCATTCCTCACACCTGGACCCACACGACATTGTCGCAAATCGGTGAGGGGGGTAAACTAAACCTTGAGATTGATCTCATGGCGCGTTATGCCGCCAGATGGCGTGAGACTGTGTAACAGTTTTGCGTAGAAGGACTTTAAGATTATGACCCTGCACAGTGCGCAAACGGATCTGACGAATATAGATCACGAAAGCCCCATCTCGCCGATCGAGGATATTCTTGAGGATGCGCGTAACGGCAGGCCCTATATTCTGGTCGATGCCGAAGATCGTGAAAACGAAGGTGATGTGATCATTCCGGCCCAAATGGCGACGCCTGATATGATCAACTTCATGGCCCGTCATGCCCGCGGTCTTATTTGCCTTGCCATTACACCTGAGCGGGCCAGACAATTGCGCCTGCCGCCGATGGCCCATGATAACGGCGCGCGCAACGGCACAGCCTTTACCGTGGCTATCGAGGCCAAGGAAGGGGTCACGACCGGCATATCGGCCCATGACAGGGCGCGGACTATTGCCGTGGCCGTAGACCCGACCAAGGATTCCCATGATATCGTAAGTCCCGGCCATGTGTTCCCGCTGGTGGCGCGTGATGGCGGGGTTTTGGTGCGTGCCGGTCATACCGAAGCGGCGGTCGATATTTCACGCATGGCCGGACTTAACCCGGCCGGTGTCATTTGCGAAGTCATGAACGATGACGGCACGATGGCGCGCTTGCCGGATCTGGTGAAGTTCGCCCAGCTTCATAGCCTGAAAATCGGTACGATCGCCGATCTGATCGCTTATCGTCGCCGCACCGAGCGTTTCGTTGAGCGCGTGCTCGAAAAGCCATTCCAGAGTCAGTGGGGCGGTAATTTCCGTCTTTTTGTCTATCGCAACCGCATTGATCAATCTGAGCATATCGCTTTGGTTAAACACCAGCCTGTGCCGCATCAGGCAACCTTGGTGCGTATGCACCAGCTTGATGTCGCCTCAGATGTATTGGGTGGGATTGGTGGAGCCTCAAGGGCGAACCTGATCGAAGCGGCCATGAAGGCATTGTCAGAGTTTGATGGCCCGTCAGTGATGGTCATGCTGCGCGATCCAGACCCCAAGGTTCTGTCATCACGGTTTGCCTCTGAAGATCCGGTAGGGCTCGGTGCGCGCGGTCTTCGTGATTACGGCGTGGGCGCGCAAATTCTTTTGGATCTTGGCGTTCGTGATATGATTGCCTTGTCATCGTCAAAACCCAAACCAGCAGCTCTGGAAGGTTACGGATTGTCAATCGTTGACTGGCAAAATCTGGCTTGATTGTCTAACCGGCCGCCTTTGAAATTTAGTTTGAGGAATATCTATTGTCACAAGAACAACCCTTGCGCATCCTGATCGTCGAAAGCCGGTTTTATGATGATATTTCTGATGAGCTTCTGGCCGGTGCCAAATCCGCGCTCGAAGCCTATGGGGCTGAGTACGATGTGGTGACGGTGCCGGGGGCGTTCGAGGTGCCGGCGGCGATCGCCATGGCCGAAGATGCCGCGCATCGTCCAACGGGCCGTTATTACGATGGTTATGTGGCTCTGGGCTGCGTCATTCGCGGGGATACCACCCACTATGATTATGTCTGCACGGAATCGGCCCGTGGCCTGATGGATCTGTCTATGAACCAGCGTCTGGCGATTGGTTACGGTATTCTGACGGTCGAAGACGAAGATCAGGCCTGGGTGCGGGCACGACGCTCCGAAGGCGATAAGGGCGGCACGGTGGCCAAGGTTTGTCTTGATATGATTGCGCTGCGTAAATCCCTGCTGGGCGGTGGCGTTCATGACTGAGTCCCCTAAGCCACAAAGCCTTAAGGAGGTCATGGAGCACCTCAATACAGCTGAAGTTAAGGGCAAAACCCTAAGTGCCCGCGACAAGCAGGCGCGTACTGTAGCGCGACTGGTTCTGGTGCAGGCGCTTTACCAGATGGAGCTGACCGGGCAGGGTGTTGAGACCATAGTTCGTGAGTTCTCTGATTTCCGCTTTGATGGCGATCTGGAGGGGGAACCTCTGGGGGAAGGCGACATCGATTTCTTTTCCGATGGTCTTCGCACGGTCGTCAAAGAGCAATCAACTATTGATAGAAACATAGCAGAACGTCTGGCGGCGGGGTGGCGGCTGGACCGTATCGACACGACATTGCGGGCCATTCTGCGCTCCGGGGCATGGGAGCTTGGTTTCCGCAAAGACATCGGTAAGGAAGTCGTGATCAACGAATATGTCGAAATCGCCAAGGCGTTTTTCGGGGAAACCGAAGCGAAATTCGTCAATGGCGCGCTTGATGGCATTGCGCGCGATGTCAGATGACGGATAATTCCGAATTCAGCGTGATCGACAGATTGTTCAGGCCCCTTGCGGGCCTGATGTCTGAGGCGCGCGGATTACGGGATGACGTGGCGGTTTTGCCATCCGATACTACGCACGATCTGGTGGTTACGACCGATGCTATGGTCGAAGGCGTGCATTTTTTAAGCACTGATCCGCTGGATAAGGTCGCGCAAAAGCTGCTGCGGGTAAACCTGTCTGATCTGGCCGCCAAGGGTGCGGCCCCTTATGGCTATCAATTATTGACAGCCTGGCCGCGCGGGTTATCGTTTGAAGCCAAACAAACCTTTGCTAAAGGCCTTAAGGCTGATCAGGCGAGGTTCAATGTAGCCCTTTTCGGGGGGGATACGGTTTCGACGCCGGGGCCGTTGATGGTCAGCGTAACGCTCTTTGGTCGGATAGCTAAGGGCCAGACCGTGGCGCGCGCAGGCGCGAAAGCCGGTGATCGGGTGCTGGTTAGCGGCCCCATCGGTCAGGGCTATCTGGGGCTGAAAGTCTTGCAGGGGGAATATCCTGAACTGGCGGCTGAATTTAAAGCTGAATTGGTTGATGCATATCAATTGCCTCAGCCGCGTCTTGATATGGCGGACGTGGTAAGGAGCAATGCGCACGCCTCAATGGATGTTTCAGATGGTTTGGTGGCTGATGCGGCTCACATCGCTCAGGCGTCGCGGGTGGACATAGATATTGACCTTAACCGGGTGCCAACGTCACGGGCGGCGCGGGCGGCCATGGCATCAGGCGCCAGTGTGCTGGATCTGATCAGTGGCGGCGATGACTATCAGATTTTATGCACAGCGTCGGGGGAGCGCGCCAAAGCTCTGTGTGAAGCGGGCTTTGTCGATATCGGGGAGTGTCACCCGGCCAGAAATCAGGGGCAGGTCACTGTACTGTCAGATGGTAAGCCCGTTGAAATAGAAAACACCGGCTGGGTGCATAGCTGATCATCAAATTTCAATAATTATCGGATGTAATGTCCGTTATGTCGGCTTTTCATAAATTCACGTTTATAGCTCTTATTGCGGCCATATCGCTTTCGGCGGGTGAGTCTTATGCTGCGGGTGCGCCTAAAAAAGAGGACGCCGAGGCCGGTGATCCATATGTACGTCTGTCTTCGGTAGCCATACCGGTTTTTGAAAATCAGTCAGTGGTGAACTATATCTTTCTGACGGTACGGCTGAACCTTACCGCCAAGGCTGATGTCAACAAGCTGCGCGAGAAAGAACCCTATTTCCGTAATCAACTCATGCAGGCGGCCTATAAGACCTCTTTTGCACTGCCAGATAAAAGCGATACTCTGGATGAGGCGCGCTTCAAAAAGGTCATGATCGGCGAATTCAGTCAGGTGTCGGGCGCAGGTATGATCCAGAGCATTGAAATTTTAGATCAAAATCCGAAACGCCGCCGCCGCTAGAGCGCTAAAAGCCGATCCTTGTGATCGGTTTTTTAAGGTCTTTTGATGGCCTCAATATGGTTGCGTCGCACAATATTCGTCTGAGTGATCAGGTGTCATATCACTTAAATGGCATAATTAATCCCTTGATCTTGCATGTATTGTTAAGTTTTGGCACACTTTGAAAGGTGTTGGGGGCGTTTCACGTTATCTGAACACTATCAAATGCCAATAAAGGCAAGCGAATCCCGATCCGTTTGCCGCTCATAATTAAAACAAGTGCAATACAGGGGTTATCAATGACAACAGAGTTGGTAAGCGTGGCTGGGCCAGACATAGGCGCCACTATTGGTCTGGTGCTGGCAACAGGTGTTGTGGCGTTGCTGTTCGGTGTGGTGCAGACCTTTGGGCTAATGAAAGCCGATCAGGGATCGCCCGCGATGAGGGCGATCGCCGCCGCCATTCAGGAAGGGGCTCAGGCCTATCTCAAGCGTCAATATACGACCATTGCCTTAGTCGGCGTGGTCATTTTTGTTTTGGCGTGGGTGTTTTTAAGCAATCTGGCGGCCATAGGATTTCTGGTCGGTGCGGTTCTGTCCGGTGCGGCAGGCTTTTCGGGTATGCTGATATCGGTGCGCGCCAATGTCCGCACCGCTCAGGCTGCGTCGCAAAGCCTGCAAAAGGGGCTCGATCTGGCCTTTAGTGCCGGGGCTATTACGGGACTGTTCGTGGCGGGCGGGGCCCTTTTGGCGGTCACTGGATACTATGCCGTGCTGACCCTCGGTGTCGGGCTTGACGGCACCAGTCGCGATGTCATTGATGCTCTGGTCGCCCTTGGATTTGGCGCTTCGCTGATTTCGATCTTTGCGCGGCTGGGCGGTGGCATCTTCACCAAGGGCGCGGATGTCGGCGGTGATATGGTCGGTAAGGTCGAGGCCGGTATTCCCGAAGATGACCCCCGTAATCCGGCCACGATTGCGGATAATGTTGGCGATAATGTCGGTGACTGTGCCGGCATGGCGGCGGATCTGTTTGAAACCTATGCCGTTACCGTCGTGGCAACGATGGTGCTAGCGGCCATTTTCTTTGCGGGTACGCCGTGGGTTGATCGTATGATGGTGCTGCCGCTGGTCATCTGCGGGGCCTGTATCCTGACGTCGATTGCCGGAACCTTCTTTGTGAAATTAGGCAAAGACAACAATATCATGAATGCGCTTTATAAGGGCTTGATCGTGACCGGCGTGCTGTCGGTAGCGGCGCTGGCCGCAGTTGTGCATTATTTTATCGGCTTTGATACGCCTATTAATTATGCTGGCGCGCCTCAAGCCTTTACGGGGCTTACCCTGTTCTATTGCGGTTTGGTGGGGTTGGCGGTTACGGCGGGCTTCATTGTGGTGACGGAATATTATACCGGCACCGGTAAGCGGCCTGTGGTGTCCATTGCCCAGGCATCTGTCACCGGGCACGGCACCAATGTCATTCAGGGGCTGGCGGTGTCGATGGAATCAACCGCAATCCCTGCGCTCATCATCGTCTTTGGGATTATCAGTTGTTATTTGCTGGCCGGACTGTTCGGCATTGCCATTGCCACGACCACTATGCTGGCCTTAGCGGGCATGATCGTCGCCCTTGATGCCTTTGGGCCGGTCACGGATAATGCAGGTGGAATCGCTGAGATGGCTGGGCTTGATAAGGACGTCCGTCACACGACCGATGCTCTGGATGCGGTGGGCAATACCACCAAGGCTGTCACCAAGGGCTATGCTATCGGCTCAGCCGGGTTGGGGGCGCTGGTTCTCTTTGCTGCTTACACGTCCGATCTGCAATATTTCAGCGCCAATGCGGCGCCGGGATCATTCTTTGAAGGGCTTGGTGAACTGACATTCTCTCTGTCCAGTCCCTGGGTGGTGATCGGCTTGCTGATCGGTGGGCTATTGCCGTACCTGTTTGCAGGCATGGGCATGACGGCGGTCGGTCGTGCAGCGCAAAGCGTTGTCGAAGAAGTGCGTCGTCAGTTCCGTGAAGATCCCGGCATCATGGCGGGGACATCAAAGCCTGACTACGGTCGGGCCGTGGATATGCTGACCAAGGCGGCAATTCGGGAAATGGTGATCCCGTCGCTTCTGCCGGTGTTGTCGCCGATCGTCCTGTTCTTCGTGGTTTATCACATCGGTGGAGCGGTTCCGGCTTTCGAAGCGTTAGGTGCCATGCTGCTTGGGGTTATCGTTACGGGCATATTTGTGGCCATTTCGATGACGTCGGGCGGCGGTGCCTGGGACAATGCTAAGAAATCGTTTGAAGATGGCTTTACAGATAAGGACGGTGTGAAGCATTTCAAGGGCTCCGAGGCCCATAAGGCATCGGTAACCGGCGATACGGTCGGTGACCCTTATAAGGATACGTCCGGCCCGGCCATTAACCCGATGATCAAGATCACCAATATTGTGGCCTTGCTCATGCTGGCGGTTTTGGCGCACGCAGGCTGAAATTGAAAAGGCTCCGCTTTGGCGGGGCCTTTTTTACTTGGCTGATTCAGTCGGCTGGTCCTCGGCAACATTATCGAAACGCTTGCGCGCGTTCAGGACTTCGTTGCGCGTATTGATAGCCCAGGCCCATAGCGTATTCACGGGCTGGATCAGCGACAGGCCTAATGGCGTAAGTTCGTAATCGGCAAAGCCATGGCGGTGACTGTTGTGGACGATAAAGCCATCGCGTTCCAGGGCGCGCAGCACTAGTGACAGCATACGTTGAGATATCCCCTCGACTTCGCGCTTAAGCTCGCTGAAGCGTTTGGGACGATCTTTGAGTGTCAGGATTATATGGAGGCTCCAGCGATCGCCCAGTCGGTCAAGCAGGTCTCGCAATGCCACACAATCGTGGGTTTCCGGCATCTCAGTCAATCGCGCCATCTATGCGGCCTCCTACTCGGTACGCAACAATAAGGCGCACAGCTATGTTCTCATACGTTGAGGACGTAAAGCTGGATTGCTTGTAAGTTGTTTTTATTGCCTATTCGTCGGAAGCAGACCCGTTTCAGGCGGAAACGCGACCTATTCGCGACGACGCTGACCGCCGGGATTGGAATCTTCCTCGTTCGTAATGGTCTGACGACCGACGTTGCCGAGGATTTGCTCAAGCGCCGTCAGTTCGCGGCCACGGGTAGGGGTCTTGGCCTGATTGAAATCGACGGCGCGTCCATCAGCCAGCGTCAGGGTTTTGACTTCCTTGACGACCTGCGAGGATTTGTCGAATTCAATAACCGTTACCTTACGGTTGGTCACTTCCGACTTTTTGTAGGTCATTTTGCGCGAGGTCTGGTCGATATAGTACCAGATGCCGGGTTCAAACGATGCTGTCAGAGATGGCGACCCCAGTTTAGTGCGCACTGAGGTTTGGGTATCTTCGCCGACCTTGATGTCCTTAGAGGGGTCAACATCGGACACCAAATACCCCTGACGGGATATCGTAGGCGCGCAGGCCGTCAATGTACCGGCCATAATTCCGGCAAGGGCAACAAAAGGAATGAGGCGTTTGAACGTAATCATGGATACCCGTGTTGAACCTGTTTGACCTTGCGGTGCTTAAAGTTTAGGTCTTTCGACCACCAGTCCTTATATCGAAATCTTACGGCAAACCATACTCATGTTGCAAAAACTTTTGGCGGTGTTCGCAAATTTCAAGCCCCGGCCTGCCGTCGTCGTCGGTCAGATTCTGTATGGGCAATGTGTGTCGCAATCAAGGCAGGTGCCTTTTTATGTTGAATACGGCGTTAAGGACGAAATCAGCGCCCGGTTTGAGCTGTTGTGCCTGCATGTGATTCTGGCTTTGCAGACACTGAAGCTGCCTGTATCCGATCCCCACCATGAACAGGCTAAAGAAACCGCTCAGGCGCTGTTTGATTCTCTGCTGCGCGGACTTGATGATACCATGCGCGAGCAGGGCGTCGGTGACCTTAGCGTGGCTAAAAAGATGAAGGCATTGGGCAAGGTTGTTTATGCCCGCATCAAGGGGTGGGATGATCTGCTAGAGTCGGGGGCTTCTTTGGAGCACATGACTGATTATATTTTACGTACAGTCTATGCGGATGATGAGGCGGTCGCGGGCACGGCTCCTGCTGCAAAGGCTGAAGATTTGGCCGAATATGTCGATAGGGCTCGAAAAACCCTGTCGTTATCAGACCTGTTGCATGGTAAAAGTGTGTGGCCAGCCTTAAGCTGACCATACTTAAGCTGAGACGAATAACGAACCTGTATAAACCCTGGGGATGATTTCCAATAAGCCAGGTGCGTGGAGTATGAATATGGCGGATGTCCATCCTGAAAATGATGATCTTTTATGGAGCCACCCGGTTGCCTTTGACAAGGCATTCGCAGGGTTAGATCTTAGTCTTGAGGCTGATGAAGCGCGGCGGGCCCGCATACAGGCGGCTTTCGGTATGATTGAGCTGATCAGCCTTACGGTCAATGCGCACACGCACGGTAAGCCATCTCATGATCAGACCGAAACTGTGCACATCCGTGTCGAGCTGTCCGGTGAGGTGACGCAGGAGTGCGGAGCGACGCTTGAGCCCTTTACCCATGAAATTTCGTCCAGACTTGAGGTCGATTGTGTCAAGGCTGAAACCTATTCTAAGTCTGCGCAGGCAACCGGTGAACAGGAATTGTCCGCCGATGATCTGGATGAGCCTGATCTTATCGAAAATGGCCGGATAGACCTCGGACTTTATATCATTGAGGCGCTGGGTGAAGCTTATGATCCGTTTGCCCGCAAGCCGGGCGCGGTATTTGAAGAGCCTGAAGTCGAGGCTGAACCATCGCCTTTTGCCGCCTTGTCTCGCCTCAAGTTCGATTAAGCGAATCTGATGAGTGAAGTTGCGCTTGCATAGTTTTGTATGCACGCTAGTTTGCACCGATTTTTGAACGCGCATATGCGTGTTCGCACCATACTGATGGGGTCTCTGGTCCTTTGACAAGCAAGTCTGACACAATAGCGACCACCTCAAACGAGAAACTGGTCATTGCCATTGACGCGATGGGGGGGGATCATGGCCCGCGTGTGACGGTTCCGGGGGCGGCGCAAGCCCTGAAACGCGAAGCTGGAACGCATAATCTCCACTTTCTGCTGCACGGCGATGAAGCGCAAATCCGGCCTGAGCTGGAGCGTCACCCTGAGCTTAAGTCTGTGGCCACCATCGTTCACACGGATCAGTCCATTGCCATGGATGAAAAGCCCGCTCAGGCTATCCGTCGCAAAGGCACGAGCCTGTTTAACGCCATCACCTCGGTTAAAACCAAAGAGGCGCGCGCCATAGTCTCGGCCGGTAATACCGGTGCCCTGATGGCCATGTCGCGCATGATTCTAAAGATGGTGGCCGAAGATTTGGAGCGTCCCGCCATTGCCTGCGGGTGGCCCAACAGCGGCGGCATGGGCACGGTTCTGGATGTCGGGGCCAATGTCACCTCTGACGCGCACCAGCTTATTGAGTTTGCCATCATGGGTGCGGCCTTTCACCGGGCGGTTCGAGGCGTGCAAAACCCGAAAATTGGCATTCTCAACGTCGGCTCAGAAGACGTGAAGGGCCACGAAGAGGTACGCGAAGCCCACCGCCTTTTGCGTGAAGGCGGTTTTGGTCTGAACTATTATGGCTTTGTCGAAGGCGATGACCTGTTTAGCGGTAAGGTTGATGTGGTCGTAACTGACGGCTTTACCGGCAATATTGCTCTGAAAACCGCCGAAGGTGCGGCGCGGTTTATCAAAAGCCTGTTACGGGATGCGTTTAAGTCATCACCTTTTGCCATGTTTGGGGCGCTGCTGGCATCATCCGCACTTAAGGTCATGGCCAAGCGGGTCGATCCGGGCGCATCCAACGGCGGGCCGTTGCTGGGCCTGAAAGGGATCGTGATCAAAAGCCATGGCGGGGCGGAGGCCTGGGCATTTTCAAATGCGGTAAGCGTTGCTGTGTCTTTGGCGGCCTCATCCTATGAAGATGATATCAAGACGGCTCTGGCTCATCTGTCTGAGGCCATGCCACCTGTACCCGACCCAGCGTCGGCAACGGGCAAACACAAGGTCGTCGCACCGGAAGCCGGTCTGGCGGTTGAAGGGACAAAAGTTTCGTGAATATGCGTATTTTGAGAACGGCCGTCACTGGCGTTGGCGGCTATCTGCCGGAACATATCCTGACCAATAACGATTTCGCCCGCATGGTTGATACGTCCGATGCGTGGATACGTGAGCGTACCGGCATTACCCAGCGCCATAAGGCTGCCGAGAATCAGGTCACCAGTGATCTGGCTGTTGAAGCGGCTAAGGTTGCGTTGGAGGCTGCGGGTAGGTCTGCGGATCAGATTGACCTGATCATCGTTGCGACCACGACACCCGACATGACATTTCCATCAACGGCATCGGTGGTTCAGCGTAAACTAGGCGTGCCTGCAGGGGCGGCATTTGACGTGCAGGCCGTATGTTCTGGATTTGTCTACGCCTTAAGTGTCGCCGATGGTTTTGTGGCGCGTGGCCTGTCTAAGTGTGCGCTGGTCATCGGTGCCGAAGTCATGAGCCGTATTATTGACTATACCGATCGTGGCACCTGTATTCTGTTTGGAGATGGTGCTGGCGCGGTGATACTGGAGCCGGTCGAAGGCGAGGGGACGCCGCAGGATCGCGGGATTTTGGGCTTCGATTTGCAATGCGACGGTACGAAAACGGATTTGTTATATGTCGATGGTGGCGTATTCGATTCTGATTTCCGGGCGGGCAAGATCCGTATGCAGGGCAATCAGGTCTTTAAGCACGCGGTCCATAAAATCTCTCAGGCCGTAGAGTCTGCGGTTCAAAAATCGAACATCTCCATAGCCGATATTGACTGGTTCATCCCCCATCAGGCCAATCAGCGCATCCTCAAGGGCGTGGCGGATCGGCTTGGTCTTGATGAGCATAAGGTGATTTCGACGGTGGCCACCCACGCCAATACCTCAGCCGCATCAATTCCGCTGGCGTGGTGGGAAGGTGTACGCGATGGCCGCGTGAAGCCTGGCGATCTGGTGCTGATCGAGGCTTTGGGTGGTGGATTGACCTGGGCGGCGGCGGCGATCCGGCTCTGAGACCGGTAAAATCGTGTTTCTCTCATGTTTTTGATCATCCGTCCTTTATAAGCCTTTGACGGCATGCGGAATTTGCGTAATGTAAAGGCTTGGGCCCTTATGGTTACCGATTGACATTCTGGTATCGTTCTCTGCTCACCTCTGGCGGGATTAAAACGCATGAAAAATCAAACTCTGACACGCGCAGAACTTTTCGAAGACGTACACAACGAACTTGGCCTTCCGCGTCAGGAATGTGCTTCGATCGTTGAACGCACACTCGATCTGGTGATTGAGTCTCTTGAAAAGGGCGAAACCGTCAAATTGTCCGGCTTTGGTGTGTTTCAGGTTCGCGACAAAAATGCGCGCGTTGGGCGTAACCCAAAGACTGGCAAATCGGCACCTATCGATCCGCGCCGGGTGATCAGCTTTCGGGCATCGCAAATCATGAAGGCGCGTGTGGACGCCGGGGCCGCGAAAGCCCTGTCGGGGAAATAAGCCACAGTGTCGACGACTAAAGGCCCTCACGCATTTCGCACCATCTCTGAGACGGCTGACGCCCTTGGGGTGCAGCAGCATGTTCTGCGGTTTTGGGAGACGAAGTTTACCTTTGTGCGCCCGACCAAACGTGCCGGTGGCCGTCGGTTCTATCGTCCACAGGATATAGTGCTGCTGCAAGGCATTAAGGCGCTGCTGCATGATCGGGGCTACACCATCCGCGGGGTGCAAAAGCTCTATAAGGATCAGGGGCAAAAAGCGATTCTGGCCGCGGCAGGCGACGATTTCGCCGATTATCCGGTGGATCACGCCGAGTCTGAGTTAAATGCGATTTCTTCGGCGGGCTCAGCCGGGGACGACGTGTATGCGCAAGGCCTGCTGACCGAGGCGTCGCGCGCCGAACTGAGTCGGGTTTTGGCTCGGCTTGAGGCGGCGAAGGCGGGTCTTGCGGCTGTGCTGGGGAAATAATTCCGCACCCACAGAAATTGTTATTAAAGGGATTGCGGTATCGGGTTTGTCTCTCTATAAGCCGCAGTCTTCGGAGCGTGGCGCAGCCTGGTAGCGCACTTGACTGGGGGTCAAGGGGTCGCAGGTTCGAATCCTGTCGCTCCGACCATTTTAAAAGGCCGCTCTATCAAGAGCGGCCTTTTACTGTTTCCGGGTAATATTATCGTGGCCGATAGGGCTTTTCGGCTTCACCGTCTTTAGCTGGAATAACCCACTGCGTTTTCCGCTTAGGGTTGGCTTCGTTAGTCGGGGGCGTATCCATGGCTGGCGCTGTATAAAGCACGGTGTAGGGCTGTGGTGCCGCAGGCAGGGCGACTACTTCAGGGCTAGTGGACGCCTCAGCCGTGGCTTTCTGAGTTGGCTGTGGCGCGGGCTCCAGAGCAGTGACGGACATCACCATGATTTGCTGCCCTGCGGCTTCCGTAGGTGCCGGTGAGGCTTCGGCGATATAGGGGCGCGGACCTGACGGCGTTTGCGTTATAAAGGCCATCTTGGCTTCAAACTCAGGCGTCAGAGAGACAGTTTTATTGGCGGTCAGGCTGCTGGAGCAGATGCGCGTCGTGATGTCTTCGGGACGTTCAAACGCGACGTCACTTTCCGATTGCAGATGATAATACGGGTTCTGCTTACATACCGTTTTGCTGGTGGAGACGCGGGCGGCATCCAATGCCAGAATGCGGAAAAAATTATACTGATCAACATTGTCAGACGCTAAGGCCAGGATCGCGATATCAGGCACATAGTTGATACGGGCCGTATCAAAGCCATCAAAAGTATCGAGTTCATCAACGATCTTCAGCGCAGCCTTATACTGGCGCTGACTGATCAAGGTACGCGCTTTTTTGACCAGAACATCGTCGTAGGTGATCGAAGGGTTATTATGCAACCGGTATTCAGGCGACGCCAGAAATTGACGGGCATCGGCTGCGGTCTGAGCCAGCGCGTGCGTTGATGCCCCAAGACATAAAGCCACACATACACCAACGCCGGTTGTAACCGGTAACTTCATATTGCCCTCCTGAAAAACACCCTATAGCCGCTTAAGGCGGGACTATTTCGTGCGTTGCAATAGTTAACGCAGGGTGTTCGGGTTTGTTAACCCTTTTTTCAGGTGGCGATACCCGGTTTACGGGTTTGTGATGCGTAAATGTCCCTAAATCGGCTAAAACTGATCATCAGCTAAGGCCATCAAGGCTTCTGAACCGCTCTTCAGCTTCAACAGATGCGAATCGGCTTCCGGCAAGACGCGCTCAAGGAAGACGCGTCCGACCTTGAGTTTGGTGTCATAATAGGGATCATCAGAGCCCGCATCGATCTCTGTTTGGGCGGCCTCAGCCATCATAGCCCACATGTAGTTGAGGCAGGTCAGGCCGAACAGGCACAGGTAATCCATAGAGGCCGCCGCGGCATTATCCGGATTGGTCATGCCGTTTTGCATCAACCACATGGTGGCGTCCTGGAGCTTAGCCTTGGTGGATTTCAGGGCGGTGACAAATTCAGGCGCTTTACCGGTTTCATGCTCGGCAACATAGGCGTCGATTTCGCCAAAGAAGCTCATGATCGCGCGACCGCCTTTGGACGGCAGCTTGCGCCCGACCAGATCAAGCGCCTGAATACCGTTGGTGCCTTCGTAGATCAGGGTAATGCGGACATCGCGCATATATTGCGAAGCCGGGAAGTGCTCGGTAAAGCCGGAGCCACCATGCACCTGCATGGAATCTTGCGTAACCTTCAGGCCTTTTTCGGTCAGATAGCCCTTAACCACGGGTGTGAGCAGCGCCATGTAGTCGCTGGCTTTTTCACGGGTTTTTTCATCCTCGGCGGCGTGAGCCAGATCAGCCTGCAAAGCCACCCAAGCGATGAAGGCGCGACCAGATTCAAGAATGCTGCGGCTTTCCAGCAGCATTCGGCGAACGTCAGGGTGTACCAATATGCTGTCAGCCGGTTTGTCCGGCGACTTGGGTCCGTTCAGGGCACGGCCTTGCAGACGATCCTTGGCGAATTCAGCGGCGGCGACGTAAGATGCATGACCGATCGCCAGCCCCTGCAAGCCAACACCTAAACGGGCGTTGTTCATCATGTAGAACATGATTTTCAGGCCTTCATGGAGGTTACCAAGCAGCCAGCCGGTCGCCTCTTCATAGACCATCACGCAGGTCGAATTGCCGTGAATACCCATCTTATGCTCTAACCCGGCGCAATGCAGGCTGTTGCGTTCACCCGGATTGCCGTCCGCATCGGGGATAAATTTGGGCACCAGAAACAGCGAGATGCCCTTGACGCCTTCGGGGGCACCTTCGGCGCGGGCCAGCACCAGATGGCAGATATTACCCGTGAAATCGTGCTCACCGGCGCTGATCCAGATTTTCTGTCCGGTGATGGCGTAGGAGCCATCGCCCTTGTCCTTGGCCTTCGTGCGCAAAAGGCCCAGATCCGTGCCGCAATGGGGTTCAGTCAGGTTCATGGTGCCTGACCATTCGCCGGAGATCAGCTTGGGCAGGTATAGCGATTTCTGTTCATCCGTGCCACCTGCGGTGAGGGCGGCAATCGCGCCTTCGGTCAGGCCGGGATACATGGCAAAGGCCGAACTGGCGCCAGTCAGGAACTCCGAAAAGGCCATATTGACGAAGTGCGGCAACCCTTGACCGCCATAGTCGGGCGATCCGGAAAGCGACGTCCAGCCCGCTTCGATCAGGGCCTGATAGGCCTCTTTATAACCGTCGGGGGCGGTGACGCTATGGTCAGCATTGAGAACGCAGCCCTGCTTATCGCCGGGGCCATTGAGCGGCGCAACCACATCCTGCGCGAACTTGGCCGCCTCATCCAGTATTTGCATGACCGTATCAAGGCTGGCGTCACCAAATCCCGCCAGATTAGTGAGGCCATCGATTTTGAAGACCTTATCGAACAGAAACTGATAGTCGCGTACGGGGGCGGTATAAGCCATGATCATCTGCCTGTAGTAGCGCGGTCCTTATGTTGGCCGCGGAGTTATTTGTTTTCGAGTTTTTTCAATTCATCTTCCATCCACGCGCAACCATTTTGCATATCGTGAATGGCGCCTTCCAGATCTTCGCGCTGGCGCTTGAGGTTTTCAATCTGGGTGCGATATTTGGAAAGGGTGGCTCTGATCTGCTGGGCACCGCGATCCTTGGGCGTGTAGAGATCCAGAATTTCATGAATTTCAACAAGGGAAAAGCCCAGTCTCTTGCCGCGCAGGATGAGCTGAAGGCGAGCCCGATCACGCGCGGAATAGATGCGGGTCTGGCCTTTGCGCTCAGGCGAGATCAGGCCCTTATCCTCATAAAATCTAAGGGCGCGCGCGGTGACATCGAATTCCTTCGACAACTGGCGAATGGAATAGGTGCGGGGTTTTTCACCGGTATCAAGGGTATGCGGCGTTTCCATCGGTCTTTTGTTTACATTGACGTTAACGTCAAGATGTATGCCCATTTTTCAGAGCCGTCAAGATGATCACAAAGCTTTGTTGCCGCCGGGTCAATGGCGGGGCAAACGGGATTGCGTCATTAGTATTTGACGCCTGTGTGCGGGCGGCTTAAAGCCAAAGCCCGTTTTTGTTTATGGAATAAACTTAAGATTATGTCCCAACCGTTATCGATCCTCGCACACGCGGGCCGCGCATGGCCCTTTGAACAAGCCAGGGCCACCCTGATGCGTGTTCTTAAAATGCGTCTGAAGGATGCCGGGGATCAGAAACGGGCGCTGGAACTCATTCAGGCGGGTAAAGCCGATGAAGCCCTCAAAACCTTTGAGGGCTTGGGGCGTGCGGTCATATTTGAAACGGGTTACGGGCCATCGGGGTTGCCGCATATTGGCACCTTTGGCGAAGTGGCGCGCACGACCATGGTGCGTCAGGCCTTTGAAGCCCTGACCGATGGCGCATGGCACACGCGGCTGATTGCGTTTTCGGACGATATGGACGGCCTGCGTAAGGTTCCTGACGGTATCCCGAATTCTGAGATTTTGCGCGAAGACCTCAATAAGCCCCTGACCGTGGTGCGCGATCCGTTCGGCACGCACGCAAGCTTTGGGGCGCATAACAATGCCCGTTTGCGGGCTTTCCTTGACGGCTTCGGTTTTGAGTACGAGTTTATGTCCTCAACCGACTGCTACAAAGGCGGGATGTTCGACGAAAAGCTGCTACTGGCGCTGGAGCGGTTTGACCGGATTCAGGCGGTTATGCTGCCGACGCTTGGGCCTGATCGTCGGGCGACCTATAGCTGCTTCCTGCCGGTATCGCCTAAGACCGGCAATGTGCTGCAAGTGCCGACATTAGAGCGCAATGTGTCCAAGGGCACGATTGTGTTTGAAGAAGATGGTGAGCGGTTTGAAATCCCGGTCACCAGCGGCCATGTCAAAATGCAGTGGAAGCCCGATTGGGCGATGCGCTGGGCGGCCCTTGGGGTCGATTACGAAATGGCCGGCAAGGACCTGATCGACTCGGTTAAGGTCTCCTCCCAGATATGTAAGGTTCTGGACGGTGTGCCGCCCGAAGGGTTCAATTACGAACTGTTTCTGGACGAAGCTGGCCAAAAGATTTCCAAGTCCAAGGGTAACGGCCTGACGATGGAAGATTGGTTGCGCTATGGTGCGCCGGAATCCCTAGCCTATTACATGTTCCAGTCGCCCAAGTCGGCCAAGAAGCTTTATTTCGACGTCATTCCGCGGGCGACGGATGAATATCTGCAACAGCTAGAGGCTTACCCAAAGCAGGAAGCCGAAAAGCAGATCGAAAACCCGGTCTGGTATGTCCACCGTCGTGATGTGCCGCAAAAGGCCATGCCGGTGACCTTTGGGCTTATGCTCAATCTGGTGTCGGCCGCCAATGCCTCGGACAAGGAGACCCTTTGGGGCTTCCTGCGCGCCTATATCCCCGGTGCGACACCGGAGTCAGAGCCGCTGCTTGATCGTCTGGCAGGCTATGCGCTTAACTATTTCGAAGACTTCGTAAAACCGGCCAAAACTTTCCGTTTGCCGGATGAAAATGAGCTGGCGGCGCTTAAGGATTTGCGGGCGCGGTTTGCGGCGCTTGACCCTGAAACCCGCGACGCGGAGATCATACAAGGCCTCGTCTTCGAAGTCGGAAAAGCGCACGAATTCGAGCCTTTGCGGGCATGGTTTCAGGCGTTGTATGAAGTACTTTTGGGGCAATCCCAAGGGCCGCGCTTTGGGTCGTTTGTCGCTATTTTCGGGTTAGAGCGCACCATCGCCTTGCTGGATCAGGGCATTAACGGCGAGTTGGTATAAAGACAGGGTGTTTGCGTCGTGTCCGCGGGCCCAGGTTCAGGATTAAGGCATATTTTGCGCTACCGCCTTGCTATTTGAGCGCTCCCCCCTTACTGGCTGGCCCAGACGATGCGGGCGATCCAGACAATTTGGGATCGCTCAATCGTCCGATTGGGGAAGTTGGGGTTTAGGGAGCGGAGTTCTACGGACAGGCTGGTTTCTCTGACCAGTTCCTTGGCCATGACTTCGCCCTCAATGGTTTTCACGACGACCCGGTCGCCGCGCCGCAAGGATGAACCGGCATGAGGGTCGACCAGAATACGATCCCCGTCACGATATAGCGGCAGCATGGAATCGCCTGAGATTTCGAGCGCATAAAGGCCGGTGTGGTCTTCTGGAAAATTGATTTCATCCCAGCCCTGACCCAAGGGGTAGCCCAGATCATCAAACAGGCCGTCGCTTCCGGCCTGTGCCATGCCAATGAGCGGGATGCCCTGACCTTTGGAGCGCCCTTCGGCCAATAGCGCAAATTCCGAGAACTTAATACCGGTGGCACTCAGGAGTTTTGACAGGCTCTCAGTAGATGGCCAGCGCGGTCGCGGCGGTTGCTCGGTCGACAGGCGTTTGGATTTATTGAAGCTGGTGGGGTCAAGACCTGCCATGCGCGCAAGGCCAGAGGGCGTCGTCATCATCCTTTCGGCGAGGGCGTCAATGGCCGCCCAGATATGTGCGTGTGACAATGACATCGGTAACCTCAATATGCCGATTTTAGTTTTGAGGTTAGGAATGTCAACCTAAATGTGGGAATTTTGTCTCTTAATCGCGATTTTGATGCGAATGGCGGACAAAGTTCCTATCAGTAAGGCCGTAAGCACACCGTACCCCGAAGCGGCCCTGACGGTGTAATAAGCCCATTGACTGGCCGCGGAATTGGCTGGTGGCGATAGGTTGGCGTAGGCGATATGCAGGGTCACGATGATGGCCTGGCAAAAGCAGGCCCAGACGGGCCAGGGGTGCGCAGATTTCCAGGACAACATTATAAAGGCTATCAGACATATAACGTCCAGTGTGATGAGCGTGTAACTTAATCCCGCAGGAAAAAACTGCTGTGTGACCAGAACCAGACCGCAAGCCGGAAGATATATTGCGCCTCCGGTTCGCTCTTTGTTTGAGCCAAACCCAATCGCCAGACAGCATACCGCCAAGATGATAATCGTTCCTAAACGTGCATCGAACAACTGAAGCACCGCATCCCCCCTGATAGGCACAATTATATATCCGGACGATTCTCGGATTAAATCCAGACCGTAGATGTGTTTAAGGTTGTGCCTTGATCAGGGGGGGCTCAGATTAAGCTTGTTCGCTTAAAGGTTGAAGACTGCCCTGTGTGGGCTTGGGGTCTTTTTCAGGCTTGTCGAGAATTGGCCCGACCGCAACGGTACGAAGACCGATATGGTTTTTTATATCCTTAAGCGCTTCGTGAGCTTGTCCCATATGGGTTTGAGCTGTGTTGAGCGCGATCATCGCCTTAAGGGTGTGCTCATGAACATCATTTCCCATCAAGGTTGACATGTGAATTGAGCGACGAGAAGTTACGTAACTTTCAATGAGTTGCGCGGCTTCTGATAGTGCGGTGTCTATGGCTTCCTCAGTGATGTGCAGTTGGCTGGTTACGCCCTTAGCGACGGTGATTTTATGTTCACGGGACATGCATAACTCCTCAATTTTAAGGGCCCTGTAAGTTGGGCCGAAAAGCTCAATACGAATCACCAAAATTCAACTCTGGCGGGATCATGGTTGATTATAATCGTAAAAAGAGCAATTGAGAAAAATGCAATCTGAGCTACATGTTTAAAAGGAAGTGACTTTGCAGTGTAGCTATAGGCAGGTTCTTATTATCCTGCCATGCAATGACTTCGACATTGGCAATCGAGCGCCCGACACGGTTTAAATGTGCACGGGCAAAGGTATCTAACGCTTTTCCACTTCTCAGGTACTGGACGCTGACATTGATGGGTTTGGGGAGATGGCTATAATTTTCATTCACCGACAATTGTGTCATGGCGGCCATTTCCATGAAGGCGCCAATAACACCGCCGTGCAGAGCTGGTAAAACCGGATTACCGATAAGTTTGTCATCGAACGGCAGTTTGAGCGTCAGCTCATTCCCGGCAAGTTCCATGCTTACGTTCAGGAAGCGCGCAAAGGGTATGGACTGCAATATTGTGCGACAGGACTCTGATCGTGTCATAGCGCCGGCACCGTGGTTGGAGCGGATGTTATGACAAACGCGGCTTGGGCGGCCGCTATCGGATCATCAACAGTTTCTTCGTAGGCGAAGGCACGTACAAACCCTATGGACCTGGTTAGTTTATAACATTTGGCGGTTATGATCAGATCCTTCCCCGGTTTGGCTGCGCGCATGTAGTCTATACGCAGATCAAGCGTGGCAATGGGTTTGAATTCATCAAGGCGATCCCAGACCGCCAGCCCGCAGCCATGATCAAGCATGGCGGTCAGGACGCCGCCGGCCAGAACTCCGGATTGCGGATCGCCCACAAGATCATCACGGTAAGCTAACCCCATGCTGACGCCATCTTGGGACTTGCCTATATAATAGGCGCCGATGGCCTGCATATAGGGCGTGCCGTCTATGATGGCCGCGAACATATCCGAAAATGAAGAGGTCGGGTTGTTCATATATTGATTTTAACTTAAGTTGACGTTTAGGTCAAATAATTAGCGTGCTGACGTTTATAAAAGCCTTGCCAAACGGCGCTCACAGGCTCTTAAAGGCCACTTTTAAATGCAAGCGTATTGTTAAGGGGCCCAAGGTTCATGGCACACGAACTGGATAGTATTGCGGCTGATAGGTCGGCTCTGGTGTTGTTTTCCGGGGGGCAGGATTCGACCGCCTGTCTGGCGTGGGCGCTGACGCATTTCGAGCGTGTTGAGACCGTTGGCTTTGATTACGGTCAACGTCACGATATCGAAATGACGACGCGATTGAATGTCCTTAATAAAATCCGCGATGTTTTCCCGGCGGCCAGTCGTTTGGGGGAAGACCATGTGGTCGATCTTAAGGGCTTTGGGGCGGTGGCCGAATCGTCGCTGACGCGGGTACAGGAAATCAAGATGTCAGCGCGCGGACTGCCGAATTCCTTCGTGCCGGGGCGCAATCTGGTGTTCTTTGTCTATGCCGCCGCTGTGGCGGACCGACGCGGGATTGACCATCTGGTCGGGGGCATGTGTGAGACGGATTTTTCAGGCTATCCGGATTGCCGCAAAGATACACTTGAGGCCATGGAGCGCGTTTTAAATCTGGGCATTGAGCGGCCATACCGGATCGATACGCCGCTGATGTATCTCACCAAGGCGCAGACCTGGGCCATGACGCACGATCTGGGCGGTGATGTGCTTGTCGATCTGGTGCTGGAGGAAACCCATACCTGCTATCTGGGGCAGCGCGGTGAGCGCCACGCCTGGGGTTATGGTTGCGGCACCTGTCCGGCCTGTGAATTGCGGGCTACAGGGTTTGAGCAATGGCGATCCAGCGAACATGTATAGTTTCAAGGAAATATTCTTGACGCTACAGGGCGAGGGCGGTCAGGCCGGGCGGGTGGCGGTGTTTGCGCGCTTTGCTGGCTGCAACCTGTGGAGCGGCCGTGAAGAGGATCGCCACAAAGCCCTGTGCAATTTTTGCGATACCGATTTCATAGGCACTGACGGCGAGGGCGGCGGTAAATTTATGACCGCGGCTGATGTCGTCGAGGCGCTGGACCGGTTTTGGGGGGCTTTGCCACGGTCGGAGAAGTCCGTTGTTTTTACAGGCGGAGAGCCGCTGCTGCAACTGGATGCGGCCTTGATTTCCGCAGTCAAAGCCGCGGGATATTTTATTGCGGTGGAATCGAACGGCACGATCGTCGCCCCCAACGGCATCGACTGGCTATGCATAAGTCCCAAGGCGCAAAATGCCCTGAAGCAAACCTCCGGGCAGGAACTGAAACTGGTTTACCCGCAGGCGGGCGTCGATCCGGAAGATTTTTCGGGGCTGGATTTTGAGCGCTTTTACCTGCAACCCAAAGATAATCTTGGGGCGGATAAGGCTGAGCAAATGGCCAATACGCAGGCTGTGATCGAGTACTGTCTGAAACATCCCCAGTGGCGGCTTAGCCTTCAAACCCATAAAATGACGGGTATAAGATAGCCTTTTAGGGCCGATTGAGTTGCAAATCTGCCGTTGGGGCGGCGCAGCCCTGCATGACCTTGCCTTTATAGGTGACCTGAGCGGTCAAGGGGTAGGCGCGGTCGCTCATGCCGTCCGAACAGGTTGCTGCGGTTAAGGTCATCGTCAGTTCATCATGGCGCAATTCTGCCGTGTCCGCCGTGACCGTAAAGGGGGCCGCAGATAAGGTGATGTCAGCTTCATCCGGACGCTTGAAAACAATACCCGAAGGGGAGGCCGTGACGCTCCAAAACGGTTCGGTGCCCAGAAGGGTCAAGGGCTGATCAAGGTCGACGCCATTAAGGCTATGGGCCGGTAGCGCGCTGACCTTAGCGGGCGCCGAGGCCGGTTCGGAATTGTCTTCCACAGGCGCGGTGTCGGTACTGGCGGGCGAGCAGGCGGTTAAACATATGAGAACGATGGCTAAGTAACCCATATGCTGCATGGCCTAATCCTCGTCTTTGTCTTTTTTCTTTTTGTCTTTTTTCTCGTCGTCGCCATCCGGGATAGCGGCTCCAACGACGGCGCCGGTGGTTTTAACGGCCGCGCCCGTAACCCCTACCGCCGTGCCGACGACGGCACCGGTTACCGCAACGGCGACACAGCCCTGAAGTAACAGGGCTGTGCCAACTAAGAGAATGAAACCCGCAGGTTTCAGGACTGGTTTAATCCCAAGTTCTATCATTGAGCATCCATCAAAAGGATTTCCGCATCCTCCAGAGCTTCAATCGTCAGGACGGCTTCATCCTTGATTGCAGCGCCATCACGCGGGCCAAGTTCGAGTCCGTTTAACTTAACACGTCCTTGCGCCAATACCAGATAGATATGTCGACCGGCTTCGGTCGTGTAGGTTTCGGTTTGACCTTTGAGCAGGGTGGCCCCTAACAAGCGGGCCGGGGTTTGAATTTTCAACGTATCGGCATCGGTTTCAAAACCAGACGCTAAGGTTACGAACTTGCCCGACCGGTCGCCTTTGGGGAACGGCCTGGCGCCCCAGCGTGGGGCAATGCCGCGCTTATCCGGCATGACCCAGATCTGGAAAATCTCAGTCGTTTCCGGCTCAAGATTGTACTCCGCATGACGGATACCTGTGCCGGCTGACATTACTTGCACATCACCAGCTTCGGTGCGGCCGGTGTTGCCAAGATTGTCCTGATGGGTAATGGCGCCCTTGCGGACATAGGTAATAATTTCCATATCACTATGAGGGTGAGGCGGAAAACCTGATTTGGAATCAATGACATCATCATTCCAGACACGGATTGATCCCCAGCCCATATTGTCCGGATCATGATAGCTTGCGAATGAAAAGTGATGGCGCGTATCAAGCCAGCCGTGGTTTTCATGGAAGAGTTTTTCAAAGGGGCGGTGCTGTATCATGGTAATCTCCTTAAGGGCTTTGGAGCCCTTCATCGATTGAAGTTGTCACCAATATAGCGATATCGTTCGTCCCTGAAAGCCATGGGATTGCGCATGCTGTGTTGCAAAATATGCAACTCTAACCAACGCTAAAAACACCACCGCCGGTTTGCCCGCGGTGCCGAAGCCAGGCATCCAGCAGTGTACAGGCCATCATGGCCTCGGCCACCGGCACGGCACGGATGCCGACGCAGGGGTCGTGGCGGCCCTTGGTGCGGATATCGACTTCATGTCCTTCGATGTCGATTGATTTGCGTTCGGTCAGGATCGATGAGGTCGGCTTAAGGGCTATACGGGCAACGATTGTCTGGCCCGAAGATATGCCGCCTAGTATGCCGCCCGCATGATTGGACAGAAACTCTGGCTGCCCGTCATGGATGCGCATCTCATCGGCGTTTTCTTCGCCCGAAAGCGTGGCGGCGTTAAAGCCTTCGCCGATTTCCACCCCTTTGACAGCGTTGATTGACATCAGATTGGCCGCCAGATCGGAATCGAGCTTGCCGTAAATAGGGGCTCCCCAGCCGGCGGGTACGCCCTCGGCCTGAACCTCGACCACCGCGCCGATGCTGGAGCCTGCTTTGCGTATGCCGTCGAGGTAATCCTCGAACGCTTTGACCGTTGAGGCGTCGGGCGAAAAGAACGGGTTTTGATCAACCTGCGCCCAGTCCCATTGGTCGCGGTTGATCTTATGGACGCCCAATTGCACCAGGGCGGCGCGGATTTTTATGTCGGCAAACTGGCTCTGCAAGACCTTAAGCGCCACGGCACCAGCGGCCACGCGGGCAGCCGTTTCACGGGCTGAAGATCTGCCGCCGCCGCGGTAGTCACGGATGCCGTATTTGGCGAAATAGGTGTAATCAGCATGTCCCGGACGGAACTGCTTAGAGATGTCGCCATAGTCTTTTGAGCGCTGATCAGTGTTTTCGATCATGATAGAAATCGGGGTGCCTGTGGTCTTGCCTTCAAACACGCCTGACAGGATTTTAGCTTCGTCGGCCTCGCGACGCTGGGTCACAAAGCGCGACCCGCCGGGTTTGCGTCGATCGAGCGCCCATTGAAGATCGGCCTCAGATAATGAGATGCCCGGAGGGCAGCCGTCGATGACGCAGCCAAGCGCCGGACCGTGGCTTTCGCCCCAGGTGGTGACACGGTAAAGGTGGCCAAAGCTATTGTGCGACATGGTATCCGGGACTCACGATAAAGGTGGCACGTTAAAGGGGCACGATAAGGTGGGTTTCGCTTAAACCAGATTGATTTGACGTGCAAATTTTAATCGTGAGGGCTAACCCCACTGCGCATTGAAACGGTTCAATAGGTTGGCCGCATTAAAGCTTGGAACCTCTTTTTCGGTGAGCCGCAAATGCAGGTCTCCGGCTTTGAAACCCGCTCTGGCGGGAAGTCCGGCACCTGCCAGTTTAAGACTAGAGCCGCTCTTAACCGGGCCTTGAAGGGTAATGGGCCGCGTACCGTTCGGCGTCTCAACCATAGCCTGACCGCCATTTTTCAGAATATCAGGACTGACACCAACCGTCATCCATATGTCATTACCGGCGATAGTAATGCGCTCATCCAGAATGATTTTAATTTGAAAGTTATGTGTATGGGCGGGCTGACTCTGAACCGGACACAATTGGCCATCCTTAAGTTCTAAAATCTCATCGTGTCGCAGGCCTTTGGGAAGGTGCAAGGATACGTGCCGCAGGTGGCTTAGGGACTGAACGGTCTGATCCTGTTCGATGATGTCAAGGGTAACCGGAATTTCGCAAACGATCTCACCACCATGGATAGCTTGATGGGGTGTGATAACTAAATCTGTTACGGCGGGGCTGTGGTGGGCGACTGATGCGGGCACAGACTGCTGAAGCAATATGTCGCGCGCCACGATCATCAGGCGCAGCAGAGCATCCGATGTCGGATTGATGTCCGGGTGAGCATCTTTCACACGGCCGCGAAACGCCGCTTTGATGCGGGCTTCATCGATGGGATCGCAAAGCCCCAGAATTTTGAGCGCGTCGGTTCTGTTCATTCTGAAAAGAGCCATTAAATTTGGATTAGCCAGTTTTAGGCAACCGGTCTAAGACACACCAAAAGCGTCAAAATGCGGTTAATGCACCGTTAGCTATATGTAATGGAGATGGTCATGGCATCGGAGCTGATTCCGCATAGCCCTACGGAAGACGAATACCGTGCGGCCCACGAAGCCAATGCGGTTGAGATCGATCTCAATGTGGCCGAGCCCTTTGATCTGTTTGCCGAGTGGCTCAAAGAGGCGGGTAAAAAGGAACCGAACGATCCGAACGCCGTGGCCGTGGCAACCTTTGATGAAGACGGCTTACCGGACGTGCGCATGGTGTTGCTCAAAGATTTCGATCGCCACGGATTTGTTTTTTACACCAATACCCATAGCGCCAAGGGCCAGCAGCTTGATCAGGCGGGCAAGGCGGCCTTGCTGTTTCACTGGAAAAGCCTGCGTCGGCAGGTGCGGATTCGGGGCATGGTTAGCCGCGTGTCAGATGCTGACGCCGACGCCTATTTCCATAGCCGGGCGCGGGCGTCTCAGATCGGTGCCTGGGCGTCGGACCAATCCCGCCCGATGGCGGATCGGTTTGCGCTCGAAAAACGGGTGGCGGAGCTGACGCTAAAGTTTGGTGTCGGGTCTATCCCGCGGCCACCGCACTGGACCGGCTACCGCGTGGCTCCTTTGACCATGGAGTTCTGGCGCGATAAGCCTTTTCGTCTGCATGAACGTGTTCAGTTTAATCGTCAGACAGTCTCGGATAGCTGGGATAAGGCGCGGCTTTTCCCCTGATCACCACGTTGTGGGGTCTGGCTGGTAATAGGGCCTGATGTCCATGACTCTCATCCCGGCAGAGGTTGCCGCCTCAATGCCTTCGTCAGTATCTTCGAAGGCCTGAATATGTTCCGGGCGGATTTTGAGGTTTTCGGCAGCGGCCAGATATAGATCGGGATGAGGTTTACCCTTGCCTGTATCCTCTATGGTGACGACGGTCTCAAATCGGTCGAGAAGCTTTATGGCGTTCAGGGAGGCTGTCACCATAGACCTCTGGCCGCCAGATGCGACGCCCAGCGGATATGTGCCATGAAAGCGGTGGACGAGTTCGGTTGTAACCGTAATCGGCCGAACAGAGTCAATGTGCGTCAGGAACAACTCAGCAGTGCGACTGGCGATATAAGCATCATCCAGACGCATTTTGTAATGAGCTTCTAATTCAGTCACGAGTTGATACCGCGATAAGCCCAATCTGGCACCGTAAAAACCAGTTTCAAAATTTATATTGTAAATCTCAAGCGCCTCTTTAAAAGCGCGGTAATGGGCGGGGAAGGTGTCGGCCAGAGTTCCGTCACAATCAAAAATCAGGGCTTTGATCTCGGCATCGAGGTGAAACTGAAGCTCTGTATGCATGCGCTCTATATGTATTCAGGCCTGCTCTGGGTCAATTCGGCTTTGGGTAAAAAGATATGACAGATGCCAATTCTTCACCGGACGCCGTGATCGCCAAGCTGTCTGACGGAGCTGATAAGGTTATAGCGACATCCTGTGCCGTGGTGGTTTTAAAAGGCGATCAGGCCTTTAAAATTAAAAAATCCGTAGACTATGGTTTTTTGAATTTCACCTCACAGCCGCGTCGCCGTGAAGCTTTGGAGCGGGAGCTTCAGTTTAATCAGCGTACAGCCGCGGATGTTTATCGTGAGGTGATCGAGGTGGACGGCGAGGCGGTTCTGGTCATGCGCCGCTTTGATCAGTCTATGGTGCTGGCCGAGCAAAGCCTGAGCGACCCTGACTGGTCGCCGGATATCGATCTGATGCAGACGCTTGGTGAGGTCATTGCCGACTTTCATGCGGGCTCCGAGGTCTGCCGTGACCCGTCCCACGCGGCCAATATCAAATATGTGATCGACTCGAACCGCAGCAATATTGACGTATTTCGCCAGCATTTAGGCGCGGCGCGGGTTGAGGATTACGATCAGCGCATATCGCAAGCCTATGAGCAGGTAAAATCGGTTGTGCAGGATCGTTTTGATCAGGGTTTTGTGCGTCGCTGCCACGGTGACCTGCATCTGGGCAACATATTCGTCGAAGCGGGCCGGCCCGTTCTGTTTGACTGCATCGAATTTAATGAGCGCCTCAGTCAGATTGATGTGCTGTACGATCTGGCATTTCTGTTGATGGATCTGTGGGTTAGGGGCCATAAACAAGCCGCAAACCGCGTCATGAATGCTTACATGGATAAGGCCGCACGAAATGAAGCGGATGAAGGCCGTCTGTATAGCGGCTTAAAGTTATTACCGCTCTATATGTCGGTGCGCGCAGGGGTGCGTTGTCATGTCAACGCGCATTACGGCGATCTTGAGCAGGCTTCGGTCTATATGGACGCGGCGATTGCGTTCCTGGAAATAGATAACGCCGGTCTAATGGCTGTTGGTGGCTTATCGGGGTCTGGAAAAACGACCCATGCGCGCCGTATTGCGGACGGTAAGGGGCGATCACCCGGTGCAATCATTTTGCGCAGCGACGAGATTCGCAAGCGTTTGTGGGACTGGCCGTCCTTTGAACGCTTGCCTGCTGAGGCTTACACGCATGAGGAAACTGACAAGGTTTATAGTCACATAAAGCGCCTTGCCGGTATTGTACTGGCGTCCGGGCAATCTGTAATCTTAGATGCAACGTTCAGAGATATGTCGCCGCGGGAGGCTATGGAGGCACTGGCCGAGACAACGGGTGTTGTCTTTGAAGGTGTATGGCTCGATCTCCCGCGTGATGAGCGGGTGCGGCGGGTCGCGGTTCGATCAAATGATGCATCTGACGCCACAGAAGCGGTGGCTGATTCCCAAGCTGAGGTGAAGGGTTTGTCATCGAAATGGACGCGTGTTGAGGTGATTTGACTTGGTGGGGGCTTAGACACAAAAAGTTCAATTTCTATTTTGGTTCAAAGCGTTAAAATGCTGTTCTGGTGAAATTATATCTATTCGCGCCGTGTTAGATTCGCCGTCACGATGTATGGCAATGACGTCATCGCGCGTCCCAATAAGGTCAATGCTGTGCCTTTGAAGCGCGGCAATTTAAAAGGGTAAGGTGCGTAATCGTGTCGGAAACCAATTCGCAAACGCGCAAGCGTGGCCTCAGTCTGGCCTTTGTGGCTTTGCTGCTGAGTTTATGTGCGCCGCTTGTTCTAGGTGCGGCCATATTTGGCAGTAAGGTCGAATATCTTGATTACGACACAAGCTTTACCCTCCTGACCTTAAACTGGGCGCCAAAACTGGCGACGATAAGTCTGGTTTTTGCTCTGATTGCCTTGCTGGTATCATTGTTTATGGCCCCGAAGCGAACCGGGCCTTTTGCTTTGGCTGCGGTCATCCTATCAGGCAGTGTTCTGGGCGGATTTTATGTCTATGAACGCAAGCTGAAATCGGCCCCGCCTATATACGATGTCGCGACTGACTGGCAGCGCCCGCTGACTTTTTCCGAAAAGCTGATCAAGGATCGCGGGCCTGATGCTCATCCGGTCGAAGATAATCCGCGGGTCGCAAAAGGCAGTTCGTTTGAGTGGGATATGAAACCGGTCTCCGATGTGAATGCTGCGACCTGTTCTGGCGCGCAACCCGTGAGAAATGCGAACATCACTGCCGATAAGGTAGCCACCAGCCTGATGCGCGAAGGGTACATGATTTTTGGCCGCTCACCCTGGCGGATTGAGGCGGTTTACCGCGACCCCATCTATGGTTTTAAGTCTGATATAGTGGTTCGTATTGATCCGGATAAAACCGATGTGCGTTCGGTCAGTCGGCATGAGTTATCCGACCTAGGTGGAAATTGTACGCGGGTAATGCGTGTGGTTGAAATTCTGCGAGCCATGTAGCTGATTTCTGGTCTGGAAATTGCTTTTCATCCTTAGGGAAATCTTAAGGGTATCGCTATGGCTGTTAATATTGCAATATTTGTCTCAAAACGAGCCCAGCGCATTGTGGCGGCTTTTCTGTTGCTTTCAGTGACGCAGATCGCTGTGGCCAGTTGCACGCCAGAACCCGTTATGCCCTATGCGGTTCATGCTATCATTGACCGATAGCCGTTATTGACAATGATGAATCTATCCAGGCGGTTAGAGCTGTACCTTGCGGCTATATCAGCCCCGCATGTGTGGCATTATCCACAATTTATTTTCACTGAAACTATTTGAGATGGGGCGGCTTTAGTTGGATATGAGCAGCCTTAATCTGATTGTTCGGTAATATCTCATTTTGCCAAAGATTATTATCTATTTGAAAATTATAATAAAAATAATATAGTATTGATGGTGACAATAAAGATTTAGGCGTGTTTTTGTGATCACTGCCGCCCAACTGTTTCTGGTGTGACTTTATTGAAACATGTTTCATTTGAAATTGGCAAAGTCGTGTCAGACGATTGACGGATTTATGACGCGAGTGTCTTACTGGAATTAACAACAGTTAATGTTGGAAACTGCGGTGGGTATATAAATACCCTATAAAAATAATCCGGAGACTAAGAGTGAAAAACAAATCTATAAAATCGGGCCTTATGGTCACGACAACCATCTGCTCGACTGTATTGTCGATGCTTGCGATTCCGGCCTTGGCCGTGGCGCAGGATCAATCGGTGGCAGATGATGCACCCGTTACGGAAGTGGTGGTTACAGGCTCGCGTATTGCGCGTAAGGACTTTGTGTCCCCAAGCCCGATCACAACCGTGTCTTCGGCTCAGATTGAAGCTTCGGGCAGCCTCGCAGTTGAGCAAATCTTGAACACGCTCCCTCAAGTGGTTCCTGGCTTTTCGGCAGCTTCTAACAACCCGTCCGATGGTACGGCAACGGTTGATCTGAGGGGGCTTGGTGCTTCGCGTACCTTGGTGCTCGTCAATGGTCACCGTATGACGCCTGCCACTAAGGCATCATCGGCAACCGATCTTAACACCATCCCAGCGCGACTGATTAAGCGTGTTGAAGTCATGACCGGTGGCGCTTCGGCGACCTACGGTTCGGACGCTTTGGCCGGTGTTGTGAACTTCGTCCTTAAAGACGATTTTGAAGGCATTGAACTGTCCAGCCAATATGGCCTTAGCGCCGAGGGTGATGCTGAGCAATTCGATACATCTTTGATCATGGGCACCAATTTCGATGGCGGTAAGGGGAACCTGACAGCATTCGTATCCTATTACGATCGTGATCAGGTTCTGGGTGCCGAACGCGATTGGGCATTTTACTCAAACGCAGGTGGTTCGGCGACGGGTCTATCAGGTCGTGCAGACAATGTGGCTTTGAATCCTTATGCGCTAACGCCAACGCAAACAGGATGCCCTACGGTCACAAACAGACAAATTTCCTTCACTCCGACCGGTGAAGCCCATGGTTTCTGTAATGACTTTGATCTGACTAATCCTGTAACGGATCAGTATAATTTCTCTCCGGTAAATAACCTGATGTCGCCGTCAGAGCGTATCAGCTTGTCTTTGCTGGGCCATTATGACTTTACCGAAAATCTTCGCGGTAAATTGGAAGTTTTCTTCACGGATAACCGCACCTCCAGCCAATTGGCACCGACGCCAATGACGGGCCTGAGTGTTCCGATTGACAATCCGTTTATTTCGGCCAGCTTTGCTTCACTACTTGCCGGACGTACTGATCCTACGGCCAATTTCGTGTTCAGAAAGCGGATGCTTGAAGTCGGCGTGCGCCAGCAAGACCATAACAACAAGATGTTCCAGTTTGTGACGGGCTTAGATGGTACTGTCTTCTCAGATTGGAAGTGGGACTCGACCTTCAGCTATGGTCGCACCGAGTTTAAAGACTCAACCTTCAATGACGTTTCCCGTTCACGCATGATTGCCGCCACTCGCGGGGCATCAGACGGTGCAACGACGACGTCGTGTGGGGCCGCTCAACTGGCTATCATGCCAGCTTGTAAGCCTTTCAACCTCTTTGGCGCAGGCTCGGCATCTCAGGAAGCACTTGATTTCGTCCGTTTGGATTTCAGTGACACGACGACATTTGAGCGTTTTGTCGTTGGCGGCAATATCGCGGGTGATGCATTTGTGCTACCCGCTGGGGCTGTTGGTGTGGCGGCTGGTTTCGAATATCGCGAAGATACCTTCTCGTTTGCACCGGATGCCGCGCATGGTTCGGGTGACATTTATGGCTTCAACGCTGAACGTCCTGTATCTGGCGGCTATAACGTCAAAGAAGTTTACGGTGAAGCAACCGTACCTTTGGTTGCCGAAGTTCCATTTGTTAAGTATCTTGGCCTTGAACTTGGTGCTCGTTTCTCTGACTATTCCTCTGTAGGCAAAACCGAAGCTTATAAAGCTGGTCTGGAATGGAAAATTGATGATGATTTCCGCTTCCGCGGCATGTATCAAAAAGCAAGCCGTGCGCCGTCAGTGTTTGAACTCTATCAAGCTGGTGACCAGGGTTTCCCGCAATTCACCGATCCTTGCTCTACCAAGTCACCAACCAGCGGTGCTGATCGCACAATTAGCCAGGAAGTTCGTGATTTCTGCGCCCTTCAACTCGGTGGCGATCCTGTAACGCTTGGTTATATTCAGCCGAACTCCCAGTTGGAAAGCTTCTCGTTCGGTAATGCTAACCTCAAGGCTGAACAATCAGAAACCATTACGGTTGGTGCTGTTTGGCGCCCATCATATATCGAAGGTCTGAGTGTTACGCTTGATTACTACGACATCAAGGTTGATGATTATATCAACACGCTTTACGGCGGTGCGGCTGGCACGGTTGCTGCGTGTTTCGCAACGCTCGACCTGAACTCAGCCGCTTGCTTTAACAGCGATATTGGTCAATCGGCTATTTACCGTGACACCACTGGCGAACTCAAGATCCGCACCAGCCAGGGTAACGTGTCGGCACTCGAAACCAAGGGTATCGATCTGGCCGTTGATTATAAGGCACCTTTGGGCTGGTTGGTTAAAGACAGCACGCTATTCTCCGACAAGCTTGATATCAATGTCTTGGTGACCAAGCTGGAAAGCTGGAAGCTGGATGATATCGAATATGCCGGTACCGCAGGCGCGTACAATATTTCGGCTACTCTGCCGGAGTGGAAGTCTAATATCCGTCTTGCTTATAACATTGGCCCGGTCTTGATTAACTGGAGCAGCACCTTCTACAGCGAAATGGAAAACCAAGGTAACCTGGCGATCTTTGAAGATGGTGGCTACAGCACAGTTCCAAACTACTGGGTGCACGATGTCCAGGCGCGTTGGGGCGTCAATAGCAATGTTGATCTGACGGCGGGTATCAAGAACCTGACGGATGAAGATCCGCCCGTGTTTGATAACTCACCAGACGGCAATACTGATCCTAACGCCTTTGATGTTATCGGTCGCTATTACTATGTTGGTATGAAGTTCAAGCTGTAAGGCACCGAATTTCATATGAATTAAGGCGGAAGGGAAACCTTCCGCCTTTTTTGTTGTCCTGCAAAGGGCAGGTGAATCGCACGTGGGTGCCCACAGAGACGAATCGGCAGGAGGAACGAAAGTCTTCTGTCCATCTTCGAGCAGGTGTTGTGTTGGGGCACAGCCCAGATCATCGACAACAAGAACATGTTCGCAGTTGCTGGCCTCTGTGCGTAAGTTTTGGGTAGCGTAGGTGCAGTATGAAGAGTCGACGCGGGCAATGTGGATCTCCGCGCCCTAGCGCACACAAAAAACGCCCCGATCATTTCTGGTCGGGGCGTGTCACCGTCTACTGTAAAACGATCTGAGCTTATCTGCTGCTGGATTGCAGAGGCTCATTGGCCAGAACATTGGCGCCTTGGGCACGCAGACGGGCCTGAGACATTTCTTGCAAGGCCGCCTTGGCATGAGGATCGCTCATCGCCCAATTGATCAACGACAAAGCTTTCAGACCGCTATTGGCGCTCTCTACGCTCTTGTTGAACATCGAGAAGGGGGAGCGATTATGGGGGTATTTAATCAGTTTTACATGCTCATCCGACGGAATTTTCGCCAAGGATTTTGCCTTGGCCAGTGCGACATAAAACCCGCCTAAATCATCAACCAGCCCCAGCTTCTTAGCCTGTTCACCCGTCCAGACGTGACCCTTGGCGATTTCACGCACCTTGTCTTCAGGCAGTTTGCGGCCTTTTGAGACACGCGCGACGAATTCATTATAAGTCTCATCAATCTGCTTTGAGAAGCTGGCGCGTTGTTCAGGGCTGAACTCCGTACCCGCATTATACATTTGGCTTAGGTCGCTGCCGACGTGGACGCTTTTCAGGTCAACCCCAAAGCGGCCCAGGCCTTCGCCGATGGCAAACTTACCGCCATATACACCGATCGAGCCGGTGAGGGTGGTCGGGTTGGCAATGATTGCCGACGCGTCTGATGACACCCAGTAACCGCCAGATGCCGCATACTCGCCCATGGATACGACGACCGGCTTATTGGCCTTCTTAGCGGCCTGCAGCGCCGACAGAATCTGCTCCGATGCTGTGTCCGATCCGCCAGGTGAAGATACCCGGAACACAATAGCCTTAACGTCCTTGTCATTGATGGCGTCGAAGAATGCATTTGCAACATCATCGGACATCATCATCGGGTCGCTGTTGAAGCTGGAGCCATTCGTACCGGTCATGATGGCGCCTTCGCCACCGATTACCGCGATGGTGGATTTGCCAGAAGCGCGCGGCATGGTCTTGGCGTAATCGCGAATATCGACCAGTTCGATCTGGTTGCCACCTTTTTTGAGCACGGCATCTTCGGCATCATGAACCTGCCCCTGCTTATCGATCAGGCCGGCTTTCTGGGCTGCGTCGGCACTATAAACGCCGCTTTCCAGCAGACCTCTAAGTTTGCCGACCTCAATCTTGCGGTCGCTGGCGATATTGGTAAGCACTGAGTTATAGATGCTGCCCATCCACGACAGGGTCGCTTCGCGGTGCGCTGGCGTGTAGTCACTGTAGAGATAAGGGTTCACAGCGTTCTTAAATTCGTAGCGTTGCTCGAACTGAGGCGTGATGCCGTATTTCTCAAAAGCCCGCTTGAAGAACATGCTTTCAGACGCGATCCCGGTTACCTGAAGCGAGGCATTGGGCTGCATCCACAATTCCGAGGCCGCGCTGCCGACCATGTAGGAGGCGGCGACCAGAGTATCGGGGTAGAGGCCCTGAGAATGGGCAATGACGATTTTATTGGCGGCGCGGAACTCTCGGACGGCGTTGCGAATTTCTTCGGCAGCCGCTGGTGACATGCCGCCTTCGGGCAGGCGAATGAGCAGGGACTTTACCTTAGGGTCGCTGGCGGCATTGTGAAGGGTGGTAACGATCTCAAGGGTCGATAAGCCTTCGCCGGTTATAAAGGCCAGCGGGTCATCCAGGGATTGATCCGTCAGCCCTTCGCGCAGGTCGATGCTCAGCGCCACTTCCGAAGGTGTCTGCGGCTTGGTTGACGCCGCCAGAGTGACCAAAAGCAGGAACGGCAGACCTATAAAGAACAGCACAAAGGCGGTTACAACGGCGGCGACCGTAATCAAAAACTGTTTCATGCGAAGATCGTTGTCCTGCTCATATTCATGCCCGCCCACACGCGCAAATCCCGCCAAACATAGACGGTTATGGTAACAGGTCAAATGAAGACAGCGTAATAATTGAATCCGTGAAAAATCAGAACTTGACGCGGCCGCGTCTGGGGTTGGTGGATGGGCGGTCATGCTGATAGGCCGGATCGCCGTGGCAATGGGGGCAGGACACCCCTTTGACATAATGAGGATGCGCCTGATCTTCGACGGTCAGGGCATGATCACAGTAAAGACAAAGCGCTGCTGACTGCGACGGTTGCAGCTTATGATCGACAGCAATACGCTCATCAAAGACAAAACATTCGCCGTCCCATAGGGTTTCCTCAGCCGGAACATCCTCGAAATACTGCAATATGCCGCCTTTGAGATGGTAGACATCATCAAAACCGTTATCGATCATCCATGAGGTGAACTTCTCGCAGCGGATGCCGCCGGTACAGAAGGTTGCGATTTTCTTGCCTTTGAGACTGTCGGCATTGTCGCGCACCCATTGCGGCAAGTATTTGAAGGTCGGGATGGAGGGATCGACTGCACCTTTGAAGGTTCCCAGATTGACCTCATAATCATTCCGGGTATCCAGAATGACGACGTCATTGCCGCGGATGAGATTATTCCAGTCCTTTGGTTCGACATATTGCCCGAACCGTTTCATCGATACGGGCTCGCCCAGCGATATGGTCTCCTTTTTCAAACGCACCCGCGCTTTACCAAAAGGCTGAAACTCAGCATAAGATTCTTTATAAGTGATCTTTGCGCCGATCAGATCGTTTTGGAGATAGTCCAGAAAGCTGTCAATCGACACACGCGTACCGGACATGGTGGAGTTCACGCCTTCGCGCGTGATGAGGACAGAGCCTTTGATGCCAAGTGTTTGCAGCCGTTCCAGCAAAGGCGCCTGCATGGCCTCAAAGTTTGGAAAATCAAAGAAATGATAAAAAGCGACGATAACGTAGGACATGCCGCCCCATAGCACAGGCGACTTTGGGGGAAAAGGGGGCGACCCAAAGCTCTTGTATGACAAGCTTGGGGAAAACTATTCAGAACCCGCAAGAAAAATTCAGCCAAGGGATTGCAAGTCGCAAGGGCTTGCGCTATCTCCAGCCCCTCTTCGGGCAATATTCGAAGAAACCAGCCGGTTTCGTATGAAGCTGTAGCCGTGTTGGGGAATGGTGTAATGGTAACACAGCGGTTTTTGGTACCGTCGTTCTAGGTTCGAGTCCTAGTTCCCCAGCCACTTTCTTTTTTCTCTATATTTTTCAAAAACATTAAGAAAAATAGGTATTGTAGACCGTGGTCGATACATACGGTGATACATATGGCAGGCCCAAGGCAAATCCAAATCTTCCTGAATATATGGTCGAGGTCGGATCAGCTTATAAGATAAAGCGCCCGATACCCGAATACGCTTGGACTGAGTTTCCCAACTCAAGGGGAAGGCGCGTATCAAGGTCGTTTCCCTTGGCAAGGATGAGAAGCCCGCCAAAAGACGGTTCCTGTCGGAGATCGAGGCTATAGAGGCGCGTACCCGCACCATAAAATAGATTGGGTGCCAAGGCACTTTCCCCAAGTTATGGTGACGGATTAATAAAAATTGATGCGCAGTTGCGACGGGATGTGATTGTTGTTGCGTTATTGGTCTGACCAATCTATTTAATTGGTCAAATACAATCAGGAAACGCTGACAATGCCCTATGTTCGTGCGCGCTCTTTTGCGGTTGTTTTGACTCTGACTACAGGGCTGGTGGTGAACTCACCGGCGGACGCGCACCGCGCCTCGACCTTTGTATCCTCTCCGCGCGAAAGCTACAGCTTTGATCAGGGCTGGAAAATGACGACTGGCGATGATGCAAAAGCGTCTGAGGTCAGCTTTGATGACAATGGCTGGAAAGATGTGGTCCTGCCAAACGCCTTCAACGAAGACGAAGCCTTTGCCTCAGACATTCACCAGCAAAAGACGGGCATTACCTGGTATCGCAAGCATTTCAAGATGCCTGCCAATGCCAATGCCAAGCCTGAGCATGTTTTCGTGGAATTTGAAGGCGTGCGTCACGTCGCCGACGTTTGGGTCAACGGCGAAAAGATCGGCTATAACGAAAACGGCGTCATGGCGTTTGGGTTTGATATCGCCAAGGCCCTTAAGCCCGGTGACAATCTTATTGCCGTGCGGGTCGATAATGATTGGGGCGCGCGCGAGCGGACCACCAAGACGCGTTACCAGTGGTCGGACAAGAACTTCTACGCCAACTATGGCGGCATCAATAAGCCGGTGGCCCTGCACCTGACCGGCGGTGTGTACCAGACCTTGCCGCTATGGTCATCGCTCGAAACCACCGGCGTCTATATCTACGGCAAGGACTATGACATCGCGGGGAAAGCCGCCACGGTCCATGCGGAGTCCGAGGTCAAGAACGATACATCCGCGCCGCGCACCCTGACCTATGGTGTGGAAATCCGCGATCTGGACGGCAAGCGGGTCGCCAGATTTGACGCGACGCCGGTCACCGTTGCACCGGGCCAGACGGCCACACTTTCGGCCGAGCAACGCGTCGGCAACCTCAATTTTTGGTCATGGGGCTATGGCTATCTCTATACGGTAACCACCACCTTGCGCGAAAACGGCAAGGTTATTGATGCGGTCGATACCCGTACAGGGTTCCGCTCAACCGCCTTTGACAATGGCAAGGTAACGCTTAATGACCGTGTGCTGTTGATGAAGGGCTATGCCCAGCGCTCGACGAACGAATGGCCGGGCGTGGGTATCTCGGTGCCGCCGTGGCTCTCGGATTTCGGCAATAAGCTGATGCTGGAAGGCAATGGCAATCTGGTCCGCTGGATGCACGTCACGCCGGCAAAACAAGACATTGAATCCGCCGACCGCCTCGGTCTGCTTCAGGCCATGCCGGCGGGCGATTCCGAAGGGGACCCTCAGGACCGGCGCTTTGACCTGCGGGTTGAACTAATGCGTGATGCCATCATCTATAACCGCAACAATCCCTCGATTATTCTGTATGAGAGCGGCAATAAGGGCATCACCGAAGACCATATGGCCAAAATGAAGGCCGTGCGCGATCTCTATGATCCTCACGGTGGGCGCGCCATTGGTTCGCGCGAGATGATGGGCTCGCAGATCGCAGAATACGGCGGTGAGATGCTCTATATCAACAAGTCGAAATCCAAGCCGATGTGGGCCACCGAATATTCCCGCGACGAAGCGGCGCGTGCCTATCAGGACGACTTTACCCCACCGTTCCATAAAGACAGTCCCGCCTATAACCGCAATGTCGAATCGATCGCGGTCGAGAACGTCAAACGCTGGTGGGACTTTTACCGCTACCGTCCCGGTACCGGCGACCGCGTGAGTGCGGGGGGCGTGAACATCGGCTTTACCGACTCAAACTCGCACTTTCGCGGCGACAATAATTACCGCCGGTCGGGCGAAGTGGACGCCATGCGCCTGCCCAAGGACAGTTTGTGGGTGCATAAGGTGATGTGGGACGGTTGGGTCAATTCCGAAGGCCGCCACACCCATATCATTGGCCACTGGACCTATGCTGAGGGGGTCACCAAAGATATTTTTGTGGCCTCTAACGGCGACAGCGTTGAATTGTTTATCAACGGTAAGTCCGTGGGGCAGGGCGAGAAGTCTGACGGCTTCCTGTTTACCTTCAAAGATGTGGCCTACGCGGCGGGTGAATTGAAGGCTGTGGCGACCTATGCTGACGGCAAGACGTCGCAGGACGCGCGCAAGACAACGGGCGCACCGGTGGCGGTCAAGCTGACGCCGGTCTATGGGCCGCGCGGCTTTGTGGCCGACGGCATGGACGCCATGTTGGTTGATGTTGAGGTGGTGGATAAGGACGGCAACCGCGTGCCGACCGCTTTCAACTCTATCAATTTCAAGCTGGAAGGGGCTGCGGTCTGGAAAGGCGGCCTCGCTCAGGAAGAAACCGGGCCGAACGGCGCGGGCGATAAGAAAAAATTGACCAACTATGTCCTGTCTCAGGTTCTGCCGGTTGAAGGCGGCATCAACCGCGTCCTGATCCGTTCCACCACCACGTCCGGCAAGGTGAGCTTAAGCGCGTCATCTGAGGGGCTTAAGCCCGCGACCATCAGCACCAAAACTAAGTCCGTCGCCGTCAGGAACGGTCTGTCGAAGGTTTTTGCTGAGGACTATCAGCCGGTCAATCTCAAGCGCGGCCCAACGCCCTTGACGCCGTCCTATGCTGATACAAAGCGTGGGGTGACGGTGGTGTCGATCACGGCCGGTTCAAACGCCGCGGATGCCGCCAAATCGCGCGATGATAATGAGGCATCGGTCTGGAATTCGGACGGCACAAAAGGTCAGGCATGGATCGAATATGATCTGGGCACGCCGCAGGCCGTTGATGCGGTCTCGCTGCGCATGACCGGCTGGCGCGTGCGCAGCTATCCGCTGCACATCACCCTTGATGGTCAGACCGTCTATCGCGGGACGCCGGAAAAGAACCTGGGCTATGCCGATCTGAGCTGGCCGGTGGTAACTGGTCGCAAGCTCAAGATCGAGCTGATGTCACCGACCGAAGACCGTGACGGTTTTGGCAATATCATCGAAGTGACCACCGACCGCGAGGGCGCGTCAACCGGTGCCGAAAAGGTCAAGACTGGTAATATCCTCAGTATTGTCGAGGCGGACATTCTCGGGCCGGTGAAGTAGACCGTTGGAAAACCCCCGGAGCGTCAAATGTTAAAATTCCGATATACGGTGTGTCAGATCGCCATGGGGCTTGCACTGTCGTCCGGTGCCCTTGCGGATGCGAAAACGATCCCGCCGGCGGATATGGATATCTATCTGCTTATGGGGCAATCCAACATGTCGGGGCGGGGCGATATGGCTGAACTGCCTAAGCCCCTCGCGTCGTCGGGCATTGTGTGGCTTTATGGCAATGACGGCGTCTGGCGACCGGCGCAGGAACCGTTGGATGATCCGGCCCATGAAGTCGATGCCGTTTCCTCTGATGCGGGTAAGGCGGGCGTGGGTCCGGGGTTATCGTTTGCCGAGGCGATGACGGCCACCGCGCGTCCGATCGCGCTGGTTCCCTGTGCCAAAGGCGGCTCGTCCCTATCGCAATGGACGCCTAATCCCTCAAGGACGCGTCTTTACGGCTCGTGTCTGGCGCGTGCGCGCGAAGCGTCGGCCCATGGCCGGATTGCTGGTGTCTTATGGTATCAGGGGGAAACTGATGCCGGTACGGTAGAGACCGCTCAGGTTTGGGGTGAGCGGATGACTATCTTGATTGCCCGTATGCGTCAGGATCTAGGTAATGCCTGCCTGCCGTGGGTGATCGTCGGGTTGTCTGATCGGCCCGATCCCGCGCGCTGGCCCAAGCCGACCGATGGATGGACAACGGTTCAGGCCGCTCAGGTTGAAGTGGCATCATCCCTTGCCGATGTAGGTTATGTGTCCGCGGCCGGTTTGCCTAAGAACGCGGACGGCATTCATTTATCAACCGCAGCGCAGTTACAGCTTGGGCCGAAACTGGCAGCGGCGATGAAGCTATTGAGGCGTCAATCGTGTCACAATTAAAAAGGGTGGTTAGGGAGAGTTATGAGCCTGCGAAAAACGTCACGCCGCGGATTGTTTCAGTCGGTCTGTGCAATAGGTTTAATTACCTCGACCGCTAAAAGCGCAGAGGCTGGGCCCGCTTTGCGCGCGGTCACTCCCCAGGCGCTGAATCTGACCGATCCGGTTGGGGTGCAAGAAACGGATATCCGTCTGTCGTGGCGATTGGAGTCGTCGGCGCGCGGCGTAATACAGACCCATTACCGAGTTGAGGCAGCAAGCTCGTCAGATGCCTTGAGCATGGGCAAGGCCGATCTGTGGGACAGCGACAAGGTGGCTTCGAACCGCAGCTTCGACATCCCTTACGGCGGACCGCCTTTGATATCGCGCCAGCGTGTCTGGTGGCGCGTTACCGTGTGGGACAACATGGGGAATCGGGCCGTAAGCTCTGCGGCTTTCTGGGAAATGGGACTACTTCAGCCGTCAGACTGGACGGCAGACTGGATCGGCGCCGAAGTCGAATCGCGGCGTGCTGACCGCGACGCCGGACTTTACTGGATGACCGGACCCGCGACGGAATCGAAGAACCGCTACTTCCGCATGGGTTTTGCGCTCGAAACTGATGCCGATTTAATATTGATCATGGCCGTAACATCTTCGGTCAAAGTCTTTATCGACGGTGAGCCCCTGAGCGTCCCGGCGACGGACAAAGTCGAATGGGGCTGGCCGTTGGCGCAGAACACGGCGTTTTCTATACCGAAAGGTAAGCACACCCTGTGTATTGCGCTGGAAGGCGATAGTCTCGCCCCTAATTTCCGCAAAGGTGAACTGACAGCGGCGCTGTTGCTGCGGGCGAGATTGAATGACGGACGAATAGTACGTTTTACCGCCAAGGACGCAAAAATCTCCGATATCGAAGCGGACGGCTGGTCCGCACCGGAATTCGATGACCGGAGATGGCCGGCCGTAATACGGGATCTCAAATCCCAGATGCCATTCCCCAGCGCCGGAGCCGCCGCTTTGCGCAAGGACTTCGATGTGCAGCGCGCGATTAGATCGGCGCGGATCTACGTCACAGCGCTGGGGGTCTATGAGCTATTTCTCAATGGCAGAAAGGTCGGTGATGACCTGCTCGCACCGGAATGGACCGACAGTCAGAAACGCATTTTCTATCGCGTGCATGATGTGACGGCGCAACTTGCCGCCGGCCCGAACACCCTTGGCGCGTTGGTCGGTGACGGTTGGCATGCCGGGCGCATCCTGTCGAAGGGGCGTTACGGCTTCGGTGACATACCGATCCGCCTGAGAGCGCAACTTGAAATCGCCTATTCGGACGGTACGCGCGAAATCGTGCAGACCGGAAAAGACTGGGCTTTAGCGCCGTCACCGGTCACCTTCTGCGAAATCTACGACGGTGAAGATTACGATGCCCGCCTGGAGCAGCCGGGCTGGGACGCATCGGGCTTTAAGGCCGGACCCGAATGGGCGGAGGCCGCTGTCGTGCCGTCACCTAAAGGGCAACTCATCGGCATGATTACACCGCCGATCCGCCGGACAGATACGTTGCCAGCGAAAAGCGTGAAACCATCTGGCGACGGCTGGGTCATCGACCTTGGCCAGAACTTCGCCGGTTGGGTGCGGCTAAAGGTCAGGGGACAGGCCGGTGATCGCGTGACGTTGAAATTTGCCGAGGTGCTCAAGGCCGATGGCAGTATCGATCAGTCCAACCTGCGTACGGCGCGCGCCGCCGATCACTATACGCTGAAAGGCGCGACGCAAGGTGAGGTCTGGGAGCCGCGTTTCACCTATCACGGTTTTCGCTATGTCGAGGTGACCGGCTTGCGGCAAGCGCCCAAACCAGACGACATCACCGGCATTGTCATCCACAGTCATGTGGCGCAGACTGGGCATCTGCGTATCGGTAACGCCCTGATTATGCAGGGCTGGCAGAATAATTTGTGGAGCCAGCGTTCCAACTTTATGGGCGTGCCGACCGATTGTCCGCAACGCGACGAGCGTATGGCTTGGTTAGGCGATGCCAATGTGTTCTGGGATACCGCCGCATTCAATATGGACGTCGCCAGCTTCACCCGGCAGTGGATGGGCGATTTGCGTGACTCGCAAACCGCCGAGGGCGTTGTGCCGGAAATCTGCCCGACCGGCTGGGGCGCCAGCGGCGCGCGCGGCGCGACACCTGGCTGGGCCGACGCCGCAGTTACCTTGCCGTGGACGGTGTGGCAGCGCTACGGCGACACGACGATCATCGACCAGAACTGGGACATGATGGTCCGGCATATCGCCTTCGTAGCAGGTCAGGCGGAAAATTTCATCTGGACCAAACGCCGAGGCTCGGATTACGCCGACTGGCTGGCGCTTGATGCGGTGAAGCCGGGCGATCCGACAACGCCGAAAGACCTGATCGGCACGGCGTGCTGGAAACAGTCGGTCGATCTGATGATCGACATGGCACGCGCCACAAACCGTAGCGAAGCGGTCGCTCGGTATACGAAACTGTCCGCCGATATCACCACGGCTTTCAACACGACCTTCATTGAAGCGGACGGCACGGTCGGTAACGATTCCCAAACTTCGTACATTCTGGCTCTGCGCTACAAACTTGTGCCGGAAGCTCGACGGAAGGCTGTCGCCGACAAGCTGAAGGGCAATATTATCCGCCGTGGCAATCTGCTGACAACGGGCTTTCTCGGCACACCAAACAGCCTCGATGTTCTGGCCGATGCGGGTTTTGCCGATATAGTTTACGACCTGCTGCTCCGCACTGAATTCCCATCGTGGGGATACATGGTGGCACGCGGCGCGACGACGACCTGGGAGCGTTGGAACAGCGATACCGGCGATGTATCGATGAACTCGTTCAACCACTATGCGCTCGGGGCGATCAACGGCTTCGTCTATCGCCGGATCGCTGGCATTGATCCGATAGAGCCGGGCTTCCGCCGGTTCCGCGTCAATCCGGTCATCGACCCCCGTGTAAAGGCAGGCGGCGGTGAGTATCGTTCGGTATCGGGCCTTATTCGCACTCAGTGGGCGCAGTCGGCGACCGGCTTCAGTCTCGATCTCACCGTACCGGCCAATACCGAAGCCGAATTGTATTTGCCAACGGTATCCGTGGCCAAAATCAGGGAGGGCGGTAAAGCTCTGACGCGCCGTAAGGAAATTCGCGTGGACGGGCCGAGGGACGGGCGCACGGTCGTGCGGGTTGGCTCGGGCACCTATCGGTTCCTTGTTAGCGCATAGGCCAAGCTACCCCAACGGTGAGACATCAACGGTTTATTTGACAGGAATGGAAAGATGAAATTGAGCTTCAGGCGGATCGTTTTGGCAAGTGTCGCCGTCATGGGCGTACTGTCCGGTGCCACCGCTCTCGCCGAAACTGCTGACGCCCTCCAGCCTTCCGGCCGCTGGACCGCGCATCAGGCTGGCAAAGCGCAGACTCCTCCGATGGGTTGGAATTCGTGGAATGCATTCCGTACGGAGATCACCGAGGAAAAGGTCATTGGGTCGGCCCAAGCCCTGATTGATACGGGGTTGGCTAAGCTTGGCTATGTCTACGTCAATATCGACGACGGCTGGTGGCTGAAGCGGCGCCAGACGGACGGGCGTCTTGAAATTCGCACCAACTTGTTCCCAAGCGCGAGCGTTCCGGGGCAGGTTGATACCACCTTCAGGCCGTTCGTAGACCGTATTCACGGAATGGGTCTGAAGACGGGTATCTATACTGACATTGGCCGCAACGCGTGCTCTCAGGCGTGGGACCTTCACTCGCCTAACCTGCCCGAAGGCTCGGTCAAGGAACGTGAGGTTGGGCTGGAAGGCCATGTCGATCAGGACATCAAGCTTTTTTTTAGCGATTGGGGTTTCGATTATGTGAAGGTTGATGCCTGCGGCCTGGCCGATTTTGCACCCGGCGGGCGGGGCCTGAAAGGCGCCGAATATGCGCCGCATGAAGCGGTAATTGTTCGCAAGAAACCGGCGGCGGATCAGGCGGACCGCATTCAAACCATGTATGCTGAAGTGGCCGGGGCTCTGAAAACGTATAATCCCGACGGCGATTATGTCCTGTCGATCTGCACCTGGGGTACAGGCGACGTGCGCACCTGGGGCAATAAGGTCGGGAATGCGTGGCGCACCAGCCCGGACATTTCCGCTAACTGGAACGCCATGCTCCGCTCCTATGACAGTGTTGCGACCCGCGCTCTTTACGCCCGACCCGGTGCGTGGAACGATCCTGACATGCTGTTCATAGGTAAGGGCGAGTTCGATACTAACCATCTGACGGAGGCGCGTAGTCACTTCTCTCTCTGGGCGATGATCAATGCCCCATTGCTAATCGGTTATGACCTGAGAGAAGCCCCGAAGGCTTTGCTCGATATCTGGGGTAATCGCGATCTGATCAATGTGAATCAAGACAAGGCAGGCAACCAGGGCATTCTGGTTTGGCGCTCAAACGAGGTGCACATTATTGTCAAGACGCTGAGCAACGGCAAGACAGCGGTTGCTCTGTTCAATCGTTCGAACGTCGCGCAAACAGTGGACCTGACCAGCGCACACCTGAAGCTTGACCCGAAAGGCTCGATTGCCTTGCGCGATCTGTGGACGAAAGAAACTCTGCCAGTTTTCAAGGGAAAGCGAGCCTTTACGCTGGCACCACATGAGACGATGGTTTTCGAGGCCGCGGGCACACGCCTATTGAAAAACGGGGTCTACCTGTCGGAAATTCCAGCGCGCGTGAATGTCGCGGTTGAGGGGGTGAGCTTTCCTGATGCGGGCGTTACCGCAGAAGACCATAAGGCGCCGGGTGCTGACGACGTAAAAAATGAGATCGGCATTTACGCCCGTACAGGTGCCGCACAGCCGGACGTTAGCGTCTACGGGACTCGGATTACGGTAGGCAATCAGCACTTCAAGTATGGGCTGGGCGTCTTCGCCAATTCACGCATCGAAGTGCGCAACGACGGAGAATTTAAACGATTCTCAGTTAAGGTCGGCATTGACGTCGCCGCTCGCAACCAAGCGTCTACGGTGCAGTTCTTAGTCTTTGGCGACGGCAAGCTGCTAACGAAGTCGATTCCGCTGAGCTACGGTGCGGCACCGATAGCGCTTCAGGCTGACATAAAAGGCATCAAGGTGATCGAGCTTATCACTCGTTCGGTAGGGGGCGGTCAGACGCCGACTGCAGCGAATTGGGCGGAAGCTCAGCTACAGCACTAAAGCAGATTGAGTGTAGTTTAAAGTTCGCTCCAGGAAGGTACAAACCTTTGTCTGCTTTCGAGGTGAAATGCGCACACGGAGACCTACCCATGTGCATTTCCGTTTTGTGCGCGAGTTGGAACTTGCGAGGGCGTAAGGGCACTGCGATATACCTCCGTATCAATGTGGTGAAGATATATCGCAGTTTATTTCTCGCAAAATGGAATTAATGGAGATGATCTATAGGAATATAAAGATGAGTTGTGCGCTTATGGACCCGTTCGACGCAACCAGCCGAATTCATCGCGCCGTATTGCCTCCAGTTTTTCCTTCAAAACTCTATCGGGAGCCAAGCAAAGTGTTCTAAACTCGCGTGCAAATCTCAGCCACTTTCTTTTTCTCTATATTTTTCAAAAACATTAAGAAATATAGGGTATTGTCAGCACCGTTTGCTACAAATGGGGCGTCCCAATAAGAACAAAAATCTTCCGCCTTACATGACGCAAACACGCGGCTGGTATCTGACCAGATATCCTATTCCAGAGGAATATCGGTCAGCTTTTCCAGAGTATGCGCAGCGGAAGCAATTGATCATGAATCAACGGATTGATAGTGTTCCGGCATCGGGAAAGCCGACGAGCGCTCAATTAATCACGCACCGACAGAACATCGAAGCGGTTAACGATGTGATCCGCCTTTGGAAGTCGAAATCCACTCCGTCGCCGGTTGAAGCGAAAGAGGTTGCGGCGCTATTTACCCCTGATCAGATTATCGCCGCCATCGACCGCTGGCAGAGTAAACGCATCAATGACAATCTTAAATTTGGTCATGAACGCGAACTCAAAGAACTCAACGGTATAGCGTCTTCATGATCGAGAACCATCCGCACAGAGCGCTCACGGATCTCGGGGGGAAATTTATTCGCCGTTTTGTTTGTCATAGGCCCATCCTACTATTGAGTTAGGGCTTCCGGCAAATCCGGGGCGGTTCACAGCCCTGTCTGGCTGAGCCAGCCGGTTACCGTATTGAGCGTGCGTCTTTCCTGATCCGCCTCCATAATAAAGGGCTGTTCAATCCGGGCCGCAGGCGCGTGGCTTTTTAGCACCGAGGCACTGTTGCCGGGGCCAAAACCACCGTGTGTGATCAACGGGCGCAGCGTTTTACCGGAAAGATCGTGGGCCTTAAGAAACGACCTGATGATGGGGGGCGCCGTCTCGCCCCATATTGGAAACGCGAGGAATACCGTGTCGTAAGAACCGATATCCTTAACGGTTGCCGCCAATGGAGGCTCATACCCCCGGTCTCGCTCCTGCCGCGCCTGCTCAACGGTCTGTTCGTAATCCTCCGGATAGGCTTTCGCCGGGCGGATTTCGAACAGATCAGCGACAAGGGCCCGCTGAACCGTGCCTGCAATCACCTTGGTATTGCCGGAGCGCGTGAAATAGGCGACCAGAAGTTTGGAATTCGTTCCCTGTTTCACGTCCGCCGGGGCCGCACTCACGCTTGTGTCGGCACAGGCGGACAGCAACACCGGCGCGGCCAGCACCATGCGGCGGGATAGATCTGCCGTCATGACATCTCTCCTTTAATCAGGTTTTGGCGGGGCTTCGACATTCGAGAACCGCAACACGCCTTCGGGCAGACGCGCGCCCTGCATCTGTATCGCAGAGACACCGTCATTCAGTTCCCGAAGTTCGGCGGAGGTAAATCGAACCTGAGCCGCGCCGGTATTTTCCAGCATATGCGCCATCTGGGTCGTGCCGGGGATCGGTACAATCCATGGCTTTTGGGCGAGCAGCCACGCCAGGGCGATTTGACCGGGTTGGGCCTGTATGCGCTCTGCCCAACTCTTGAGCAGGGCCACAAGCTTCAGATTGTTGGGCAGATTTTCCTTGGCGAAGCGGGATTCGGACTTGCGGATGTCGCCGTCTGCGTAGTTGGTGCCCTCATCAATCGCCCCTGTCAGAAAGCCGACACCGAGCGGGCTCCAGGGCACGAAGCCGATGCCAAGTTCCTCACAAGTCGGGATAACTTCGGCCTCTGGCCCGCGCCAGAGCATAGAGTATTCACTCTGCACGGCAGTGACCGGGGTCGCCGCGTGCGCCCGGCGCAGCGTGCCAAGGCCCATTTCCGAAAGGCCCCAATGGAGAACCTTACCCTCTTTCATAAGGTCGGAGATGACACCCGCGACATCCTCAATCGGAACCTGCGGATCGACGCGGTGCTGGTAAAGCAGATCGATGCGATCGGTACGCAGGCGCTTCAGCATGCCCTCGACGACCAGCTTGATATGATCCGGACGACTGTTCAGGCCGGGCAGGCGGCGACCCGTTTCCTGATCGATATTCCAGCCGAATTTGGTAGCGATGACGATCTTGTTCCGAAACGGCTGCACGCCTTCGCCAAGGATACGTTCGACCTCCAAAGGGCCATAGGCTTCTGCGGCGTCGTAAAACGTGACGCCGTTGTCGAACGCCTTGCGGATGATGTTGTGCATCTCAGACCGGTTTGGGACCGTGGTCTGGTATGTTCGGCTCATGTTCTGAACGCCAAGTCCGACCGCCGACACCTCCAGCGCGCCCAGCTTGCGTCGGGCGGTCAGAGCCGCTTTGGCCGGTTTCGATGGGGCAGACTGTGCCTGCGCGGCCGCCACCAGCGGCGTGGCTCCGGCCGCAGCACTGGCGAACAGCACCTGTCTGCGGTGGATTTGCTTTGGTGTATTCTTGCTTGGCGGGGTATCGGTCATGGTGGTGCTCCAGTCGTCAGTTTGTCAGGTGATAGGTCGTAATCAGATATCTAGCGTGCGTTCGCTCATCCATTTGACCATCGCGGGATCGCGGTGTGAGAAGAAGCTACTGGTATTGGTATCGAGCTTAGTGATACGCGACATGTCTTCGTCATCGAGATGAAAGTCGAGCACGGCGATGTTCTCAGCCATGCGTTCTTTCCGAGCCGATTTTGCGAGGGTGATAATCCCCCGCTGAACAAGCCAGCGCAACACGACCTGACCCACCGATCTACTATGTTTCTGAGCGATGTCCGCTAAGATTTCATTCTGGAAAAGCCCGTTGCGGCCTTCGGCGAACGGCGCCCAGGCTTCGGCCTGAACCCCGATGCTTTTCATGAAGTCCACGCTTTCGCCCTGCTGCAGGAAGGGGTTGACCTCGATCTGGTTGACGGCCGGTGTCACTTCGTTGAACGCGACGATGTCCATCAGCCGATCGGGTTGGAAGTTGCTAACACCGATGGCCCGCAACTTGCCGCTTTTGTAGGCCGCTTCCATCGCCCGCCATGATCCGTGCACATCGCCGAATGGCTGATGGATCAGGTACAGATCGAGGTAGTCGAGTTGCAGACGCTTCAGCGAGCCGTCGATTGCCGCTGTCGTCTTTTCATAGCCTGTATCCTGCACCCAAAGCTTGGTGGTGATGAAGAGTTCGTCCCGGTCGATGCGGCTGTTGCGGATACCTGCACCGACCGCCGCTTCATTGAGGTAAGACGCGGCGGTATCGATCAGACGATAACCCGTCTCGATGGCGTCGATAACGCAACGCTCACACTCGACGGCATCGGGTATCTGAAAGACGCCATATCCAAGAACCGGCATGGACAGTCCGTTGTTCAGAATTACATGTTCAGTCATAAATCTGGTTCCTCTATGCGCAGGTCTAATTTAGTTCATGCAAACTCTCAGGATTAGACGCTATAATCGGGATGCTATTATTAGAGAGGCTAATGAATGTCCGTGCCGAGCTTTGACGACCTGGCGGCTTTTGCGCATGTTGCAAAAGAAAAAAGCTTTACACGCGCGGCCGCGAAGCTCGGCGTCTCCCAGTCGGCCCTGAGTCAGACGATACGCGCGCTGGAGGAACGGCTGGGTATACGCCTTCTGACACGAACAACGCGCAGTGTATCGCCTACGGAGGCCGGAGATCGCCTGCTGCGGACGCTGGCCCCCCGGCTCGAAGAGATAACCGCAGAGCTTGGCGCTTTGACGGCTTTGCGCGATCGACCCGCAGGCACCATCCGCATAACCGCCGGTGAACATGCGGCGGTGTCGGTCCTTCAGCCCGCCTTGCCGGATTTTCTGCGTCAATATCCAGATGTCACGGTCGAAATCATCGTCGATTACGGCTTGACCGACATTGTGGCCGAACGCTTCGATGCCGGCGTTCGTCTTGGAGAGCAGGTCGCCAAGGACATGATCGCCGCGCGCATAGGGCCGGACATGTGCATGGCGGTCGTTGGTTCACCAGCCTATTTTGCCGAACGGGCACCGCCCGTCGTGCCTCAGGATCTGACGGCCCACAACTGCATCAACATGCGGTTGCCGACCTATGGCGGACTGTTCCCGTGGGAGTTCGAAAAGGAAGGCCGGGAGATCAATGTCCGGGTCGATGGACAACTCGTCTTCAACAATCTGGCGCTCAGGATTAATTCCGCGCTCGATGGCCTTGGGCTTGCCTACGTCCCTGAGGATCAGGTGCTGGATCTGATCAAAGCCGGACGATTGGTGCGCGTGCTTCAGGACTGGAGCGAACCCTTTACCGGCTATCACCTCTATTACCCCAGTCGCCGACAGTCGTCGCCGGCCATGTCAGCCCTGGTGACGGCGCTGCGCTATCGCACGGTTTAGTTTGATGTATCGGCGGGATACTGGTCATCGGTTACATGCTCCAGCCACTCCACCGATTTGCCATTGAGCGATTCAGAGATGGCGATATGGCGCATCCGTGAATGGCTGGTGGCCCCATGCCAGTGCTTGACGTTAGGTGGTATCCAGACAACATCGCCGGGCTTTATGGCCTGAGCCTTTCCGCCCCAATGCTGAACCCAGCCTTCACCCTCAGTCACGATCAGGGTCTGACCCAAAGGGTGTGTATGCCACGCGGTGCGAGCCTTGGCATCGAACGTCACGTCGCCGCCGCCGATGCGCGCCGGGGCCGCGCGCTGAAACCGCGACGTTACGTGCACTTCGCCCGTGAAGGTTTCCGGGCTACCGATGGAAACCTGCTGGCTGGCCGATTTGGTGACCACTACGCCGTTGGTAGTGTCAGCCTGAGCCGGTGCGGTGATAAGCAAAAATATAAAGAGCGGGGGGAATGGCGACTGCATTGGAAACCTCATTTATTGAGCCTTGAACACTTCGCGGGCAACGCCGACGGCGCTGACCGCATTGGGCCAGCCGGCATAGAAGGCAAGGTGCGTAATCGTCTCAACGATCTCTTCCTCGGTCACACCGTTTTGCTTTGCCAGAGCGATGTGCGAACGCAGTTGGTCCGGGCGGTTCATCGCGATCAGGGCGCTGATGGTCACCAGACTGCGGTCGCGTTTGGACAACTGCGGTCGTTCCCATACGTCACCGAACAGTACGTCGTCGGTGAGTTCAGCCATCTTGGGCGCGATGTCTCCCATCAGTTGCTGGGCGCGGGACGGTTGCGCCTTGGTATCGGCTTGTTTTACCGTTTGTGCGGTTGCCGGGATAGCGAAAGCGCTGAGAGCGGCGACGACTGCTGACATCCTGATAAAAGAACGCATTTGAAACTTCCTTTGGCTTGAGTGGGCTCAATAATCTGCAGGCTCAGAGCGTGCGGGCGAAAAAGGGGGTCAGTTTAGTCATGGCCGCAGCAACGTACTCCGGAACCCAATAGGTCTCGATATGTGTTGCGCCATCAATCTTGAATAATTCCTTGTCCGTCGTGGCGGTCGCCTTGGGGAAGGCGTCCTCGGTCATATAGAGGCTGTCGGCCTTGGTGCCCGCGATCATAAGGAGGGGCGTGTCGATCAATTCGATCTGGTCGGTGGCATCCCAACGCATCAGATCCAGCAGGCTGCTCAGGGTGTACTTAAAGGTCGAGCCGGGATGAGTATGGGTCTTCCAGTAGTAGTGATAGCCTTGCCGATAAAGATCGAAAGGCAGTGCGGCGATCTGGGCATCCGTCAGGTTGGCGTCGCCGGCATAGAGCACCTCCGCGCCAGCCGCCTCCTGAGCCCGCGCGTCCGTAGCTTGCCGCAGGCGTTGCGGAATGGTCTCTTTCTGGGAGTCCATATAGCCGTTGCGGCGGACCCGCCCTGAATTGAACATGCTCAGGGTCGCTATCGACTTGAAGCGCTTGTCCGTCGCACCGGCCGCCAGCGAATAACCCCCACCGCCGCAAATGCCGAACAGTCCAAGACGTTTGGCATCGACGCCCGCAAAGCGGGTAATGAAGTCCGCCATGCCGTGAATGTCCTCGATACGGAAGGCGGGCTTATCGACGTTGCGCGGTTGCCCGCCACTGCTACCCTGATAGGCGGCATCTGCGGTAATCGTTATATAACCCTCTTCGGCCAGTCGCTGGGCATATAGACCCGCAACCTGTTCCTTGACGCCGCCATTGGGATGAGCCACCACAATCGCCGGGTAAGTCTTCGACGCATCATAGTTCGCCGGTGTATAGACATTGGCAGAGATATCCAACCCATTCAGCCTGTACCGAACCGGATGAATATTGACTTTGCCGGGCGCGTTCGTTGTGAGAGCGCCCTCATAAACCAAGCTAAACGGGTTTTGGCGATAATCGGCGGCTTCAGCACCAGAGGGTGTCACACTTAACCCCGCTGTCATGACTATGGGCGTGATGGCCGTAGCGCCGAGAAATTGCCGCCGCGTAGTCTTGGTGATTTCGGTATTCATTGCGTACTCCAGTGGTGTCCACACGCGGGCAAGGTTGACGAACCGCGCATCAGTCGAGATCCTTCTCCGCCAGGAATTGGGAAACCTGATCGGCAATCTCGACATTATTCAGATCAGAAAATGGGAAGTGGGTGTTGCCGTGGATGCCAATTTCCGGCAGATGCACGACGGTGACATCGCCGCCATGCTTGTTGACGACATCACGCCAGCGCCTCGCCATTTCGAGACGCGCGCGCCAGCTATCCTGCGCAGGCAGGTCTATAGCTTTGGACGGAATATTGTCGCCATAAAAGATGATGATCGGAATGCGCGTCAGCGCCATAAACTGAGACATCGGCACCGGCGTTCCCGCCACGGTATCAAAAGCGCTGGGGATGGGGGCGGGCATCTCATTTTCCGGAAAGATGAAGCTGCTGCCCGGTTCGAACGAGACGATGGCCTTGACGTTGGGGTTTTTGATGGCCGTCATCCACCCCGGCCCACCGCCCTGGCTATGGGTGAATAGAATGCCAGGCCCTGTCTTTGTGAAGAGTGCAGACACCGCATCTGACACCACGCCCATATCGTAAGGGCCGGTGTTCGGTGTCATCGACCGGAAGTACTGATCAAGCGTCCCTGAACTTCGATCAAACTGCACGCCCTCAAAATAGTTCGGCCACAAACCGACGCGAAACTGGTTGAACCACATCTGCTCGTCTGCTGTCGGCTTTACAGTCATCTCCGCCATGCTCCGACCGGCATCACCCCGGCGAGGCTGATCGATCAGAGAGGTCGCGTATTTGCGGCGCAGAAATATGTTCTGAAAGCCTTCGCGCCCGTCAGGTGTCGTTTCCCACGATTTGGAAAACTGACCAGCACCGTGCCACATGACGATGGGATATTTTCGGGCAGCGACAGGAACCTGATAAAAGGCGTAAAGATGATCACCATGAAAGGTTTGGCCCGAAGGATCAGCCGGTCTTCGCGGGTTGAAGGTGCCAGGCTCTGTCTTCATCGCGCCGCCGATCATAAAGCTGCCTTGTTCGGCAATAGCCAGCGGGGCTGGTTTGTCTTTTTCTGATGGGGCTTGGGCGTGCGCATCGATAACTACGCCGGAGATGGCTATGCTCAGACAGAAAGCTATGGTCTTCCACTGCATGTTGTTATCCTTATGCCTGGAGGTGAGGATAGGCCCGCTGGGCTTTCGGCATCGGTAGGGGTGTCATCTGCTAGTCTATGGTAGGTGTAACCGGAATATTACCCGCTAATATTCGATAGGATTTATAAGCCGTGCTAACGAATAGCCTATTTTGAATGCCCATATTCAAGATAGGGCTTTACAGTTTCGATCTGATGTCAACGGGGTGCTTGGGCCGCGGAATAGCCAAGCGGCACTAAAGGCGCTCCATTTTTGAAAAGGGCGCCTGAATATTATCTGTCGGGTGCCCTTGGCCGCGGATCACAGGTCGATCTGCTCGGCCATTTCCAGAGCATCATCAACTTCAATACCCAAATATCGCACCGTACTTTCCAGTTTGGTATGCCCAAGCAGTAACTGTACGGCGCGTAAGTTGCCAGTTTTACGATATAGCTGGGACGCTTTTGTTCGGCGCATTGTGTGAGTTCCGTACATAGTTGTCTCTAGTCCGATACACTCTACCCATGTGTGAACAATACGAGAGTACTGTCTTGTGGAAATATGAGGCCGGTGTTGCGAGCGACCGGGAAACAGGTGCCTGGAACCGCCAGCAGGTAATTGTGCGAGCAGTCGCTCAATCGATAACCGCGTGTGTTCTGTGATTTCGAATTTTACAGGCTTACCGGTCTTCTGCTGAATGATGGTCGCCCGGTCACGGACCTTCCCAGCTTGGCAGAGATCATTCACCTGCAGGCGCACAAGGTCGCAGGCCCTTAGTTTACTGTCGATGGCTAGGTTGAAGAGCGCGAGGTCTCTCGGCGATTGGCCTAATTCGAGCCGAGCGCGGATCGACCAGACGTGTTTGGGTTGGAGCGGCTTTTTCTGCCCAATCAGTAAGCCCTTGTTCCATGGCGGAGTGCGGGTAGGAAGTTGATCTTCGGACATGGCGGATTCTCCGCCGGCCCTCCCACCGCAACTCGCTTATGCACGCCGCCAGTGTACCACGGATTGGAACCAACTGCGACGGGTAAGAATAAGCGAAATGTCCGTTTAGGGCGCTTTGGCGCCTGAATGGGCGAACTTGGCATAAGACGAATTCAATTCATGCTTGGTCGACTGGAACCAGTTCGGAAGAAATCAGATCCGCTGCCCTAACTAGGCTTTCTCTAACCTGCTCTAAAGGTAGACGATTCTCAATGTGATCAATAAACGGGACGACAAGGGCCGCAACCGCATATCTGGAGCTAATAATTGGAACCACTAGGTCTGTCACACCGAAGGTATAATAGCTATCGCGGACGAGATAGCCTTGACGTTTAGCAAGTTTGGCGTCGGCAAGAAAATCACGTAGATCCTGCCGTTCGGCGCGGTGTTTCATCCAATTCAACCAAACCGCTTTTTGGTCGGGGGACTGGAACCCGTAAAGAACGCGACCCGACGTTCCATTGATGGCCGACACACGGTACCCAACGCGTACCGCATATCCGACATCAGCTTCACTTTCAGCGCGGGCTAGAACCACTGTGGCGTCATCCGAAACTACCGTCAGATGGCAGGACTGGCCGGTTTCTCGGGCGAGTATTTCCATATGCCGCAAGGCGGTATCAAGCAAATGTTGACGTGATGGTTTTTTAAGTCCCAACTCAAATAACCGCCCAGTAAGCCGAAACCCCAGGCCAGATTCGTCTTGGTTGATGTAGTTCAACATCTCCAGCGTAAGCAGCATACGATAGATTTCCGCCTTAGACCGTCCGAGTTCAGCCGCGATCTCGCTGGCCGTCATGGCCCTTTGGACACCCGCCAGCATCTGGAGGATTGCTAGGCCCTTTTCGAGTGCGGGGGCTGAATAGTTGGACTTTGCCATGACGATCCGTTGGGATGTTAAACTAAATCCCGCGAGATAAGTTTCGCGGTTTCGATGAGTTTGGAAAGGACGTCTGTCTGCGCGACAGAACTGTGGCGGTAGCTAACGAAGGGAACGATCAGCGCGGCAATGGCATACGGTTGCTGCCCATTAAAGATCGGTACGCCTAAATCCGTTATGCCGCGAGTAGAGGAACTGTTTCGCAAGATGTAACCTCTATTTACCACTTCGGCCGCATCCGCTTTAAAGTGATGAACCACCTGAGGGTCATACGTTTGACGCATCGCATTGAGCCATTCGACTTGTCGGGCCTCAGACTGGAACGCGAAAATGACCCGGCTGGATGTGCCCTGTGCCCAAGAGACCGTATACCCCACCTTCACGGCAAAAGAGGCTATGGCATCGCTTTCAGCGCGCGCAACAACGGTTGTAAAGCCATTTTTAGAAACAGATAGGTGGCAGGACTGATGGGTTTCTCGTGCGAGCCTGCGTATATGAGACGTGGCCGCCTCAATGAGAGTTGAGCGCGGTGGATGGCTCATACCGATATCATAAACGAAATCAGCTATTTTATATCGAAGGTCGCTGTCCTGGGAGATAAATCCCTGTTGTTCAAGAGTGACTAGTGTGCGGTAAATCTCAGCTTTGGAGCGATCAACCATAGCGGCAATTTCGGCCGCGGAGAGGGCCCTGTTTTGCCCACCAAGCAGTTCGAGAACTTCCAGGCCTTTTTCCAGCGCAGGCGCAGGTGAGCGAGATTCCTTCATTAGACAGACACATCTCCAGACTGAAAGCCTTCATAGAGGAAATGCCATAGCCAGTCAAAATGATGCCAGATCAGTCAATAGCCTTGGATAGTAACGCGCTTTTTCACACTCCGATTATCATTCTGGCCGGCAGTGAGGTTAATTCGTAGCATCTCCGACTTCGAAACGCCGTAAAATCTCCGGCATGGTGATCAGGTTGATTCCCCATTGAGCTACTTCAGTGGTCGCAAAATTCACGGGCCGGATTATTTTCGCTGACGCGTGATATACTGATGGCTGGGTGACGCGAGGGCCATCAATAAGTTCGGGCGTAGCGCTGATGAATTCATGGCCCTTGCCATGCAGTAGACCACGGTAGAGCGCGATGGCCCTGGTATGAAGATTCTTGTTGCCGGTTGTATTGGCTGCGAGTGCGGTAACGCGGGGCTCATAGTACCAGTTGACGCGCCGTTCAGCGATGAACCGCTCGCAAAGATGCTCCCAAGCTTTACGGAATTCAGGGCAGTCGATAAGGTCTGTGAATTCGTAAGCGATTTGGTCGCCGGCGAACAGGAATAGAAACTGGCCCGGTTTAACATTGGGCTGTCCGGCCGACTTTAGGTGTTTTGTGGCCGGATCAAACTCAAAGCCATCGTCATTGACCAATATGTCGGGCATGGCACCGATGTCGCGCATACCGGTCAAGCAATAATCCCGGTAGCGGGTGTCGCCGGTGCGTTCCCATTCGCCGAGCCAATGGCTGGCCAGTGAGAGCCAGTCAGGCCCGATGCGGATGAAGGATTTGGGAGCAAAGACATCCGGGCGGGGCACGACTTTACGTAAAGGCGGGGTGGTGGCGAGGCTAGCCTCAACGATCTTGAGCGGCTCGCGCATCAGGTCGCCGGTGCGTTCGTCTGTGGTGAGGTAATAATAAAAGCGCTTTAGGTGTGCGACATTGATCCGAGCTTCTTTAGCACCACATCCCCAGTGGGTAACGTTGTGTCGCGAGCCCAGACCGGCGAACTTACCGAGGTGATAGACGTCAACTTCCAAGGTGTTTCGCGTCATGTCCTCCGCCATACGGAAAATATCGGCGCGACCGGAACGTAGGAACGCAAACCATAGCCACATATTTGGCATTAGCTCTGTGGCGTTCCAGCCATGTCCACCGATGTCGTACATCCATTGACTGCGAATTGGATCGTACGTGCGCTTGAAATCGCCGAAATCCCAAAAGCCGTACCACCGCCGACGGTCGATTTCGCCTTTGTAAAATTCAAAAGCGCGGTCGAGTTGTATGTCAGCAGAGGCTATATCGGCGGCGGTCAAACCGGGCACGGATGTGGCTGGAAGGCTCCAGTATCCGAGTGTTTGGCAATCGTAATAATGCTGCGGCGGACAAATCAACAACGGGGGATTGGAGCCTAAATCCGCCATTGCGTCGAGTGTTTCAGCCGAAGGGGTTTCTGGCGTCGCCCATAATGTGAGTTCAGACGTATTGGCGCAGCCGTAGGGCGTGGCATGGCCTTCTTCATAGTCCTCATAGACGACATTGAGGGCATGGCCTTTAGTGTCGTAGTGACGCAGATCCATAGGCTGCGCATCGGGTGCCCAGAACCAGGTCTTAAGCATGCCTGCGTCTCTGGAGGCTGCAGTTATTTCAAAACCTGATGGGCACTTCTGCCAGAACCGCTTAAGACTGACGCCGAGACCACCTGACACATCCCCCAGGAAAGCCAAGCCGCGGCCGCGGTGGCCGCCAGTAATGCGTTGCCACGAACTCTTAGGGTTGGTGCGTTTCGTGATTTCCCAACTATCGGCGGTCAGTTGATTGAACTTGAAGCTGTCCCATGTGGGGGTTTCAAGAATATTGGCCTTGTCGGAGGCTGGGATATCATCGAGGTTTGGAATGCGCTCACCTTTCAATTGCGCTGTCTGGAACTCGACCGCGTTATGCATGGTGCGCGGGTTATAGCCTGGGGCCATTAGAACAGGTTCTGAAAAGACGTTGTGATTATCCGTTGCAAACCGCACATGCCGGTTCTGGATTTCTTCACGAAAAGGTACCGTAAATTGTAACCCAACGCCTTTGATGAAGTCGGTTGCCTGATCGCCGTCAAAGATAAATGAGTGAACCATGCGTATGTCACTGAGGCCCGCAGTGAAGTAAAGTCGAACCGTGAAAGGCAACCACTTCCGCTCGATGCCGTTTTGCGAAGAATAGACACCTTCGAGGCGAATGACAGCGCGAACCGGGCCAGACTGTTCGATGGTCACACTGGTTACATCGCTCTCATACGGTACGTCCTGGCGCACACCTTCGGCCTCCAGCGATGAGCGGTCTTCTCGGACGGCGACAAGCCGGCCGTCACGAGCAACTTCCCGTCCGGATACCGTTAGACTTGACACTAGGTTCGGGCCTGACTTTTCGAGCCGTGCGGTCACGGCGCCAGTTTCGATGACTACCGATTGCGCATCTTCGCGGAGAGTTACGGCCCGCGTGGGTTTCTGCCCGGCCTTCTTCCCACTCGACACCCTAAGGCCGGACGAAGCGGCGTCTGCCGCAATGGCAAGCCCGGTCCATTTGATTGATCCATCGGGCCAGTAAGCGAGAGGCCAGGTCTGTACAGCGACTGACTTGCCCGCGCCGTCGTGCAAAAACACTTGCGCTTTTTTTGTCACCGCGCCGCGTGGCCAGGGCACGCCGAAGGCCACTCCTGACGGCAAGCGTGGTGGGGCGCCGTCCAGCCAGGACAGTTCAACCGTTGCCGCCGCCTGCTGCGCTGAGGCTGTCGGGCCACCGGAGGCAAGCGTGCCGACGGCAGCCGTGGAGTTAACTAAAAATTCGCGGCGGTTTACTTTAGTCATGATGCTCTCGCTATCAGTCGGCGTTTGGGAATGAGACCTTATTGGGGTATGTGCCGCTTCAGGTTATAGAAGCCGCACAACCGTCATTTGACTTTAGCGCTCAATGCTAACACCCATCAGGCCGATGACAACTTCATTGGCAATCGTGCGGACGGTCAGCGATTCCAAAGTCTTGCCGGGATCTAAAGTGATGTCGAGCACATTGGCGGCACCGCCATCGATCTTCTCCCGATCCTTTCTCCCTTTGCTTCCAGCGCCGGGCACCGTGATTTTCCCGGTCTTGAGATCGACTCGTACGGGGGCCTTGCCGCAGAGCTGGAACTGATAATCATCGATGAAGTAGTCGCGCTCAATCGGCCACCAATTTTCCGGATTGCGCAGTTCAAGCTTTTCAGTTGTCCCATCGCCATATTTAACTATGACCTCACCGTTGATCAGATCGCTCTGCATAGCATTGGTCGAGCCCGCCATCAGGAGATAGACGCGTTTCCCCTTACCTCTCAAAGGCACGGTGGCGGCCTGCGGGAAGTTATCCCATCGTGAAGTGAACAGGATGTTCGATCCTTGTCCGGTGGGGGTTGTGAAGTTCACACCGCCCGGGAAGGTCAGGCTACCCGTTTTGCGTAGCGCGGCATCATCAATATTGGCAGTGGCATTGACGAACCCTGCCCAGGCACCAATTCCCTGCGCCGGTATGGCCAGAGAGACGAAGGGAGAGCGTGGCGAGCGATACTTGAAGGGGGTGAATATCTCGGTAACGCGGTCATTGAACTTGGCCGAGAGATCAACCGGCTCTGTCTTGATCGCAGACGTGCTCGCCGTCCAGTCGGGGGCGTCGAGCGTACAGGCCGCATGGGCCGTCACTGGGCGCGACTTGACGTCCCGCCACTTGAACTGCCCCTGTTGATAGACATCGAAATGGGCGTCGGGGGCGGCTTGCGCTACCGGTTTGGATTCTGCGATTTTGGCACCTGCCCAACTCAGGTGCACTACGGATTGCGACCTGAAGGGGGCTTCAATGCGCACCTTTGGTGCCCCAACGCTTTCAAGAGCAGTCCACATGACGGTTTTGCCATCCACAGTCACGCGCGTCAGAGTATCCTTAGGTGCTGGCAATTCCAGAATAAGAGTTTTGAACGTGTCGTTAGACTGACTGACGATCCAAGTATCAGTATTGCCGCTTCGTTTGAACGCAAGCCCTACACTGGGATGGCTCAGTTTGGCGTGCGACCATTCCCGCGGGAAGCCCGGCGCTACGGTAAGTTTACCGCTCAACGCATCGGGCCTCACCCCGAACAGGCCTTCGATTATTGCGCGGGACATGACGCCAGCACCATCGGCGAAATCGCGCTGGGCTTCACGGCGATAAGTATCGAGATAGTTCATCGAACCAATGTTGCCGGGTGAAATGCCCATATATTGACTGGCCAATAAGGTCCCGCGGGTGAGGGTGTAGGCGTCTTCAACGCGGCCTGCCTGCCATAGTCCTAAGGCCGTGTGCAGGTTTTCGGCAAAGACGACGTTATTGAGCGACCAGGTGTACGGCATCCAATTTGTTGTTGGCAGGACGAAATACGGGCGATCATTTGGAACGGACTTACCCTTGATTGGAATTGGCTTCAGGTGATGCATTAGGTCATCGGCCATGCGCGCGGCTTCAACGGGATTTGGCACCCCGGAATCCATGGTATGATAGAAACTCCACAGGCCATAACTAGGGTGAACGAGTTGATCACCCATCAAGTCCTTGAACTCAGCAAAGGCGCCTTTTTCCGGCATCCACAAATAGGTGCGCATGGCACGATCGATAAGATTGGCCTCCTTCAGATAGGGGGCAGGGTCTTTGCCAAGGAGCGTAGCCAGCCGGGCAGCCATGCGGTTATGATATATGTTATAGGCGGACTGATAGGTGACGCCGCCACCATTGTACTGTATATCATCTGAAGCCCAAATTGAGGCGTAGGCTTCGTAAAGGGGAAGTTTTTCCGGGCCAAATTCGCGGCGGAACAAGCGCTTTTCCCAGGCCAAATGGCGTTCGATCACCGGCCAGACTTTTTCTGCGTAGGCGATGTCTCCCGTCCAAAGAAGGTGGCGAAACATGGCATCGAAAAAGCCTATATTCATGTCGTAATGGGTGTTCGATAAATCACCGTTCGAGTGCAAGCCCGTCTCGTTTCGTGCCAGATTTGCGTCTTCGTCGGCGGTGGGGAGCTTGTCGGGGATTGGTGTGGTGTTCTGATTGGCGGTCCACCAGTTAAGATTGCTGCGGGCGCGATCGTGCCAGCCGAGTGCATCCAGGGCATAAGGACCGCGCCAGCCGAGCAGTCTGGCGCGCCATGCGATGGAGCCGTGCATAATGACGCCTTGCGGTTCGTCCCAGGTGGCATCTGTAGCAACGTTGAGGGCGCCCATGGCGGCGTTCAGGTACTCGTCCGGCGTCTCGATCCTCACACGGTTGCGCAGTTCCGTGAAGTGTTTGCGGGTTGCATCGAACTTGGCGGCAAGGTTCTCTGGGATATAGGCATCTTCGATAGGCGAAAGATGCAGTTGACCCGTATCGCCAGGCTTGCGGGTCGTGACATCGAGATAGTCCTTAAGTTCGGGACGCGGTTCCTGGCGCGTAACCTGTACGGAAATGTAGACTGGTTTACTGGTCAGCGGCACACGTCCGAGGCCGATCTTGATCTTTGCTTCACTCGAATAGGCAAGTAAGTCTGCAGCATTGCCCCATTTGGTTGCGTCCGCTAGCGAAAGCGTTGCCGGTGCCGAAATCACGGTCGTAATCTGGGCAACCTTGCCATCGACTATGAAGCCGTCTTTGGTCATCTGATAGCTGTCGTCCGCCGCATATTCCGGCTTAAACTGGAAATACTGGCTAATTGGCACGCGTTCAGTGCCGATATCACCGTCACGTGCGCCGCGCTGGCCATTACCGCCGCCAAAAGCAACGATCAGTTCCGCGTCTTTGCTGAGATCGAAGCCTCGGGCACGAACCGTCAGGCCGTCAGTCTGATGATAGGACAGGACTTCGAGTTCGATGCGGCCCTTAGCGCCGAGGATTGGGTCGGAAATTGTATACAGCAGCTCCCCCGGACGATAACGGGTCGTAACGCTGGCCGACTCGCTAAGCCACACCACCCCCATTCGGGTTTTTATGCCCAGTCTCAGGTTGCCCCCTCTCCCGGGTAGGTACAGTGAGAACTCAGGCTTATCGCCACCATCAACTCGGAACGCCGTATTGCCGCCATAAAGCGGCCGGTTGAAAAACTCCACGCCATTTTCGATCACGAAATCGCTGCCTTCTACTCGGTATCGAAGGTGTACGTCGGTATGGCCCTCAATGTTAGGGCGTAGGCCGCTGGTGGCGGCTGGCTTTACCTCTTGCGCGACTGCGTGATGTCCTGGCAACGCTAAATGCACGCCGAGGAAAAACGGAAGGGTGAAGATGCCGTATATTGTTTTCAATTTCATTCCCCAAGGTCTGCATCTCTGTCCGTAAAAACGCCGATTCCGCAGGTTCGTGGACGTAGCGTCTAGCCGCGGTACAAATGACGTATTCGAAGGAGGGTGACGCAAATGGTTTATATATAAATCGCGCATCATATATAAATCAAAACAACCTGCCACGTCCACTTAAATTCGGCATTACGCATCATTTAAGTGCGTTTATGGTCCATAACGATCAAATTCGATCATGGCGGTTTGGGGATTTAGAACATGTTGCCGTCCGCATAACTATACAGACTAGGCGCAACCCTCGTTATCGGGAACGACGCAAAAGGCGAGATGGCTACCATCAGTTGCCCCCATCAACGGGGGATCAGAGTAGTCCATGCACGGTCGGCCGTAGATGCCGGCCACTGGGGGGTAGCCGCGCGCTGCATTTTATATAAAAAACAGGTTCCGCTTTTTCGATCTCACACGTCTTACCCTCAGTACACGGCAATCTCTCCGATAGTGACCGTGAAAATGAAGGGCATGGAAATATGATGGCGACGTGCAGGGTCAAACTGCGCCAGGGTTTACTTCTGAGCGCAGCGGCATTCGGTCTTTTGGGGGGCTTTAGCGCTCACGCGGCACCCCGGCAAATGGAAGCCCTCGACCGCGGTGCGGTCGCTGTTCAGGCCAAGGACGGTGGCATTCTGGTAAGCTGGCGCCTGCTGGCGACGGATGCGCCTGCGACTGAATTCGACGTCTATCGGGATGGTAAGAAACTGAATGCCAAGTCGTTGACAGGCGGGACAAACTTTGTCGACAAAACCGGCACACCCCAATCGACTTACGAAATTAGAACCCGTCTCAAGGGCAAGGACATTGAAACCAGCCGGCCTGTGCCGGTGTGGGCTGATGGGTATCTCAGCATTCCCATAGAGCCGCCGCCCCCTGGGGTTACGCCGATTGGCGCGTCCTATATCTATACAGCCCACGAAGCCAGTGCCGCCGATCTTGATGGCGACGGACGATATGAAATTATTTTGAAATGGGACCCGGCCGATCCCTCGAAAGGGCCGGTAACCTGGCCGAATAATGCGCAAGACAATGCTTTTGATGGTTACACCGGGCCCGTCTATATCGACGCCTACACCCTAGACGGTAAACGCCTGTGGCGCATCAATCTTGGGCACAATATTCGTGCGGGGGCGCACTATACGCAGTTTCAGGTGTTCGACTACGATGGTGACGGACGTGCCGAACTGGCTTTGCGCACCAGTGATGGGACAATCGATGGCACGGGCAAGATTCTGGGTGATCCCAATGCCGACTGGCGCGAGACGGGAGGCGAGAGGGCTTCGACGGATCGCACCGGCGGAAAGGTTCAGCCTGACGGCAGTATCGTGGCACCTTTACAAGGGCGTATTCTAAAAGGCCCTGAGTTCCTGACCGTTTTTGATGGTTTGACCGGCAAGGCTCTGGCCAGCGAACCTTACTGGCCGGGACGTGATCCCCGCACGGATGCGCCGACGGCGGCACAAATGAAGGAGACCTGGGGCGATGGCTACGGTAACCGCTCCGACCGGTTCCTGGCAGGGACGGCCTATCTTGATGGAGAGCGGCCCAGCATCATCATGGCGCGGGGCTATTACGGCCGAAGCACCATTGCAGCCTGGGACTGGCGCGATGGCAAGCTTATCAGGCGTTGGGATTTCGACAGTTCGACGCTTGGCAACGAAGCCTATGCGGGGCAGGGCAATCACCATTTCAGCGTCGCTGATGTTGATGACGACGGCAAGGATGAAATCGTCTATGGCGCAATGGTGGTGGATGACACGGGTAAGGGCCTGTGGAGTACAAGTGTGCGGCAGGCCCCAGCGGTCGTGGAAAATGACGATCCCACAATCTACGGCACGCTCGGCGATAATCACGCCAGCAAAGGCACATTAACCCCAGGCTTGCGGCATGGCGATGCCATGGGGGTCGGCGATCTTGACCCTCTGCGTCCAGGGCTTGAACGCTGGGGCGCTCATGAAGAGGTCAAGCATAACGTCGGGATCGGTGCCGCTATGCTGGATGCCCGCACCGGAAAGATTCTTTGGACGACGCCAGCGGATAAGGATACCGGCCGTGCCGTAACGGCTGATATCGATCCCCGTTTTCCGGGGTCAGAAGCCTGGGCATCCAATAATGATATTCTCTACACCGCTCAGGGCAAGGCCATTGAAGGTGTCAAGCGCCCCAGAGAGCTGAGCTTTGTGGTCTGGTGGGATGGGGACGATCTGCGCGAGCTTTACGATAAGAACCGGATCACCAAATGGGACTGGCTGGCCGGCAAGTCGGTCAACCTGCTGGAAGCGAAAGGCGCTCTTGCGACTACGGGCACCAAAAACGTGCCGGTGCTATCCGGCGATTTGTTTGGCGACTGGCGCGAAGAAGTCATCTGGCACACGCCCGATGAAAAGTTCCTGCGCATCTATACAACGCCGTACCCCACGGATCGCCGGTTAGTCACGCTCATGCACGACGGACAGTACCGTGTAGCGATCGCCTGGCAAAACACCGCTTACAACCAGCCGCCATACCCCAGCTTCTATCTTGGAGAGGGGATGAAGACGCCACCAGTGCCTCAGATTGTTACACCTCGCCCCCCTCAGCGGACTGCCAAAGAGCCGTAACTAGTATCAGATTTGGATAGGGCTGCCGACACGTGTGGCCGAATACGAAATGAGGAAATTAACATGCGTACGAAAAACATTTTAATGTTGGCAACGGCTGCGCTGTTGCTAACAGCGGCACCTGTGATGGCACAGGAGGCAAAAACCCGGAACGACTGGGCGGGGCAAGGACAATTGTTCGTCGGTGTCAACTATCAGCCGGTTGACCGCTCCCCTGAAGAAGTCAAGCTCGATATTGACCTCATGAAAAAGGCAGGTTTGCAGGTTGCGCGAGTGGGTGACCTGTCTTGGGACTATTTTGAGCCAGAAAATGGTAGATTTACTTTTGAACACTTCGACATGGTTATGGATCAGTTACAGGCGGCGGATATAAAGGTCGTCCTCGACACGAGCGGCTCGATCGCCCCAAGCTGGCTGCATTATGAATATCCTGGGGCAACGTTGGTCAAAGAGGATGGCACGAAGCAGTATCCCTCTCGGCGTTACATGGTCGATATCTCCGATCCGGATTACCGCCGTCTGCAAAAGCGCATCGCTGAAGCCGTGCTCAGCCGCTACGGCAAACGCCCCAATGTGATCGCCATCGGATTCAACAACGAGATGGGCAATGGCTACCGGTCTTATTCTGAAGCGGATCGCTTGCGCTTCATCGGGTGGCTAAAGGAAAAGTACGGCGATTTGCCGACCTTGAACAAGGCCTGGGCAACGCAGCGCTGGTCGCGCCACATCAGCGACTGGGATCAGATTCGTCTGCCGGAATCGTCTAGCCCCGCTGAACGTTATCTTGACATGCGCCGGTTTTGGTCTGACGCCGCCGTCGATGTCCTGAAAGACCTCGAAGCGGTGCGGAAACAACACGCGCCAACGAAAGCGGCTCTGTCGAACCTGTGGCCGGACGGACCGCGTCTGGGGTTCGATTGGCTGTCGACCTATCGCCAATATGCTACCCATGGGGCCTTCGGTTATTACGCCAATGATGTCCTCGACGGCGCCTATCAGACCGCCGAAGCCAAGGCGGGCATGGAGGCACCGGTCTGGTTCAATGAATTTCAAGCGGGCCGTGAAGGCTATTATGGTGAAAAGGGGCGTTCGCCCATGCTGGCGTTCCTTGGTCTGATGAACGGCGGGCAGGGTGTTTTGGCCTGGACATGGAACAGTCATCTCGGCGGCGAAGAGCAGGTTCTGTTCGGATTACTCGACCATGACAACACGCCATCGTGGAAGCTCAACGAGTGGAGCAAGCTGGCTAAAGAATTTAAGACGATGCAAAAACTCGGTTTCCCGCGTGAAGTGAAACCCGAGGTCGCGTTGTCCCGCTCATGGGAGTCGATGGTGGCGACGGAGCGGGCTAAGGACTATTATGTCACACCGTACAACACTCAAAAGCGGAACGCTTTCGATCCGTTCTATAACGACAATATCGACACGGCGGTCATTCACCTCGCTCACGAGGATCTGAGCAATTACAAGCTGATCGTGATTGCCGGCGAATACTTTCTCGATAAACCTTCGAACGAGGCGTTGCGCAAATATGTCAGCGATGGCGGTACGGTCGTCATGACGGCGTCGTCCAGCAAGGTTACCGAAAACAACCAGTGGTTCAATACTACGCTGCCTGGGACCCTGACCGACGTATTCGGGGTCAAGACCCACGCCTGGGACAAGAACCTTGAGACCCTGACCGGCACCATCGACGGTGTGGAGTTCAAGACCACCATCAATTCCTACGAAGTGCTGGAGCCAACGACCGCGCAGGTCTTTGCCCGTTTCTCGAACATTGAAGGTTCGCCACCGGTCGTGACTATAAACCGCTTCGGCAAGGGTCGGGCGATCTACGTGGCGGCCCAGTCCCAGACTCCGGTGCTGCAACCGCTTTATCGGTATCTTTACAAGGAGCTCGGGATTAAGCGCGGCCCGGTCACACCCGAAGGGGTCTATGCCCGCGTCGTTAATGGCCGCACGCTTTATGTCAACACCAACCGCAAACCGGTCGAGGTCGACATAGAAGGCGTCAAGAAAGGCATTCTGACCGGCAAAGCCTTCACCGGCAAACTTCATCTGCCGTCAAACGGGTACGAAATCTTCGAGTAACATCAACAACAAGGCCGCGCTTTCCCGGAAAATCCAGTTCCGTGCCGGCTATCCGGGAAAGTCCGTGCCCTGCCTTTAACTATAGAGATAGGAACCTGGGGCGAAGTACGCCCCGAAATCTCAGCCAACCATCAAACGACTGTTGCCCAGAGAACCTTTGGAAACGGTGCGCCGCTAAGTGGAGACACCCTATGATTTATCATATGACAACCAGCCGTATGGCGCTCATTGTTGCCGGACTGACGGCGATGGCCTTTGCCGGGCCCGTGGCCGCCCAGAAGCCTGTGCAGACCCCGGTTCAAATCGGGGGGCGACAATTCGAACATCTGGATCGGGGCGTGGTTGCGGTGCCCGCGCTTGGCGGTGGCAATTTGGTGTCGTGGCGGCTGCTTGGTACCGATCCGGCTAAGACGGCGTTTAATATCTACCGCGACGGCAAGAAGCTCAACACAGCGCCCATATCCGCAACAACCAACTACGGCGACAAGGCTGGCGTTGCAGGCTCGACCTATGTAGTTCGCGCGGTCGTGGGCGAAACGGAGAGGGCCGCTTCGAAGGTCGCTGCGGTGTGGCAGCCGGGTTATTTGAGTATACCCATTCAAAAGCCGCAGGATGGTACAACCCCCGCCGGTGACCCATATACCTACAAGGCGTCGGACGTTTCGGCGGCCGATCTTGACGGGGATGGTCAGTTGGAACTGGTTCTCAAGTGGGATCCGAGTAACGCGCAGGATAATTCCCGCTCCGGTTATACGGGCAATGTCTTCATTGACGCCTATACATTTGAGGGCAAGCGCCTTTGGCGTATCGATCTCGGCAAAAATATCCGTGCGGGTCAGCACTACACGCAATTCCTGGTCTACGACTTCGACGGCGACGGCAAGGCCGAAATGTCGGTCAAGACCGCCGACGGTACAATTGATGGCCAGGGCAAAGTGATCGGCGATCCCAATGCCGACTGGCGTTCGAAAGGGGGGGAGCTTCCCGCTCAAGATAAAGCTGGCGCCAAGGCGCTTTCAGACGGCAAGCTTGTCGCTGAGTTGGCTGGTCGCGTGCTTCAAGGACCGGAATATCTGACCGTGTTCGACGGTCTGACGGGAGGGGCGCTGGCGACTGCACCTTACGATCCACCGCGCTATCCGGGCGGCAATCCGACGACAGAGCAGTTGATCGAGACCTGGGGAGATGGCTACGGCAACCGCGTCGACCGCTTTCTTGCTGGCGTCGCCTATCTCGATGGTAAACGCCCGAGCATTGTTTACGGGCGAGGCTATTACACCAAATCAACTCTCGCGGCTTGGGATTATCGCGACGGTAAGCTGACTAAACGCTGGTTCTTCGATTCCGAGGTTCAGGCCGATCCGGACACGTGGCGCAAGCAGGGCAACCACTCGCTATCGGTCGCCGATATCGACGGTGATGGCAAGGACGAGATCATCTATGGATCGATGGCTATTGATGATGACGGCACGGGACTGTGGTCGACGGGCCTGAAACACGGCGATGCCCTGCATGTCAGCGATTTCGATCCCGTGCGACCAGGACTAGAGCGTTTCGGGGTACACGAGAACTCGAAGGAAAACGGCGGCATTGTCACTTCAATGGTCGATGCGAAGACGGGCAATCTCCTTTGGACTGTACCGGGTACCATCGACAATGGGCGCGGCATCATCATGGATGTCGACCCGCGCTATCCGGGCGCGGAGTCCTGGACGTCGGCCGAGCCATTCCTGCGCGACGTGAAGGGCAATCCGATCGGTGCGACCAAGCCTCAAACGAACAAGTTCGCGGTTTGGTGGGATGGCGACCTGCAGCGCGAGCAATATGAGAACATGAACATATATAAGTGGAACTGGAAAGAACAGCGGTCTGAACGCCTGTTAAATCTCGAAGGCACCTCGGTTCCCAATGCCCCTTCGCTTAGCGGTGATGTGGTGGGTGATTGGCGCGAAGAGGTTGTCGTGCCGGCCACGGACAGTCAGTCGCTGCGCATCTATGCAACCCCCTATGTCACGACGCACAAGTTCGTCACCCTAATGCACGACCCGGTTTATCGCCTCGCCATCGCCTGGCAGCAGACGACCTACAATCAACCGCCCCATACAAGTTTCTATCTTGGAGAGTAAAATATTTGCCGGTTCTCGCACTTCACTCGACCGGAATACATCTCTTATTTAAGGATATAGTATTATGACTCTCAAACACTGGACAACCTTTTTCACTGCGCTCGGCATGGCGGCGTCTCTTAGCGCCGCAGCACAGGACGCCCCGCATCTGAAGCAACAGGGTACGGTTAAACAGCTTATCGTTGATGGTAAACCCATGCTGATCCTGGGCGGAGAGCTTGGCAACTCTACGGCGTCAGACCTGAAATACCTGAACGGCTATTGGCCGACGCTTAAGACAATCGGCCTGAATACGATCATTGCGCCGGTCGAATGGGATCAGATTGAGCCGAAGGAAGGCAGTTATGACTTTGCGCCGCTGGAGGGGCTGATCCAGCAGGCCGAAGCCAACAATGTGAAGGTGGTTTTGATATGGTTCGGCGCCTGGAAAAATTCGATGTCCAGCTATGCCCCACCCTATATCAAGCACAACTATAAAACCTATTCCAGAGCGCAGGATGACAAGGGCGTGCCGCAGGACATCCTGAGCGCCTATGATCCGGATAATCTGAAGGTTAATCAGCGGGTGTTTGGTGCCCTGATGGCGCACCTTAAAGCGTTCGATAAGAACCACACCGTTGTCATGGTGCAGGTTGAGAATGAGCCCGGCATGTTGCCGGTTGTGCGCGACTACAGTCCACAGGCACAAGCGGCCTATAAAGGGCCGGTGCCTAAAGCATTGACAGCCTATCTCACCAAGAACAAAGCGACCCTTCATCCTTTTGTCCGCGACGCCTGGGCGGCTCAAGGGAATAAAGCCGCGGGAACCTGGGCGGAGGTTTTTGGAAACGGTGTCGAAGGCGAGGAAATTTTTCAGGCCTGGGGCTATGCGACCTATCTCAATGAACTGACCAAGGTTGGTAAAGCGGCCTACGATCTGCCGATGTACGTCAACAGCGCGCTTAACCGCCCCGACCAAAAGCCCGGTCAGTACCCCAGCGCGGGCCCTATCCCGCATGTGTTCGATATCTACAAAGCCGGCGGGCCGGACATCGATTTGCTTGCCCTTGACGCCTATTTCCCCAACTTCGTCTACTGGGCTGATCAATTCAAGCGGCCTGATAATCCCGTTTTCGTTCCCGAAGCCAATCGTGCCGGCCGAACCGACGCTGCGGGCGATGCGTTCTACACTTTGGGTGAGCTTGAAGCCATAGGGTTTTCACCCTTCCATATTGAGACCCTGCCTGATCCTGCAACACATCCCTTGACCAACGCCTACCGGGTGCTTAATCAAATCGCGCCGGTCGTACTCGCCCATCAGGGCAAGGGCACCATTCGCGGTTTCAGGGCTCCGGTAAGTTATGAAGGTGTGCTGGATGAGACGCCGCGCACCTTCGATCTGGGAGGCTATACGCTAAATGTGACCATGGTCGACTCCCGCACACCCAAAGACACGCAGGATATCAACGCCCACGGCGGCCTGATCATCCAGACCGGCAAAGATGAATTTCTGGTGGCTGGCCGTGGCGTGATCATAAGGTTCGCTGATGCCGCTAAAAATTCCGGTTACCGTGTTGGCCTTGAGCAGATCGTCGAAGGGGAGTTTGTTGACGGCCAATGGGTTGGTGGGCGCTGGCTCAATGGTGACGAAAGTGGGCAGGGCCGCTATCTGCGTCTACCGCCAGAAAAGTTCGGCATCCAGAAAGTCAAAGTCTATCGCTACAAATAAGAGCGCGCCTAATATTGGCTGGCGGTGATGGCCGCCAGCCACTGGCTAGCTTAAGCTATGACCTGTGGCGTCTTTTTTTGTTATCATGGCTGAGTACTCGACATAATTAGTGTCTCCGGTTCCGGCTTTTCAGCCTAAAACGTCTTACTTAAGTCGGACATATAAATTTGAGCCAACTGTGAACGCGAAGCCACTGACAGATATTGAGCGACTAAACACACGTTATCGGTCTGCGATGATGTCTTTCTTTGTGCGTCGTTCCGTCAGTCACAGTGATGCAGAGGATATGACGCAGGAAGTGTTTGTACGTTTGATTTCGTCATATTCTCACGAGGTCGAAAACGTCGACGCCTATATATTTCAGATTGCGGCCAATATTCTGCGTGACCGCGGTCGCAAAGATATGGTCCGTAATGCTGAAGTGGCCCGCCGCAATCCAGACGACATGGCCTCAGTTGATGTGTTTGATCCGTCCAGAATTCTGCTCGGCCGCGAGTCGTTGCGCGCCGTGTCGAGATGCCTTGATGATTTGCCGGAGAAAACACGCGATATTTTCATTCTCTACCGTGTCGATGGTTTGCAACAGGCAGATATTGCGAGTGGCTACAACATCAGCGAGCGCGCGGTTCGCAAACACATTGCCAAGGCTTTTGAACATGTTATGCGCAACCTCAGTGATGAGGGCCTCACCCGATGAATAATTTCAGAACCCACGATGTCGTTCCTGATGCCGTCCATTGGTCTATGCTCTTAACCGCCGCTCCGCTTACTGAGGCGCAACAGAATGACCTGAATGCCTGGCTGGCTAAAGATCCGTCGAACGGTGAGGCATTGAACGAGGCGATGAGGGTTTGGGATAGCCTTGACGCTGATCGTCTGCCGCCGGAATTTGATGCTCAGCGCTCGGCGGCTTTACGCCGGTTTGGGGCGGCGAAAAAGCAAAACAACCGTCATCAGAAACGCCGCTATTGGGGGATGGCGGCCATAGCGGCCTCGCTCATCCTGGCTATCAGCATCGGCGGGTCTCTGGCGTTTTTCAAAGCGCGAGAGCCGGTCATCTATGCCACGCTGCCAGCGGAGAGCCGCGTCGTGGTGCTAAGTGATGGCTCGAAGGTCACCCTCGATGCTGATACATCCATAAAGGTGCAGTTTCGTGATAATATGCGTCAGGTGTGGTTGACGAAGGGTAGAGCCAACTTCGAAGTGGCGGGCAATCCGGTTCGGCCGTTTACTGTTGATGCGTCTTACCGAACTGTGGTTGCAACCGGAACAGAGTTCACGGTCGAACGACTGGCCTCAGAGCTAAGGGTCGTGCTGTACGAAGGTCATGTGGCGATCATGGCCAGGAAAGTGACCTCTAATCTGTCGGGTTCAACGCCTGAAAATTCCGAAAGCTACACCGAGACCTCTTTGGAGCCGGGGTCGACCTATGTTTATTCTACCGTGGCAAAGTCAACGCGGGTGTCGCCCTCCAGAAAAAGCGATGCTCTGGATTGGCAAAAAGGCATACTTGCGTTTGATAAGGAGCCCCTGGCCTTGGCGGTTGAGCGCACTAACCGCTATTCAGGCGACAAGGTCATATTGAAAGATATCAGGCGCCAAAACATCACGGTTAGCGGTGTGTTCAAAGCCGGGGACCAAGCGGCATTTGCCGATGGTGTCGCCGCGTTTCATGGACTCAAAGTGCAGCAGACCGAAACCGGATACATTCTGTCCGAACGATAATGAACGAGGTGACCCAGGCATCTTTTTCAGTTATTTATCCGGTAAGGGCGGCAAATAACGGCCGCATATAAGGAACCGGAAGCGCTGAATGCGGGTGAGACTGGGAGTTCAGGTTCTGAGATGGTCACGTTTGCCGATGGCCGCCTTGATGGCCTCGTTAGCGCTATCACCTGAGATTGCGGTCGCCCAGACCCGCAATTTGGACATTCCGCCACAACCTCTCGACAAAGCCCTTTTTGCCTATAGCTCACAATCCGGTCGGCAGGTCATCTACGATAGCGGCGTCATTTCGGACAAGAAAAGCGCGGCGGTCAAAGGGGTGTTCACACCCCAACACGGCTTGCAAAGACTGCTGATGGGCACCGGCATACGGTTTCGAATGCGGGCGTCGGGTGTGGCGGTGCTTTACGCGGTTAGCGAAGTCGAACTGCCATTGCCGACAACACCCCCTCCTGTGTCCGCTCCGGTCGTGGAACCGGAACCCCTTGTGGTGATTGTAACCGCGACCAAACGGCCTCGAAATCTTCAGAGGATCCCCATGGCCGTGTCGCAGGTCAAAGCCCGCTCATTAGAGATGTCGGGTTCGGAGCAGATTGAAGAACTCTCCAAGGTCGTACCGGCTTTAACGGTGATTCAAGGCGATACACCTGCAAACAGCGCCTATTCGCTAAGGGGCATCGGCACTGTCGCCTATTCCATTTCTGCGGAACCCAGCGTGCTGGTGCAGGTCGATGATGTGCCTGCGATGTTTCAGGCCCGATCATTTATGGATATGACGGACGTGGACCGCATCGAGATTTTGCGCGGGCCTCAAAACACCCTTTACGGCAGGTCAGCCTCCGGCGGGGCGGTTAATATTATGACGGCCGGGCCCACGAAAGAGTTCACCGCCTCGCTGACCAACGTGATGACGTCTGACGAGGAACGCAGAGTGTCGTTTCATACGTCGGGACCTACTGCGCACGATCTCTACTTTCGTGTCGCTGTTAATCTCGGAGACTATGCCGGTTCGGTCAGAAATCTGACGTTGAATAAGACCGTCAATGGCTATGCCAGCCAGAGCCTCAGAACAAAACTACTGTGGTCGCCAAGTCGGCAAACCCAGGCCTTGCTGACGGCCTGGTACAGTCATAACCGGACGACCTGTTGCGCCTATGCGCTGTATGAAATTCCAGACGGGGCGACCTTGAATCCTGACGGCGGGCCGGTCGAGGAGGGGCAGGATGTTTTCCTGAAAGATATTATGCCTGGCGAACACAACCGCACGCTTCATCAGGATACGCGCACATTTGCTGACTTACTCGACGGCGGGGCATCCTTAAAATTTGATCATATTTTCGGGGGCGGCTTCCGATTTAGCTCAGTCAGCACCGTCACGGATTTTAGGATGCGCGACCAAATAGACTCCGACGGGGGTGTTATCCCAAACTATGCGACCCGCCAGATCAGTGCCGGTCGCCTCAGTCAGTCCGATTACGACCGTTTGCTGAATGTTGAGCCGCAGTTTGCGAATTTTACAACTCAAGGCAATGTTCATTTCGGTACGTACCACGCATCAGGAAAGACACAGGAATTTCGCTTACTATCGCCCGCAGATCCTTTCAGATATATGGTTGGCGTGTTTTTCTCTGACCATGAGGTCAGTCTTGAAAGCGCGCGTGGCCCTGCGTTTCGTCAACACCGATGGAATGCCCTTGCGACCAATCGTGACGCGGACCTGTTCGGTCAGATTGACTGGACTTTTCAGCCTCGAAACTCGCTGTCAGTCGGTGCGCGATCGCAACATAAAACCATCGGATATCGTTTTGACGACCTGCTTGCGGGGGCATCGTTTTCGGGTCAGCATACGGAGACGGCCAACAGCTACCGGGCGAGCTTGCAGCATACCAGCGATCAGGATGATACGCTGTATGTGGCGCTAGTGACGGGGTTTAAAGGTGCTGCCTTTGATCTCACAAGCGGATTTAATCAGGATCGGGCAGACCGCGGCCCTGCCAGGCCGGAAACGACGAAATCCATTGAGGCGGGATGGCGGGTACGAAACACGAAGGGCGACTACGCCAACCTTTCGGTTTTTCGTGTTGATTATGAAAATTTTCAAAGTCAGGCTGCGGACTATGATGCCTCAACCGATTTCCTGACAAACATAGATGAAGTCCGCACCCAAGGCGTAGAATTTGACGCTTTTCGTCGTATGTCCCCTGACTGGCGGTTAACGCTTGCCGGGCATTATCTCGATGCCAAGGTCGTCAAATATACCGGTGCCCCCTGTTATCCCGGACAGACCGTTGCGGAAGGCTGTTCAGGCGCGCCGGGGCGCCAAAACCTCTCAGGACGGCAACTTCCGTATGCGCCGCGCTGGAAGTTCAATGTCATGAGCGACAATCATTTTCGGCCTGATCCAAACCATTGGCTCGTAGTCAGTTCTGTCTACAGATGGCAGAGTGCAACGTTGATGTCGATGAACCAGGACCCCAGAGCCCGCCAGAAGTCATTTGGCATTCTGGACTTGTCGGCAGGGCTGCATGACCGGGGCGGGAAATACTCAGTCACTGCCTTCGTCAACAATGTTTTTGATACGTTTTATGTCGCCGCCCGCCAATCTGACGGGCGAACCAACTCCATGTCTGTCGTCCAAATCCCGGCGCGAGATTCGGCGCGATATGTGGGCGTGCGTATGACCTTTAGTCATTAGCTCCATTGAATGTTCGGTTTTTGGCAGCTTGCTTCGCGGTTGAGCAAAATGTCCGCATTCGGCGCGAGCCGGAACTTGTGAGACCGTAAGGGGCACTGCGATATAACTCCGCATAAATGGAGGGAAGATATATCGCAGCTTATTTCTCGCAAAATGGAATTAATGGAGGTGATCTATAGGAATATAAAGATGAGTTGTGCGCTTATGTACCCGTTCGACGCAACCAGCCGAATTCATCGCGCCGTATTGCCTCCAGTTTTTCTTTCAAAACTCTATCGGGAGCCAAGCAAAGTGTTCTAAACTCGCGTGCAAATCTCAGCCAATTTTCAGTTTGGACAATTTTGCCCTACATTTTCTAATATTTTCAATGATTTAAAAAGTTCTATAGCTTGCATTTTTTTGGCGGTATTATATTGCCACGCTTTTATCTGGTTGAAATTGTTGTGGAATATTTGTTCGAGTCCTAATTGCAGTCGTGCCATTTTTCTCGCATGACTTAAAATTGACGCGTCTACCAAAGCAGATCAACGAGGCACAAGTATAGGGATGACGATTTCCCGACGCATTTTAAGATACAGCCGGATGCCGCCGCAGTGCAGACGATCCAAAGAACTAGCTTTCCGATTTCGCTTCTTCTGTGAAACCGTATGAGAACGCAGAAATTTCAGGAATCATTTCCCCTCCGCTAATACCAATAACAAACGCGTCGTGCGGAGAAGTCAACAAATGCGATTGTTGAGATACGAAGTGCGCCTGAGTTTAGTTTAGCGTTCCGCCTGTCACCTCGGTTGCAGTCACGAAGCACTAGAGACATCATCGATCTTCGCGCGGTCTGCACTACTACGAATTGGGCTTTCAGAAGGCTTCCAATATGCCGGAACGCCCTCAGCCGCGAAAAGATGATGAGTTTTGCGTCAGGCCGCCCTAACCTTTACAGGCAACAATTGTGCCGATCCTGTCCATTTGCCAATGTGCCGCTACAAACCTAGAACTCCACCTGCTGGACGCCCCATCGTCTCGGACGCTTGAATAACTGGGCAAGTCCGCTTTGGCGGAAAAATTGCCGCCAACAGCTTCAATGTACGGAATAGGCGCAAAACAGTTCAATTGGCCGCCTGAGTTTGACCCCAGGCGACCAGGTTGGATGTTATTCCGCAGCGACCGCCACTTCGTCTTCAGGGCGCCACAGGCCGCTCATTTTCCATTGCTGTTCTAGTACGCCGGGACCATAGAGTTTGGAGCCGCCTAGGGTTTCAGCAATCGCTTGCAGGCGCGCGCCTTCTTCGAGGTTTACGATGGTGTTGGCCAGCGCCAGAATACCCTTGCGGCCCCACACGGTTGAGCCGCCATTGGCCTCAAGAATGGCGAAGTGGCTATTGTCCTCCTCAAGGCGCTCAAGGATGTAGTTGGCCTCACCCTGACGACGGTCGATATAGACCGGCAGTTCACGGATGCGGGTCCAGCGCTGCACCGGTACATAGCGGATAGGCAAGGTGCGGTGGCTTTGCGACCATGCGCCTAAATAGACCGAGTGGACGTGGCTGACGGTGGTGATATCGTCATGCTTACGAAAGATCGGCAGGTAGCGCCCACCACCACCGGAGTTTTTGGCCTCACCCAAAAGCAGGTTACCGTCAAAATCATAGACCGCAGGTTTCAGCTCAGAGTCGGGCGCGAACGGGCCGGGATAGCCGATCGAGACGATCAGGTGCTCATCGGGAACCCGCTGAACGAAATTGACGGTGCCTGCCGGGGAGATGGTGTGGGTGTCGCGCAGACCCTTAAACGCAATCGCGGCATCGGTTTTAACCTGTTCAACAAAGTCGAGCACGGTTTGAGACAATGTAGACATGAGTATGTTTCCTTATTCAGCAGCAATGGACAATGAGGCCTGACGGCCCCGGACGAGGGGGAGGACTTCTTCGCCGACGCGGTAGGCTTCTTCGAGGTGCGGGGTGCCGGCGAGGATGAAACTGTCGGTGCCAAGGGCGATCAATTCATCCAGTTTCTGGGCGCACTGCTCATAGGAGCCGACGATGCCGAGTGCCGGTCCGCCGCGCAGAAGCGAGAAACCAGTCCACAGGTTGGGCCCGATGATCAGTTCATCATAGTGTTTGGCATCCGAGGCTTTGAACGCCGCCTGACGGGCGGCGCCGACGGAATCGGAAGCCTGTTTAAAGCTGTCGCTACGTTTGTGGGCGGTGGCTTCGAAACCGGCCTTGGCATCGGCCCAGGCTTCTTCTTCGGTGGGCCGGGCGATCAGGTCAACGCGGACCGAGCACTTGATTTTGCGACCCAGCGCGTCAGTTTTTTCCTTTACCGCGCCGAACTTGGCTTTCAATTGCTCAAACGGTTCCAGCCACGACAGGTAGTAGTCCGCGTGTTTTGAGGCCGATTGCAAGGCCGCGTCCGATGACCCGGAGAAATAGATTTCCGGCAGGTCGGTTGCGGCGAGGGCTGCTGGTAATTGACCATTTTCGACGCTGTAGAACTTGCCGTTCTGGCTATAGGGGCCGTCTTTCCAGGCGCCTTTGAGGATGTCCAGAAACTCGGTGGTGCGGCCATAGCGGTCATCGTGAGCGAAGCTGTCACCCCACCACAGTTGCGAAGGGCCCCCGCCGCCGGTGATGATGTTGAACAGGGCCCGCCCGCCGGTCGCCCGTTGCAGGGAGGCGGTCAGGCGTGCCGTTTCTACCGGATTGATAAAGCCCGGCTGAAAGGCGATCATGAACCGGAAAGTCTTGGTTTCACGCGCCAGGTGGGACGAAATCACCCACGGATCGTCAGTCATGGGGAATGACGGGATCAGGCCGCCGTGAAAGCCGGAAATCTCGGCCGCCTTGGCGATCTGGGCGACATGGTCGATATAGGTCGAACCATCGGGCCGACCGTCATAAAGGCCGGGGGCCTGGTTGCCTTCGGTCAGGGGCACCCAGTCGCCGCGGGTCAGGCTGGGATTACGCACCGAGGTCGAGCAGCCGTGGGTCGGCAGTCGCCAGAAAAAATCAATGGACATATCTGTAACTCCTTATGCGGCTTTGCGGAGGGCTTGCCGGATGCGCGGCAGGACGTGCTCGCCGATGCGGTAGGCGGTCTCAAGGCTGTGGGGGGCGAACAGTTGAAAACGATCGACGCCGAGTTCGCCCAGCAGAAGGAGGTCTTCTGCCAGGCTGTCGTAATCGCCGGTCAGGGTCTGGGCGTCGTTTTCAAATCCGGCGCGTTTGGCCTCTAAAGCCGCACGATCCAGATCGTCATGGGCAAAGATGCGAGCCTTGAGCGCGATGTTAATAGTACGGGCCTTGGTGGCGGTCAGCGCTTTCAGGCGGGCGATTTTAGACGCCAAATCAGCGGTTCCCAACTCAAAGACATGGACATCGCCGTAACCGGCTGAAATTTCCAGCGCCTCGGAGGTGTCACCGGACAGGCTGATTTCCGGCAATTGCCAGCCCGATAACGGCCCGCCAAAGCCGCCTTTTAAGACCTCGAAAAACTCACCCTTAAAGGTAAAATCATCGGACGATCCGACACCTTTGGAGACAATCAGAAACTCTTCCAAACGTCGGGCAATGTCGCCATCAGCCACGAAATCACCCAAGGCTTTGCGGGTGGCCGCATCCGTTGACGTGGCCAAAGACCAGCCCAGACGGTTGCCGCTGTAGCGCTGAAAGGTCACAGCCTTCTTGGCGAAATAGACGGCTGAGCCCGCGCCGGGGGAAAACTCAGTGATGATTTTCGGGCGCTTGATGTCGCGGGCGATCAGGCCGGCCACGATCCATGACGCTTCGCCCGCCGCATCGTCGGGTGCTATCAGCCCATCGAACCCGGCCAGTTCAGCGGCGCGGGCGACCTGTGTGATATAGTCGATATTGGTGTAGTGGTCGCGGCGCAGATCGCGGATGGTGGTGTTGGGCGTATCCTTGGCGGGCGCCAGTTGATCGAAGGCTTTCGAGCGGCCATCGCCGGCGGTCGGCAGATACCAGTAAAATTCAAGACTCATCAGAATGTTCCTTAAGCAGCTTTATTGGCAGTGAGGGGCAGCGGATCATTAAGCGCCGCCTGAAGCGGTTCGGCGGCGATCCAGTTGCGAACATTGACGTGCGCGTCGATCAGGCCGTGGCTATGCAGAAAATCGGCCTGATCCTGAAAGGCATCAATGCGCGCCTTCGACAGATTGACATCAAGGGTGTGAGAAAGCCCTGCGCCATAGCCTTTGTGAACGGCATCGGTGGTGGTGCCGGTCTCGAAAGCGATGATGTCGGCCACGCTGTCTGAGTGGTTTTTGGCCCAGGCCGACGCGCGGTTGAGAATTTGCAAATAAAGCTTCACCAGTTCGGGATGATCGCTCAGGAAATGCTTATGGATAGTGATCGGGCGCGGCGTGCCGTTATTGATGCGCAAAGCCGGATCGCTCAGGGTGTTGATATCGAGCACAACGTCCAGCCCATGTTTTTCCTGTAGAGCGACCGCGGGTGCGCCCTTGGCGTAGATGACATCGACATCGCCACTCAGCAAAGCCTGCTCGCTGGCCTGCGACCATGTCCCGCCGCGACGAGGGGATTGCCAGTTAACCTCCGGTGCCGTCAGGTTTTTCAGGGTGACATCGTCAAAGGTCAAACCCGCCAGATTAAGCGCGGTTTCATAGCCGCGCAAACCCATCGCCCGCCAGATATCGACGGCACCGGTGGCGTTCGACAGGCCCAGCGTCTTGCTCTTAAGGTCGGACAAGTCGCGGATTCCCGAACCGGGCCGTGCCAATAAAAGTTGCGTTTCATCCACCCAGGTCAGGCCGATAACCAGCGTATGGTCTTCGCCTTTGGTGGCCAGATTGCGCGCCCGCGACCAGAAGGCCGGAACATTGCCGCCTTCACGGAACAGGGCCTTTAGGTCATGGTAAAAATGCTGAGAGCGCAGTTTCGGATCGTTGGAATCCTGTAAGGTTTCGGTCTTGAAACCGTGATCGCTAAAAGCTTCGGCAAACCAGCCCTGATTGAGGGCGATAGCCGTGGCGGTCGGCACCGGGCAGCGGGTGATGAATACGGTGTCGGATGGCACCAAAGGGGCAAGGCGTGACGGCATTGGGGCTCCTATTCGGCTGAGGTAAAGCGGCCTTCGAACACGAAGGTCTTTAAGGGGTGGCGCTCGGATGGAGTTTCCTGCGCGTGAAAGGTCTCCGGCAGGTCATCGAGGCCCGCACGGCGGCCAATGGCTATGGCGGCTTCGACATGGTGGTTGTCAGGTACGCTTAAAATTTCAGGCGCGGCCTTACGGTCAAAGCCGCCGATGGCGCGGGTCGAATATCCCAGCAAATGAGCCTGATGGGCGAATGCGCCCCAGGCGGCACCGGTGTCGAACGAATGACTGCCGACCGGCACGGTTTGATCCTGAAACACAAAATCCTTGCGAGAGACGACAAAGATTATGGCCGAGGCTTTGTAGGCCCAGGACTGGTTCTTGGCGTTGAGCAGTGAGAACAGCGCATCCCAGTCGCGGCCATCGCGGTGGGCATAGATGAACCGCCACGGCTGAGCATTAAAGGCCGAAGGGGCCCAGCGGGCGGCCTCGAAACAGGTGTAGAGATCGGTCTCCGGGATCGGCTCTCCGGTCAGGGCGCGCGATGACCAGCGGCCGGTAAATATCGGATCGACGGGATAGTCGCTTTGCCGGGTTGTAGTGGGCCATTTGGTCAAGATATCGAAGCTCATTGGTCGTCTCCCTTGATCAGGCGCACGATCGGATTTGAAGGCTCAGGCACATTGGTCAACTCGGCCAGAATCTCATCTTTCAGCTTATGTAAAACCGGGGAGGCGCGGTCACGCGGATGAGGCAGATTGACATCGACGGTATGGGTGATGCGGCCCGGATTGGCTTGCATGACCACCACGCGGTCGCCGAGATAGAGCGCTTCTTCAACATCATGGGTGATCATGATCATAGTTGACCCCTGCGCCAGCCAGATGCGCTGAAGCTCACCCTGAAGGTGGACGCGGGTCAGAGCATCAAGTGCCCCGAACGGTTCATCCAGCAGCAGCACCTTGGGCTCATTGACCAGTGAGCGCGCAATGGCCGCGCGTTGGGCCATGCCGCCGGAAAGCTGATGCGGGAAGGCCTTTTCAAAGCCCTTAAGACCGACTAAAGCGATATGATCAGCGACCAGCTTGGCCTTGGCATCCTTTGAAATCTGACGGTTAGTGAGGGCCAGAGCGATGTTGTCTTCCAGCGTCATCCACGGGAACAGGCGGTGGTCCTGAAAGACCAGCCCTCGCTCCAGCGACGTGCCGGCAACCCGCTGCCCATCAAGGGCGATGGTGCCGTCATAGGTATCGTCAAGTCCCGCAATCAGGCGCAATAAGGTGGATTTACCGCAGCCGGACGGGCCAACGATTGAGACAAATTCGCCGGGTTGCACATCAAGGGAAAACTCCGACAGAACCTTCAGCTCACGGTCCTTGAAATTGAACTGCTTCTTAATGCCTTTGAGCGAAACCGCCCCGGTCTGTTTGATCTTGTGGCCGGGGATTTGAGAGTGGGGAACGTAGTCCATGCGTGGATTCCTAAGCTCTGATGCTGCGCCAGCTTAAGACGTGCTGGCTGAGGCGTTTGATGAGGAAGTTGATGGCGAAGCCGGTGAGGCCGACGAACAGGATACAGACCAGAACGATATCGAGGCGGGCCTGTAGCTGGGCCTGCTGCATCATGGCGCCCAGACCGGCCCCTGATGAGAACAGAAGCTCAACCCCGATGGTCGAAATCCAAGTAAAAGCCAGCGCCTGAAACAGGCCGGTAAAGATGGACGGCAAGGCGGCGGGCCATTGAATACGCCAGAAGGTCTGCCAACCACTGAGGCGGTACACACGCGCGACATCGAGCAGGCGGGCCTCGACCTGCTTTAGCCCCTCAAAGGTATAGAGCACGGTCGGGTAAAAGGCCGACAGGGCGACGATGATCAGCTTGGACAGGTCGCCTGAGCCGAACCACAGGCCGATCAGCGGCAACCATCCCAAAATCGGCACCTGACGAAAGCTGTTGTAGATGGGCGAAGCCGCCCACTCGATCGGCTTTGACAAGCCCATGGCAATGCCGACCAGTGTGCCGATACCGCCGCCGATCAACAGGCCCGATAAGGCGCGGCCAAGACTGGAGCCGTATGACAGGCCCAGTTCACCGGTGGCAAACATATCGATAAGGGCCTGACCTACCTGTGCCAGAGAGACGAAGGCCAGAGCGTTGGCGCCCCCTTTGACGGCTTCATGATCCCACCACAAAAGGAACAGGACTGGCGGGATCAGGCCCATTAGCCAGACCGGTTTGAAGGCGTTTAAGTTTAGGGTTTTTAATGTCATGACCGGCCTCACGCAGTCTTCCAGCGCAGGGCGTGCGCTTGCAAAAGCTGAAACAGGCGGTCGAGTGCAAACCCGATAACGCCGGCGACAATCACCCCCACCATGACGATATCGAGGCGGAACATCTGGCGGCCCATTTCCATCATTTGCCCAAGGCCGCTATCGGCCACGATCAGTTCCGCCGCTACCAGCACCAGCCACGACCGGGTCAGGCTTAAGCGCACACCGGCCAGAATATTAGGGATGGTGGCGGGGATCAGGATTTTGCTGATCAGCACCCACCACGGTGCCCGGTAAAGCGACGACACCTCGAAATAGGATTTCGGCACGCCCTTGACGCTGTCGTAGGCCGCCAGAGCCACGGGGAAAAAAGCGGCCTTGGCGATGATGACGATCTTGAACACTTCGTCGATGCCGAGCAGCAGGATCAGCATGGGGATGAAGGCCAGAACCGGCACCTGACGCAGGGCCTGAAACGTCGGCCCGAACACCCGCTCCACCGTTTTCGATAGCGCCAGCGCCAGACCGAACAGCAATCCCAGCGACGCACCGGTGGTGAATCCGCCTGCCAGACGGGTCAGGCTTTCCGACAGGTGGCGCTGCAATTCACCGGTGGTGATAACCTCGCCAAAGGCGGCGATCACGGCGGTGGGGGAGACCAGAACTTCGGGCGGGAACAGTTTAAACGCGGTCACGGCCTGCCAGACGATGAGCAGCAGCAGAGGCGATCCGACCGACAATATGAGTTTCAGATCAGGCTTCATGAGGGTTGGTCCCTTTGAGAACGAAGAACAGGTAGCCTGCGACCAGCCACAGCACCGGCAGCCAAAGCAGGTAGATCGACTGGACACCGGCAAATTTGGACACGATCCCGCCCGCCAATGCGCCGACGCTGGAGCCGGTCATGGACGACAGGTTAAACAGGCCCGACACTTTGGATTTTTCACCGGGATGGGTGCTGAGGAGGCGCATGTTGACGAGGTGGACGATGGATTGACCCGCGCTGAGCAGGACAGCCCCGATGGCAAGGGCGGCAAACCCGCTGGCTGTACCCAGAATGATCAAAGCCAGTGTGCCCAGAACCAGACCGATCCCGTAGGCGATCCATTTGTTGAGCGTGCGCGTCAGGCGGCCCGCCCCGAACAGCGCGAGCACCGTCATGGCACCGTGGAACAGCATGATGTGGACGCCGTCTTCCTTGGTAAGGCCGTTCAGGTGGGCGGCCACCACGATGATAAAGGCGGCAAACAATGACCCTGTGGCCGAGGAGATAAATTCGATGACGCAGCTTTCCGATACGTCTTTGTTGCGCAGTAACGTGCGGGCCTCAGAGACGATGCCATTAGCGCTCAAGCCTTTTGGGACGGTCGCCAAAGGCGCTTCATCGGTGAAAAAATAGAGCGATCCCACCGCCATAATGCCGAACAGGGCGGCGATAATGGCGAACGACCAGATGTAATCGACATGCTGTGTAAGTACGGTGGCCAGGGCCGGGCCAATCAGGGCAAGCCCTGCTGTCAGCGCGCCGCGATACCAGCCGGCCTTACCCACACCGATTCGGTTAAGCTGAGCCAGAAAGGTCGAGTTCATCGACACGATCCGAAACGGAATGCACAGGCCGATCACCAGACGACCGACCGCCAGACCGATGACCCCACTGGCGAATGGCAGCAGCAGGTTGACGATCAGTGGCCCCAGTGAGGCGATAGCGTACACCCTGCGGGCTCCAAAACGGGCGATGATGAAACCGGCGGGGACGGTGACCAGCACCATGCCGATAGATTCCATCGCCATGATCAGGCCGATCTGAAAGGCATCGGCCCCAATCGCCAGCGCAAAAAACTGAGTGACGACCTTAGCCAGACCGATCGAAATGCCGCTGATCAGGGCCAAGGTTGAGAACCCGGTTAAGAATACCCAAGGTGATGGAGAGGCGGTGTTTAACCCCCCTCCGCCTAAAGGCGGGTTCCCCCCTGAAATCAGGGGGGTGTCTGTAGGTGGTGAACTCATTGCACCGAACCTGTGGCGGGTGTTTCTTTCCAGAACCCTGTCAGGCCCAACTCATCAATGCCTTTATTAACAAAGGTCGGGTCGATGAAATCGCGTGTGGCGACTTCCTTTTGAACCAGCTTGTTCTCAAAAGTGTATTTTGACACATCATCGAAATGGCTGACAAATTCCTGATCTATGATGGGCGAGAAATGGTCGTTCCAGTCACCGCCTTCGTTGGCGTAGTCGCGCTCCAGAACGCTGGTCGGATTATTGCCACGCGATGCCAGTTCCAGAAACGCCGCGCGGTTTTCCGGCTGTGAAGCCCAGTGGGCCGCCTTGATGTAGGCGTTGACCACAGTTTGGGTCAGTTCCGGATTTTGCGTGGTAAATTCCTTGCGGGCAAACAGGCCGGTACGCATCTTCCATTCAGGGTTCGACCTGGTCGACCAGATGATGGTGCCGGCCCCCTTGTCTTCCTGAAGGATGGCCTCGGACAAGGTAAAGACCGCATCGACCTTACCCGCCGCCAATGCCGAATAGGCGGCTTGCGGGTTGAGATTATAGATCTTGAAATCGGTAAGCTTCAGGCCTTTGGAATCCAGCAGCTTGGCCAGGGTCAGCTCCCACGGACGGCCGCGATGGATAGCGAGCGACTTGCCCTTTAAATCCTCGATGGATTTGGCCTCCAGCCCCTTGCGCACAATCAGATAGGCATTGTTGCCGGGGCCGGAAGAGGTGATGGCGCGGATGTCCACGCCGCCCGATTTGGCGATCAGGGCTGGAAAATCACCGTAGCCCGCAAAGTCGATGCGCTTGGCCGCAAAGCCTTCGTTGATCAGCGGGCCGCCGACCGAGGTTGGCACCGGCAACCAGTTCAGAGCGACACCCTTTGTCTTCAGTTCGGCCTCCAGCCATCCCTGATTGATCACCACCTGGGACAGCCCGTTAAAGGTCGGCTTGCCTTGATAGGTGTATGAAATAGCCGCGATGGTCACCGTTTCCGGCAGCTTGGCGGCAGGCGTTTCGGCTGGTTTTTCACCGCAAGCCGAGAGGGCAAGAGCGGTGCCGATCAGGCCGGTCAAAAGGGTGCGCCGAGGAAGTGCTCTGAACATGGTCGTGGACATACGAATATCCTCCCTTAGAACTTGGCCGAGACGGTCACGCCATAGGTGCGCGGGTCGCCATAGGTGGTCAGGCGTGCGCCCTGCTGGGTACCGAAGGTCAGGATTTTGTAGGTCTCATCGGTCAGGTTGCGGACATAGGCCGATACCTCCAGATCATCGCCAATGGCGGCTGTGACGCGGGCATTGCCGAGCGCATAACCCTTTTGTTTCTGATATTGAGACACCAGATAATCGAGCTTGGTGGGGTCGCTTTCCTGGGCATTGACGGTGAACCACTGCGAGGTGCGGTAGCTCCAGTCGGTAGCGAGCGTCACATCACCAAAGCTGGTCGGAATGCGGTATTCTGCTCCGACCGTGCCGGAGAATTTCGGTGCGCGGGTGAACTCATTGCCCTTGCCGAACAGCAGGCCGGTATTGGGGTTGTTGGGGATGAAGTCTTGCGTATATTCGGTATCGAGCGTGCCGAGTGCCGCATCAAGGCGCAGGTTCGGGGTAGGCTTGGCGGAGATATCAAGCTCGATCCCCTTCGACCAGCCCTGAGCATTGATCAGGCGCGCGGCAAAGGCGGTGGTCCCGCCGGTAACGATGGGTACGCCCTGCACCAGCACCTGAGCCTTTTTGTAGTCATAGTAAAAGGCCGACAGGTTGACGCGCACGCGCTTATCCCACCACTGCGATTTTACGCCGCCTTCGTAAGAATAGAGATCTTCGGGCTCAATACCGCTCGGATCAAACTGGTTGGACTGGGTGGCGCTGGCCTGAAAGGTGCCGGAGCGGAAACCGCGGGCGTGCTTAGCGTACAAAAGCACATCGTCAGAAACCTTGTATTGTGGGGTAATATCCCACGTCCAACGGTTCCAGGTCTTGGACGGTTCTGACACATAGGGCTGATACGGAGCCGATGAGGTCACCGCTGACCGTAGCCACCACTGGCCGGTATTGGTGAAGGTAATCAGCGGCTTGGCGGTGGTCGCGGCGGTGGCGGGATCGACCGTGTTCAGACGGCGGGTCGAGGCTTCGCCCAGACCGTTCAGGATGTCGATCTTAGCGTCGCGTTGTTCGGTCGTATACCGCAGGCCGCCGGTGATCGAGAACTTGCCGGTAAAGTTATAGGTGCCCGATCCAAACAAAGCGTAGGACTTGGCTTCCTGATCATATTTCACGTTCTGGAAATAGGTGTGGCGCCAGCGCTGAGCCCCGGTGCCGCGATCAAGATAGGCCGTGGTTTGCAGGGTGGCGGTTGAGGAATCGGAAGAGAAATCTTCGTAGAAATAATGGAAGCCGGCGATCCAGTTGAAGCGGTCATCACGCGGCGAGGTGATGCGAAACTCCTGCGTGACTTGGGTGCTCTGGATATCCGCATAGGAGCGTGATCCCTCGAACGCCGTGAAATCGCCGTCGGATTTCGAGACCTGCTGGCCGTCATCATAGGCGGTGATCGAGGTGAAAGTGTAATCACCCGGCGTCCAGTTGACGGTGAAGGTCGCCCCCTTTTGGTCGGTGCGGGACGAGCCGTCGACGTTAGATGATCCGACATCCGGCGCATTGGTCGGGGTGTTGCCATAGTCATCAGCAGGCGCCGATGCGCCCTTGAATGTGGCGTTATCGGGGAAGGCGGGCTCAATGTAACGGGCGATCGGCGTGCCGTCGGAATTACGGGCGCGTACTGAGGCCAGGACTTCGACATTATCGGAAACCTTGCCCAGTAATTGAAAGCGCAGGGCGGCGTCCTTGACCTTGCCGAAATCGTCTTCGCCGGTGACATTGTTGGTCGCGACGCCGCCACGGTTTTCCAGGCTGAACGACAGGCGCGCAGCGATGTTTTCGCTGACCGGGCCGGTCACGGCACCCTGAGCATTATAGGCATCGAGATTGCCGACACCGACGCGGGCATAGCCGCCGGTCTCAAACTGAGGTTTGCGCGAAATATAGTGGATGGCACCGCCGACCGTGTTCTTGCCCCACAGGGTGCCTTGCGGGCCACGCAGGACTTCGACCCGGTCAAGGTCAAAGGCCGGGAAGGCCTGAAACCAAGGTGCGTTAAGGTAGACTTCGTCGATATAGACGCCGACCGGATTGACGACGTTGGCGCCCGGATCGTTGGAGCCGACGCCGCGGATGAACCAGCGCGGACGGTTGCGCGACTCGGTTTGTGCGGCCGAAGCGTTGGGGATAAAGCGCACAACATCGCCAGCCGAGCGGATTTCATTACGTTCCAACTGGGCACCGCCGACCACAGAAATGGCGGTCGGCACTTTTTGGGCGCTTTCCGAGCGCTTATTGGCGGTGACGACGATGGTCTCGATGCGGTCTTCGCGGTCGTCTTTTTTCAGGTCTTTTTCGGCCTGAGCTTCGCGGGTCACAGATTGTGCCACATCATCGGCGGAGGCCAGCAACAGGTCTTGCGCAAACGCCTTTTGAGTAAAGGTGGGGGCGGTAATCAGAGACAGGGTAGCCGCCGAGGCAAGCCACAGGGTTCGGCGCGCAGAGAAATGCACGACGTTCGGGGAGATCGTCATTGGGATATTACTTTTCGTTATTTATGACCCGTCTTGTGACGGGCGATTTATGCAGGGATGCGGGCGGAAGCGCTGTCGGCTTCCAACCGCTCGAACGGCACTCTGGAGATCCAGTCGGGCACGGAAAAATTGGATTTCAGGAAGCCATGTTCAAACAGGAAATCCTTGAAATCGGAGAGGGCATTAATGGCCTCATCATTCAGGTAGGTGTCGAGATTGTGGTGAACATTGTCACCGTAGGCCGCGCGCACCAGATCGGGGATGGATGAGGTCTCACGGGCGATGAAATCATGGGTCTCATGTGGGTGCTGACGCGCCCAGTCACCGGCTTCGACCACACGCTTAAGGAAGCGGGCGACCAGATCAGGGCGGCCCTCAAGCAGTTCGGAATCGACCGTCAGGGTACGCGGCGCACCATTATTGATGCGCACCTTCGGATCGGGATGGAAGCCGATATCGGTGACAATGTGGGCGGCCAGCGCGCGGGTGATTTCAAGACCGGATACGCCCTTGACGAAGATCGCGTCAACTTCACCGTTCAGCAGGGCGCGGATTTCGGCAAAGTAACCTGAACGCGTGCGGATGCGGCGGCCGGACGTGTCAACATCTGAGCCAGCCTCAATCGCGGCCGGGGCGATCGTGTCGACCAGTTCGACATCCCTCAACCCCAAACCCTCCAGCTCAAGCGCCTTATAATAGGCGCGAAGGGCCGTGGCGCGGTTGAAGTCGATGCTACCCGGATTGACCGGCAGGGCCAGCCTGCGCCCCTTCAGGTCTTTAATCGTGCGGATGCCGGACCCGTGCAAAGTAATGATCAGCAGCGATTCATCCGTCCAGTTCAGACCGATGACGCGCGTGTCGCGGCCATTGGCCCTGGCCCAGATCGCCGGAATATTGCCGCCCTGACGAAATGAGTTTTGCAGGGTGTGATCGAAGTGCGATTCTTTGACGGCCGGATCAAGGCTTTCCTGAAGCGATTTCAGTTCGAGCCCGTCAGAGGCAAACTCATCGCGAAAATAGCCCAGTTGTACGGCCAGCCCCAGTGGTGTCGGCACCGGGCAGCGTGTGTACCACAGGTTTGGAATTTCATATGCGCCGTCAAGGCGAACGCCGGAAGGATTGCCCATGAGGAGAGCCTTTCTAAAACCGTTGAAAGCCTGGGTGCCGCGCACATTGAAACGTGGGCGCCTCTCAGACTTAGATGATGGGGAAACGGCGACGTTGACGTCTGGCCACAATTCAGTAGCGCCCCATGCATATGGTTGGCGTGTTTTTATTCCTACTAAATCTGTGTTAATTTGCAAATTAGAAATTCTGCCTTAAATCGGGAGAGTATCTAATTTGTTATAGTTCTTGAATGTGGTTCGTTTTCATAGGCTCAGGAATACCCAAAATATTCCTATAACATTGATCACGTTTAGCTGCCGTGAACTTGACTGGACTGTGATCAAAGACACGGCCAGCATGCACCGACGGCCAGGTATCAAACGATGCCGCACTATCAAAACCACGACAAAGGAGCCAATATGACCCTATCCCTGTCTTATCAAAACGAAGATCGCGTCAGCCACAAAATCAAAGGACTTGGAACCGTAACCACCGTACCGGATAAGGAAGATCTGGTTGTGCGTGAGAGTACCATTGCGAATGGCGATCCGGACACTGCGCTCGTGGTCTGGGACGATGCGCGTTATTCCGTTTCGGCAGTCCCGGTTGTTGAACTGGAAAAAGTACCGGATGCGTCTGCCGCCATCTCTTCAGGCGTTTGATGTGGCGGGTCGACCGAGAGACTCGCTTTTAGGCATGTATCATGTCTCGCCAAGGTCGACGCCGCCCGCATCAAAGATCGATCTGTTCGGCCAATTCCAGAGCGTCATCAACTTCGATGCCCAGATATCGCATCGTACTTCGAGCTTTGTATGTCCAGCACTGCTCGTAAGTTTCCTGTCTTGCGATACAGTTGGGAAGCCTTCGTTCGCCGCATCGTGTGGGTGCCGTACATCGTCGTCTCCAGTCCGATACTCTCGACCCAGGTGTGCATGATCCGAGAATACTGTCTTGTGGTAATATGATGCCTAATTTTCCTATTTGGTTGAAATTGTTATAGAATATTTGTTCGAGTCCTAATTGCCCCTTAGTCATTTTTCTTGCATAGATTGAAGATTGACGCGTTTGTCTGCTTCTCCTTTTAGGGAATTATGGCCATAAGCGGCTTGGATTTAGTGGATGGCTTAGCCTTTGACTAGCGGAATGGGCGACGTCTGCGCACTAATCGCTTTGGCGAAATTATTTCTTCGGTCGCCGATAAACTTTGCTCGTAGCAAACAGGGATGGAAGTTTCCGCAGCCTCTGTTTCAATCTCCTCGGCTGCAATTTGTTGAGCCTTTTGTTCTCGATCCAAAAGATGCAGACATATGAAGAAGCCGGATAGGTTTTCCAGCATTTCCCTGGCATCGTCGTTTGTGAGAGGGCGGTCTGTTCGTTTTTGAAATAGATCCCGCGCCTCTTCTATCAGTTTTTTGAAAATTTTGGCTTTCGGAGGCCTTCCCAGCGGTCAATGCTTTTGCCACGGTGCTTGCTCATACCGCCTCCCTAAATTTTTATTGAACGGCGCCCGATTTTATCATTTCCCGAGTATCGAGAGTAAGGGCTACAACGGTGTTTGTAATTACAGCCGGACTTGCCCCAAAGCGGTCAAAGGTGGGTTTGGGGAATAGGCAAAGAAGCGGACATTGTCCCACTGTTTGCAAAGATGGCGCTGTAAAGGCCGAGATATATGATCGAGCCTAATATATTGGTAAATCAGTCACCTTTCACTAACGCATCAGGAATCTCATATCGCTCAGCGCCCACTGTGGCTATAGTTGTGTCGCCTTGCCGCTCGGCGCTCGTTTCCATGGCGGCCGTGCCATCCGCCTCAGCGACTGCAAACGATAGAAAACTGCCGTCGCTGTTAAAATAGATCGTGCGTGTCACATTTCCGGGCAGGGTCACGTCGATATATGTGCCCGTCTCCAGATTTCGGACAACGCCCGCATCGCACATTCCGGCTGCGGCACCTTTGTAACCGGAGCATGGAATTTTCGCGGTGGCATTGTAAGGGCTTCCGGCGACGATAGCGTCACCCTGACTGTCGCCATCTCCGGCCACCACAGCCTTATTGGGCGGCATAGGATCATCTTGTGTTTTTTCACAGCCCGAAAGAACCAAAACTGAAGCCAGAGCCAATAGGCTCACGCCTGTCACTGTTGTCATTTTCTACCCTTTAAAGTGTGTTTAAAAGTTGGAAACTGAGATTCAAGTTTGATGAAACCTTATAAATTGCGGAACGTCCCGTAGCCCTTCTGCTCATCGGGAGCTTCGATGGTGCGTACCCACTTTTCCGATACCACATGCCAGGCCGGGTCGTTTTTGCGTAAGATCGTGATGACGCCGGGAATGTGGGCGGCGCCGTAAGTAACATAAATCTTAGAATGGGTATCGCCCAAAATCCGTTCAGCCAGCATCTTATTGCGGTAATCCAGCACAACCGGCTCCAGCGGGCTATCATCGGCGGTTTTGGCACTGTGAGACATAGACATCGATATGAGGCCGCGGCAGACCGTGCCGCCGAGCGCCTTTTGTCCGGGGGTGCCCTTAGTCAGGACATTCAGGATCGACTTAAGCCCATCGCCCTCATCGCTATCCTTAGCCTCCGATTTATCCGCGTCCTTATTGCGCCGGGCAAACTCAGGATCGGTGGCCATCAGGCGATCATATTCCTGCTTCATCTGAAGCGTGGTCACATCGGCCGTGATATGGCGCTCAGGATGGGTGAGCATGTCCTCAGTCAGCAGGGTGAAGTAATCAAGCTGGAATACCAGTCCGCAGGTTTTCGACAGGGCCTTATAGCTCTCGCTGAGATCGCCGCCCCCGGCCAGCTTCTTGGAAAACCAGGCGTCACCTTCCGGCGTTGAGTTGGCGACCCCCTCATAATAGAGGACGTAGTTTTCCGTCAGCGCCTTTTCCAGATCATAGATGATGCCTTTGTAGAACGGGTCGGAGCCGATGTGCTGCATGCCCTGAAATACGACGGTTTTTTTGCCATTCGTCAGCGTCACCTGTGGCACCACCGCCGGGCTTAAGGCCGTTTGCAGGGCGAGGAAATAAATAGGGGCGGCCAGCAGAATGGTCAGCAGGAACGACAGCAGGAGGGTGGCTTTGAGATAGCTTTTGCCGAAGGGCTTTGAGCGATGCACGAACCGGTGCCACAGCCAGGTCAGGCCAAGCCCCAGTACGGCGCTGACCGCGATAACACCCAAAACCACCCACAGCGACCAATCGAGCAGGATGGGGACGCTCAGCAGAAACAATACAAACAGTATAAACCAGACAATCGCACTTAGACGGACTTTCCAGTCCGATGACAGCCCGTGCGCCTTAGCGTCTTTCATAATGTTCAGCATAGCGACCCCCTTGGAAAGATGGATTAGAAACGGCGATGGCCGTCATCAGCTTCGCAGCGACCGGTAAAGTTGAGCATGCCGTCAATGGTCATGACGCCGGATCGGCGGTTGATAACCAGATTGGGTTTGTTCAGTGCATTCAGGCGAAACTGGCCGCGGATTTCGTTGTGCCCGACCATCAGATTGTCGATCGTCCACCAGCCATCATCGCTGCTGGCGTGAAGGGGTGGCACCATGGTTTTGGGGAGGCGCAGGGTGCCCTGATCGTCGTGAATGGAGACGTTGATGGCGGCGTCAAAGTGGCTTTTGCCGGTTTCCACTGACGATTTGCTGACATACTTATGCTTGCGGTCATCCCATTCAAAGCCGGAATGGTTTTCAGCGACGGTGGTTTCGGCTTCGCCGTAACACATGAGCTGAATGTCATCGCCGCGATCATCGTAATCTCCGGCACCGGAGGCTGCGGCCGTAAGCGCCAGTAAAAGGCTGGTAAGTGCGGTCATAGGGGTAGTCCTTTCAATGGTGAAGACTTGGAAACCGTGTCAGACATGAAACCATAGTCACGGTGGGTGTTACGCAGCAGGTAAAGGCCGTAGAGGAACATGGGTAAGGCAATCATCATGGGCGCCAGCGGGTTAACGGGTGCCGGGGTTGAAGCGGTGGCTGAATGGGTCGGCATGGCCATGAACACCAAAAAATCCCACAGCCCGTGTACGATGATCATCGGCCATAGCGATTGGGTGCGGATCCGAACAGCCATGTAACCAAAGCCGGACATAAAGGCGGCTGACGCCTGTAGGACGGCGGGCCACAAGTCCCCGGTTATGAAGACGTTGAGGACATGCATCAGACCAAAGCATATGCTGGCCAATATAAGAGATGGCCAGATGGTAAAACGTGTCAGGAAGCCTTTGAACAACACGCCCCGGCACATGACCTCTTCGGAGACGCCGACCATCAGCGTGTTGATCAGGGTGAACAGGATGACGGACTGCGGCGGCCAGCCGTTTTCCAGCACCACTAACAGCATAGCCACAAGGTACAACAGCGGCAGCCACAACAGACTTAAGGTCTTAAGGGGCGAGGTCGCGGGGGCCGTCAGGCCAACCGATCTGGCCCCGCTGGCATAGGCGACCAGAAGCACAAAGACCATCGCCGCCAGCCAGTTGTAGCCTATGCCCGTACTTACGATTTCAGCCAGCGATGTTTTCTGACCTCCCGCCATAAGCTGACCGCCGCCAATAGTGATCACCTGCCACACCCCGAAGGCGGCTAACGACATTAATAAGGTCAGTTTCAGGCGCATCTGAGCCCCGGCGGTTGGTTGGCTATCGGCACTTGGCTATTGGCAGTCGGTTATCGGCATTTCGGATGGGTCTGGATATCGACAATGCTGTCGACCCGGCCATCGGCTACGGCCATCTGCACGCACTGGTGGGTCGAGCGATTGTACCAGATGGTATAGGCCGTATAGCCCTCCTTGAAGCCATCGACATTGCTGTAGCCGCGGCTGGATAAGGTGCTGTCGGCACCGGCAGCACGGGCGCCCTGAAGGTCGCTGAAACCGGCATTACCTGACGGCCGATAAGGTGTGGTTTCGACATAGCGGCGGGAATTGTTGCTGTCGCTGTAGCGATGCGATGAATTATTGTCGCGTTCGCGGGTACCTGCTTCATAGCCATCGGCATAGCGGTCGCTGCGCCCCTGCGGCGTATAGGGGTGATGATATTGGCCGTCCCTGAAACCAGCGTCAAAATCGGCTTCGGAGCGTTCATCCTGTTCATGCTTACGCTCTTTGTGGTCGTGGGCATTGTGAGCCAGAATAGCGGCCCCGATAATGGCGGCTGCCGCGACGGCCGCTGCCGTGCCGTCCCCGTCTTTTTGGTTGCAGTCAGAAGATGAGGTGGAATCGACATGCTCATAGTGACCATCCATCGTCCCCACCATCAGGCACTGTTTATGGCTGGCGTTCCACCAGTAAGACCATGATGTGTCGTAGTCCTTACGGGTTTTGATGTGGACATAGCCGCGTGACATTAGCGTGCTTTCGCCACCGGCGGCACGGGCCCCTTGAAGGTCGCGCACATCGTAGGGGGCGGCCGCAACGACGGGTGTAGCGATCGCAAGGGCGGCGATACAGGCGAAGGCTTTTAAGGTCGTTTTCATTATCGTTTTCCTTTAATTCAAATGTTTTTGGCCTCAGGAACCGGCGGCACTGTCTCCGGTAAGCACCGTCAGCTTTTTGCCGGTTGACCCGGTATCAAGTGGTGCGCCGGTCACCAGCAGCGTGGCCCCCGGTTGCAGAATGGCTGAGACCTTGGCGTAAAAGTCCGGTGGTATCTGAACGCGGTTACGGGCCGCCTCATCAACCACACGGCCCGCTTCATCGGTATGACCCGCCACCTCGGCATAGATCCACTGTGTCTTGCCACTGGCGTCAGAACTAAGCGTCAGAACATGGGTTGCTTCATCATCGGCAGGCAGGGCGACGTGTGAGCGGCCAATTTCGATACCATTACGCAGAACCACTGCCTGCTGATCCGAGCGCGACAGGATGATGGTGACCGGCCCCCACGGCGATTTCTCCGGTGTCCAGTAATCGCCGGTAGCCCCGGTGGCGGCTGCCGATGGCGCGATGACCTGCCCGCCGCCCGTGCTGACCGGATGGCTGGCATTGCCGGCGACAATGACGGTCGCACCAAGGTCGGTGGTCACAAAAAGCGACTTGGCAAACGCATAGGGCAGATGCACACAGCCGTGACTTTCCGGATAGCCGGGCAGGCCACCGGCGTGCAGCGCAACCCCGTCCCAGGTCAGGCGCTGCTGAAACGGCATGGGCGCGTTATTATATTTGCTTGAGTGGTGGTTGGCGTCTTTTTGCAGGATGGTGAACACCCCGGTCGGTGTTTCATGACCGGGTTTTCCTGTCGATACGGTGCTGACCCCGATGCGCACGCCATTGCGGTAAACCGTGGCGACCTGTGTCGACAAATCGACATAGACCAAAATCGGGCCTTTGGGTGCGATATCGGGGGCCCAAACCCACTGGCCGGGCTTAAGCTGATCCGCCTGGCGCGCCAGTTCCACGGGCGAAGAGACCTTGGCCCCCTGCGCCTGAGCCAACCCACACATCATAAGCGTCGCCATAATGGCCAGAACTAAACGCATATCCCCCCGCACAGTCTAAGGTGTAACCCGCGCCCAGCTGTAAGTTCCGCCATCGGCCATCAGGTTCAAGTTTAGCTGACCGTCGACAAGGCGGTACGTACGAACAAACTCGGTGTCGCGCGGCAGACGGGCATCCAGCGGCCCCGGCGGGCACATCATTCGGGTCGTGCCAATGGGGCCAAACGTCAGGCTGCCGCCGTCACCGGACGGACTGGCCTGCCAGGTGCCGCTGCCGCGATTGCAGTCAAATTTAAGGGCCGCCGTGCCGTCTGTGCCGAAGCTGACCGTGTACTGGTCGGCCGAGCTAGGTTTAATGACGCCGATCGCATCATCAGACGAGGTGAAAGACACCAGTTGCCACGACGTGCCTGCCAGAGACGTACCAGCCAGTGACGTGCCGGAAGAGGACGCACTGTCGGACATCGAAGTACAGCCGGTAAACGCCAAAAGGGCGGTCACACCCACAAGGGACAGTAAGCGTTTCATCGTTTGGGCTCCAGAATACCAATACGGCTACGATACGCCTTATCGACGACAGTGCCGCGAATATCCTGAGACGATTGGCCCGCATTCAAGCGCAAGGTCGTGACGGTATCAGTGGGTTGTGCAACGGCAACGGAGGCACTCAGCGGCAATGCCGGGAGGCAAGCCGCGACAATAAATGGCTTAAGCATGGAATACCGCGATATTTGCGAGAACTATGGATTAACTAAATCAACCAAGAGGCGTATAAATATGCTACATGAGATTGCATATTTCAGGGCCAATTTAAAAACACGATTATGTGAATTGTGGTCTTTTCGTGTCAGCTATCGCAGAGATAATCAGGCTGCCAGGGCCTAGTAAGTCCATAATCGCCGTATGGTCTTTTTTCGAAAAGGCAAAGCATCCCTGACTACGCCCCAGCTTACCGGCGCGGGCCATATCTTCGTTCACATACCAGGCGCTATGGATGACAATGGCGCGCGAAAACGCGTTGGAATTGTCCGGGTCCAGGCCTGCCAACCGACGTGACCAGCCATGCTTTCCGGTATAGGCATCGGCGGTCAGAAATGCCCCTTTGGAAGTGGCTTCTGAGCCGGGCAGGTTAGAAAACGACTTTAGCCAGCCGGTATGGGCAGGGTCGGAGCCTTTACCGTGCGCGACCAGAACGCTGTGGAGGCGCCCGGAATTGACATCCAGAATGTGAAACCGTGGCCGTGAGGAGGGTTGGCTGAAATCAGCGATACCAATGCGATCCATCTGGATGACCTGCGCGCGGTGACGCTGCAGGGCCAGTCGGGCGGTGGTTATTATCGACGTGTGATCAGGTGCCTGCTCTGCTAAAGCCATCGCGGGCGAGGCCAAAGCGGCAATGGCGGGGAGGCGAATAATATGGCGGCGGGTAAGCATGACACAACTCCTGATGCCGTGCAGTTACGCGATGATGATGGCGATATCGCGGCGCTCAGAACGTTCTTAAGACATAGGATATCACCGCGTTAAAGCCTGCGCCCAAAACAAAATGCCATAGGCCCAATCCAAAGCTTCGGGTCGTGGAATAGTTCAGTTCTGTGCGTATCCACAATGTCTGCGTGGCGATGTACCAGATCAACGAGACCAAAAGTAAAATGAAGCCGAATAACGCCCCGATATCGCCGCCCGTGTGCATGAAAACGACGCTGACATTGAGGCCGAAAGCAAAGGGCGCCACCAGAAAGCACTGAGCGAAAAAAGGCCCGCGAAGGGTTTCCCGATTGAGCGGCTTTCCAGAGCGCCGCAATGCCCCGGCGGCATATATCAGCGGCCAGAGGCAATAGGCGACGGACAGATAAACGAGGCGGTACTGCTCATTTCCAAAGATCAGTTGAGCCAGGGGATTGGAGAGGGTGGCACCGGTATCGTGCATGGCGATGACTATGATTTGGAGTATCATCACCGTCAGCATCAGAAACAGCGGGGGGCTTATGCTGTCGGAAAACGGATTTTCAGGCGTGTCATCTACCTGCGATTGGGCATAGGCGCTGGTGGCCAAAGGGTGCCGTAGCACCCGCCACAGCGTACGCGGATAGAATACCAGCCAGGTAATAACCTCGTACAGAAACTCTTCTAGAGAGCGTAAGATTTTAAGAAAATCCATCTTGCCTCGCTGCAAAGGGGACGGGCAGTATTATAAACTGCAAACCTTTAAAGGATGAATATGTTCTTCGCAGTCACCCTGATGATCCTTACGGCTAGTCCCGTTCCCCGCCCATGGCGCAATATGCGACGGATTGTGAGCGGCCTTTGTATGCGTCGGATCATTTGACCTGTTCAGACCCTGAATTGCTTCAACTGGACCGGCGGGTCTATGAACTCTTTATTTCGGCTGCCGCAGCGCGTTAGTGAGGATCAGGCCGATTGGATGCGCAAGCGCGCCCTGTGCGCCTTCAAAGTTAAGCATCGTGAGTGCCTTTTGACGTCACTTAAAAGCCGAGTGAAAGAGCTTGAGAAACTGCAATGATCTCAGCAGTTCAGGGGGATGCATAGAAAGACGCCCGCCGGAAGTGGGACGCCGAGCGTCGCGTGCTCAACTTATAAATCGATCTCCTCAGCTACCTCCAGATCGCAGTTTATTTCTCTCAAAATTGAATTAATTGAGATCATCTATAGGACGATAAAGATGAGTTGTGCCCTTATGTACCCGTTCGACGCAACCAGCCGAACTCATCGCGCCGTATTGCCTCAAGTTGTTCTTTAAGAATTCTATCTGGGGCTAAACAAAGTGTTCTAAACTCGCGCGCAAATCTCAGCCACTTTCTTTTTTCTCTATATTTTTCAAAAACATTAAGAAAATTTAGCCTATTGTGGACCGTATTCGATACATACCATGATACATATGGGCAGGCCCAAGGCAAATCCAAATCTTCCTGAATATATGGTCGAGGTCGGATCAGCTTATAAGATAAAGCGGCCGATACCCGAATACGCTTGGACTGGGTTTCCCGAACTTAAGAGCAAGGCGCGTATCAAGGTCGTTTCCCTTGGCAAGGATGAGAAGTCTGCCAAAAGGCGGTTACTGTCGGAGATTGTGAGCGGGCACTGTTAAATGCCCCGAAGCCTACGGAATCAATGTCGTCGTCTGAGCCTCGGCTATATGAGCCAAATGAGATCATTGGCGCCATCGACCGCGGGCAGCGTAAACGCATCGATCACACTCTGAAATTTGGTCAGGAACGCGAACTAAAAGAATTGAGCGGTATAGAAGTGCAGTTGGAAGATTTTGAGGGGCGTGATCTGATCTCGCTTCGCCTCGATGCCATCTGTGAGAGGTCGCGCCGTATAGACACAATAAAAGCGTGTAGGTATGGAATATTGAACGGACTATTACCCAGCAAAAAGCGCCCCGTAAGTACGGAGCGCTTTCTTCAACATTAGTAAATGGTTCGATTAAGTGCGCTGTGATAATGGCACAAAATCACGTTGTGCTGAACCTGTATAGAGCTGACGCGGACGGCCGATCTTTTGCGATGGGTCCTCAATCATCTCTTTCCATTGAGCGATCCAGCCCACGGTGCGGGCCAGGGCAAACAGCACGGTGAACATGGTGGTCGGGAAGCCCATGGCCGACAGGGTGATACCTGAATAGAAGTCGATATTCGGGTAAAGCTTGCGTGACACGAAATACTCATCCGAGAGCGCGATGCGTTCCAGTTCGCGGGCAACCTGAAGCAGTGGATCGTTCGGATCACCGACAGCGCTCAAGACTTCATGACAGGTCGTCTGCATCACCTTGGCGCGTGGATCGTAGTTCTTATAGACGCGGTGACCAAAGCCCATCAGCTTGTACTTACGGTCTTTGACGCCCTGGATGAACTCAGGGATCTTATCGACCGTGCCAATTTCCTTGAGCATGTTGAGCGCTTCTTCGTTAGCACCACCATGAGACGGTCCCCACAGGCAGGCGATGCCAGCGGCAATGCAGGCAAACGGGTTTGCACCCGAAGACCCTGCTAGACGTACCGTAGAGGTCGAAGCGTTCTGTTCATGATCAGCATGGAGGATGAAGATGCGATCCATAGCCTTGGCTAGAATCGGGTTCACTTCATAATCTTCGGCCGGCACGGCAAAGCACATGCGCAGGAAGTTTTCTGAATAGGACAGGTCGTTCTTTGGATAAACAAAGGGTTGACCGACGCTGTACTTATAGGCACGGGCCGCAATCGTCGGCATTTTCGCGATCAGGCGATGTGCTGAAATTTCGCGCTGCTTTTCATCCTGAATATCAAGGCTGTCGTGGTAAAATGCCGACAGGGCACCAACGGCACCCGTCATGATCGCCATAGGGTGAGCGTCTCTGCGGAAGCCGGAGAAGAAGCGGTCGAATTGCTCATGCAACATGGTGTGACGGGTGATGGTCGTCTCAAACTCTTCAAACGCTGCCGCTGATGGCAGTTCGCCGTGCAGCAACAAATAGCAGGTTTCTATGAAGTTTGATTTTTCAGCCAGTTGATCAATCGGATAACCGCGGTGCAGCAATATACCCTTATCGCCATCGATAAAGGTGATCTTGGACTCGCAGGAAGCCGTGGAGGTAAAGCCCGGATCGTAGGTAAAGGCGTCAGATTCAGCGTACAGTTTACGAATGTCGATCACATCAGGGCCCAGCGTGCCCTTTTGTACCGGCAAATCTATGACCTTATCGCCGACGGTAATTTTAGCGGGATTGGTAGTTTGGGTCATGAATTGCTTCACCTCTTATTGTTTATGTGCATCGCAACCAAATGCGGTGTCTCCATATATAAACAAGCGATCTATTTGGAAAGACCATCCTTTAGGCGATCAAGGCTCTCGCTTTTGCCAAGGGCGGCCAAAATGCGCGAAATGTCGGGGGCAGGGTGTCCGCCGGACAGTATCCCCCGCAGCGCAGGGCCGATCTTTCCGAACCCAACTCCTTCATTTTCAACGAAATTTTTCAAAGTTACATCAAGTGAACCGACGGACCAGTCACTTAAAGACAACAAATTTTCGTGAAGACGTGAAAGACGATCGAATGTTTCTTCGGTCAAAAGTTTTTTCGTTTTTTCATCGATCTGAAACGGGCGTTTCGCTAAAGCGAAGGCCAGAAGATCGGCAAAATCAGTGATTTTAACCGCCCGCTCTACGATCAGAGGCAGGGTGCGCTCAATGATTTCCGCTGAACGGGCATCGATAGCTACACCGCGTGAGATCAGGTCATCGTGAACCAGTATCAAAAGACGCTTCGGCTCACACTCCCTGATCCAATGGGCATTGACATGATTGAGTTTATCGAAGTCCAGACGGGCAGGGGCTTTATTGATGTCCTTAATGTCGAACCAGTCAATCATCTGTTGATCGTTAAAAATTTCATCGTCTCCGTGAGACCACCCCAACCGCGCCAAATAATTGCGCATGGCTTCGGGCAGGTAACCAAGGCCCTGATAATCTCCAACGGCCTGAGCACCATGGCGCTTGCTGAGTTTGGCGCCGTCTGGACCGTGAATAAGCGGGATATGCGCAAAGGTCGGTACATTCCATCCCGCAGCCTTGTAGATAAGGGTCTGACGCGCGGCATTATTCAGATGGTCGTCGCCTCTGATGACGTGGGTGACGCCCATATCATGGTCGTCCACCACAACGGCCAGATTGTAAGTCGGCGTTCCATCTGATCTCAGCAGGATCAGGTCGTCCATGTCTTTGGTGTTAAAGCTGACCTGCCCCTGCACGGCATCGTTGATGACAAGTGGCTCGTCAAGCGGGCCTTTGAAGCGGATGACGTGGGGTGTCGCGAGTTTTTCTGCGGTTGGCACACGGTCCCGCCACGGCGAGCGTAAGGCGTGGCCTGATGCGCGTGCGGTTTCACGCGCGGCTTCGGTTTCTTCATGGGTCATGAAGCAGGCATAGGCGTGGCCAGAATGGTACAGGGACTGGACCACTTGCTTATGCCGTGGTTCACGAGAGGACTGAAAAACGGTCTCTTCGTCTGTATTGAGCTCAAGCCAGTTCAAGCCCTCAAAAATGGCTTCCACAGCCTCTGGCGTCGAACGCTCACGATCGGTATCTTCGATTCGTATCAGAAAGCGCCCCCCTTTGGCTTTTGCATAAAGCCAGTTAAACAGGGCTGTGCGCGCTCCACCGATATGCAGATAACCCGTGGGTGAAGGGGCAAAGCGGGTCACGACGTCGGGGGATAAGGTATCGGACATGATCTTGAACTTGAACTGAGCGGAAGGGTGTGCGTCCTTATAACCACCTTACGAACCACCACCAGTCTTTTTGAGACGTATATCAGCTAAAATGACAATCTATTTGAAACAGATATGGTCGTGGATGTCGTTAAATCTGCCTAAAAAGATACTATCCTCTTTGGTTGAGGCTTTAGCATTACAAAGAGGCCGGTTCTTTTTGTGGTTACCCGTCGCCTTGGGGGCGGGATGTGCGACCTATCTTCATCTGAAATTTGAGCCTTCATGGTGGAGTGTCTGGGTACTGGCGGGGGTTGCAGCTGCAATATTTTGGTTCATTAGAAAACTGAATATATCGGCGTATATAACTAATTTTACTTTGATTTTTGTAGTATTTTTAGCCGGAATTATTTTGTGTAAAACTAGGACAGAAAATGTCGCGGTACCTGTCATAGATGCTTCAAAAAACCAATACAATGTAACCGCTTATGTCGTGGACGTGGTTTCAAGCGACAGTGAGGCCCCCAGACTTTTGCTGGCCCCGATACGAATAGACGGGGTGCTGGCGGCTGACACGCCGCTTCGCATTAGGGTTACCTTGCGACAATGGCCCGCCGATATAGATATCAAACCGGGGCAGGCCGTGCGCGGTTTTATGATTCTAAATCCACCGTCACGCCCCATTATGCCGGGCGGATATGATTTCGCGCGCGCGGCATGGTTCGATGGTTTAGGGGCAGTGGGGTTCGTTCCCGGTAAGCTACGCATCGCAGATCAGATTAGACCGCGGCTGAGGTTGTCACTCATGATGGGGCTCAATCGGCTACGCTGGACTATAACCCGTAATCTTGTAGAGGATCTAAAAGACAAATTTCCGGACGGACAGGCGTTAGGTGGCTTTGCTGCGGCTTTGGTAACGGGCCATCAAGCCTACCTTTCGCCGCGTATGGTACAGGACATGCGCGACTCCGGATTGGCGCATATTCTTTCTATATCTGGCCTGCATATGGCGATTGTCGGAGGATTTATCTTTTTCGCCAGCCGAGCCCTTTTGGCTTTGTCGCCAGCACTGACGCTGAAGTATCCGATCAAAAAGTGGGCGGCGTGGTTAGCCATTATAGGGGTGCTGGCCTATCTGGCTCTGTCAGGTACACCGGCACCAGCTATCCGGGCCGCCGTAGTCGCCATCATCGTTTTCATGGCGGTTATTGTTGATCGTCGGGCCTTGAGTCTGAGGTCTTTAGCTATAGCGGCCGTAATCGTTCTGGCGCTGATGCCAGAGGCGGTTATTGAGCCGGGGTTTCAGATGTCCTTTGCAGCGACCGCCGCCCTTTTGGCTCTGGCGGAGGCACAAAAGCCGCTCATAAAGGAAATTAGCGTGCCATGGGCCGTGCGGGCAGTTCAGAACATGGGCCGCGCTATCTGGTTATCGCTCATGGCATCACTGGTTGCGGGTGCGGCCACGACCCCGTTTTCATTGCATTATTTCAACCGCATTAGCGTTTACGGGATGATATCGAACCTGCTTTCATCCCCCATATCCAGTTTCATGCTGATGCCGGCGTTGGCTCTATGGACCGTTTTGCAGGCCACCCCGCTGGCAGCTCCGTTTATGTATATAGCGGGTGCTGGGCTTATGTTGACCGATAAGATATCGGCGTGGACGGCATCCCTGCATGGTGCCGTCAGGATCATGCCCAGTGCGCCGGATTATGTTCTTTTGATTTCATTTGCAGGCATACTGTGGCTTTGCCTGATACGAGGGCGTGTGCGCTGGGTGGGTTTAATCGCGGCCATCAGTATAGTTGTGTGGCCACGAACACATCCGCCGGATGTATGGATTGATCCTCAAGGCGCCAATGCCGCCATAAATGATGGAACTGTGGCTTATGTTTTACGGCCGAAGGTTAAACAGTATGGTTATGAACACTGGCTGCGCCATTATGGCCTGAAAGATGACAGGGAAACCGGACTGCCACACAATTACGATTGTAAGGGACTGTTATGTGTTCCCAAACCCCAAGCTGTTCATAAAATTGGCTTCTGGTTTGGGAATAAGCCTCCTAAAGTGGACGCTATAATCAGGCTGTGCCAGTCTAGTGAATTGGTCATTTCACGCGCAGAGATCGCCGAATGGCCGCAAATTTGCGCGAAAATCAATCGAATTGACCGGGATGATATTGCATCACTTGGGGCCTTGGAACTCAGCAGGCAGGGCAATCAATGGCTGATAAAAGGCAGCGAAATGAGCCGTGGAGATCGTCCTTGGGTTCGTTAATGGTACTTACGTAATAGACCAACCAGGCGGCCCTGAACGGCCACTTCATCGGTATTATATATGCGGGTTTTGTAGGCGGGATTTGCAGCTTCCAATGCAATCGAAGCGCCTTTTTTCCTTAGACGCTTTAAGGTCGCGGTATCGCCGTCAACAAGCGCCACAACAATTTCGCCAGATTGCGCAGTATCGGTTTTTTTGATAATGACGTAATCACCGTTTAAGATACCGGCATTGATCATGGAGTCGCCCTCGATCTCCAGAATGTAATGCTCACCGGCCCCCAGCATCGCTTCTGGGATGCGTAATCGATCACGCTCCTGCCCCATGGCTTCAATAGGTACGCCGGCAGCTATTTTACCGAGCAATGGCAATTCGCGGCCATCTTCCAGAACAGGTTTCGCCGCGGCTTGAGGTTTTGAACCTTCGACCACCTGAGGTACAAAGTTTTGTCGGCCCTTGGGCGGTGCGGCAGTTGTTGCCTGATCAGGAAGCTTAATGACCTCAAGGGCTCTGGCCCTATGTGCTAACCTGCGAATGAAGCCGCGTTCTTCAAGCGCTGTGATCAGGCGGTGGATGCCTGACTTGGACGCCAAGTCCAGCGCTTCTTTCATTTCATCAAAGGAAGGCGAAACACCACTTTCCTTAATGCGTTCATGGATGAACATTAAAAGTTCGCGTTGTTTGGTCGTCAGCATATACCACCTGTGGTTCTGTGTTCACCCAGAGCCTTAATGGCCCCAGAGTGAACAAGTCATGAACTTATAACAGATGTTCTGCAAGTGTTCCAGATTAATGTCAAGCTAACGATAAAAGTTTTTTTGCGGCCAATGTTACATCGGTTTGACGCATCAGGCTTTCCCCGACCAACATTGCGCAGGCGCCTGTGGCTTCAAGGCGTGTGACATCATCGACCGTAAATATACCGCTTTCGGCTACCAGAATATGATCCTGTGACACCATCCGGGATAAGACCTCAGTGGTTGATATATCGACATAAAAATTTCTTAAATTTCTATTGTTTATGCCGATAAGATTAGACTTTAGCTTAAGGGCGCGGCTCATCTCTTGGGCATCATGAACCTCAACCAGGGCATCCATTTCATAGTGATGCGCAGCCGCTATCAGATCGGTCGCCAGAGCATCATCCACCATTGCCATGATGACTAAAATAGCGTCGGCCCCGTAGCCGCGCGATTCCGCGACCTGCCAGGTGTCGACGAGAAATTCTTTGCGTATACAGGGCAGGGTTACTGCATTTCTTGCGGCCACAAAGTGTGATTCGTCGCCCATGAAGCTAGGGCCGTCAGTCAAAATCGATAAGCATGAGGCACCGCCAGCAGCGTAGGCGCGCGCCAGTTCTGGGGGATTGAAATCTTCACGGATCAAGCCTTTTGACGGGCTGGCTTTTTTGATCTCAGCAATAAGGCTCAGGCTGCCTGGACGCTTATCAGTCTTTAGGACGGTGGCGAAACCGCGCGTAGAGCCGATGTCACGGATCCGAGATTCGATATCGCTGTCGGAAGTTTCCCGGCGCCGCTGGCCCACCTCTTCACGTTTATATGCTGCGATTTTCTCAAGAATATCAGTCATGTAAAACTTCAGTATTCGTAATGGTGACTAGTCTATCAAGTGCAACTTTGGCCTTACCGGAATCGAGAACTGATGCGGCAAGCTCTACGCCGTCTCTTAAGGTTTCAACCTTATCGGCGACAAGAAACGCGGCTGCGGCATTGAGGCACACTATATCGCGATAAGGGCCTTTAGCTCCGTTTAAAAGATCAGACAGGGCCGCCGCATTTACGTCGGGTGTGCCGCCTGTGATATCCGCCAAAGAAGCGCGCGGTAAGCCGACGGCTTCCGGAGTGATGGTAAACAGTCGCACCTGACCGTCGCGCCATTCAGCAACCTCGGTCTCGCCGGTTGTAGTCAGTTCATCAAGGCCCGCTCCATGTACAGACCAGGCTCTTTCGGCGCCTAGCATACCCAGCGCTTTGGCGATGGGCTCAACGAATCGAGGTGCGGGAACGCCGACCACCTGACGTTTGGCACCGGCCGGGTTGGTTAAGGGGCCCAGCAAGTTGAAAATGGTGCGAAACCCAAGTTGTTGTCTTATCGGGGCAACATGTTTCATGGCACCGTGGTGGGCAGGGGCAAACAGGAAACATATTCCGGCTTCGTCGAGGGCCTGCTTTTGCTGCTCGATCGATGCATCAATATTGACACCTAGTGCTGCCAATACGTCTGCGGTGCCGGATTTAGACGTGACGGCGCGGTTGCCGTGCTTAGCTACCTTTAGGCCGCCGCCTGCGGCGACAAAGCCGACAGCGGTAGATATGTTGAGCGTATGTAGGCCGTCGCCACCCGTGCCGCAAACATCGATGACATCATAATTGTGCTCTAACCGTTTAGCCGCCGCCCGCATAGCGCGGGCACAGGCCGCGATTTCACTGACAGTCTCGCCGCGCAAGCGTATCGCGGTAACGGCCGCGGCGATTTGGGCCGGAGTCGGTTCTCCGCGCAGGCACGCTGAAAAGAAGGTCTCGGCATCGGCTTCTGATAAGGTCGCGCCATCTGCCAGTTTTGACAATAAAGGCTTAAAACTGTCAGACATAGAGATTGCTGCTGGGGATGCCTGCCATATCGAGGAAGTTGGCCAAAATCTGATGGCCGCCTTCGGTGGCTATGGATTCCGGGTGAAACTGAACGCCGTGGATAGGACGCGTTTTATGTTGAACGCCCATGATTTCTCCGTCTTCGGTCCAGGCGGTCACTTCCAGTTCCGTGGGTAATGTCTCACGCTTGACCGCGAGAGAGTGATAACGTGTTGCCGTAAAAGGATTTGGCAGGTCTTTGAAAAGACCTATATTTTTGTGATGTATTTGACTGGTCTTGCCATGCATCAGAGCTTTGGCGCGAATGACATCTCCGCCGAATGCTTGGCCGATCGCCTGATGGCCGAGACATACGCCTAGTATCGGAAGGTCTTCAGGGGCGGCGCGAAGAAGCGGCAAGCATATACCGGCCTGGTCTGGTGCGCAGGGGCCGGGGGATAGCAATATCGCCTTTGGCGCCATGGCCAAAGCGTCCTGAACACTCAAGGCATCATTTCGGAATACCTTGGTTTCGGCGCCGAGTTCAGCCAGGTAGTGAACAAGGTTGTAAGTAAAACTGTCGTAATTATCGATAACCAGGATCATTCAGAAGGCTCCGGGCAAACTGTCGTCATCTACATAGGGCTTAAGGTCGATTGCGCCAAGTGATAACCGATACAGTTCAGTCATTTCATGTTTAAATATCAGGAATTATTTCTGATTCGGATACATCATGCCTGACAATCTGACCCTTACGGATAATGTTGTGGACGCCAGACTGAAGCGGGCACGTAGACTCTTGTCCCCACAGCCCCAAAAGCCAGCTTCCTTAAAATCAGCGTTACTGTCTTCAATCGCTTTTGCTGCGACGGCACTTATGCTGGCGGCCGCTATTATCATGGGGCCGGGGTGGGAGCGTGCGCGCAGTTCGGTGTCGAATGAGGCTCCGCCGACCGAAGATGATCAAGCGGATCTAACTCCCAAAGCCATGGTGGTTCAGGTACCCGCAGGTGGCTTTGAACTATCAGCCAGTCCCTTACCCATTGAAGGTGTCAATGAGGCTGTGCCGTTGAGCGAAGACGAACTGGCGGCTGGCGAAAGCAAAAAATAATTTTCAGGCTTAGCGTCTAAACATAATGCCAGGCTTCGGCGGCGGCACGAATAAGCGCTCCCGCCTTATGAACCGTTTCATTATATTCGCTTATGGGAACACTGTCGGCGACAACGCCCGCCCCCGCCTGAACATAGACTTTCTGGTCTTTGAACAGGGCTGTACGCAACACTATGCAGATATCGGTCGCACCTGAGCTTGAGATATAGCCCACACCGCCGGCATAGGCGACGCCGCGTTTAACGTCTTCCAGTTCGTCGATGATCTCCATGGCACGCACCTTTGGCGCACCGGACAGAGTACCCGCGGGCAGGGCGGCAAGCAGGGCATCAACCGGATCTATGTCATCCGGCGTATCGCCTTCGACGTTAGATACAATATGCATGACATGGCTGTAGCGCTCGATGACAAATTTTTCGGTCACACGGACTGTGGCCGGTTTAGCCACCCGGCCGACATCATTCCGGCCCAAATCAAGCAACATCAAATGCTCAGCGATCTCTTTAGGGTCGTTGAGAAGTTCTTGCTCTAAGGCATTGTCTTCCTGAACGGTTTTACCGCGCGGGCGTGTCCCGGCGATCGGACGGATCGTCAGTTTGCCATCACGGATGCGCACCAGTATTTCCGGGCTTGACCCGGCCATCTGGAAGTTACCGAAATTGAGGTAAAACAGGTACGGCGAGGGGTTCTGTCGGCGCAGAGATCTATAAAAAGCGAACGGATCGACGTCAAACGTTGCTTCGAAACGATGGCTTGGGACTACCTGAAAAATATCACCGGCGGCGATGTATTCCTTAGATGCCTTAACCATTTTGCAGTATCGCTCAGGCGACGTCGGCGATGCTAAAGGGGGCTGTACACGGGCTTGCGGTTTGTCTCGGCTGGGCAGGGCTATGCGTAGGTCGGTTTCGACCTGATCGATGCGGGCTACAGCATCGGCATAGGCTTGCGACGAGTTTTTATCGCCCGGCCAGACCGGGCTGGCGATAAGGATTTCGTTGGAGACGTTGTCGAACACGCAGATGACCGACGGACGCACCATGACCGCATCCGGCAGACCTAACGGGTCAGGATTTGCTTTCCCTAGCGGCTCAGTCAAACGGATCAGGTCATAACCGAATACCCCAAATAGTCCTGACACCATGGGCGGCAGGTCAGCCGGAATATCCATGCGATTGGCCTTGACCAGAGCGCGCAGAGACTCAAGGGTGGGCAAGGCTTCTGGCGTGTATTTATTTTTGGCTATGGCATCGCCTACGGCCAACTCAGCCTTATCTCCAAAACAGCGCCATACCAGATCAGGCTTAAGCGTTATGATGGAATAGCGCCCTTTCAGGGTGCCGCCTTCAACGGACTCAAACAGAAACGCGAATTTGCTATCTTTGGCCAGTTTGAGATAAGCCGAAACAGGCGTCTCCAGATCGTCTACCAAACGGCGGCAAACGACATGGGGCTGCCCGGCGTCGTAATCTTCCCGAAAGGCGTCCTCTAAACTCAAAGCGCTCATCTTATTTCTTTTCAGTGGACGCAGGCGTATCGGTCTTGGCGGGCGGGGTTACGCCCAAAGCCTTAATCGCCGTTTGCGGATAGGTCTTGGTTTTCAGCAGGGCGCGAGTCGATGAACGCGACATGTCTTCGACATCGCGGAAGGTTGCCTGCGTCAAACCGCGTTGTGCCAGAACCGAATTAACATTCGCCGAATTTGCTTCCGGGGCGGTTACGGTATCGACGCGTCCCAGGACATAGGCGAATTCGCTGGCCTGAGCGTTGAACGTATCGCCCTTTTTTGCCGAAAATACGCGGACGGCGATTTGGGGACCGACCTTTTGCTGTCCGGTCTGGCGATCAAGGCCTTTAAGAGTCTCAACCGGTGCCTTAACCGAAGCGGCTACAGCTTTGAAATCCTCGCCTTTACGCAGGCGTTCGCTCAACGTATCAGCCTTAATGCGGATAGCATCCATCATTTTCTGCTGCATATAGGCCTGAACCATTTGCGGCTTGACCTGATCTAGTGCGGGCACTTCAGACGGTACGATTTCATTCACACGCACGGCAAAATATTCGCCGTTGCCGAGTTCCTGGACTTCGGATTCACCACCTTTGGGCTGATCGAAGGCTACTTTGATGACCGGTGCGAACTGGGCATAGTTTTGACCATTTACGGCCTGACCTTCTGCGGTCATAGGCGGCAGGTTGACTATGCTCAGATTGAGCTTTTTGGCTGCCGTTTCGATGCTGTCACCTGCGCCACGGGCTTTTTCAAAGGCTTCGACGCGTTCGTAGACAATTTCCGTTGCCTTTTCCTGACGGTATTCTTCGGTTAGCTGAGGCTTGACCGCATCAAAGCTTGGGACAGATCCCGCCGTGATGTTGATGACCTTGATCACAGCATAGCCGAGATCACCTTGAATGGGGGCGGACACGGCGCCGCTGGCCAGCGAGAAGGCGGCGTCAGCTATCTTTTTGTCAGGGATCGCGGTCTTGGGTTTGTTATCATAGTTCACGACTTCGCCGTCTGCAGCTTTTGCGGCAGCCTCAGAGGATTGTCCAGCTTTCAAGGCCGCTTCAGCTGCACCGGCTGCCTTAGCATCCTTGGCAGAAATCTGCACAAGTGTGCGGGTCTCAGCCTGCGATAGCGTATCGCGCTTAAATTCGTAGCGCTTTTTGAGCTCTGCCTCATCAACTGAAATAGACGCCATGAGATCCTTAGGCGCAAAAGTCACCAGCGAAAACTGACGGAACTCAGGACGACGCAGACGCTCCTTGTTTTCGTTATAAAACGCTGTCAATTGCGCATCGTTTGGCTGAGCAGGCTGTTCGACATTGGAGGGTGATAAAATAAACAGGCTGACATCGCGGCTTTCCATTCCAAAAGATGCGGCGAGGGCCCCATAAACGCGCGGCAGCTTGAGGCCCGCAGCGGCGGCATTACCAAAGTGATTGGCGGCAATATCGTCGCGGATCAACTGCTCGAACTTAGTCTCGGTCAGGCCCTGCTGGCCCAGAAACTGGGTATACTTATCCTTATCAAACCGATTTGTGATAGAATCGAAGAACATCGGATATTTACTAATCTGGTCGACGACCATCTTAGCTGACGGCTTAATGCCTGACTTTTCAAGGTAAGATGACAGCGATTCCATACTGGCCATCTCTTCGAGAATACGTACATGCAGGCCTTCGTTCACCGCCTCTTCATTGGTGACGGCCTTGCCGGATTGTTCCTGAGCGCCTTTTTTGTAGTTATCAAAGGCCTTTGAGAAATCCTGTGCGCTGACTTCGCGCGACCCGGCCTTGATGACACTATTGCCGCTGGCGGCTGACAGTACATCCAACTGGCTGCCGCCGACGACGACAAAGCTGAGCGCCAGAATGCCCATCAGGATTTTAAATGTCCAGGTCTTGGTGAAAGCGCGAAACCCGTTGATCATGAAAGCCCAGACCTTAGTAAAATTGACGGCTTCCTTACGCACTCAGGCGCTTGGTATTTATCCGAAAGCCAGTTGGGCGTGATATAAAGGAGGAAGTGCGGCAGATTCAAGACAGTTTTTACCATACCGTCTCACGAATGCCCTTAATACAAGAGTGATACAGGAATTTGTAACAATAGGAATTTATTTGTTTTCCGGTTTTTAATCGTTTTTGGCTTTAATTGCTGCACCTGCTAATTTAAAGAATTTTTATGACCTCACATACCCTGATCGCCGGCAACTGGAAGATGAACGGGCTTTTATCGTCATTAGACGAAGCTCGCGCCATTGCCGAGGGCAGCTCTGACAGCGTTGTCAAAATTGCTGTATTTCCTCCATTTACCTTATTACATGCTATGTCCGAGGCTCTTGGGCCCGATAGTCACATTTTACTTGGGGGGCAAGACTGCCACCACGAAGATAATGGGGCCTATACTGGTGATGTCTCTGCCGCTCAATTGCTTGATGCAGGCGCACGTATGGTGCTGCTGGGGCACTCGGAGCGTCGGCACGGGCATAAAGAAGCTTGTGAACTGGTAGCATTAAAAGCCCGCGCGGCAGTGAAGGCCGGTCTTGAACCGCTTATTTGTGTTGGTGAGACGCTGGAGCAACGCAAAGAAGGGCTTACACATGCGGTTTTGTCAAAGCAACTGCGTGACAGCTTGCCCGACGACCTGATCGGTAAGGCGTTTCATGTATCCTATGAGCCCGTCTGGGCCATTGGTACAGGGATGATTGCGACGGATGATCAAATTATTGATGCTTTTGCCCTGATACGCCGGGTAATTTCTGAGCGTTTTGGTGATGAATTCAAACCCCATCTTCTGTACGGCGGATCGGTCAAGCCGGACAATGCCGCAGAGGTGTTGAGGCTTGAGGGTGTCGGCGGCGCTTTGGTTGGCGGCGCATCGCTTAAGGCCGCGGATTTCCTTAAGATAATCCACAGCGCGCCTTTAGTTCACGAACTGAAGTCATAAAACTGTTGCCGGATCGGTTTCGGCTCTGGAAAAATCAGTGTGGCAGTGCTAATGGGGCGCAAAGATTGCGCGCTCACGCATGTGGCGGACTGCGCCCAAGGATTAAAACGGCTCATGTTATTTGGTATTTTGCTCACCGTTCAGATCATTATCTGTCTCGCGCTGGTTGGTCTGGTGCTGATTCAGCGTTCCGAAGGCGGCGCGTTGGGTATGGGGGGCAGCCCGTCGGGGTTCATGTCGGCGCGCGGTGCAGGCAATTTCCTGACGCGAGCAACATCCATTCTGGCCATCCTGTTTTTTGCCAATTCGATTGGCTTAACCATTGTTGGCAACATGTCCCAGCGCGGATCATCGGTTGTGGATCAGGTTGGTGAGGGCAATATCAATCTTGATGCTGCTAATCTGCCTGCCGCAGCGCCGGCGGCACCTGCCGGTGCCACGGCATCGTCAGCAGCGGCCCCGTCTTTAACCGAATTACCCCGCCCCAGTGCGCAGGTGATCGCGCCGTCTGCGGCACAGCCAGCCTCTAAGCCCGTCGCATCGGTAACGCCACCGTCGTCCAGATCAGCAACTCAAGCCTCAGCGACCTCCAGTGCCGCTCCGGCGAATGACCCGATCGCAACGCAGCCTGCGCAGTAGTTAAACACTAAGCGCAGGTTGAGAATTTAAATATTTGAAGTGGCTCATTATTTATATTTTGAGCCGCTTTTTCTTTGTAGTGATTTCTATATCCCAAGGCTATCGTCATGACAGATACACCTACAGGCGCCCGTTTTATTTTTATAACCGGCGGGGTGGTGTCTTCGCTGGGCAAGGGTTTGGCATCAGCGGCTCTTGGGGCCCTGCTGCAGGCGCGGGGATATAAGGTTCGCCTGAGAAAGCTGGACCCCTATCTGAACGTCGATCCGGGCACCATGAGTCCGTACCAGCATGGCGAAGTGTTTGTGACCGATGATGGCGCTGAGACCGATCTCGATCTGGGCCATTATGAACGCTTTACCGGTGTCAATGCGCGCAAAACCGATAACATAACGACCGGGCGCATCTATTCCAACATCATCGAAAAAGAGCGCCGCGGGGACTATCTGGGCGCTACGGTGCAGGTCATTCCGCATGTCACAGACCAAATTAAAGCCTTTGTCCTGTCTGATCAGGGCGATGCTGATTTTATTCTGGTCGAAATCGGCGGTACGGTTGGTGATATTGAAGGCCTGCCATTCTTTGAAGCCATCCGCCAGTTGGGGCAGGAATTGCCGCGTCGTCAGTGCTGTTTCGTGCATCTGACCCTGTTGCCGTGGGTTAAGACAGCCGGTGAAATGAAAACCAAACCGACCCAGCACTCAGTCAAGGAACTGCGTTCTATTGGAATTGCGCCCGATATATTGCTGTGCCGTTGTGAGCAGGAAATCCCAAAAGAAGAGCGCCGCAAAATCGGTCAGTTTTGTAACGTGCGCGAATCCGCCGTCATTCAGGCGCTTGATTCGGAAAATATCTATGCGGTGCCCATCGATTATCACCATGAGGGCTTTGACAGCGAGGTTCTGTCGGTTTTTGGCATCGACAATGCCCCGGAACCGGATCTGTCGCTCTGGAAGGACATTTCACAGCGTTATTCCTATCCGGACGGTGAGGTGAATATCGCGGTTGTCGGCAAATACACGGTCTTAAAAGATGCCTATAAGTCATTGATAGAAGCACTTTATCATGGCGGCATGGCCAATAATGTGCGCGTCAGGATCGACTGGGTTGAAGCCGAGACCTTTGAAAAGGACACGGATTCGATACGCCAGCGTCTCGAAAGCGTTCATGCGATTCTCGTGCCCGGCGGCTTTGGTGAGCGCGGGGCGGCGGGCAAGATCGAAGCCGTGCGTTTTGCGCGCGAAAGCAAGATTCCCTATTTCGGTATTTGCTTCGGTATGCAGATGGCCGTGATCGAGGCGGCCCGTAATCAGGCTGGTATTGAGGCCGCTTCATCCACGGAGTTTGGTGAAACTCAGGAGCCGGTTGTCGGCCTGATGACGGAATGGCTCAATGGTAATGAGCTGTCTAAGCGTGCGGCGGGCGGTAATCTGGGGGGGACCATGCGACTGGGGGCCTTTGACGCCAGCCTGACAACGGGGTCGTTGGTTTCGCGAATTTACGGCGACACCAGCATATCTGAGCGCCACCGCCACCGCTACGAAGTCAACCGGGACTATATTCCACAGTTAGAGGCCTGTGGCCTTAGATTTTCGGGTATGTCGCCGGATGGCCTGTTGCCAGAGATTGTTGAGCGCGATGATCATCCGTGGTTTGTCGGGGTTCAATACCACCCTGAACTAAAAAGCCGGCCATTTGCGCCGCACCCACTCTTCAAAAGCTTTATAGACGCGGCCAAGGTTAGAAGCCGTCTGGTCTGATCAGGAGATAATTATGCGCCAACTCGTATCATCAGGTTCACCTTTTGAAGGCGAAATCGGTTTTTCGCGTGCCGTACGTTCGGGAAACCGCATCGAAGTTTCCGGAACCGCTCCCATTCGTGATGGTAAAACGGCCGGGATTGGCGATGCTTATGAGCAAACCAAGGCCTGTTTAGAAATCATCGTAAAGGCGGTTGAGGCCGCCGGTGGCAAGCCATCCGATATTATCCGCACACGCATTTTCCTGACCGACATGTCGGTGTGGAAGCAGGCGGCGAAAGCGCACGGCGAAATCTTTGGTGACATCCGTCCTGCCTCATCATTTATCGGCACTAATGCTCTGATTAATCCGGAGTGGCTGGTGGAGATTGAGGCCTCAGCGGAAATTGCTGAGTAATCGATCCTCGGTTCCGATGAATATGAAAAAGGCGGGCTTCGGTTGAAGCCCGCCTTTTTTGTTTGTGTTGGGATTAAAGCTTAGAACTTAAATCCGGTACGCAGGCTTATGGAGTAGTTTTCATAAGCATCATACTTCTCGGCTTCGGCTTCAAGTGCCAGATAGCCATACTCGTTACTGGCAGCGAGCCGGAAGCCAACCACAGGGCTGCCGCCTTCGACATCACCGCCATTCAGCGTGAATGGATTACCAGTGCCGAACCGTGCCGTTGTGTCGGCGATTTCGACCGATACGTTTTGGCGATAACCCACCCAGATTTCAGGCTGGATTAGGGCTTTTCTATTGGCGCGGCCAAAGAAGACGAGGGCACTGGCGCTGGCCATGTGGCTGTCACGCGAATCAACCGTCAGATCAAAGCTGGACCCGCCGCCGGTTTCGGTGCGTTCATCTTCGTTGAGAGCGTAGAAATCCAACGCGACTTGCGGACGCATGGATATTGGCCCCAATGAGGTTTCATAGGATGCCCCAATATTGCCGGAGTAGCTGATACCGCTCCAGTCGGCTTCAGCGACCATGACTTTCTGGGCGCTGATCAACTCACGCTTTGAGTCAAAGGTTGCGCGCCCAATACCGGCGCTGGCCCAGGCCTTGAAGTTTTCGTTATATAAACGCCAGTAGCCGCCAACGCTAATGTCAGAAGTGGATGAAGTTTCGTTCGCTGCTGCAAAGGTGTCTTCGGGCGTCGTGGTCGTGTAGGCGACGTAAACGCCGACCGCCTGATTGCCCATTAAGCCGCGTTCGGCACCGCCGGCAAAGGCAAAGCCGGTTGATGTGAAGCCTGTGGTTTCGGCCCGTTCACGCTCCATGTGGAAGCCGTATTCCTGAAGCCAGTATTGCGTCTCACCATCCGACGGCAGGAAGGATTGCCGCGCCAGAGAGTGGGTGAGGGCTTCGTGACCTTTTGACAGGGTGAGCAGGGCTTCACCCGAATAGTCGGGCAAGAAGGCGGAATAGACTTCATTGAAGCTGTTAGGGTTGGTTTGAGCCAGCAATGCCAGTTGAGTAGCCGCATCCGTCTGAGCCGCCGTCAGAACCGCGTCCAATGCGCTATATTCATTGACGGACAGTCCGGATTCGCTTTGGGTCTTCAGCCTAAAATCGGCATAGAGGTTGGTGTTGGCCGTGCCCGTCGATAAGGTGGCGTTATAAAGCCAGGGCACGTTTTGACTCAGCGTTGCCACATCAAGGTTGGCTATGCTGATGTTATTGCCAGTCATCACCGTAAACTGTGTAGGTGTTTTAATGATCTCGGTCAGGGACAACAGCACCTTAGCACCGCTGTCTATGGTGGTTGTACCGGTATTGATCAGCAAGGGCGTCGTAGCGGTGTCGGGATTAAGTACCAGATAAAGCTCTGATTTCGCCCCAAGATGCAGAGATGATAAATTTACTTGCGATCCGCCAGTGAGGCCCAGTCGGGCTTCGGCGACATCAAGTGCAACCGTACCGCTGCCGGTGACTTTTCCAAGCACAACTGCCTTTTTGTCGAGTAAGAAGGTGTTGCTACCAGCCCCAAAGTCAATATTGCCAAGGATCTGGCCACCGTTCACAGTGATGGAATCGTTACCGGCGCCCAACAGGATATCGCCCTGAATGAAAGGGGCGGCGACCGTGTCGTCATCGGGCTTGGTATCGGTTTGAACCAAGGTGAGGCCCGTCGAGTTGGTACGGGTATCAATCGCTATGCCACGATTGACGGCTGTATCAGCCACACCGTCATTGTTCTCGTCGGCGGGAATCGTAACCGATGTAATGAAGCCTGTGTTTGTAAAGCTGGTCAGGGTGTTAGAGGTGTCACGGACACCGATTGCGCTGGCGGTTGTACCAGCGCCGGTAGCCGAAATAGTGCCGCTGTTGGTAAAGGCGGGTACGGTGGCACCTGCGGCGATATCAACCACAATCGCGCTGTTGTTATTCAGCGTCGTTGTGGTGGCCCGCATGGTGCCAGAGTTGACGAAGTTGGCGACATTGGCCCCGCTCAGCAGAGATATGCCGGTGGCATTACCCTTGGTGCCGACCGCCGTTATATTACCTTGAACCGATAGACCGTTTTGCAGGGTCACATTATGCCCAAGCCCACCAATTTGAATGGCGGTCGCACTGACGTCTTTATAGAGGCCCGCGGCGTTGACATTGCCTTTAACGACCAGACCGTAGCTGTCCGTCGCTTTGGCGGTGACAACGCTGTTGAGCGTAATGTCCTGAGTGGCCGAGCCAATAAGAAGGGCAGGCGCGCCGCCATATTGCGTCAGGTTGGCCGTCGTCTGATTGGCGTCAAGTGTGCCGTCACCATCGATGTCGGTATTGGTGGTGTCGGCAGTTACGGTCGAGTTCAGCAGGAGGCCCTTAGACAGGTTGCCCGAAATGCTGACCAGCGGGCCGGATTGATAAAGGTCATCCGGGTCAAGCAAGGCGAGTTGAGCATCGCTCAAGGTAGAGGTGAACCGATAACCGGTGCCCGCCATGGTGCCGTCGAGAATCACAGAGCCGCTGACGTTGCCGCTCAGATTTAAAGCCGAAGCGTTTCGGCCGAGCGCATTGACGGTGCCGCTGACATAGACATTGCCGGTAACATTGTTTTCAATCGAGATGCCTTTGGTGTCCGTACCCGTGGCCGCAATGGCGCCATCAAAGCTGAAATTACCAACTTGAGGGGCTTCCAGACGGATGCCGTAGGATTGATTCCCCTCAATAGTAATGGTCGAGCCACTGGTGACTTCAATCTTACCGGTGAAAGGCGACGCCCCTACAAGTCTGATTCCGTACCGTCCGGTGCCGGTCGCAAATTCTCCGTCGACAAAATCATCGTCATCGGTTGTCGAATCGGCGGGCGTATAATTGTCCGTGACCGTGATGTTCGACTTTACCGAAACTTCGCCGGTCGTGCCGCCGTTGATAAGAATGCCGGTCGAATTGTCTGTGGAGGCAGACATGTTGATGGCACCTTCGGTCGTCACTTTATTATTAGAATTTAGGGTAATGGCTGTGCCACTGGTCAGCTTTATAGACCCGCCGGTCGCGATTTTAACATCATCAGCCGCGCCGCTATTGGCGGTAGAGGTGGCAATGGGCGTTGTGCGCTCAGTGGTTATGCTGGTCTCGGCTGACGCCGTATGAGCGGATATGCCCGCGGCCAGAATCAGGCCGATGGCTGTGGCGTTGCGAAGGTGTGATTTACGCATCTGGCTACTTTCAGAAGTGTCGGAAACAGAGCCATGGGCCCGGTGGAGGTCTGATTATTTTATGAAAACTGGGGAATACGCTTTACCTGGCGGAGGCAGCCCACATGTCGATACCGTTACATTGTGTTGGTGATGCCTCAAAAACCGAATTTGCGGCGAACATTGGCACGAATGTGGGCTTTTATATGTCAGTTGGGAAAAATTGCAAATCCGTTGCGACGGGAAGCGTCTAAACGAAAAAAACCGCGAGGCTTTGTGCCTGCGGTTTGCGATACATAGGATATTAAAAGAGATGCGGAGCCACTTAAAATCTTAAGTGGCGCGAGTGACGGGACTCGAACCCGCGACCCTCGGCGTGACAGGCCGATACTCTAACCAACTGAGCTACACCCGCATCCCTAATGTCCTGCGTAAACCTAAATTTCAGAAGCGGTTGCCACCTATGTTAAATAAGTGGCGCGAGTGACGGGACTCGAACCCGCGACCCTCGGCGTGACAGGCCGATACTCTAACCAACTGAGCTACACCCGCATTCTAAAATTTTAGTTTCTCGATAAAACAGTGTGGCCGAGATTTTAAGGTCTGGCAACCCTGCCCTGTCAGGAGGTGCGCTAGATAGTTCGGGCGAGGGGGCGGTGTCAAGCGCCGAGTTTCTGAAAAGCTCTAAATTTTGAAATGGCTGTGGAAGGTTGATTGTAAAATGCGATTAATTCTCAATAACTTTTAAAAATAACGCAAAAATCAAAAAACACGCAATTTCATCCTTTTGAGTGTTTGCCGCGGTGCGAAGGTTGGTCTAATACGCTTCTTGATTCCAGCCGTCCTTAAGGTGTAACAGCACTTTTAGATAAAGGACTCATTTGAGGTTTCCGATGAACGCGCTTTTGCTGCAATATCTTCCGGTCATCATTTTCATGGGTATCGCTGCCGTTTTAGGGCTTGGCTTTATCGTTGCGGCGCTGGTTCTTGCGCCCAAGGCTCCTGATACCGAAAAGCTTTCGGCTTATGAGTGTGGATTTAATGCCTTTGATAGTGCGCGTCAGAAATTTGACGTGCGGTTTTATCTGGTGTCGATTCTGTTCATTATTTTTGACCTGGAAGTCGCGTTTCTGTTTCCGTGGGCTGTGTCGATGTTTGATTTGCCCCAAGCGGGTATGGAGTTTGCCTTTTGGTCGATGATGTCTTTTCTGACCATTCTGACCGTTGGCTTTATTTATGAGTGGAAAAAAGGAGCCCTGGAATGGGAGTAGACCTTTCCAATACAGGCCTGATTTCAACGTCGGGGCAGCCTTTGTCCTCTGGGCAACCTTTGGCAGCGGGTATGGCGGCGCGGTCGCGCGTTGAAGGCTACAATCCCGACATCCACGATAAGTTTTTCGAGCAGGTCTCGGCTGAGCTGAACGAAAAGGGTTTTCTGGTCGCTGCGGCCGATGATGTCATCACCTGGGCGCGTACCGGTTCTCTGATGTGGATGACATTTGGCCTAGCCTGTTGCGCGGTTGAAATGATGCAGGCCTCCATGCCGCGTTATGACATGGAGCGCTTCGGGATGGCGCCGCGCGCATCACCGCGCCAGTCTGACCTTATGATCGTAGCGGGCACCTTGACCAACAAGATGGCGCCGGCTTTGCGTAAAGTGTACGATCAGATGCCTGATCCGCGTTATGTGCTGTCGATGGGTAGTTGCGCCAATGGTGGCGGCTATTACCACTACAGCTATTCGGTAGTTCGCGGTTGTGACCGGGTTGTGCCGGTTGATGTCTATGTGCCCGGCTGTCCGCCATCGGCCGAAGCTCTGCTGTACGGCCTCCTGCAATTGCAGAAGAAGATTCGCCGTAACGGCACGATCGCACGATAAGGGGAGGGGAGTTTATGTCATTAGAAAAACTGAATGCACTCGCCGAACGTGCCAAGACCGATTTCAAGGACGGCATTCTGGATGTCGCGTTCGCTTATGGTGAACTGACGCTGACGGTTGAACGTGAGCGCATTATTGAGATCATGACTAAGCTGAAAGACGGCGAACATTACCGTTTTCATCAGCTTATTGATCTAACGGGCGTGGATTACCCTAAGCGCGATCTTCGCTTTGATGTCGTGTACCACCTTTTGTCGCTGACGAAGAACTTGCGTATTCGGGTTAAGGTTATGACCGATGAAGTCGTGCCGGTAGCCAGTCTTCGTGAGGTCTATCCTAACGCTGATTGGTATGAACGCGAAGCCTTTGATATGTATGGAATTTTGTTCGCCAATCATCCGGATTTACGCCGTTTGCTGACGGATTACGGTTTTGAAGGCCACCCGCTGCGCAAGGATTTCCCGATGACCGGGCATGTCGAGGTGCGTTACGACGAAGCACAAAAGCGTGTGGTTTATGAACCCGTCAAACTGGTTCAGGAGTTTCGTAAATTTGACTTTATGTCTCCGTGGGAGGGCGCGTCCTATGTCCTGCCGGGCGATGAGAAGGCCAGTAGCTAAATAAGCAGCTAGATAACCTGAAACGGGGGGCGTTGTGGGTAGATTTAAATCGGTTCGGTCGGCAGTAAAGTTTTTCGCCGTCAGTTTGTCGGCGGCATATCTATTTACCATCGGCATGAAATTGACCGGCTGGTTTACGCGCTCACCCGATATACCGGATGAGGGCATGGCGACGACGGGGATGTCGATCATCGTCGGTGTGGCGATATTGATTTTTGGGGCTGCGGTGCGGCGCTTTACGGCAGCGGAAACGCAGGCCGCACTTTTGGGGGCTTCGGCCGTGCTTCTGGCAACGCCAGTGGTGCAGTTGGTGACGACGCATAGTTTTGATTTGTCGATGCTGGTGGTTTCCGGTTTTGGCATCATTACTCTGGTGGCGGGGCTGCTCGTGGCATTGACGCGCAGACCGACGCTGGATGAGTAAATTTCGCGGAAACTGCCGGTTCAGACTGGCTGTTTTCGGGTAGTGGGATAGAAGGATGTGATCATGGCGGATGATGTGAAGCCCCAGAACGATCTCAAGAGCGAGCTTACGCGTCAGAATTTTGACGATCGCAAGTTCACGATCAATTTCGGTCCCCAGCACCCGGCGGCCCACGGCGTTTTACGTCTGGTGCTTGATCTTGATGGCGAAATCGTAGAGCGCGTCGACCCTCACATTGGTCTGCTGCATCGCGGCACCGAAAAGCTGATGGAATATCGCACCTATCTGCAAAACATTCCCTATTTTGACCGTCTTGATTATGTCGCCCCGATGAATCAGGAACATGCGTTTTGCCTTGCGATTGAAAAGCTTCTGGGCGTCGACGTGCCTAAGCGTGCGCAGTTAATCCGTGTGCTGTTCTCGGAAATTGGCCGTGTTCTGAACCACCTTTTGAACATTACTACTCAGGCCATGGACGTCGGTGCACTGACCCCGCCGTTGTGGGGTTTTGAAGAACGCGAAAAGCTGATGGTGTTCTATGAACGCGCCTGTGGGGCACGTCTGCACGCCAACTACTTCCGTCCGGGCGGCGTCCATCAGGATCTGACACCTGAACTGATCGACGATATTGAGCAATGGTGTAAGGAGTTCCCGCGCGCCCTGAACGATATTGAATCGCTCGTGACCGAGAACCGTATCTTCAAGCAACGCAACGTCGATATCGGCGTAGTCTCAGTTCAGGAAGCTTTCGATTGGGGCTTTTCCGGCGTCATGATCCGCGGATCGGGCGTCGAATGGGATCTGCGTAAGTCGCAACCCTATGAATGCTATGACGAACTCGATTTTGATATTGTCATTGGCAAAAACGGCGACTGCTGGGATCGTTATCTGTGCCGCGTTGAAGAAATGCGGGTTTCGGTTAGCCTGATGCAGCAGTGCATTGAAAAACTTCGGGTAACGCCGGGTGATGTCCTGTCCACTGACCATAAGATTACACCGCCGCGCCGCGCGGAAATGAAAAACTCGATGGAAGCGCTGATCCATCACTTCAAGCTCTATACCGAAGGCTTTAAAACCCCAGAAGGTGAAGTCTATGCCTGCGTCGAAGCGCCCAAGGGTGAGTTCGGGGTTTATCTGGTGTCGGACGGCACCAACAAGCCTTATAAATGTAAAATTCGCGCACCGGGCTTTGCCCATCTTCAGGCCATGGACTGGATGAACCGTGGCCACATGCTGGCGGACGTGTCAGCCATTCTGGGGTCGCTGGATATCGTGTTCGGTGAGGTTGACCGCTGATGAATATCTGGTTGGCTTTCGCGCTGTCATTTGGCTTTCTGGCGGTTGCAGTGTACCTGCGCTACCTGCTGGCCAAGGCGGCCTGGTCGTATCACCCTGATGGCGCAAAAGGATATCTCAAGGATATTCTGCTTGAGACGATTGTGTCTTATGCGCCGATGCTCGCTATCATTTTCTCAGTGCGTCTCTACATCGAATTTAACCCGCAAGACGCCGGATCACCTCTGGTCATGGGGTCTATCGCCGTGGCTGTGGTATCCATGCTTCTGGCCAAGCGTCTGCCGTTTGTTAAAGCGGCCAGCCAGCGCATGATGAAGGCGCGCTCCGACCGTTGGGAGGCTGCGGCTAAGCAATGATCTGTTTTTTCTTTAATAGTGAGAGAGAGGCCTGATGTCTGTTCGCCGCCTCGCCAAAGAGCAGCCCGATAGTTTCGCCTTCAAGCCGGAAACGCTTGAAAAAGCTAACTGGTGGATTGCCAAATACCCTGAAAACCGCCGTCAGTCGGCGGTCATTCCCATTTTGTGGTTGGTTCAAAAGCAGGAAGGTTGGGTCAGTGAACCTGCCATTTCCGCGATCGCCAAGATGCTGGGCATGGCACAAATCCGCGTCTATGAGGTTGCGACCTTCTACACCATGTTCATGCTGGAGCCGGTAGGATCGAGTGCGCTCATTCAGGTGTGCGGCACGACGCCGTGCATGTTGCGGGGCTCCGACAAGCTGATGGAAGTTTGTAAATCCAAGATCGGTGCTAAGGATAAGTTGTCTGCCGACGGTAAATTTACCTGGCAGGAAGTTGAATGTCTGGGGGCCTGCACCAATGCGCCTATGGCCCAGATCAATGACTACTTTTACGAAGATTTGACGCCGGAAAATCTGGCGCAGATCATTGATGATTTTGCCGCGGGTAAGTCGCCCAAGGCAGGGCCTTATAACGGTCGTCACACGTCTGAGCCGATAGGTGGGGCGACGACCTTGCTCGATCCCAAACTTTATGATGGTTCTGCCACCAAGCCGATCAAAATTCCGAATGCACCCGTTCCGGAGGCAAATGCGTAACATGGCCAAAACACTGGGTATTCTCGAAGATAAAGATCGTATTTTCACCAATTTGTACGGCTTCCAGGATTGGGGCCTTGACGGTGCGAAGCAGCGCGGTTGCTGGAACGCGACCAAGGATATTCTGTCCTACGGGCGCGAGTGGATCATCACTAACGTCAAGAATTCTGGCCTGCGCGGTCGGGGCGGGGCGGGCTTTTCGACTGGTTTGAAATGGTCGTTCATGCCGAAAGAGGTCAAGGATCGTCCGCACTATCTGGTCGTCAATGCCGACGAATCCGAACCCGGCACCTGCAAAGACCGTGAGATTATGCGCCATGATCCGCATCTGCTGATCGAAGGCTGTCTGATCGCTTCCTTCGCCATGCAGGCCCATGCCTGTTACATCTATCTGCGCGGCGAATATGTCTTTGAGCGCGAGCGGTTAGAGGCGGCGGTTAAACAAGCCTATGAAGCCAAGCTCATTGGCAAAAACAATGTCCACGGCTGGGATTTTGACGTTTACGTCCATCACGGGGCCGGGGCCTATATCTGCGGCGAAGAAACCGCCCTTTTGGAATCGCTGGAAGGCAAAAAAGGCCAACCGCGTCTAAAGCCACCGTTTCCTGCGGGCGCGGGGCTTTATGGCTGCCCGACGACCGTGAACAATGTCGAATCGATCGCGGTTGTTGGCACGATCCTGCGCCGCGGTGCCGAATGGTTCGCTGGTTTTGGCGCACCAAATAATACCGGCACGAAGCTGTTCTGCATTTCCGGTCACGTTGAGCGACCTTGTAACGTCGAAGAGGCCATGTCGATCCCGTTCCGTCAACTGATCGAAGATCATTGCGGTGGGATTCGTGGCGGTTGGGGCAACCTCAAGGCCGTCATTCCGGGCGGATCGTCGGTGCCGATGATCCCGGCCGAACAATGTGAAAATCTCCCGATGGATTTCGATAGTCTGCGCGCCCTGCGTTCTGGTTTGGGCACGGCCGCGGTTATCGTCATGGATAAATCCACAGACCTGATCCGCGCGATTGCCCGCCTCAGCTATTTCTATAAGCACGAAAGCTGCGGCCAGTGTACGCCGTGCCGCGAAGGCACCGGCTGGATGTGGCGGGTGATGGAGCGCATGGTTAAAGGCGATGCTGATCCGTCTGAAATTGACATGTTGCTTGAAGTCACAACGCAAGTCGAAGGTCACACGATCTGCGCGCTGGGTGATGCCGCGGCCTGGCCGATTCAAGGCCTGATCCGCCATTTCCGCCATGAGATCGAAGACCGCATCACGCTTTACCGTTCACGTAAGTCTAACGTGACCGGCCATTCGATAGCGGCGGAGTAGGGGATATGCGCGGGAAAGTCTTGTCATACGACGACAGCCTGGCTCAGGGCCTCATCAGCGGTGATGACGGCGTGCGTTATGGCTTTACCCGCGCAGACCTTATGGGTGGTGCCCGTTCCGTTGCGACCGGATCAACCGTCGATTTTGAAGCGTCCGATGGCCGTGCCGTCAGCGTTTATGTCGTCTCCACGGGCCTGTCCGACAAGAACAAATGGGTCGCGGCGCTTTTGACCTTCTTCTTTGGCATCTGGGGCGTGCACAAGTTTTATCTGGGTAAGAACACAGCCGGTGTCATCATGCTGGTGTGCGGGACGGTGGGATGGTTTCTGGTCATCCCCGGCATAGCGGTCGCCCTGATATCGTTTATCGAGCTTATCATCTACCTGCTCAAATCCGAGCAGCAGTTCCACGAAGATTATGTCGCTGGCGACAGATCCTGGTTCTGATAAATTGTTAGTATTTTCGCGCAGTTATCTTACGGTACCTGCGTTACTGAATGAGGTTTGAAGCCTATGGCGAAAGCAAAAGTCAACGGCGTTGAGGTCGAATTCGATCCCGGCATGACCGTGCTTCAGGTAGCTGAACTGGCGGGGGAAGAAATCCCGCGTTTCTGTTACCATGAGCGCTTGTCGATCGCGGGCAACTGCCGGATGTGTCTGGTTGAGGTCAAGCCCGGCCCGCCGAAGCCGCAAGCCTCATGCGCGCTGCCAGCCGCCGAAGGTCAGGAAATTTTCACCAATACGCCGATGGTCAAAAAGGCCCGCGAAGGCGTGATGGAGTTTCTGCTGATCAACCATCCGCTCGATTGCCCGATTTGCGATCAGGGCGGCGAGTGTGATCTTCAGGATCAGGCTATGGGCTATGGCCGTGGCGGTTCGCGATATGCCGAGAACAAGCGCGCTGTCGAAGAAAAATATCTCGGCCCAACGATCAAGACCTTTATGACCCGCTGCATTCAATGTACGCGTTGCGTGCGTTTCAGCACCGAAGTCGCCGGTGTCACTGAAATGGGTATGATCTCGCGCGGTGAAAATGCAGAGATCACCTCCTATCTTGAGCAGGCGGTGTCGTCGGAACTGTCGGGTAATCTGAACGATCTGTGCCCGGTCGGTGCTCTGACCCATAAACCGTGGTCATTTAACTACCGTCCGTGGGAACTGCAAAAAGTTGAGTCGATCGACGTCATGGATGCGCTGGGGGCGCACATTCGTCTGGACTATCGCGGGCCGACGGTGCTGCGGGCTCTGCCGCGCCTTAAGGAAGAGATCAATGAAGAATGGATCACCGACAAAACGCGCTATGCGGTCGATGGTCTGTCGCGTCAACGTCTGGATAAACCTTACGTTCGTAAAGCTGGCGGTTTGCAAGTGACGACCTGGGCGGAAGCGTTGGGCGTAGTCGCGGGCAAATTGAAAGCGACTTCGCCTGAGAAAATTGGCGTGATTGCCGGTGACCTCATCGATGCCGAAGGTTTGAAGGCAACCAAGGATCTGTTCTCCTCGTTGGGTGTTGCCAATCTTGATTGCCGTCAGGATGGCTCCAAGATCGGTCGCGGTGCTCGCGAAACCTACCTGTTCAATACGGGCATTGCCGGCATTGAAGATGCTGACGCGATCCTGATGATCGGCACTGACCTGCGCAATGAAGCATCGCTGATTAATGCGCGTATTCGTAAATCGTGGCTCAAGGGCGACGTGCAGGTGGCGGTTATCGGTGAGCCCTATGATCTTACCTATGATTACGTGCATTTAGGTGCTGGTCCGAAGGCACTGAAAGACCTTAAGAAGCATGCTTTCCGTGATGTTCTGAAAAACGCGAAAAAGCCCGCCGTGCTGGTGGGTAATGGGGCGATTTCTGGTCCTGACGGCGCCGCGGTGCTTAACCTGATCGCCTCCGAAGTCCTGAGTGCTTATGATGTGGTGCGCGCCGACTGGAACGGCTTCAATATCGTCCATCAGGCGGCGTCGCGGGTTGCTGGGTTGGATATCGGTTTCATTCCGCAAGGTAGCGGTCTCGACACTGAGGCGATGCTGGCTGGCGGGTTAGACGTTGTTGTGCTGCTGGGGGCCGATGAAATCGATACGGCACAGCTCAAAAGCAGCTTTGTCGTTTATATCGGTCATCACGGTGATGCGGGCGCGGCCATTGCTGATGTGATCTTACCGTCCGCCGCCTATACGGAAAAATCAGGCATCTATGTCAACCTTGAAGGCCGGGTTCAGATTGCAGAGCGCGCCGTGTTCCCGAAGGGGGATGCCAAAGAAGACTGGGCGATTATGCGCGCCCTGTCCGAAGCTCTGGGCAAGACCTTGCCCTATGACAGCCAGTCTGATCTGCGCGCCAAATTGATCGCCGATCATCCGACCTTTGGACGGATAGATGTGAAGCCTTCACAAAAAAGCTTTGATGTAAAAACCCTGGGTGCTAAGGGCGAGGTCTCTGACCGAGTCTTCGCGTCAAATATCAAGGATTTCTACCTGACCAACCCGATAGCCAGAGCCAGCGTGGCCATGGCGGAATGTTCCGCTGCCCGTGCGCCGAAGCTGTCTGTGGCCGCCGAGTAAGAGAGACGACTGATGGAAGCAACTTCATTTTGGGCCACACCCTGGGGCTGGACGATCATTACGGTCGGTCAGGCTCTGGCGGTTATTGTGGGTGTGATGGTCTCTCTGGCCTTCCTGCTATGGGGCGACCGTAAGGTCTGGGCGGGCGTGCAGATGCGTAAAGGGCCCAACGTCGTGGGGCCGTTCGGCCTGATGCAATCCTTTGCCGACTTTTTAAAGTTTGTGCTGAAGGAAGTCGTCATCCCGGCCGGTGCCGATAAGATCGTGTTCCTTCTGGCGCCGCTGATTACCTTTATTCTGGCATTCATGTCATGGGCCGTTATTCCGTTCGCGCCCGGCTGGGTCGTATCGGATATCAATGTCGGCATTCTTTATCTGTTTGCGATCTCGTCCCTGGGTGTTTACGGCATCATCATGGGTGGTTGGGCATCGAACTCGAAGTATCCGTTCCTGGGGGCGCTGCGGTCGGCGGCCCAGATGGTGTCCTATGAAGTCTCTATAGGCCTGATCGTTATCTGTGTGATCCTGCTGGTCGGCGACATGAACCTGTCGCGGATCGTAGAGCATCAGGCGGGCGGTTTCTGGAACTGGCATGCGTTTGCGCCCAAGACCATCATCGTCATGTTTCCGGTTATGATCATGTTTTATGTGTCGGCACTCGCGGAAACTAACCGTCCGCCGTTTGACTTGCCGGAAGCTGAATCGGAGCTGGTGGCGGGTTATCAGGTCGAATATTCCTCGACTCCGTATCTGCTGTTCATGATCGGTGAATATGCCAACATCGTGCTGATGTGCGCGCTCATCACCATTCTGTTCTTTGGGGGATGGCAGGCGCCATATCCAACGGCTGGTTTTATCGAACCCGGCTCGGTGTTTGAGGCTATTCACGGTCTGCTGTGGTTTATCATTAAGGTAGTGTTCTGGTTTGTGATGTTCGCCATCGCTAAAGCTATCGTTCCGCGTTATCGCTACGACCAATTGATGCGTCTGGGCTGGAAAGTGTTCCTGCCGGCATCATTAGTGGCTGTGGTTTTGATTGCGGCCTACCGCGTATTCGGAGGTGATTTGATATGATGTCCCGTATCGGCCAAGCCATCAAAGGCGCCATGCTGATGGATTTCATCGGGGCCACAGGCCTTGCGGTGAAATACATGTTCAAGCCCAAGGCGACAATCAACTATCCGTTTGAAAAAGGCCCGATCAGCCCGCGTTTTCGCGGTGAGCATGCCCTGCGCCGTTATGCCAATGGTGAAGAGCGTTGCATCGCCTGTAAGCTGTGCGAAGCAATCTGCCCGGCTCAAGCTATCACTATCGAAGCTGAACCGCGTGATGACGGTTCACGCCGCACGACACGTTACGATATCGACATGGTTAAGTGCATCTATTGCGGCCTGTGTCAGGAAGCCTGTCCGGTCGATGCCATCGTCGAAGGGCCGAACTTTGAGTTTGCGACCGAAACCCGGGAAGAACTCTATTACGACAAGGAACGTCTGTTGGCGAACGGCGACCGTTGGGAACGCGTTATTGCGCGTAACCTCGAACTTGACGCGCCTTACCGGTAAAGGATGACGCTATGACTTTGATGGCTATAGCCTTTTACATCATGGCCCTGATTACGGTCGCCGCCGGATTTTTGGTGATTACCGCCAAAAACCCGGTGCATTCGGTGCTGTTTTTGATCCTGGCCTTCTTTTCGGCAGCCGGACTGTTTGTACTGCTGGGGGCGGAGTTCCTGGCCATGCTTCTGGTCGTGGTCTATGTCGGCGCGGTGGCGGTTCTGTTCCTGTTCGTGGTCATGATGCTGGATGTCGATTTCAGCAAGCTGCGCCAAGGGTTTGCTAACTATCTGCCGATTGGCGGTGTTGTGGCGTTACTGTTGATGACGGAACTGATCATGATTAGTTTTGCTGTCGCTGATCGCGGTGCCGCTGCCGGTAATGAACCGCAAGCGTTCACAGCGGATGCCACAAATATCGAAACTATCGGCCGCGTACTTTACACAGACTATGTCTACCTGTTCCAGGCCGCAGGGTTTGTTCTGCTGGTGGCTATGATCGGTGCCATCGTGCTGACGCTCAAGCATCGCACCAATGTCAAGCGTCAGGATATTTCTAAACAGGTCGGTCGTCAGCGCAAAAACGCTGTGGCCATCGTCAAGGTCAAAACCGGCGAAGGGATCAAAGAATGACTATCGGCCTCGCACACTATCTCACCGTTTCGGCCATTTTGTTCACTATTGGGGTGCTGGGCATCTTCGTGAACCGCCGCAACGTCATTATTATCCTGATGTCGATCGAACTGATCCTTTTGGCGGTCAATATCAACTTCGTGGCGTTCTCAAGCTATCTGCATAATGTGCAGGGACAGATCATGGCCATGTTTGTCCTGACGGTGGCGGCAGCCGAGGCCGCGGTCGGTCTGGCTATCCTCGTCACCTTCTTCCGTAATCGCGGCGATATCGAAGTCGATGACGCCAGCATGATGAAAGGCTAATCCATCATGCCGAGCATAGTTACTGTTCTGGTTCTGGCGCCTATGATTGGCGCGCTGATTGCGGGCCTGTTTGGCCGTCGCATCGGCAATATTGCCTCTCAAGGGGTTACGACCGGGCTGTTGTTCCTGTCTTGCGCCCTGTCGTGGTATGTATTCGGGGCCCATACCTGGGGCGGCATGTCGGATTTTACTGTCAAGCTGCTGGACTTCATCAATATCGGTACCTTCCAATCGGCGTGGTCGATCCGGATTGATGCCTTATCGGCCACCATGTTGATTGTGGTGACGTCGGTGTCTTCGCTGGTTCACCTCTATAGCTGGGGCTATATGGCCGAAGACCCGTCGCGGCCGCGCTTCTTTGCCTATCTGTCGCTGTTTACCTTCGCCATGCTGATGCTGGTGACGGCGGCTGATTTCATGCAGTTGTTCTTCGGCTGGGAAGGGGTAGGGCTGGCGTCCTATCTGCTGATCGGATTCTGGTTTAATAAGGCCAGCGCCAATAATGCCTCAATCAAAGCGTTCGTCGTCAACCGCGTTGGTGATTTCGGCTTCGCGCTAGGGATTATGACCGTCTACTGGATGTTCGGCACCGTTAATTTTGCCGAACTTTTCCCGATGATCGAAGCCAAGGCCGGAACGACCTGGATGTTCCTGGGCTACTCGTTCAGCGCCATTGATCTGGCCTGCTTCCTGTTGTTCATCGGCGCTATGGGTAAGTCGGCGCAGTTCTTCCTGCACACTTGGCTGCCCGACGCGATGGAGGGCCCGACCCCTGTGTCGGCCCTAATCCACGCCGCAACCATGGTGACCGCCGGTGTTTATATGGTTTGCTTGTTGTCGCACATGTTTGAATATGCGCCGGTCGCCAAGATGATTGTCGCCTATGTCGGTGCCATTACGGCGATCTTTGCGGCGTCGATCGGCTTTACCCAAAACGACATCAAGCGTGTCATTGCGTTTTCGACCTGTTCACAGCTTGGTTACATGTTCTTTGCCGCCGGTATTGGCGCCTATCAGGCCGCCATGTTCCACCTGTTCACGCACGCTTTCTTTAAGGCGCTGCTGTTCCTGGGCGCGGGTTCGGTCATCCACGGCATGCACCATGAGCAGGACATGCGCAAAATGGGCGGACTATATAAGTATATGCCGATCACCTATGCGGTCATGACCATCGGCACCATCGCCATCACAGGTCTTGGCATTCCGGGCACGCAGATCGGCTTTGCCGGCTTCTTCTCTAAAGATGCGATCATCGAATCCGCCTGGGCGATGAGCCAAACCCCGCAAGGTATGTTCGCCTTCATCATGGGCCTGTCGGCAGCGCTTTTGACCTCATTCTATAGCTGGCGTCTGGCGTTCATGACCTTCCACGGCAAGAAGCAGTGGGAACATGCGCATGACGATCATCATGCCCACGCAGAGGCTCACGGCAATGACGATCACGCCGATGCGCATGGGCACGATGATCATGGACACCACGCTCATAAGCCACACGAAAGTCCTTTGATCATGCTGGTGCCTTTGCTGGCCTTGGCTGTGGGGGCGGTTGCAGCAGGCTTTATCTTCGCGCCTTACTTTGTCGGCGATCACGCCCACGATTTCTGGGGCCATGCGATCTTCACCGCTCCAAACAATCACGTCATGCACGATGCGCACCATGTTGAGACGTGGGTTAAGTTTGCGCCATTGGTTGTGACCTTGCTCGGTCTGGTGCTGGCTTGGTTCTTCTACCTTAAGCGCCCGGATCTGCCGAAGAAGATGGCCGCGAACGAGGGGCCGCTCTATACCTTCCTGTATAATAAGTGGTTCTTTGATGAGATTTATCAGGCCACGTTGGTTAAGGGCTTGCGCGCAATAGGTAATGTCTTCTGGAAAATCGGTGATGTTAAAATCATTGATGGTCTGGGCCCCAATGGGGCGGCGTGGTCAGCCTTGAAAGCCGCTAAGAATCTGGTCAAGACCCAAACGGGTTATGTCTATCACTATGCGTTCGTTATGTTCTTAGGTGTCGCGGGTCTTTTGACCTGGGTCGTATTCTGGCTGGCCGCTTAAGAGGGGATAAGTTTCAACAATGTCACTGGTTATACCTAATCTCCTGAGCGTCATTACCTTCCTGCCTTTGGCGGGGGCGCTGGTCATACTTGTTCTGCGAGCGATGTCGCGCAAGGATGATGAAGCCGCGATCGACACCAATGCCAAGTGGATCAGCCTGTGGACGACACTGGCGACGCTTGCTTTGAGCGTGGTCATGCTGGCGGGCTTTGACCGCACCACGACCGAATATCAGTTTGTCGAGAAAATTCATTGGTTTGGGCCCTTGTCCTACCATCTGGGTATAGACGGCATTTCGATCCTGTTTGTGGCCCTGACTGCATTCCTGATGCCGCTGTGTATCTTGGCGTCCTGGACCTCGATCAAAACGCGTCTGGTCGAATACATGATCGCGTTTCTTATTCTGGAAACCCTGGTCATTGGCGTGTTCACGGCGCTTGATCTGTTCCTGTTCTACGTCTTCTTCGAAGGCGGTCTGGTGCCGATGTTCCTGATTATCGGTATCTGGGGCGGTAAGAACCGAATCTACGCCGCCTATAAGTTCTTCCTCTATACCCTGCTGGGGTCGGTGCTGATGCTGGCCGCCATGCTCTACATGGTGAATGTCGCTGGCACCTCCAGCATTCCTGAATTGTCTAAATTCGCCTTTGCTGAGAATGCCCAGCCGTGGCTGTGGTTTGCCTTCTTTGCCTCATTTGCGGTCAAAATGCCGATGTGGCCGGTACATACTTGGTTGCCGGATGCCCACGTTGAGGCGCCGACCGCGGGTTCGGTCATGCTGGCGGGTATCCTGCTTAAACTGGGCGGTTACGGCTTCATACGCTTTAACCTGCCTATGTTCCCGCAGGCATCGGAAATGTTCACGCCGTTCGTGCTGGCCTTGTCTGTGATCGCCATTGTCTATACGTCACTGGTCGCCTGGCGCCAGACCGATATCAAAAAGCTGATTGCCTACTCGTCTGTTGCGCACATGGGTTTTGTGACCATGGGTATTTTCGCCGGCAATCAGGCAGGTATTCAGGGCGCGGTCTATCAGATGATCAGCCACGGCATCATCTCTGGCGCGTTATTCCTCTGCGTCGGCGTGGTTTATGACCGGATGCACACCCGTGAGATCAGCTTCTACGGCGGCCTGACTAACCTGATGCCGCACTATGCCTTTGTGTTCCTGCTGTTTACGATGGCCAATGTCGGCTTGCCGGGGACATCGGGGTTTGTCGGGGAAATCCTGACCATGACGGGGGCTTATCAGGCCTCCACATGGACTGCCCTGATCGCCGCCTCTGGTGTGATCTGGTCAGCGGTTTATGCGCTTAATCTGTTCAAAAATGTCATGTATGGCCCGGTAACCAATCCGAAGCTTGACGGCATTAAGGACCTGAACGCGCGCGAAACTCTGATTTTTGTGCCGCTGGTTGCGGGGACTCTGCTGCTGGGTATCTACCCGGCGTTTATATTTGATTTTACGACCGTCAGTGTGGATGCCCTCGTTGGCGTCTACCAAGCGGCTATCGGCGGTTAAGGGTGGCTTGAAATGGACTTGAACCTCGGTCTGAATTTGGCGCTGCCGGAACTGATCATCGCCGTGGGTGCGCTGGTTATTCTGGTATTTGGTGCCTTCCGCGGCGATAAGGGGATGACTTCGGTCAGCGCCTTGTGCGGGGTGGTGCTTATTGCGGCGGCCTATTTTGCGGCCTTCGTTGGACATGGCACGGCGTTTTCCGGTTCGTTTGTCATTGATGGCGTGGCCGCCTTCGCGAAGGTCTTTATCTACATCGCGGGCGTCTTTGTGATTGTGCTGGGGCAGGGTTATTTTGACCGCGTTGGTAATCGCCGCTTTGAGTTTCCGATCCTGATATTGCTGGCGACGCTGGGCATGAGCATGATGGTGTCGGCGGGTGATCTGATTGCGCTCTATATCGGTATCGAACTGCAATCGCTGGCGCTTTATGTCCTGGCCGCCTTCCGTCGCGATGACCCGAAGGGCTCCGAAGCTGGTTTGAAGTATTTCGTACTGGGGGCGCTGTCGTCCGGCCTGTTGTTATACGGTGCGTCGCTGGTGTACGGCTTTACTGGTTCGATGAATTTCAATGACATTGCGGTCGCGGCGGCGGCTAATCAGCAAACGGGCCTGATCTTTGGTCTGGTGTTCCTTATCTGCGGCTTAGCATTCAAAATTTCAGCCGCGCCCTTCCATATGTGGACGCCGGATGTCTACGAAGGTGCACCGACCCCGGTTGTGGCCTTTGCGGCAGGTGCGCCTAAATTTGCGGCTCTGGTACTGATTGCTCGTGTCCTTATGGGCGGTTTTGAGGATTCGATTGAGCAATGGCGACAAGTCATTTTGGCCATTTCAGTTATGTCGTTTATCGTCGGGGGCTTGGGCGGTTTGATGCAAAAGAACATCAAACGTCTGATGGCATATTCATCTATCGCCAACATGGGCTACGCGCTTCTGGCCATCGCTGCCGGTACTGAATACGGTGTTCAGGCGCTGCTGCTGTTCTCGGTGCTTTACATGGTTGATACGCTCGGCATGTTCGCTGTGCAGATGTCATTGTCGCGTAAAGGCCAACCGGTTGAGAACGTGTCTGATCTTACGGGTATGTCTAAAATCAGCATGCCTACGACCATCGTGATTACTATTCTGATGCTGTCGCTACTGGGTATGCCGCCATTGGGCGGGTTCTGGGGCAAGTATTACATCTTTGGTTCGGCTTTGGCGGTCGAGGGTTTGTGGCCATTTGCGGCGCTCGGTCTGGCCGCATCAGTTCTGTCGGCCTTCTACTATCTGCGCATCCTTAAGGTTATGTGGTTTGATGCCCCGACCGATGAACTGGATAAAGCACCGGCTGAGGCCAAATGGATTGCCTATGGGGCGGCGGCGTTTGCCTTCCCGATCGCCATGTTGGCCCTTCACTGGCTTGATCCGTTAGCGCAAATGGCGGCCAGCAGTTTCGGTCTTAAATAAAGAAAGGTGTCCGGGTACGGTCGGCGACTATGGCATCTTACTCTTCGTCCCGAATTGAAGTTTTTGATGTCCTGCCGTCCACCCAGACGCTGGCTGTAGAACGGCTGCGATCCGGGGCCGTTGGATCAGGCTGGATTCAGGCTCGGATGCAAACGGACGGCATCGGTCGCCGGGGGCGGGCGTGGCTTGGTTTCTCCGGGAACCTGATGGCGTCCTGGTACGGCCTGCTGCGCTTAGATGTCGGTCATGTGACCCAACTCTCGTTTGTGGCAGCCCTTGCCGTTACTGATTTATTGCGGCCGCTGGTGCGTGACAAGGCCGATCTGGCGATCAAATGGCCCAACGATATCCTTTATAAAAACCAAAAACTTTGCGGCATTTTAGTGCAGAGTGAACCGACCGAAGTCGAAGGCTATCTAGGCATCGTCGTCGGCATCGGTCTGAATGTCGCCGCTGCACCAGAACTTGAAGCCTATGCGACCGCGGCCTTAAAGCACGTTGTTCTGACGCCCGAAGATTTTGATCCCTTACTTTTGCTTGAAGACCTGAGCGTTTATTTCGATCAGCGCTTAAAGCTTTGGCAGGAAGCGGGGTTTGGCCATGTCGCTCAGGATTGGCTTGAACAGGCCTATGGTCGCGATCATCTGATTGAAGCCGAAGATGCGAGTGGCCCCATTACGGGTAAACTTCAAGGCCTTGACCAATATGGTGCACTTAAGATCATGGGCGCATCGGGCGTGGTTCATCACTTTAGCGGCGGTGAAATTGCCTATAAAGCGATCTAACGGACGCAACTCACTGCGGAACCGGCGAAAGAAATGATATGCTGTTAGCTATTGAACAGGGCAATACCAACACTTTGTTTGCTGTCCATGACGGGGATACCTGGGTCGCACAGTGGCGCGCGTCGACCGATTCCACCAAGACGGCGGATGAATATGCCGTCTACCTGTACCAGTTGCTGCAAATGAGCGGGCTTGATTTCAAGTCGATAACCGACTGCATCATCTCATCGGTCGTGCCGCAGTCTCTGTTTAATCTGCGTAAGCTTGCCCAGCGTTATTTTCACAAACAACCCTATGTCGTCGGTGATAATACCGTGCTTGGAATCGAAGTGCGCATCGATAAGCCAAAAGAAGCGGGGGCTGATCGACTGGTCAACGCTATTGGGGCTCATATCGCCTATTCAGGCCCATTGATCGTCATCGATTCCGGTACAGCCACCACCTTTGATGTCGTCGCGGCCGATGGCGCGCTGGAAGGTACGGCCATTGCCCCCGGCATCAACCTTTCGGTTCAGGCCCTTCACCTTGCGGCCGCTAAGCTGCCGCGCATAGCTATTGAACGACCGGTGCACATAATCGGCAAAGACACGGTCTCGGCTATGCAGTCGGGAATATTCTGGGGCTATGTCGGCCTGATTGAATACCTTGTGACCTCTATTCAGGCAGAGTATGGTCAAAAAATGAGTGTAATCGCAACGGGCGGCGTTGCCTCTCTGTTTGAGGGCGCAACCGACAAAATCGACCACTTTGATCCCGATCTGACCTTGCGCGGCCTCCTTGAAATTTACCAGCGCACCATAGGCGCTTCAAAAGCATAAAAGAAAATATGAAAAAACATAAAGATGAACTCGTGTTCCTGCCGCTTGGCGGCTCGAACGAAATTGGCATGAACCTGAACCTTTACGGGTTCGGGCCAGAAGATAACCGGCAATGGATTCTGGTTGATGTCGGGGTGACCTTTGGCGACCTGACAACGCCCGGCATTGAGGTCATTGTGCCCGATCCGAAATTTTTGGAAGGCGAAACCATTCTGGGGGTTGTCCTGACCCATGCCCACGAAGATCATATCGGTGCGCTGGGCTGGCTGTGGGATAAGATCAAAGCGCCCCTTTATGCCACACCTTTTACGGCATTTCTGATCCGGGAAAAGCTTCGTGAGGCTGGGGTCGATGATTTCGATCTTACCGAAGTCCCGTTAGGTGGCAGTATTAAGATTGGGCCGTTTGAGATTGATTATATTACGATAACCCATTCCATACCTGAACCCAATGGCTTGGCTATCCGCACACCCCTTGGGACGATTCTGCACACCGGTGACTGGAAAATAGATCCCGACCCGATCACCGGTAAAGCGACCGACATCAGCGCAATCACAAAACTGGGCGATGATGGCGTGCTGGCTATGATCTGCGATTCCACCAATGTGTTTGTCGAAGGTGCATCAGGCTCAGAGGCTGGCGTTCGTGACGAACTCGCTAAAGTGATAAAGACCCTAAAAGGCAAGGTGGCTGTGGCTTGCTTTGCCTCTAACGTCGCACGGATGGACAGCGTGATTCGTGCCGCCGAAGCGTGTGGGCGCAGGGTGTGTCTGGTCGGTCGTTCCATGCACCGTATGACGGCGGCGGCAAAGCACGTTGGTTTATTAAATGGCGTCAGTGAATTTGTGACCGAAGGCGAAGCCTCCAAAATGAAGCCCACCGAGGTGCTTTATCTGTGTACGGGTTCTCAAGGGGAGCCACGGGCAGCCTTGTCGCGTATCGCGGACGGCAACCACCCGCTGGTCAAACTCAAATCCGGTGATGCCTGCGTTTTTTCCTCTCGCGTTATTCCGGGCAATGAAATTTCCATCCGCTCCCTGCAAAATCGCCTGTCGGATTTAGGCGTTGAAATTCATACCGAAAAAGACCATCCGGGCATCCACGTCTCCGGGCATCCGGCGCGCGACGAACTGCGCCAGATGTATGAATGGGCGCGGCCGCGCATTGCGGTGCCGACCCACGGTGAACGCAGACATCTTCAAAAACATGCGGCTCTAGCGGCTGAAATCGGCGTGCCTGAGCAAATTACCCCCCGAAACGGTGACATGGTGCGTCTGGCACCCGGTCGGGCTGAAATTATTGATGAGGTTCCGGCGGGGCGATTGTTTGTCGATGGCGGCATGCTGGTTCCGGAAGGTGCAGATGCTCTGCGCGAACGCCGTCACGCCGCCCATAATGGCATGCTGTTTTGCTCGTTTGCGCTGGATCGTAAAAATAAACTGGCCTCGATTGTCGAAGTCCGCGGTTTGGGGCTGGCCTTTGAAGACGACGACACAATCTCCGATCAACTGGAAAATATGTGCGATTTGGTTGAAAAGGCGCTGCAAAAATTGTCGCCGGAAGAACGGGATGATGATGTCAAGGTTGAGACAACCGTGGCACGCGTACTGAAAAAAGCGGCCCAGAATATCTGGGACCGCCGCCCCATCGTTGAGACAATTATTTTACGGCTTTAGCAGGGCCAAAATGTCTTCGTAAAGCTTGGCCGGGATCGTTACGGTTCCGGTCTCAAGACTGCGGGCACGGGCTTCATAACGTCGCTGTGACGGCAGGCGCGCACCTTGGTCGATGATGGCATCAAAAAGCGCTTCAGCGCGATCGGTATGCCGCGCCCAGTCCGGCCCCATGAAGGTTTTGGGGTCGATCGCAATGATCAGTTCACCATGATATGGGGTGGCGCCGGCGCCGGCATCGTATGCCTGCGATTCCAGGCTAAGGAAGTCTCCAATCAGCGGGCCTGCCATAAGTTCGATCATGGCCGACAGAGCAGAACCCTTATAGCCCCCAAAGGTTAGCATGGCACCGGCCATAGCGGCTTGCGCATCCTTTGTCGGCTTGCCATCCTTATCGACGGCCCAGCCTTCAGGGATAGCTTTACCCGCCCGGCGATGGAGCTCGATTTCGCCGCGCGCGGCCGCACTGGTGGCAAAATCAAAGACAAATGGGTGGCCGCCCGGTCTTGGCCACGCAAACGCGAGGGGGTTGGTGCCGAACACGCCCTTGGTGCCACCGTAAGGCGCAACCCAGCTATGGCTTGGGGTCATCGCAATAGCCACTAACCCTTCCGCAGCGATGGCTTCGATTTCAGGCCACAAAGCTGAAAAATGATAACAGTGATTGATAGCAAGTGCCGCCATGCCATGGCGTTTGGACTTTTCAACTAAAAGCGGACGGCCCATATCAAAAGCCAGCAGAGAGTAGGCCCCTTTGGCATCCACGCGCACGAGCGTGTCTGCGGCATCACTGATTTCGGGTTCTGCATCTGGCGAAACCTTGCCGGAACGCAGAGTATGAACGCACACCAGCAGCCGATAAAGACCGTGGGATTGGCACTCATCTCTCTGACAGGCCCATATAACCCTGGCTATGGATTGGGCATGGTTGTTTGAAAAACCATTATCTATTAATATGTTAGTGGAAATATTTAATGCTTCATCCAAGGTAATAGTCGTGGTCATGTCTTAGCTCCGGTAACACGACCTTACCCTTACTTTGAGCGTATACAATATACAAGTCCAGCTTAGGATTTGACCATCACATAGCTGCCCGGTGCGTCCATAATGGGTTTGAGCGGGCCTTTGGAGGGATCGCGTGTCTCAACCCAATCACCGGATTTGGCATGCAGCCACTCAGCCCAATAGGGCCACCATGATCCGGCATGCTCTGACGCTTTTGAGAACCAGTCATCATAACTTGCCGCTGCAGACAGGTTCTTATTGATCCAGTGCATGTACTTTTGGGCGGCGGGTGGATTGACAACACCGGCAATGTGCCCGGACCCGGCAAGAACATAGGTCACGTCTCCACCGAACATTTTTGCCCCCTTAAACACAGATAGAGGGGGAGCAATGTGATCTTCGCGACCTGCCTGAGTAAACACCGGAATTTTTACGTTTTTAAGATCAATCTTAATGCCGCCCAGTTCCAGTTCGCCTTTGGACAGGGCGTTTTCGTTGTAGAATTTGCGCAAATAAAACATGTGCAACGCCTTGGGCATACGCGTTTGATCTGCGTTCCAACACAACAGATCAAATGCCGTAAGATCCTTACCCATCAGGTAGTTATTCACAAAGAATGACCAGACAAGATCATTGGCGCGCAGGGCATTGAAAGTATCGGCCATGGCCGCACCCGGCAAAACCCCGCCCGCCGCATCCATTTGCCGTTCCAGCTCGTCGATCCAGGCGTTGTTGGTAAAAAGGAGCAAATCGCCCGCTTCGGAGAAGTCGTGTTGAGCCGTAAAGAAGGTGGCTGAGCCTATGCTTTTGTCACCTTTGGCGGCCATATGGGCCAGAGCTGTGCCTAATAATGTACCGCCTATACAATAGCCAACAGCATTAACGGTTTTGGTACCACACTGCGCCATAACTTGCTTTGTGGCCTCATAGATACCTTGGGTAAGGTAATCCTCAAATGTGACATCCTTCATAGATGCATCGGGATTGACCCAGGAGGTCACGAAAACTGAAAATCCCTGATCTGTCAGCCATTTAATAAGTGAATTCTTAGGTTGTAGATCAAGTATGTAGAACTTGTTGATCCACGGCGGGAAAATGAGCAGGGGGATTTCACGCACGTTTTCGGTCGTAGGCGTGTACTGCAAAAGTTCAAAAAAGGCATTTCGATAAATAACTTTTCCCGGCGTCGTGGCGACGTTCTTGCCGACTTCAAAGTGTGCGTAGTCAGCTTGTGAAATCTTGAGCTTGCCATCACCGCGCGCGAGATCCTCGGCAAATTTCTGCATCCCCTTGACCAGACTTTCGCCGTTTGTGCTCATTAGCGTGTCGAGTGCGGCCGGGTTGGACATCAGGAAATTTGACGGTGAAAAGGCATCGGTTACCAGTTTTGTAAAAAACTCGGCACGCCTTTTGGAAATGGGATCAATGCCTTCTACGGATGAAATAAGGTTGTTTAGCCAGTTTGATGACAGCAAATAGGATTGCCGCATCATATCGAAAATGACATTTTGTTCCCAGCGCGGATCAGAAAAGCGTTTATCTTTGATTTTGGCTGAGGGCATTTCGGTATTGTCATCGGCGCCGAGACTGCGCCGGGTCATGGCGGCCCAAAGCTGTAAATAACCCGTCATGAGTTCGGTTTGCGCATTAACGAGCTTATCAGGATTAGAGGCCAGAGCATTGGCCACTGTGGTCATGGCGGGGCCGACCTGAAACGGATCGGACGGCACATTCTCCGTCACATCATGAGGTTTGAATAAGGTTTGAGCCAGAGCGCTCTGTGCCGTCATCGCCGCCTTGGCCAGATTTAGCGACAGATCCTCAAGATTTTTCAGAGCATCCGGATTAAACGCTGAAGCCGGGCCGTCTTTCGGTATATCAGGCTGTGGCTGAGGCGATTTGTGAGGTTCTGCCTCATGTGGCGTTGGTTTTGTCGATGTTTTGGGAGTGGGTTTTTTCGGAGGCGCCTTATGCGATGGCACTTGTTCTTTGGCTAATAAAACCTTTTTAGTCTTATTGTTACCCTCTTTTCCTAATGTTTTTGTTTCGGTCTCTAGCTTCGGAGCAGAGCCAGTCTGGGGCTTGGCTTTAGGGGGGCGGGCAGACGGCATGTAAATCCCTTTGCTATGAATCATGACCTTTTGAGTGATCATATCAACATAATCAGGCGATGGGCAGTTTGTGTGACATCGTTAGGTCATTTTTTCCTTTCAGATCGTGCCATAGGGTTTTATTACTGCCGATCTGGTGAGGGCGTATGGTAAGCTCACACAAAGGAGCCGCTGATATGAACAGGCGTCACATTTCTATTATTGCGCTTAGCGTATTAGGTCTGCTGCCGTATTCGGCACTTTCACAGACACAAGCCCCTCTTCGAGGTGACGTAATTTGCCGTGCCGACACGCCTTCTGTCGCGGCGGCACCTTTAGTCGCGACGTCAGATGCGCCCGCACCGGCCCCATCAATTCCCACCGCGACAGTCGTCAGGGATATTGAGCGTGATGAAAAGGGCTTTCCCAAATGGTCCAATTTTCCCGCAGCCCCTGAAAATGTTCCGGTAGCCTCCGATATCAAACAGCGGGTGAGCGATATCAAAGCTCGCGAGGATACACTGGAGCAAGCCGTGACGGGGCTGAAGTGGGATGCTATCGACCCGGCATCCTACAGTTCAAGCGTCCGTGCGCGCCTCAATGCCGACCTTAGCCAGCCCGTGACAAAGAACAATTGCGGTGACATCCATCAGTTTGCCCTGTCTACCCGCGCCAGGGTAGCTCTCCCGCCATCTCCAGACAGATAACATAATTAAAAATATAAACTCAGGCCAGGAAGTATAAGAAAAAACATGCCAATTACAGATTTTACGCTCAGCCTTGATGTCGTGCGGGTGGCTGAGGAAGCCGCTATTGCGGCGTTTTCTCAGGTGGGGGGCGGTGATGAAAAGGCCGCAGATCAGGCGGCCGTTGATGCCATGCGCACGGCGCTCAATTCTATCGATATGGATGGCCGCATCGTCATAGGTGAAGGGGAGCGCGACGAGGCGCCGATGCTTTATATCGGGGAAACCGTCGGCACGGGCAAAGGGCCGCAGATTGATATAGCCCTTGATCCACTAGAGGGCACCACGCTAGCGGCTAAGGCCATGGCCAATGCGCTGGCGGTAATCGCTTTTGCCCCGCGTGGAGGGCTTTTACACGCGCCCGACACCTATATGGATAAAATAGCCATCGGTCCCGGTTATCCCGAAGGCACGATCGATCTGGATGCGACGCCAGAAGAAAATGTTCATAACCTTGCCAGGGCCAAGGGGGTAAAGGTCAATGAAATCGTAGCCTGCGTGTTGGATCGGCCCCGTCACGAACAGATCATTTCGTCACTTCGTAAATCAGGCGCGCGCGTACATCTGATCACCGATGGCGACGTGGCCGGCGTCATTCACACGGCCCAGCCTGAAACCGCTATTGATATTTATCTTGGTCAGGGGGGCGCGCCGGAAGGTGTTTTGGCCTGTGCCGCCTTAAAATGCGTTGGCGGGCAGTTTCAGGGGCGTCTGGTGTTTAGAAACGATGATGAGCGTGGCCGCGCCGTCAGACTGGGGGTAACTGATTTTGACCGCAAATACATGCTGGACGATCTGGTAAGCTCTGATGCTGTTTTTATAGCGACTGGCGTAACCCACGGTGCCCTTTTGAAGGGGGTTCAAAAAGAACTGTCGGGACGCGGGGAAGCGTTTGTCACAACTGAGACTCTGGTTATGATGTCAAAGACCCGCACGATCCGTAAGCTGTCGATGCGCAGACCCCTTTGATGGACATATTGTGACGCCAGATTCTCAGACTATTACCGCCTATCTTGATGTAAGCCGTTCCGCAACGGGGCGCATCTGGAGTCAACGTCACGGCCTGAACACTCCGTCAGATGATGTGCATCGGATCACAAATCTGCTTGCCATGAAAGGCGAGATACCCGGAGCGTATCTGGAGCCGATAGCCCAATCCATTGCGGGTCGCGGTATTACCCCAGAGGGGCTTGAGGATTACCTGCAACCGACCCTGAAGGCCTTGTTTCCCGATCCGGAAGGGTTTGCGGACATGCCGGTTCTGGTTGCGGCCATGCTGGATGCGCTGGAACATAAGAAGTCGATCTACGTTTTTGCGGATTACGATGTCGATGGTGCGACCAGTGCCGCCCAGCTTGTGCGCTGGTATCGTCATATGGGCCACGAACTTCAGGTCTACGTGCCTGACCGGCTTACGGAGGGGTATGGTCCGTCGGTAGCCGCCTTTGATACATTAAAAGCTAATGGCGCTGATCTGGTGGTCACGGTTGATTGCGGGGCTTCGGCGCATCATGCCCTTGAGTATGCGGCATCCATTGGCCTTGATGTGGTTGTGATTGACCATCACCTTATGCGTGAAGCCCCACCGAAATGTCTGGCCGTCGTAAACCCTAACCGGCCAGACTGTCAGTCCGGGCAAGGAAATCTGGCCGCGGCTGGTGTTGTGTTCGTGGTTCTGGCGGCCCTCAATCGTGAGGTCGAGCGGCGAGGGCTTTTTGCCGCACGCGCCAAACCGGATTTGCGCCAGTGGCTGGATCTGGCGGCCCTTGGGGCCATTTGTGACGTCACGGCGCTTACCGGCTTTAACCGTGCGCTGGCCTCTCAGGGGCTTAAGGTCATGTCGCGCCTTGATAATACCGGCATCAGGGCACTGATTGAAGTGGCGGGGTTGGATCTTAAACAAAAGGATGGCGCCAACAGCCTGATGAGCGTTTTTCATTCAGGTTTTGTCATTGGGCCGCGGATAAATGCTGGCGGTCGAGTGGGGCGCGCCGATCTGGGGGTGCGGCTACTGTCAACTGATGATGCGGGTGAAGCAAGGCTTATGGCGCAGGAACTGGATGAACTCAACAAGACCCGTCGTGAGGTCGAAGCTGAAGTGCTGGAGCAGGCGATTACCATAGCTGAGCGCGAACATCTGCTGACTAAAGACGATGATGTGATCATTGTGGCTCATGAGGGCTGGCATCCGGGGGTCATCGGAATCGTCGCCGGTCGTTTGCGTGAGCGTTGGCGTAAGCCGGTTATCGTCATCGGCATTGATCCCATTTCGGGGATAGGCAAGGGCTCCGGGCGGTCTCAGCCGGGGATAAATCTGGGTCATGCCGTGGGGGCTGCCTTTGAAGCCGATATCGCCATTTCCGGCGGCGGTCACGCCATGGCGGCGGGTTTGAGCGTGATGCGCGATAAGATCGATGATCTGCGCAGTTTTCTGAACGCGCAGGTGCGCCAGCAAGTAGGTAATGAAGCCGTGCGGGAGAGGCTGGAAATAGACGCCGCCCTAAGCTGTGCCGGGGCTACGCGTGATCTGCTGGAGCAGTTTGAGATTATGGCACCATTCGGACAAGGTAACCCGGAGCCCGTGTTTGCCTTCTCTCATATGCTTGTCAGCTATGCGACTGTCATGAAGGGCGGCCACATTCGGGTTCAACTGGATGATGACCGCGGCCATAGAATAAAGGCTATAGCCTGGCGCGCAGAAGATACCGCTATTGGAGAGATGCTGCTTCGCCCGCCCGGCCGGGTACATGTCGCCGGACGATTGAAAGCGGACGATTATATGGGCCGCAAAGGGGTGCAGCTTGAGATCGAGGACGTCGCCCAAGTCCGAACTTAGATATTCACAAGTCGATTTAAAATACCGAAAATAAGGCTTGCATCGTTTATTTTGTGACGCTATCAAGCGCACCTCTTGATGTGGTCCCTTCGTCTATCGGTTAGGACGTCAGGTTTTCAACCTGAAGAGAGGGGTTCGACTCCCCTAGGGACTACCAAGAGATTGCCGGTTAAACGGCTTAATAGATGCGCACGTGGTCCCTTCGTCTATCGGTTAGGACGTCAGGTTTTCAACCTGAAGAGAGGGGTTCGACTCCCCTAGGGACTACCAGCGCCTGACTGTTTCCCTGAAAAACGATAGTGTTGATTTTAAGCCACTATCGCAAAGGTTTTGAAACAAGACTGACATATTCGCTAAATTTAATATATATTACGTGTTCGATTAACCTTAAGCCGTGATGACAGTGCAGGGTTACCGGGGGTTGTTGCACGGGGGATACTTTCGCATTTTTTGAGAAAAAGAATCAAAAGGGCCTCCCTCTTTTGGGATATCCGTGTTATTAATATTTATGCTTGATGAAGTTTATATGGCGTGGTGAGGGATTATGAGTTTGTACGAATTGAATAATCGAGCTGAAGCTGAACCGCTCGTCGAAATCAATGGTCATGTCAAGTGGTTTGATACAACCAAGGGTTACGGATTTATTGTCCCGCAGGATTCTTCACTCACCAGTATGCGTGATGTGCTTTTGCATATCTCAAGTTTACGCGACATCGGTCGTGACGCGGCGAACGAAGGTGCTGAGATAAGCTGTAAGATCGCTAAACGCGCTAAAGGATGGCAGGTTATCCAGATTGACCATTTGGGTGAACAAGGTGCCATGTCGCCGGTACGTTCGACTGTATCAGATGCAAAGCCTCATTCCAGTGCCGCCGTAAACGCCATAACCGTGGGTGACTTGGAAGCCGCCACGATCAAATGGTTTAATCGTACCAAAGGCTACGGTTTCGTTGTGCGCGGAAATGATCCTACCGACATTTTCATTCATATTGAGACGCTTCGCCGCTTTGGGCTCGAAGATGTCCAGCAAGGTGAAATTATCATGGTTCGTTTTGGGGAAGGCCCTAAAGGCTTGGTTGTTACGGAAGTCCAGCCCAAGGCTTTTGCCTGATTGCATTGTGGCCGGGTTGCTCTGGCCATAGGTGAGCCTCTATGTCATACCTTCCTGAGTTATTCAGGAAGGTATTTTTTATGCCGAATCTTCATCTAAAAACTGGCTCCGCGGCAACTTCCCTGACCGCAGTTATGCTGTCTATGGCGGTGTCGCTCGCCGGCCTTAGCGCATGTGCAAAACCGCTTGCTGACGATGCTCAAATAAAGCCCTATTCGGCGCTTGAGCCATTAACCGTAAAAACGCCGACCGCCGTACATGAGTTCCGGGTTGAAATCGCTGATGACTTTTCTGAGCGCGAGCAGGGCCTGATGTATCGTAAAAATCTGCCGGAAACTCAGGGGATGCTGTTTGAGTTTCCCGATGTAGCTGAACGTGCCTTCTGGATGAAGAATACAGTTGTTCCTCTTGATATTATTTACATTTCACCCCAAGGCCGAATCGTCTCCATTCAAAAGCAGGCGCAACCGTTTGACGAGACCCCGTTACCATCATTCGCGCCCGCCAAAGGGGTGCTTGAAATTCAGGGAGGGCTTGCTGACAAACTAGGTATCAAGGTCGGACATCAGATTATACACCCCTTTTTCACAGTAAAACCGTAAAACCTGCTTTACGTGAGCAAATAGGGCTTGCGGCGCAAAGGCTTAAGTGGCAATAAGCGCGCCTCTTACACAAGAGACGTCGGGGTGTAGCGCAGCCTGGTAGCGC
>DDPE01000102.1 GCA_002342035.1 Asticcacaulis sp. UBA2476 | reverse complement strand
CCCGCCAATCAGGCGATCATCATCCGCCCCGCCAAAAAGCCGGTCGGTGCCGTCATCACCCGTAAGCGTGTCAAAACCTTCCTGCCCGTAAAGCAGATCATCCCCGGTGCCGCCCACCAGCGTATCATGCCCGGACTCACCAAACAGGGTGTCGTTACCGTCCTGCCCCAGCAGAATGTCATCGCCTGCGCCCCCCATCAGGGTGTCGTTGCCCGCCTCCCCAAATAGCGTATCGCGGCCGGTCTCTCCATAAAGCGTGTCGTCGCCGTGGCCGCCAATCAGCAGATCATTGCCCTGACCCCCATAGAGCTTGTCCCGGCCATCGCCCCCATAGAGCTGGTCATTGCCAGAGAGACCATTGAGTTCATTATCTGCGGCATTGCCGGTGATGATATTATGGCTGCGATTGCCAATCCCTACCAAGGCCTGACTGCCGATCAGATTGAGGATTTCAATATTTTCGGACAGGCGGTAGCTGACATAGGCATTGACCGTGTCGTCGCCATTTTCATCATTTTCGACAATGACGTCGCCCCCATTATCGACGATATAGGTGTCACTGCCATATCCGCCGGTCATGTTATCGGCACCCTGACCGCCATCAATAACATTGTCAGCAAAGCTGCCCACCAGCGTGTCATCAAAACGTGTACCAATCACGTTTTCATTGTTGGGCCCCAGACTATAGGTATAGACCCCACGGGTCATGCGCTCATAGGTAATGGTATCAATGCCGTCTCCACCATCAAAGCCGACATTGTCAAAATAAAGATAGATCAGGTCGTTCCCGGCACCACCGTAAATCGTATCCGCACCGTCGCGGCCATCAATTATATCGTTGCCAGCGCCACCATTTATGAAATCCTTGGCGCCTGATGTCACAATGTAATCATCGCCCGCCGTGCCATTGAAAACGACGCCCGGCGCATGGATGACCACAAAGTTCATCGAGCCGGGATAGGAGTCGGCATAGGTGATGCCGTCAAAGGCCGTAAAGCTGAAATAGGCGGTGGGATCGGTATGTCCATCATGCCTGAAGCTGACCAGCCCGGCGGCCAGTTGATCGCTGGTGAAATTGCTGCTGGCCACGCCATTCACATAGACGGCACCGTGCGTAAGGCTGGTGACGGTATAGGTCAGATAGGCGCTGTCTTCGTCAACAAAGCGGATATCCTCAGTCGTCAGGACATAGCCGGTATTTTCGAGCATGATCGCGCCGAAATCGCCCTGAAGCTGAGGCTTGGTGTTTATAAGCTGGGCCGCCGTCAGGGTGCGATCCGCAAACTGGAACACCTCAAAGGCATCAATGTAATCCGTCCCACCAGTGGAACTGACAAAAGCGAACGCACGCCCATAGGCGCTGTACTGTTCAGTAATGGCGTAATCGGCATAGTTGCCCGTCAACACCAGAGTATCGTTACCGGCCCCGCCATTGGCCCGGTTGTCGGCGTTATTCACGCGCAATACATCATTATGTGACGAGCCAACAAATCGCTCAATGCTGCTGAGCGTGTCAGTGCCATTGCCGGTGTTTTGCGCCGTGGTCAGAGACAGGTCGACGGTTACGCCCACAGCCGAGTCAGAGTAGGAAACCGTATCGGCACCGTCTCCGCCGGAGAGGGTGTCATCGCCCTTGCCGCCCTGTAAGGTATCATCGCCGGCATTGCCAGTCAGAATATTGTTGGCGTCATTGCCGGTCAGGGTATCACCCGACACGCCGCCGGTGGCGTTTTCAATCACCGTCCCGTTAGCGATAGTGTAGCCTACGAGCGCCGAGTACCCATTGTAAGGGCCTGAAATATATCCGCCGCCTCCGGCGGTATTGGTCAGGCTGGCCGGACGCAGATCGATCGTGATCGGGCCCACGCCTGAATAGCTGATGGTATCGATGCCGCCGGTATCCCATATGCCTACATAGGTAGCCGAACCTGAGAGTAAGGCTTCAATCGTGTAGGTGGTGTCCGTGGCATTATGGGCCACCGACCCATATTTTTGCTGGAGCAGCGCAATATCCAGCGCCATGGGCGTTACCGGTGCGGCTGAACTTGTCCCGGCAAGTTGCTGGTAATAGCTCATGACCGTGTAGGCCGGGTTGTTCAGGCCCGCAGTCCCCGAATAGGCGCCAGCCCCCGGCACACCTTCCATGGCCTCACCCGTTGGCGTCCAGACATAGGTTTGTTTCAGCCCCAGCGCCAGACCGGAGGCCTGCAGGAACGCCCAGTAGGCGGATGTTCCGGCCTGAACCCCATAGGCCAAACTTGCCGAATTCATCACCACGACATCAGGTGCGCTGCCCACCCCTTCGATGCGCGTGGCTTCACCGGGGCTTGAGTCCAGCATCACCACAAGATCAGCATCCTGCGCGTTAAGAACCCGCGTAAAGCCTATATTGGCATAGTTCGACCAGGTCCCGGCCGCCGCCAAGAACCCGTCGATATCGGAGCCGCGCCAGGGTACATTGCCAGCTTCACCACTAAAGCTTTCATTGGCTCCGGCGAAATAGACCTTAACTTGCGTACCCGCGACCTGAGTGTCGCCATCGATGGTATCGAGCGGGTTTTGGGGCGCTGCGGCCATGGTGCGAAGATTATATCCGCCGGTATCGCCGCTATGGCTCGATACGGCCAGATAAAACGTCCCCGGATAGGTGCCAAAATGCGAGGCCGTATAGCGCATAGCGGCGCCATCTTCGGTCGGGCCGAGAATGACCGTTCTTATGATATTGCCGGAGCCGTCATAAAGTTCAAGCCTGAGATCCGTAAGGCCGGAACCGGCCTGCGGATCGGCACTAAACACATAGCTCTGACCTTCCGCCAGGTTCAAGCGCACCCAATCGCGGTCCGTAGCGGTATCAAGCGTGCTTTCCAGACTACCCCCGATCGTCAGAGCGGTATGGGTTTGTGTGGAATCGAAAATATCATTGGTGGTCTGCGCACTCAGCGTATAACCACCGGTCATTTGCGAGCCCGCCCCGCGCGCCGCCAGATAATAGGTGTCAGTGGCGCTGGCTATAAACTGCAGGAACGCATTGCCGCCGGCCTCATAATAATAGGTCGGGGCACCATTATCGTTAGAGGACAGGTAGTTGCCTTCGCTGTCGTATAAGGTCAGAAACGGGTCCAGAGCCAGACCGCTGGCGGCCTTATCCAGCTTAAAGATATAGCTTTGACCAGCGACCAGATCGATCCCATACCAGTCACTGTCCGCGACATTACTAATGTTATAATCGGACGCGAAGTCTATGGTGCCGTTGATCGTCTGGCCAACACCAATGACCCCACGGGTCGTATTATTACTGGCAATGTCATCGATCATCGCAGACAAAAGCCTGTATCCGCCCGTTGACGCGTCAGCGTTTGACTCGACGCTGATGTAATAGGTGCCGCCAGCCGTAGCCGTGAAGCGCGTATGTATCTCGGCAGCAGAAACGCTTCCCCCGCCCACAATCGTACCATCTGCTGACTTCATAATAAGCCGCGGATAATTGATGGCATCCGGGCCGGTGGTATAGAGGTCAAAACTGTAGGTCGCCCCTTCAGCCAGTGTCACCGCGTACCAATCCTGATCGCCGACATGATCCAGAGCCGCCGTTACCATTTGCCCGATGGACATGCCTGCGGCAGTTTGAGTGGTCTGGCCCGCGCCATCGCTCGTCCGCGCCGCACTGAGCAGGTACGTCCCGCCCGAATTACTGAAGGCGCCGGCATCAAGATAATATCTGCCGGTTTGCGTGGCTGTGTAGACGATCTGCGCGTCTTTGACATAATCGCGGACATCATTATTCGTCGCCAGCACTACCCCCGCAGCGTTAACCAGACTCAATTGCGGGTCAATGAAGCGCGATACCGCATCCATGTTAAAAATATAGGATTGGCCAGCTACCAGATCGACGGCCACCCAGTCATGGTCAGTCGATGACGACAGATAACCGTAATAATCGTCGCCCCCGACGGCAATGGCTTGAGGCGTGGTTGTATTGGCGGGCAAGTTGGCGAGTTGAGCGGAATGGAGCGTATAGCTGCCGCCCCACCCTTTTGCGGCCACTTGATAAACGCCGGTCTGCGTCGCCTGAAAGGTAATTTCAGCCAGATTATCATTATAAAGATCGCCGCTGGAGGACAGGCGCGTGCCGGACGGCGGGTAGATGAGCAGTTCACTGCTGCTGACCGGATCATTTCCCGTCGGCAAGATATAGAAGCTGTAGGTCTGTCCGGCGACCAGGCTGACACTGAAAGTGTCAACATCGGTCGTGGTTTCAAAACGGCTTGAGACCGACTGACCCGCTGTAAGCGTCACGGCCCCCTGCGCGTCAATATCGGCGGGCAGCACATTGGCCGTAAGGGTATAACCACCAGCATAGCGATCGACTGGATTATACTGACCGCCCGCTGCCGTCGCCATGATATAATAGGTGTCAGTCGTTGTCGGCGTAAAGGTGACGGTCGTCAGATTGGCCACCGGCGAATAGACCGTCGTGGCATATTCAGGGGCATAGCTGCCCGAAGCCATATAGGCACCAGGCCCGGTCAATATATTGAGCCCGCCGAAATCCATGCCGCCATAGTCAGCACCGTCCGTACCGCTTAGCGTAAAGATGTAGCTTACGCCCGCCGTCAACTGGATGGCATACCAGTCGCTGTCGGTTGATGTGTTGGCAAGTCCCGTCAGGGTCTGCCCCACCGTCATGGTTGCCGTCGTAGTGCGGCC
>DDPE01000045.1 GCA_002342035.1 Asticcacaulis sp. UBA2476 | reverse complement strand
TTCGAATTCGACCAATCGGCTCTGACGGCAGATGCTCAGGCTGTGGTTCAGGCTGCGGCTGATTATGCCAAGGCTGGTAACGCGACCCGTATCGTGGTTGTTGGTCACGCCGACACCTCCGGTTCGGCTGCTTATAACATCCGCCTGTCGGAACGCCGTGCCAAGACCGTTGCTGATGCCCTCGCTGGCCTCGGCGTTGACGGTTCCAAGCTGGCTGTTGACTGGAAGGGTGAATCGGCCCCGGCAGTCGCCACCGGTGACGGCGTGAAAGAGCCTCTGAACCGTCGTTCGACCATCGACATCGCGTTCTAATTTAAGATCGCGACCTCTAAGGTCTTAAGACAAAAGAGCCCGGCCTGAGCGATCAGGTCGGGTTTTTTGTTTGTCAACTCGGGCCAAGTGATGGCGCAATAGCGGTAATGTCAGAGCTTAAGGGGCCTGCCGTTACTCCGCTGGTATGCGGTTGTTCAAGCTGATGGGCTTGAGCTTCTGACTCAGGAAGCGTCGCACAGGCAGATCATAGAACCTGAGCAGGAGGTAAGCGACCAATACGCATCCGGGCAATATGATGAGGCCCAGCCATATGATAGGCAGCCCCGGGAACAGTTTGTGCAAGACGGCGCGCATAGCCCACATGACCGGCAGGTGGGTGACATACAGAGGGTATGATATATCGCCGAGGAATTTGGAGACGGCGCCATAGCGTCCGGTGATATTTTCCCGGATGGCTGATAAAAGCATGAAAGGGAAGACGATTAGTATGATGAACAGGCACGTCCACCAGTTAAGGCTGCCTTCGGGCTGAACGAAAATCAGCAGGCACATCATGGGCAAGAATACGACAGGAATAGACGGAAGGGTGTTTAACCGTGGCAGCCCGCGAAAGATCACTACCCCTAAAAAGAACGACAGGCTAATCCGCGACAGATCAGCCAGAAAGCCTTGCTTAAGGAAGCTTAAGCCCGCAGGTGGGGTTGGTGAAGCTCCAAAATTGAAGATCACCCAGCCGGTTACGCCTATGGCACCGGCGACAATGACCGGAACAAGCCAGCGCGTCTTGGCCCTGGCAAACACCAAGCCATAGGCGGCATAGGCTATAAGCTCAAAAAACAGCGACCACAGCACCAGATTTAGCGGAAACATCGCGATGTCCTGATCCCAGGTCACGACCGGAATCATAAACAGGTTCATAAGCAGATACATGATGAACTGAGGCGCCGCAAAGGTTTGCTCCCCTGTAATCAGCCAGTCGAGTGTAAACCAGGCGGCGCCAAACCCGATCCCGATCAATATCATAGGGTAAAGTCGGATCAGGCGTGGAATGAAAAAAGTCCAAAAGGGCAGGCCGGCCTTCAGACGGTCATCATAGGCATAGGCCAGCACAAAACCGCTCATTAAAAAGAACAGGTCGACGGCCAAACGGCTGTGCTGAAACATGGGCGAACCGGCTTCGATGTGCCAGTGAAAAGCCATGACCGAAACCGCAGCAATGCCGCGCAAACCATCAAGCGTGTTAAGATGAGCCGGTTTCGGTGCCGCCGATGTCATGTCAAATCCCCCACGCCCACAACCTATAACGGTGATATGTGAACGTATAGGGACATCACCTGACGGTTGTGTGCGGCGCAGCGCGCGACGGCGACGCGTGATTAGGGGCTTCTTTATAAAGTAAACATCGGGCCAAAGCGGTCGCGTAAACAGTGTTTTCAATGGTGGAGCTAAGGAGATTCGAACTCCTGACCTCGTCATTGCGAACGACGCGCTCTACCAACTGAGCTATAGCCCCTTGTCTATGACAAAGTGTGGTTTTTAATAAGCCAAGATATGAACCTGTCAAGCGCTCCTTAACCTGCCGGTCTTACTTGTTTGACGCGGCCAAATCATTATATGGATATAATTATACGCGCACTCAAAGCTGCGCCGCCCGATCCCAGTTAAGGACACGCATGACCGGTTTTGTTATTTTTATTCTCGACGGCATTTTGGGCATCGCCTATTGGGCCATTATCATCAGCGCTATCATGAGCTGGCTGATTGCCTTTAATGTCATCAACACCCATAACCGCGTCGTCTATAATATCCACTATACGCTTGACCGGATTACCGGCCCGATCCTTGAGCCGTTCCGTCGTCTGATCCCCACGCTGGGCGGCATCGACATCAGCCCGATCTTTGCCCTGCTGATCATTTCGGGGATGCGTCGCTTCCTGATCCCGATGGCGGCTAACGGCCTTTATCCCATTCTTGGCTAGATTTATGTGGCTAAGCTGGTCATACGCCTGACGCCCAAGGCTGCCCATGACCGCATCGACGGCTGGGACGTGGATGAGTTTGGGCGCAAAATTCTGAAAGTGCGGGTCAAGGCCCCACCGATTGAGGGCCGCGCCAATGCGGCCCTTTTGGCGTTTCTGGCCAAGGAACTGGGGATACCGAAATCGCGCCTGACCCTGCTGTCGGGTGATACGTCACGCTACAAACTGGTAAGTGTGGATGATTTAGAAGACAACGAATTAAGTATATTGGGGGCATCATGAAAAATTTGAAGATTTTCGCATTTCTGTTTTTGGCGGGAATGACGCATGCGATGGCGGCACAAGGGCAAACCGCCTTCCCCGACCAGCAACAGCTTATACTTCGACATTCTGTGCCCGTGCGTATTGAGGCTCGAAAAGACCCAGACTTACGAGCCGCCTGGACGCTAATAGATGCCGGAAGTTATAAAGAAGCTCATGAACATCTAAATAAGGCTGCGAACCGAGACCGAGTTGTAGCCTTTTATGTATTGGGACTGCTGTATCTCAGAGGTTATGGTGTCGATGCGGATGCTGACATCGCCATGTCGTATTTTAAGAAAGGCGCGGCCCGCAACCACGGTCTGTCCAAGGTCATGATGGCCGAGATGTATTACCGGGGTTATAAGGGAAAGCCTGACCTTCCGGAAGCCATCAGGTTGCTGAAAGATGCAGCCGAGCACGAAGGCAAGGCGATGTTCTTATTAGGTCGGCTCTATGCCACCGGAGAAGGGCTCCCCAAAAACACCCATAAAGCCATGAATTATTATGAGCGTGCCGCGCGTGCGGGATATTATCCGGCGGCTACCTACCTTGGCCACATGTTCTATGAAAATGGCCAAGGTAAGGACCTCAAAAAAGCCCGATCATGGTTTCAGCGCAATGCCAATGCCGAGGGTGACCCGGAAGGACTTTATTATTACGGCATTATGCAGGCCCGTGGCGAGGGCGGCCGCGTTGATCTGCAAGGCGGATATATCGCTTTGGCTTTATCCTATGCGCTTGGTTACGAGCCCGCCTTGCCTGAGCGCGACCAACTGGCAACCAAATTGACGCCAGAGCAGAGAGCCATTGGCGACAGGTTTGTTCGGGAACTGATAGCGGACACGTTAAAATAAAAACCCATCAGGTCGAAACCTGATGGGTGAGTGATCCGGATACTCAACGCGCACTAAAACACTTAGGCCGCGACGTTAGCCTGCACGCGAATTTGATCAGCGACAGCCTTGGCGACCTGTGAGCCGGAGGCGGTGCCGCCGAGGTCGCGGGTCAAAGTACCGGCCTTGATCACCGCATCAATCGCCGCATCGAGCGTATCAGCTTCACGGCTCAGGTTCAGGCTGTGGCGCAACATCATGCTGACGGATTTGAGCGTACCGATCGGGTTGGCCAGATCTTTACCTGCAATGTCCGGTGCCGAACCGTGTATAGGTTCATAAAGGCCTTTGCCGGTCGACCCCAATGACGCCGACCCCAGCAAGCCAATCGACCCCGGCAGGACCGAAGCCAGATCGGACAGGATATCACCGAACATATTCTCGGTCAGGATGACATCGAAATCCTTAGGGCGCGTCACTAAGTGCATGGCCATCGAATCGACAAGCGCGTGCTCCAGCTCGACATCCGAATATTCGGCGGCGTGCAGCTTATTGACCGTCTCCCGCCACAGGCGCGAGGTTTCAATGACATTGGCCTTATCGACGCTGGTCACCTTATTGCGGCGTTTACGGGCGGCCTGAAAGGCAACATGAGCGACGCGCTCGACTTCGGCTACGGTATAAAGGCATTCGTCGGTCGCGGTCGTTTCCGTGCGGGTACGCTTACCGAAATAAAGCCCGCCAGTCAGCTCACGCACGATCAGCATATCGGCGCCCGACACGATGTCTTCTTTCAGCGGCGAGCGAAACGCCTGAGACGGCGCTACATCCATCGGGCGCAGGTTAGCAAACAGGCCCATCGATTTACGCACCGCCAGCAAGCCCTGCTCAGGGCGCTTGGGCTTCAGGTCCCACTTCGGACCGCCGACCGCACCCAACAGAACCGCATCAGCGGCAAGGCACGCAGCGTCGGTATCAGCCGGATACGGATCATCCACGGTGTCGATGGCGATGCCGCCGATCAGCTTTTCCTCAAACGCGAAGTCGTGACCAAACACATCACCAATGGTTTCCAGCGCCAGACGCCCAGCGGCGGCGACTTCGGGGCCGATGCCATCACCGGGGAGGATTACGATTTTAAAGGCGCTCATGCGGCATGCTCACGTTCATAGGTTTCAATGGCGGGCAGGCGGTTGATCAGCCAGCCCATAGCGTCGACGCCTTCCAGCAGGCACTGGCGGGCAAACGCTTCGATTTTAAAAATAAAGACCGTGCCGTCTTCGAGGCGCAGTTCATTGGCCTCAAGATCAATCGTCACACGCTGCTGCGGGCTGGCCAGAAGTTTAGCGTGAATTTCAGGCGTGACTACGATCGGCAGCAGACCATTTTTCAGGCTGTTGGACGTGAAAATATCAGCGATCTCGGTCGAAATCACGGCCTTGAAACCATAGTCAGTCAAGGCCCAGGGCGCATGTTCACGCGAGGAGCCGCAGCCGAAATTATTGCCGCCGACCAAAACGCGATGTTCGGACGCATCGATGGTGTTGAGGATAAAGTCGGGCTTGGGCGTGCCGTCTTTTTCGTAGCGCCAGTCGTTGAACGCGGCAACACCCAGGCCTTTGCGCGACGTGGTTGTCAAAAAGCGCGCCGGGATGATCTGGTCGGTATCGATATTGGCTTCGGGCAGCACCGCGATGCGTGATGAGAAGGTGTTGATCGGTTCTTGGTTTGACATTTTTCGTTTCCAGTTTCCGCTTAAAAGTACACTGAGCGGAGCGAAGGACTTTTAAGCGATATACCGTCTTGGGTCGGTGATATGACCGGCGATAGCGGATGCCGCTGCGGTGGCGGGCGAGGCCAGAACCGTGCGCGCACCGGGGCCTTGCCTACCCTCAAAATTACGGTTGGAAGTCGATACCGCCAACTGACCCGGCTGAACGAAGTCACCGTTCATAGCGATACACATCGAACAGCCCGGCAGACGCCATTCGGCACCGGCGTCGGTGAATATCTTATCGAGCCCCTCAGCCACCGCTTCAGCGCGGACCTGCTCAGAACCCGGCACGACCAGCATCCGCACGCCGTCGGCAATGTGGCGGCCCTTCATGATCTCAGCCGCGGCCCGCAAATCAGACATACGGCCATTGGTGCAGGAGCCGATAAAGACCACATCGACCTTGGCCAAATCACGGGCTTCGCCACCCGCAAAGTGCATATATTTCAACGCCTTGGCTTCGTTCTCATTGGTGGCCACCGGTACGGCTTTGGAGACCGCAGCGCCCTGATCCGGCGTAGTGCCCCAGGTCGCCATCGGCTCAATGACCGAGCCATCAATGGTGATTTCGTCGTCAAAGACCGCACCATCGTCGGATTTAAGCTTCAGCCACTCAGCGGCGGCGGCTTCGTAATCGGCAGGCACATAGGCCCGCCCGCGCAGCCACTCAATGGTCTTCTGATCGGGTGCTATCATGCCGCAGCGCGCCCCGGCCTCGATCGACAGGTTGCAGACGGTCATGCGCCCTTCCATATCGAGGGCTTCGATCACCGGGCCGCAATATTCCAGCGCATAGCCGGTGCCGCCCCCAAAGCCCAAACGGTTGATGATGGTCAGGGCCACGTCCTTGCCCGACACACCGGCTTGCAGTTGCCCGGTCACGGTGACGCGCATGGTCTTGGGCTTACGCTGGGCCAGACACTGGGTCGCCAGCACATGACCGACTTCGGAGGTGCCGATGCCAAATGCGATGCAGCCGAACGCGCCGTGGGTTGAGGTATGGGAATCACCACACACGACCGTCATACCCGGTTGGGTCAGGCCCATTTCCGGCCCCATGACGTGCACGACACCGCGGTTTTCAGACCCCCAGCCGAACAGCTTGACGCCGTGGTTTTTGGTATTGCGCTCTAAGGTTTCGACCTGATTTTTGGCATCGGCCGTGAAATAGGGACGCTCACCCGCCGCATTGGGCGGCAGGGTCGGGGTCGAGTGGTCAAGCGTCGCAAAGGTACGGTCGGGGCGTCGAACTTTCAGCCCCCGTTCCTCAATCGCCGAAAAGGCCTGCGGTGAGGTGACTTCGTGGACAAGATGCAGGTCGATATAAAGCACGGCCGGACGGTCATGGCTTTCGTCTTCGACTATGTGTTTTTCCCACACCTTATCGAACAAGGATTTCGGTTGGTCTGACATCTTGGATCGTCCTGATAATAAAAGGTGCAAGGGGCAATGCCCCTTGCATCCCGTAACATTTAGGCGTGGTTAGTTGACCGGCGCTAACCAGTTCCAGCGATCTTCCGTTTCACCGGTGAACAGGCCGTGGAAACGCTTTTGGATCAGCTTGGTGACATCGCCGGGGCCGCCAACGCGGGTCGGAATGCCGTCAACCGAACGGATCGGCGTGACTTCGGCAGCGGTGCCGGTCATGAACACTTCGTCGGCCAGATAAAGCATCTCACGCGGCAGAACCTGCTCGATGACCTCAATCCCTTCCGCGCGCGCCAGTTGGATAACGGTGTCGCGGGTGATGCCACCGAGGATCGACGCGGCCAGAGGCGGCGTAAAGATCTTGCCCTTTTGGATCAGGAACAGGTTCTCACCGGCCCCTTCGGACAAGAGACCATCGCGGCCTAGACCCAGACCTTCGGCAAAGCCGCGCTCACGCGCTTCATAGCCGATCAGATAGGACGACAGATAATTGCCGCCGGCCTTGGCGCCAGTCGGAATGGTGTTCGGGGCTGCCCGGTTCCAGGACGAAACGCAGACATCAACGCCCTTAAGGAGGCCTTCTTCGCCCAGATAGGCGCCCCACGGAAAGGCGGCGATGGCAACATCGACCGACACATTTTCCTTCTTAGGGGTGACCCCCATGCCGCATTCGCCCAGAAAGGCGATCGGGCGCAGATAGGCGCTTTTGAGGTTGTTGGCGCGGACGATCTCACGGCAGGCATCGTTGATCTGATCCACTGTATACGGCAGTTGGATGTGATAAATCCGGGCCGAGTCGATCAGGCGCTGGGAGTGTTCATGCAGGCGGAAAATAACCGGGCCGTTGGGCGTGTCATAGGCGCGCACGCCCTCAAAAACCGAGGTGCCGTAATGCAAGGCATGGGTCATGACGTGGATAGTGGCGTCTTCCCACGGGATCAGCTTGCCGTTGAACCAGATCGTATCAGCGAGTTTCTTATTCATTTGGAATATTCCGTATTCGGAGAATTAACTTAAAGGCAGTGTGAGAGGCTTAAAATCCACTGCCTACGGAACCGGGGTCGCGACGACGACCCCGTTTACCTGTTCCCCGATAAGATGGCGCGATTTCAAAGCCGGTTGCTATGGCAACGTCTTTAATCCCGCTTTCGATAGGTTTCAAGTCGCGCATAATCAGGCCGACAATTTCTGAGCGGCGGCAGCCTTGCGCGGTTCCGCGACACGCTTCAGACCATACAGACGGTCAATCTGCGCGAGCAGGGTTTCAATGCGGCGATGGGATTCCTTGGCGCGCGCGGTGACGCTTAAGCCACGGGTCTTTTCATCGATCGGATACATCTCAATCGCATCGATGAAAAAGCCGCGCCGTTCAATCAGGCCCAACACCCGCAGGAGCGTGCCGTCGAGATCGTCAATCTCAATATGAATCAAGTGGCTCATCCCAACGCTCCTCCATCATTTCCGCGTTTGACGCGCCCGGCGGCACCAGCGGCCAGACGTTTTCGCGCGGATCAATCAAAATATGCAACAAGGTCGGCTTATCCGCCGCCAGCAGGCGATCGAGCGCGCCATCGACCTCATCGCGGCTGGTGATGCGAAAGGCATCAAGGCCGAAGGCCTGTGCCACCACCACAAAATCCGGATTATCGCTCAGGTCAATTTCCGAATAGTTTTCCTCATAGAACAGGCGCTGCCACTGACGCACCAGCCCCAGAGACGAGTTATCGAGCAGGACGATCTTGAGCGGAATACCATACCGGCGCAAGGTCGCCATTTCCTGAATGTTCATCATGAACGAACCGTCGCCGGACACCGTGACCACATGATGATCCGGCAGGGCCAGCTTTGCGCCGACACCGGCGGGCAAACCATAGCCCATGGCGCCGGAGCCGCCCGACGTCAGATGGGCGCGGTTTTGCAGGAACTGACAGTGCTGGGCGACCCACATCTGGTGCTGACCCACATCACAACAGGCGACAAACTTATCACCGGCCTTTTCCGACAGCAGTTTCAGCAGGGCCGGCGCATAGATGCCGGTGCCGGGCGCATCATAGCGGAAGGCGTGTTTCTTTTTGTCGGACTTGCACTTGGCGACCCACAGGGAGATGTCCTGCATCTTGGGGTGCAGGCCGTCCAGAACGATTTTCAGGTCACCCAGAATGCCGACCTGGGCCATGCGCAATTTGTTGATTTCGGCGGCGTCGATATCGACATGGATGACCTTGGCGTGGGGCGCAAAGGCCGACAGCTTACCGGTGGCACGGTCATCGAAACGCGCGCCCAGAACGATCAGCAGATCAGCGTCCTGAACGGCGATATTGGCCGCGCGGGTGCCGTGCATCCCCAGCATGCCCAGGAACAGGTCGTCAGTTGTCGGGATCGCGCCCAAGCCTTTCAAGGTCGAGACGACCGGAATGCCGGTGCGGTCCATCAGGGCGCGCAGTTGCGGCACGGCAAAGGCCATTTCGACCCCGCCGCCGATATAGAACAATGGCTTATGCGACTGCTCAATCAGCTTTTCAGCGGCCTTAATGTCGGCGTCGTTGGGCTGCGGCGGCTGCCAGGACGGGAACTCACCCGTGGTCGGCACGTCTTTGACGAAGGCGGCGGCGACATCCTTTGGGATATCGACCAGAACCGGGCCAGGACGGCCTTCCTGAGCGATCTGGAACGCGCGCGACAGAATGGCCGGTATTTCCGCCGGATCGCGGACCAGCCAGGAATGCTTCACGATCGGCAGGGTCAGGCCCAGGATATCGACTTCCTGAAAGCCATCAGTGCCCAGCAGGTGCGTGCCGACCTGCCCGGTGATGCAGACCATCGGCACCGAGTCCATATAGGCGTTGGCGATGCCGGTGATGAGGTTAGTCGCACCGGGGCCGGAGGTCGCCATACAGACGCCGACCTTACCCGTCGCGCGGGCGTAGGCATCGGCGGCAAAGGACGCGCCCTGTTCGTGGCGCACCAGAATATGGGTGAGGCCGGAGCCTGCCAACGCATCATAGATCGGCATGATGGCCCCGCCCGGATAGCCAAACAGGATATCCACACCGAGAGCCCTCAGCGTCGAAATTACCAATTGTGCTCCGGTCGGTTGGTTTATCATGATGATCCCTCGTAAAAAAGTTTGGGGGGCAGGCCGCCAATACGTTTTTCACGTAAACAATACGGAGAAAATTTCCTTGGGACGGCCCTTCAGAAATTTTCACATTCTCTTGTCGTATCTGGCTCCGCAATAGCGGAGCCAGATCAGTAAAAACCTCAAACTTCGTGAAGCTTAGTTGCCCTTGTCTTGGAGCCAAGACATGCGCGAACGCAGGTCACGGCCGGTATGCTCGATCGGGTGATCCAGATCCTGACGCATCAGGGCGTTGTAGCGTGGACGGCCGGCCATGTTTTCCAGAATCCAGTCGCGGGCAAAGTCGCCGGACTGAATGTCATTGAGGACTTCCTGCATACGCTCACGGGTTTCTTCGTTGATGATGCGCGGGCCGGAAACCAGATCGCCGTACTTGCAGGTCTCGGACACGAACGAGTGCATCTTGGCAAAGCCGCCTTCGTATAGCAGATCAACGATCAGCTTCAGTTCGTGCAGAACTTCGAAATAGGCGATTTCCGGACGGTAGCCGGCGTCAACCAGGGTTTCAAAACCCATCATGACCAGCTCGGTCGTACCACCGCACAGAACGGCCTGCTCACCGAACAGATCGGTTTCGGTTTCTTCCTTGAAGGTCGTCTCGATGACGCCACCAACCGTGCCGCCGATGCCGCGGGCATAACCCAGGGCGCGCTGAGCAGCCTTACCGGTTACGTCACGGTCAACGGCAAACAGCGACGGCACGCCGCGGCCACGCTGATATTCACGACGCACGAGGTCGCCCGGGCCCTTGGGTGCTACCAGAATGACGTCGAGGTCAGCACGGGCATCGACGCGGCCATAAAGAACCGAGAAGCCGTGGGCAAACAGGATCGACGCGCCCTTAGCTGCGTAAGGGGCGATGTCGTTGGTGTAGATTTCGGCATGGCTCATGTCCGGCGTCAGGATGGCGATAATGGTCGCGTCCTTAACAGCGTCCTTGATTTCTGCGGTCGGGAGACCGTCGTGCTTGGCCTTTTCGTAGCCAGCGCCGCCGGTGCGAACGCCGACAATTACGTCAACGCCCGAATCGCGCAGGTTCTGAGCATGGGCGCGGCCTTGGCTGCCGTAGCCAACGACGGCGACGCGTTCGCCCTTCAAGCTGTCGGCGGAAACGTCGTCATTAGTATAGATTTTCACGAAGGTACTCCTGAAAGTTCGTGTAGCGTGGATAAGTGGTGAAGGGGTTTACGGCAAAGCCATAAATACGAAAAGCCCAAAAAGAAATGACCGGGCCCGTTAAGAGGCCGCGGTCATAACGCGTGCATATTTTTCAAGCGCCGGATGGCCCTGATAGCCACGGGCCGGCGCGGTAAAGCTCGATTTACGACCGGATAAGTCCGCCGTGGTGTCGATGCGGCGCGCGGTGGCGTCGATCGTGATGATGTCACCATCGCGCAAACGACCGATATTGCCACCGCCTTGCGCTGCAGGCGCGCAGTTTCCGACGATCATGGCATTGGCTGTGGAGCCTGCGATATGACCGTCACTGACCAAGGCAATGCCGGTGATGCCAGCGTGCTCAATGGCGTCCACGATATCGCGCAGATCGGTTTTGTGGCGAATGATGATGGCAGTGCCGGACGCGATCTCACCGGCGCGGATGGCGGCAATGGCCGTCATTTCGTCCTCGAAAACACGCGCCTGACCTTCGAAGCGCTCACCGAAGCCCGACAGTTTTAAAATGCCGCCAACCGGCGCAATTGATCCATGAAGAATGGCAAAACCGGACACTACCTTTTGAGCGCCAACAAGCGAAGCGGCCATAAATGTGGCCGGGGCTTCAGTGGCGGTTGGGGTCATCTTGATTTGCGCGTTCATGGTGCAGCTCTTCAAAAAATTCAGGGAGGGAGACAGATACAAAAACCCCCGCTTCGGAGGGCCGGAGCGGGAGACTGATTTAGGCCATTAATTTGGTCTGAACCGTTTGGTCACCACTCCGCGATCATGGGGCGTACGACGCCCACGATAAGTAGCGATACAATGGATACCAGGCTGACAAACGACATCGCGAGCGCCTTACGGCTCTCGGTTTTGTCTATCGCTATGGCTATAGCTTTCGTCACAACAGGTAAGCTCCATCTGGCCTCAGCATTCATAGCTTTGGCTTGGGATGACTATATGCCTGATCAGTTTTAAAAAAGCAAAGGAAAAAGTGGAAAATTTTTTCCTGAAAATTGGCAATCAAGCGACGATTTGGAATTAATTTTCTAAATATAAGCCATTTGTGAAAAATATTTTCCAAATGACCCGGTTTTGATATCAAAACTTGCACGATGGGCAGGGTTTGTGAAAGGCTTTTCCGCGCTGCAAAAGGGCCAATACCCCGCGTCTTGCCGTCATATCATATATCAGTCTTGCCAACTTAGCCATTAGGCTTATATGCCAGCCGCAAATGGCTTATAATGCTTTAAGTTTTTGTGAACCGTTCTCAACTTTCCGGATAAGGATGAGATAATGCCTGCCTATCGTTCCCGCACCACCACCTTTGGCCGCAACATGGCAGGGGCCCGCGCCCTATGGCGGGCGACCGGCATGACCGATTCCGATTTCACCAAGCCGATTATCGCGGTCGTCAACTCCTTCACCCAGTTTGTGCCCGGCCACGTCCACCTGAAGGATCTGGGTCAGATGGTGGCGCGTGAGATCGAAAAGGCCGGCGGTGTCGCCAAGGAATTTAACACCATCGCCGTTGATGACGGTATCGCCATGGGCCACGGTGGGATGCTCTATTCCCTCCCCAGCCGCGATCTGATCGCCGACAGCGTGGAATATATGGTCAATGCCCACTGCGCCGACGCGATGGTCTGTATCTCCAACTGCGACAAGATCACACCGGGCATGCTGATGGCCGCTATGCGCCTCAATATTCCGGCGGTGTTTGTCTCCGGCGGGCCGATGGAGGCCGGTAAGGTCGTGTGGCCGGATAAGGACGGGGTGGCCAAAACCCATGCGCTCGATCTGGTTGACGCCATGGTACAGGCCGCCGATGACAATATATCGGACGCGCAAGTTAAGGCCGTCGAAGAAGCCGCCTGCCCGACCTGCGGGTCGTGTTCGGGCATGTTCACTGCCAATTCGATGAACTGCCTGACCGAGGCGCTTGGGTTGTCTCTGCCGGGTAACGGCACGGTTCTGGCGACCCACTCGGATCGTGAGCGCCTGTTTAAAAATGTCGGCCAGATGATCGTCGATATCACCAAGCGCTATTATGAAGGCAATGACGAGTCTGTGTTGCCGCGCTCAATTGCCTCCTATGCGGCCTTTGAAAACGCTATGCGGCTGGATGTGGCGATGGGCGGATCGACCAATACGGTTCTGCACCTGTTGGCCGCGGCGTCCGAAGCCGGTGTCAATTTCAAGATGGCCGATATCGACCGGATTTCGCGTTCCACCCCGTGCCTGTGTAAGGTTGCCCCCGCCACATCGGATGTGCATATCGAAGATGTTCACCGGGCGGGCGGCATCATGTCGATCCTGGGTGAACTGGCGCGTGGCGGCTTGCTGAACACGGAATTACCGACGGTGCATTCGCCGACACTGGGCCACGCCCTGGCCTACTGGGATATCCGCGTCACCAATGACGAAGAGGTGTCGGAGTTCTTCAAGGCTGCCCCCGGTGGCGTGCGCACGACGCAGGCGTTTTCGCAGTCAAAGCGCTGGCCGGAACTGGACAAAGACCGTGAGAGCGGCGTCATCCGGTCGGTCGAGCATGCCTTCACCAAGGACGGCGGGCTGGCGGTGCTGTACGGCAATATCGCTGAAAAAGGCTGCATCGTGAAGACGGCGGGCGTGGACGAATCCATCTGGAAATTCTCCGGCCGGGCGCGCGTGTTTGAATCTCAGGAAGACTCGGTTGACGCCATCCTGAAGAACCAGATCATGGAAGGCGATGTCGTCGTCATCCGCTATGAGGGCCCCAAGGGCGGGCCGGGCATGCAGGAAATGCTGTACCCGACCTCATACCTGAAATCCAAAGGCATGGGTAAGGTGTGCGCGCTTCTGACCGATGGTCGTTTCTCCGGCGGCACGTCGGGCTTGAGCATCGGCCACGTCAGCCCCGAAGCGGGCGAAGGCGGCGCCATCGCTCTGGTCGAAGAAGGCGATATCATCGACATCGATATCCCCAATCGCACCATTGAATTGCGTGTGACTATGGAAGAACTGGCCCATCGCCGCGCCAAAGAAGAAGCCTGCGGTCAGGACGCCTTCACGCCCAAAAACCGCGAGCGCTATGTCTCGGCGGCCTTGCAGGCCTATGCCGCGCTGACCACCTCAGCCGATACCGGCGCCGTGCGCGACCTGAGCCAGTTGAAGAGGTAGCTTCAACTGGTCGTAACTGGAGAACCTAAAGTTTAATTCGGCCCAGGAGAATTTTTGCCCAGGTGCGAAGCCTGATGGAGATGCGGCTACGCTCGGTATGCTGACGTGTTTCCTTGGTGTACGCATCAAACTCCTGAATTAAAAAGCCAAGGTCATGGCGCAATATGCCAAGCTGATGGTTAATGTGCGGGTCGCCAGCCGACGCGAGCTCTGTTGGCTGAGGGGCGTCCACGATTGGTGCTGCATAAGACTTGGTTTGCGGCGGTAAGCGTTTTGGCTCTCCCAATTTTTTGAGCATAACCATAAACTCACCCTTATCGCTGGTGAGATTTACAACCTCTGCATTGAGAATGCCCAAGTCTTTCAGGCGATCAAATATGTTTTCGATCGTATCGCTCGTCCAGACTGTGCAGTGAATATCTAGGTATTCGCCAGTGTGATACCTGAATATAGCTGTTTTGATGGCTTCGTCGTCCGAATAAGGTCGCTCTGGGGCATCAGGTCCTATGCTCGTATCCCAATCCGCATTCATGCCGTGGACCAGAGCAAACGAATTGATCATAAAGTCCAGAATTTGACCCGGTGTCGGCACTGGGGGCTGCTCAATCCACCACTGTAAAATCTGGTAAACCTGAGTATTTTTGCGGAAAAAGTCGGACGACCAACGCCGGTCCGGCAAAAACAGCGCCACATGCCCGCCAACCTTAACGACAGATAGTACCTCATTAAGCCAGCCGGCGGGATTGGGGACATGCTCGAGCACATGCGACGCGACGGCATAATCATATTTTGCCTTTTTAGGCTTACATGAGGCAAGTGGCTTTCCGGGTTGCCAGACGAAATCGATTTCAGGGACATCCCGACCCGCAAGGCCGGGGTTCAGGGCCGCCTTGGCACGGATTTCTTCAGTGCCAATATAATCTGTATAGTGAACTTTATAGTCACCTTTACGCATAACGGGATCGAAATAGGGCGAAATCTCAAGCCCCAATCCATTTAGATTTAAATATGAAAAAGTTATATCTGTAATGGATTTTGAATGACCAACCATTTATTTTCTCCCAGTTTTAGTAACACTACGGATACTTAAAACCGAGGGCAATGCGAAAAGGCGCGATAAACAATATGTTACCTGTAAGGCGAAGTTTCCATCTGAAGGCCAATTTTCAAAAGTCACCGGATAAAGGTCAGCGACGGGTCCATGGCCGAACCTGCGCTGTGGGGCTGGGCGACGGCGGTTTCGATATCGCCGGTCAGGTGGCGGTCGTGGTGTTCACGGGCGATGTCGCCTAAGCTGATTATACCGCACACGCGCTTATGCTCATTGAGGACGACCAGCCGGCGGATCTGCTCGGCCTTCATGACCTCAGCGGCTTCGCGTATAGTGTCGTCCTCAAAGCAGTAGGTGATGTGGTCGGTCATGACGCGCATGACGCTTTCATCGCAACTCATGCCGGTGGCGATACCGCGCACGACGATATCGCGATCGGTCACCGCACCTTTTAGGCGGTCGTTTTCACCAATCGGCAGGTAACCCAGATCATGGTCACGCATGATCTCAGCCGCCTGACGCAGGGTCGTGTCGGGAGCGATGATTTTGAAGCTGGTGCTCATAAGGTCTCTGACGCGCATAATAACCTCCATTAGGATATCGGTTTCAGATAAACGGGGTCGGGTCATGCGGAGCATCGAGCGCCCCGCGTTTCAGGCGCTGACCCAAGGCGATGGCCGCAAGCGCCATGCCCGCGCCAATTAATCCGCCCAGAGCCACTCTTTGCATAACCGGACGGCGCGCCAGCGGACCCTGAGTTAAGGGGCGGGCCAGAGCCTGCGCCATGGTCATATAGGGCAGGGCGGTGGCTTGGAGTGTCAGCAGGCGTTTAAGCATGGCGCGGTTCCTTAATGCGAAATTAAGTAGGGTTCGCGACGAATACTAAGGCAGTGTGCATAAAAATGCAGGATTTGAGAGATCATTTTAAATTAAAAAGCACGGTATTTAAATCGTGGGGTTCATAAATGACGACAATTTGATTTCTGAATATGAAATCGTTCCGGTTTCGGTTGCGTGCTGTTTATTTTCGGTGAAATGGACGGCGTTTTTTGCTATATTTTTACTTAAGCTCATTTGTGCGCCATAATAATCTTATAGCGTATGCATTAGGCTTTAAGATTGGAATTTCAACGGAGACGTTCAAATGCCGCACCCTTCGACCCCTCGCCATTCGGCCAAAAATGCGCCCCCAGCCCCGAACCGCAAGCCCTATGATGACCGCGATAACGACTACGTCCTGTCCTATGATCCGCGCAGCAATGCCCGTCATCAGCGCAGTGAAGACGAAGACTATGCCAATACGCTCGATCAGGATCGACGAAGTCATAAATAATTGGAGCAAAGAAGATGACACAGGTAGCTCACGCTCGCCCCAACTCAGGCCCGATGTTCAGCCTGCCGGTGCTTATTTTTTCAACGGCGGTTTTGGGGCCCGTTCTGAAATCGTTTTACGACGGCTTTTTCCACGGGCCTTATCAATATAAGCGCTGCCTGAAAGGGGAAAAGAAACTGCGCGATGACCTGAGCGAAGAGCAGGTTGATCACATGGTTGAGGACAGCTTTCCGGCCAGTGACCCGCCCAGCAGCTATTAAAGATAAAAACCGGCGGAGCGTTCCGCCGGTTTTTTAGTATTTGTGAACATCTGAGGGTTTGCGCTCATCAAATCCGGAAACCTCATCTCCGGCCTTGTGGTCAAGGTCGTCCGGGATGATCTGGTCGGCGGCATTATCAGGATAGTCAGGTTCGTTAAAGCCGGACGGATCGCGATGATCGCGCTGTGTTTTAGAGGGGATTGCAGGTTCAGTGGGTTTGGGATTGTCGGGCATAGGGCACCTTAAGCAAAAACTAACTGGCTGAAAGTTTGTGCCCGTTACCGTAAGGTTGACATATTGGCTGGGCGGGTGTGTGGCAAAAAAGAGGTAAGCCGCCATCGTCTGCGGCTTGACATTCAGGTGGGTATATTTAGCGTCAACTGAAACCATTTTCCCGGAGTTTGTCATGCCCCTTAAAACGCTCAGCTTTTCGATCAGCCTGATGGCGCTGGCCGCGGCCGCCGGGGCTGAGCCGGTCATTAGCGGTGCGCGTATCTCTGATGATGTGAAAGTGCTGTCATCTGACGCATTTGCCGGTCGCGGCGTGGCCACCCCCGCTGAGGATAAGGTCGTCGCGTTTGTGTCGAAGGCCTACAAGGATGCAGGCCTTGAGCCGGGTGGTGAAAACGGCGGCTGGATTCAAACGGTCAAATTGCGCAAGTTTCAGGTCAGTGATCCGACTTTGAGCCTTAACCTCAAGGGGCAGCCTATGCCGCTGGTGCAGGGCGAAGATATCACCGCCTCGACACGCGGCGCTCTGGGGGCGGTGAGTTTCACCGACACGCCGCTGGTGTTTGCGGGTTATGGCGTGACCGCGCCTGAACGCGGTTGGGATGATTTCAAAGACGTTGATGTTAAGGGAAAGATCATTGTGGTTCTGATCAACGACCCCGATTTCTATCAGCCGGATGCCCAGACCTTCAATGGCAAGGCCATGACCTATTACGGGCGCTGGACCTATAAGTTCGAGGAAGCCGCCCGCAAAGGGGCTGCCGGCGTCATGATTATTCACGACAGTGCTGCCGCTTCTTACGGCTGGAACACCGTCAAAAACTCCTGGTCAGTGGCGCAGTTCGATATTGTCCGCCCCGATCCATCGGCCACCAGCCCCAAGCTGGAATCGTGGATCAGCGCCGAAGCGGCGACTAAGATATTTGCGGCGGCAGGGCTTGATCTCAATGCGCTCAAAATCGCCGCCCGTTCCAAGGATTTCAAGCCGGTACCGCTGAGCGGTATCACTCTGTCTGGCGGCTACAAAGTGGCCGCTGAAGAGGTGGTTAGCCGCAATATCATCGGCCAGCTCAAAGGCGCCAAGCGCCCCAATGAGACTGTCTTTTACATGGCGCATTGGGATCATATCGGCATAGGCACGCCTGATGCGGACGGTGACGCTATCTTTAACGGCGCGGTTGATAACGCTACGGGCGTCGCCGCCCTGATCGAACTGGCGCGCGCGTTCAAGGCGTCGGGCAAAACCCCTGACCGCACGGTCGCCTTCATCGCCGTCACCGCCGAAGAAAGCGGGCTTTTGGGCTCAGAATATTATGCCTCGAACCCCATCTATCCGCTGGCTAAGACCGTGGGTGGCATCAATATGGATGCGCTCAATGTCTCAGGCCGAACACGCAATGTCGAAGTGGTGGGGTCGGGCCAGTCCTCGCTGGAGGACGATCTGAAAACTCTGGCGGCGGCGCAAGATCGAGTGCTGACTCCAGATGAAACGCCCGAAGCCGGCTACTTCTTCCGCTCGGATCACTTCCCGCTGGCCAAGCGCGGCGTGCCGGTACTGTATGCGGCCTCTGGTCTGGATATGGTCGAGGGTGGGGTGACTGCCGGTCGCGCCTTTGATGAAGACTACCGCAAAAACCGTTATCATCAGGCCAATGACGAATGGTCGGCGGATTGGGATCTGTCGGGTCTGGCCGAAGATGTGGCGCTCTATTACCAGTTAGGGGCGAAACTGGCTAACTCGACCGTGTGGCCGCAGTGGCGTGAAACCTCTGAGTTCAAAGCCGCCCGAGACAAAACGGCGGCGGCGCGCCCATAGATTAATCGTAGTTAACCTGTGGTTCAGTATAGGTTTTAGGTCGCGATTCAGGTTTCCACCGTAATTTGTACGCCAACCCCTATGTCAGGTGAGTGTGCGTATGATGTTAACCTCCTTGTTTTCGACCCGCGAACAGGTTCTGGGCCAGGCGCTTTACGATGCCATCCCTATGATGGAATTTGACATCAAGGGCACGATCGTCTCGGCCAATACTGACTTTCTCACCCTGCTCGGCCATCGCCTCAATGAGTTGAGCGGCAAGCCCTATACGGTGATCTGCGATCCGGCGACCGTCGATGATGGCCGCGCCGAAGATATATGGCGCAGGGTGTCGGGCGGTGAAACCCTTCAGGAAACGCTGAAACTGCAGGCCCGTGATGGCAGCGCCCGCTGGATGCAGGCCTGCCTCCTACCGGTCAGAGCTACGATGGGCAAGATGGAGCGCGTCATTCTGGCCGGTTGCGATATTACGGCCATCAAGCAAAAAGAACTGGCCAGCCGTAACCTGCTGAAAGCCCTGTCGGATACCCATGCCGTGGTCGAATTCTGCGCCCGCGGACAAATACTGTTTGCCAATGATAGTTTTTTAAAACTCACAAGCTACAGCTTGAATGAGCTGTTGGGCCGCCCCCATCGCAAGCTGTGCGAATATGACCGAGGCTTGAGCAGTGAATATTCGGACTTCTGGGATGGACTGGCCAAAGGGCAGGCCCGCCACGGTGAGTGTGTCCGTTACGGTAAGGATGGCCGTCATATCGCCTTGAGCGCCAGTTATAATCCGGTACTGGACGATACCGGCTCGGTGACCAAGGTTGTGCTCTACGCCACCCCGATCGCCCGCAGCGATATGGACAGTCTGAAAGACGCGGCCTGATTGTAACCCTTATGTAATAAAGCGTTGGGTTTGCAAGAAATGGTATACGAATGGTGCTTATTTAAGGGCTGGTTAACCGTACTGTGAAACTAACTGAAGGTAGTTGCGTAAAAAGACTCCCTCACACTTTCAGGTGCCATCATGTTTTTTTCCGCTCAGTCCGCCGACTATCGATCTATCATGGATGCCCTAAGCCTGTCGCAGGCCGTCATTGAGTTTACGCCGACGGGTAATATCCTAACGGCCAATGCCAATTTTTGTGACCTGATGGGCTACGCCTTAAGTGAGATTGAGGGCAAACACCACAGCCTGTTTTGCATACCCGAATATGCCGCAAGCTCAGATTATAAGTCGTTCTGGCGCGATCTGGCCCAGGGCCATTTCAAGAGCGATGAATTCAAGCGTCTGGGCAAGGGCGGCAAGATCGCCTGGATACAGGCCACCTATAACCCGATCCGTGACAAATCCGGACGCGTCACCAAGGTTATCAAATTCGCCACCGACATCACCGCGATTAAATCCCGCAATGATGACTATCAGGGCAAGATCAAAGCGATTGACCGGGCGCAGGCAGTGATTGAGTTCACCCCGGCGGGTGAGATTTTGACGGCCAATGAGAATTTCCTGAAAGTTCTGGGCTATGATTTGAGCGAAATTCAGGGTCGGCATCATCATATGTTCTGCGATCCGGCCTATATCGCGACCGAAGACTATAAGGCCTTCTGGCGCGATCTGGCGTCGGGTCAGTTTCAGGCGGCGGAATATAAGCGGCTGGGTAAGGGCGGGCGCGAAGTCTATATTCAGGCCTCCTACAACCCCATTTTCGATGATACGGGCGCGGTCGTTAAGGTCGTCAAGTTCGCGACTGACCGCACGGCGGCGGTTCTGCGTCGTCTGCGCAATGATGCCTTAAGCCGTGATATCAATGACGATTTGGGCGGGGTGATTGGCGAAATCACGCAAGCCTCAAGCATGGCGTCCAATGTCGCCGGGGCCTCTTCGGACACCAGCGGCATCATCAATTCGGTAGCGGCCGCGACCGAGGAACTGAGCCAGAGCGTGCGCGATATTTCGGCCAGCATGGTCTTAACCCGCGACAATGTCGAGGGTATCTTCAAGCATGCCGAAAGCGCCAGCGCTTTTGCGTTAAACCTCGATCAATCGGCGTCGGCCATGACTGGCATTGTCACCCTCATTCAGGATATAGCCGGGCAAATCAATCTGCTGGCGCTTAATGCCACGATCGAGTCCGCCCGTGCGGGTGAGGCCGGTCGCGGCTTTGCGGTGGTGGCCTCTGAGGTCAAGTCGCTGGCCAATCAAGCGGCGCGCTCGACCCAGACCATTTCCGAAGAAATCACCCGCATGCAGACGGTTACCGCCGATGTGGTGAACGCCTTGGGTGAAATCTCAGGCGCCATGACCGTTGTGATGGAAAGTGTCACCTCTGTTGCTGGGGCCATCGAGCAGCAAAATGCCGCCACGGGCGAAATCTCCGGCAATATGCAGTCGGCGGTCGATGCCATTCACCGTATCGAAGACAGTCTGGTGCGCATCGACCACAGCTTCCGTCAAGTCACTCTAGCGTCGGAGCAAGTCAAGAAGAATGTCGAGGTTCTGGCGGCTTAAAATCGCTGTTCCCTATCCGAACACGGCTTTCAACAAATCCGTTGTGCGGCTGGCCGGGTTGGTGCGGATAGCGCGTTCTTCGTTGCCGACATAGTAGAACAGGCCATCCAGTGCCTTACCGACCGCATATTCGCTCAAATAGGTCTTGGGGTCTTTCTTGATATAGGCCCCAAGGCCGTTGCGCTCTATGGCATGATCTAATGACTGCACGGCCCCTGTCGATTGCAGGGCCTCGCCCATCGGCGGCGTGAACAGGGTGATCAGGCGCGGGGTCGTCGATTTCTGAAGATACTGCGTGCCGGAGGTTGGTCCACCGCGCACAATGCCGACCACATCGGTCAGGGTGATGGATTTAATCGCATCCAGAAACAGGTCTTTGGCAACGGGAGCGGCGACTTCGGCGGCGTGATTGACCTTTTCATGCACTTCATCGAGCGCGCCGGACATGCCTAGCGGTTTCAGAGTTTTCTGAATCTTGGCAATGTTTTTGGGCATGGGGATGCGGATCAGGTCATCGCCCCAGTAACCGTCATCGCGGCCAACGCGGGTGACAGCCGCGACCGCCCCAAGGGATAGGGCTTCGCGGATGCCCTTGTCGGCCTCAAGCTTGGTGACGCCCACTGGCAGGCCGGTAGATGAGCTTTTTTTTGAGGCCTTACCGATGGCGGCTTTGAGTGCGTTTTCAAGCTCATCCTGAGTTTGCGCCGTAGCACTTCCTGCTGTCAGGCCCATCGCCATAAGGCCCAAAAGCAGTTCGCGTCTGTAATTATCCATGATCCGCCCTTAGCCTCTTGTTCATTGCCTGATTAGCAAAGCTTAGCTGTCAGATAATGATATATCGCTTTTTTGGCGGGGCCAGAAATGCTTTTTACGCGACACCTGATCGGGTGCGCGGTACAGGTGCGCCTTGCAACATGAGACCGGATTGTGACGACTGAACTTGCCACCACGATTTTAAGTGAGACTGACCTGCTCAGGCTTGGCCAACTGGCCATCGACGCTGGGGCTGAGATCATGCGCGTCTATGAGGGTGAGTTCGATGTCCAGATCAAGGGCGACCAAAGCCCGCTGACTCAGGCCGATCTGGCCTCTCATGCGGTCATTGCTGACGGATTGGCCCGCGATTTTGGCCATATTCCGGTTGTGTCCGAAGAGGACGCCGACAGCCACAATGCCCCCGAAGGCGAGACTGGGCCGTTCTTTCTGGTTGACCCCCTCGATGGGACCAAAGAGTTCATCAATCGCCGCCCGGATTTCACCGTCAATATCGCCCTGATCGAAAACCAGCGCCCAACGTACGGCATCATCTATGCGCCGGTACGCAAAGTCCTCTATATCGGCGATGTAGCCGCAGGCGTGACGTACCGTATCGATGCGGACAGCCTAGATGGCCTGACCTTAGCCGACTTTACCCGCCTGAAGGTTCGCATCGCGCCGCAATCACTGGCCGCCGTCTGTTCCCTGTCGCACAATTCGCCGGAAACCGAAGCCTATCTTGACCTTTACGGCGTCGCAGAACGGGTCGCCATTGGCTCATCGCTGAAGTTCTGTCTGGTCGCCGAAGGTCAGGCCGACCTCTATCCGCGTCTTGGGCCCACCATGGAGTGGGACACCGCCGCCGGTGACGCTATTCTGACGGCGGCGGGTGGCAAGGTCTTGTCGCGCGACGGTGCGCCGCTTACCTATGCCAAGCCCCGCTTTTTTAACCCTGAATTTTTCGCGCAAGGCGACGTCGCCTTCAAAGTGCCGAACTGAATCATGAGCAACATTATCACCTACCCTGTGTCAGATCACCTTAAGCGGTTAGAGGCCGAATCGATCGAGATTATGCGCGAGGTCGCGGCCTCGTTCGAGAACCCGGTCATGCTCTATTCGATCGGTAAAGATTCCGGCGTCATGCTGCACCTGGCGATGAAGGCGTTTTATCCGTCGAAGCTGCCGTTTCCGCTGCTGCACGTCGATACGCGCTGGAAGTTCGCTGACATGATCCGCCACCGCGACATGATCGCGGATAAGTACGGCGTCAAGCTTCTGGTCTATACCAACCCGGAAGGTGTTGAGCGCAACATCAATCCGATCGATTCCGGCTCAAGCCTGCATACCCAGATCATGAAGACCGAAGCGCTTAAAAAAGCACTCGATCTCTATGGGTTCGATGCCGCCTTTGGGGGTGCCCGCCGTGACGAAGAAAAGTCGCGCGCCAAGGAGCGTATCTTTTCGTTCCGCTCCGCCGGCCACGTCTGGGACCCGCGCAATCAGCGTCCGGAACTGTGGAACCACTACAATACCCGTATCAACAAAGGCGAAACGATTCGCGTCTTCCCGCTGTCCAACTGGACCGAGCTAGATATCTGGGAATATACCCGCGCCGAGAATATCCCGATTGTGCCGCTCTATCTGTCGGCGCCGCGTCCGGTGGTCAAGCGCAGTGGTATGCTGATTATGCGCGACGATGAGCGCATGCCGCTCAATCCCGGCGAAGAGGTCGAAATCCGCAATATCCGCTTCCGCTCGCTGGGCTGCTATCCGCTCAGTGCCGCCGTGGAGTCCGAGGCCGATACGCTGGATGACATTATCGCCGAAATGAGAGCGTCGCGTTCGTCCGAGCGTCAGGGTCGCTTGATTGATTCTGACGAGTCCGCCTCGATGGAGAAAAAAAAGAAGGAAGGCTATTTTTAGGCCTCAGACAAAAGTTGCCCTGCGGGTACTTTTGTCTGGCTCGATACCTTTAGCTGAATGTATGGAATTTTAGATGTCGCTTGAGACCGCTACCCTGACCGCCGATGCCGCACCTAAGACGGCCACGCTTGAGAAAAGCCTGCTGCGCTTTTTGACCTGCGGTTCCGTCGATGACGGCAAATCGACCCTGATCGGGCGGTTGCTGTACGACACCAAGCTGATCTTTGATGACCAGCTTCAGTCGCTGGAGCGCGATTCCAAAAAGCATGGCACAACCGGCGAAGATATCGACTTTGCGCTGCTGGTGGATGGCCTTGAGGCCGAGCGTCAGCAGGGCATCACCATCGATGTCGCCTA
>DDPE01000029.1 GCA_002342035.1 Asticcacaulis sp. UBA2476 | reverse complement strand
ATTGAGTAGCCGCTTAAGGCCGGAACGGCTGATGCCATCATGGAAGCCGCGATCGAAGCCGGTGCCGCCGATGTCGAAACTGACGAAGACCCCGAAGACGGCGGCCACCTGATCTACACGGCTTACGAAGACCTGAACGCGGTGACCGAAGCCATGTCAAAGGTTCTGGGCGATCCGAAATCGACCAAGTTTATCTGGAAGCCGCAAACCCTGTCGCCGATTTCAGGCGATCAGGCGCGTACCCTGATGAAGCTGCTCGATGCGCTTAATGACGATGATGACGTGCAAAACGTCTATGCTAACTTCGATATTTCTGACGAAGAGATGGAGGTGCTGGGCCTGTAAGGCTTTAAGCGTATAAAATGGCAAAGGGCGCGAAGGGTGACTTTCGCGTCCTTTTATTATTGAATCCTATCAGAAATTTATGGGCGTTCGTCCACAATGCCGTATGCTTATGGAGTGGACGTAATGCGCATATGTATCGGAATGGTGGTTGTGGCGGCGGTTGGCCTGACTGGCTGTGTATCGACCTATTCTACAGATCCGGTTATGGGCATGGGGGCAGCCGCTGTCGGTGAACCGCAGGCGTTTAGCGTCACGATGTTCGATCATCCCGATGAGACCGCACCTATGCCGACTGTTCACCATAGCCCCGCCGTGGCGGGCAGGTAACGCTCGTCGCCATTATAGTATTGTCAGGATTCAAGGCTTTGAATGGCTTGTGAAATGTGCAATTATGCGGCGTTAACCATATTTCGGGGGATGTGATGCGTGTGAAGTTGATTATCGCGGTTTTGGGAGCGGGCGCTATGCTGTCGGGCTGCGTAAGCACCTACACGTCGCCGGTCGCTGTTTTGTCGACGGGCGAGCAAGCTGGTCGCTGCGTACGTAAAACGGATGGCAAGAAGGCGCCGCAGATCATGACCTATGATTCCGACAGCCGCACCGAAACCCATGCCTCCAATGAGGGCGATGAGTACAAGTACTCGGTTCAGAACAAGCCGCAGCGTACCGCCACTGGCGTTAAAGGCGGCACCGATAAGGGCGCCGATTTCGACGTATGCCGCGAAGACGGCTATTAAGCCTTACCTGCTTTGATAATTTAAAAAGGCCCGAACCTTGGTTCGGGCCTTTTTGTTATGAATTTACGGCCTAGTTCGTGGCGCGGATCGGGTCAGCCACATAGTTTGAGGGCGTGTAGCCGTTTTCGGCCAGTGATGCCGGCACCTTGGGCCAGAAATCATCAAACAGTTGCAGTATAGCGGAGCGGCGGCTTTCGGCGACTTCTTCCGGACCTTCGGGGCCGGAGACATAGACCGGGCCGCCGGGTACTTCGAATTCAGAGCCCTTATACCACGGGGTGCAGGTGCGCACCGAAGGATCAAGATCACCCCATTTCAGGTGGCGGCAGCCTTCCGGGTCGGCATCGATCATATTGTCAACGGCGCGGATTTTTGCCCCGTCCTTGGCCAGCATACCGGCGGTGCGTACCAGCGCGATCTTGTTGCCGCCGATAAAGGCTTCGCCGCGGGTGACATCGATGCCGATTTCGCGGGCCATGATGAAGTTATTCAAAATCCGCACACGATCCAGATCGGAGACAATGGCGTGTTCGGTGTTTTCAAACAGCGAGTTTGAAATCAGACCTTCGCCCACCCCTTCGATATGCAGCCCTTGGGCAAAGTTAAGTATCTGCAGGCGGTTAAGGCTGATGATGCTCTTATAGGTGGATAAGGTGATATCGATGGCGCGCGCGTTTTGTCCGCGTTCAAAACCATGCCAGTCGGCCAGTTGAATGAAGGTGATGCCTTCGAGGCGGCTGTCACCGACCAGATTGGCTTTCAGGCCGTGATAGGTGGTGGCGATGTAGCTGTTCTGGCTGAACAGTTCGGCATTGCGAATGCTCAGAGCTGCCGTAAGCGTGCGGGCAACCAGGGTCGAGTCGACCAGGTTGAAGCGGCCAGCATCGATATCGACCGCCGGAGCGTCGCCGTCATAGCGCACCTGCGACTGCTCAAGCGTCAGTTCCTTACCCGACGAAGATATGCAGGAGGTGTTGTCGCCGCGTTGTGACGACAGGCTGATGTTACGCAAAACCACCAGATCGGCGCTCGGTTCAATCCGGATACAGGGTGAGCCGTGGCGGGCGACAATCGCCGGAATACGGTCGTTGGTCGAAACCCCTTCGAGAATGATGGATTTTTCCAGACGCAGTGACATCACGCACGACCGGGTTTTCGAGATAAAGCGCACCTTGGAATAGGACGGCAGCTTTTCAATCTGGCGCTCGATCCAGGCATCCGGCCGGTTCGGATCGGCGCGGTAGGTGTCGCAATTGACCGTGATGGTGCGCGGGCTGCCATAATAGCCGTACTTGGAGCGATACGGATAATAGCCATGCCCATACCCCCCGCAGGAGCGCAGTCTGGGATCGAGCAGAACACCAAAGCACGGACGGGTCAGGGCCTCGACCTTGGCGGCATTATAGCCCATCGGCATTTGCGCCGAAGCGACATCGCGTGTGACCGCGCCGGACGCCAGCCAGACACACCCCAGCGTCAATGCCCCGGACATAACACCGAGCATGGGTTTCGCCAGTTTGTTCATCGCTTTACGCATCCACATGGTCATCATCCTTAAATGCCGCGGCGCTCCCTCAAAGTCTTATCCGTTCGGATTACGCGAAACCTGCTCAAGTATGGCCCGCAGACGCTGGGCCGAGGGGCGGTAACCACCCATGGCCGAATCTAACCTTAACACTACGGCTGACGCTTTCGACTGGTCGGCCACACCCGCCAGACCGAGCGCGAAATAGGTCGACATGGCAAACCTTGCCTCAGGCGAGCCCTGCTTTTCGGCCTGCTGATACCAGTAGAAGGCGCGCGCATAGTCAGCCGGTACGCCCACCCCTTCGGAATACATAACCGCCAGCGCCAGTTGGGCCTGTGATGAGCCGTTAATGGCTGCCAACTGAATGGCGCGCAGTTTTTCAGCATTGGTCATGCGCACCATTTCGGCGCGTCCGGTCGTGGCCTTGCCCAGAACAGCGCGAAGGCCGGTTAGGGTGTCGGCAGGGACTTCAGACGGGCTGGAATAAAGCGTCTGGGTCAGATCCAGATAGACGAGGGCGCGACCGACATGCACGAACGGCAGTTCTTCCATACGGATCAGGGCATAATCCTGCGCGTCGGAACGGATGCTTTCGTCCGAATGCGGCACGCCGCCGCCGGGCGCTTCGGGCGGATAGAATTCATAGGGCGCCACCCAGCGCTTGGCCTTACCAACCACGAAGGAGGCGTAGTCCTTACGATCACCAGCCGAGCGCTCAAAATCCTTCAGCAGGACATAGGCGCCGACATCGCCGGTTTCGGTGGCTTTGTAATTATAGAGATAGGCATCGACATCCGAGCGCTGAAACAGGCTACGGACATTGCGGCGGCCATCGTCAGAATTGCGCATCATGGCGCGCACGGCTTCGCGGTTGTCGGCAGGCTCACCCATCGGGCCGTACTGCACATCATAAAGGCGGCCCAGCGTACGGAAGCCATCGGCCCCCAGGGTCGATAATATATAGACCACGCGATCGCGCACCTTATCGCGCTCGCTCATGTCCATCATGGCCAGATTACGATCCAGACGGCGATAGGCGCGCGCCCGCTCAAACGCCCGGCATTTGTCGTAGCGCGAGGCCAGCTTACCGTCATTGGTCAGGATGCGGTTCATCGGCGCGTAGCCTTCCTGGTTGGCCAGAGCCATCACCAGCCAAACTGAGCCTTCGATCGGGTCTTCGAGGTTTTTATCGGTCGATTTTTCAGCCGCGTACCGATCCGCCAGTTCAAGCTGGGCGAAGAAATCGTTCTTGAACGCCGCCCGGCGGAAGTAACGGATTTCAAATTCCTGATCGTTGAAGCCGGCGTTTTGCATCAGGGCCGGACGCGGGCAGCTGTAGCCGCCTTCGTCGCCAGGCCCGCCGCGGCCCCACTTCCACCAGGGGCGGTCGCAGCCACTTAAGGTCAGGCTGACGCACACGGCCATAAGAGACAGCGCGCCGACGCGTGACACTTTGCGCCACGTCGGGGTCTTCGTCTCCCTGTGCCCGAAGTTTGGAGCGTGTTTTTCGCCCGTCTCCGGTTGTGTCCCGTCAAATTTTGACATTAAAAATCGCCCCGACAGCGTCGGCTTAAAACATGGTTAACGAAACTTGTCGTGAGGATTGCTAAAACTGTCAAGCTAAGTTCCCCCCGAACGTAAGCATTTACAACAGGCGTTGCCGGATTGTCGCGGCTAAGCCAAAAGATCGTTGCGCGCACTTAAAAACGCCACCCCGGCGCGCGTATCAACCCGGTAACAATCATGCTCTAATGCACGAGAAAAGGCTAGGGGTAAAGTAGAAAAGCTTTAAACAATCCGTAGGGTTTGTGGTTAATCGGCCCTGAAATTCCCCTCACCGTTGAGTGTGACTGGCGCGTGACATCCGAATTCTTATATGAGGGGATATGTGTGAGTCGAGCGGGAGTTTAGTGACCATGACGACGGTTGTGTCAGGATTAAATGCGGCCAAAAAGGCCGCCATCTATGCCGAGGTTAAGCGCGATATTGAGGCTGTGCTTGACGGTGAACCTAACGTCACGGCGCGGATGGCGACTGTCAGTTGTCTGTTGGCTCAGGCGTTTGACTATTATTTCTGGACCGGATTTTATGTGGTCGATGAAGTGAAAAAGGCGCAAGGGCTGAGCGAACTGGTCATCGGGCCGTATCAGGGCACGCTGGGCTGCCTGCGTATCGCTTACACGCGGGGCGTGTGCGGGGCGGCGGCGATGCAGCGTCAAACCATCATCGTCGAAGATGTTCACGCCTTTCAGGGGCACATTGCCTGCGATTCGCGCTCCAATTCTGAAATCGTGGTGCCGGTGTTTGATGCGTCAGGCGAACTGATCGCGGTCTTCGATGTCGATTCGGAAGCGCATGGGTCGTTCGATGACGCCGATAAGGCGGGGCTTGAGGCGATTATGGCCTCTGTGTTCGCCAAACCTACGATTTAAAAACATCGCTAAGGGCGGCTAAGGTGGCGTGGGCGGCGGCCATGTCGGGTTGTTCATTGTCATCGTTCCAGCCAAAGTTCTCATTCGGCCCTAAAGCCTGAACGACAATGCCGTCTCTACGGGCGACCACGAACACACCTTTGTACATGAAGCCGTAGTGGACGCCTGCCTGTGGCGGCAACCACACGATCTGACCGCGCACCGGGGTAATGGTCTCATCCCGCCACAAGGCACGCGCGCCGTATCCGGTGCAGTTGATAATGACCTTTTCTTTCAGCCGGTTAAGGTCTGGTGGTGTTTCAAAGGTCATGGGCACAAACCGCCCGCCCGAGATCAGAAAATCCTCGGTCAACTGATGCGACAAAGACGCGATGTTAAAGGTCAGCACGCTTCTGCGCCGGACCTGTTCGGCATTGAAGCGGTGTTGATCGGGGCTGATGGGGTGCGATGAGGGCACGATATCGCCTAAGCGCCGCTCCAGGTACAGAAAGCCGGGATCAATTTCAGTGGGGTCGTCTGGCACTGGCGGCTGCGGGTTGCGCAGATAGTAATGATCCATCCACTCGACCGGGGTGTCTGCCAGACCGACATAGCTTTGGTGCATAGTCCACGACCGGCGTGCCATGTGCTCCCAACGATCCGCAAAGTCCGCTGAGACGGCACCTGCTTTAGCCACCCGCGAATCCGGTGACCAGGTGCCTGTGGCGCGGGCTGAGCGCACATCGGGGAAGCGGTCTTTGGCATAGATGGTCACGTCTGCGCCCGCCCTTTGGGCCATGAGCGCCGTGGTCAGGCCGATCGCTCCGGCCCCGATGACGGCGATGGATTTAGGGCGGTTTTCCATAGCCAGCTTGACCGCCGCTTCGGCCGATCCCCATGACAAAGACCAGCCCGCACCGCCATGTCCATAGTTGTGCACAATCCGTTTGCGGCCCATGTCTTCGGCTTCAATCCGCGGTCCGGCGGCTCTGAACGGGCGCAGACACACGGTCGTGCGGAAAATTTCATCTTGCGAAAAGCGGATGGGGATCAGGGCTTGAGCATCTTGTGCGTAGCCGGTACGGGGGAGGGCCGTCGCCAGAACGGCAGACCCAAACCCTGTCAAAATCTTGCGTCGATCCATGCCCTGTCCCTGCTTTATTTACCGTTTGGCGGCGCAATAGACCTCATGACGCCCGCCGCATCAAGCACATTAAGCCTTGAGATTTAACGGCCCCTCGGCTAAACCCGCCGCAATCATTCAAAACCGTTTAAAAGGGTGCCCATAGACATGGCGCAACAGTTCATTTTCCAAATGCAGGGGCTAACCAAGCACTTCCCCGGCGGCAAGAAAATCTTCGAGAACATCTGGCTTTCATTCTATTCCGACGCCAAAATCGGCGTGGTCGGGGTCAACGGGTCGGGTAAATCGACCCTGCTCAAGATCATGGCCGGTCTCGACAAAGAATTTTCCGGCGAAGCCAAGGCCGCCGACGGCACCAAGATGGGCTACCTGCAACAGGAGCCGCATCTGGACGATTCCAAGACCGTCTGGGAAAACGTCATCGACTGGTGCGAAGAAAAGAAGATCTTTGATCGCTTCAACAAAGTCGCCGAACAGATGGGCGAAGAATATACCGACGAACTTATGGAGGAGATGAACGCCCTTCAGGAAAAGATCGACGCCGGCGATCTGTGGGACATTGATTCGCGCATTGAAATGGCGATGGATGCCCTGCGTTGCCCGCCCAATGAATCAGGCGTAACCAAGCTGTCGGGCGGTGAAAAGCGCCGGGTAGCACTTGCCCGTCTGCTGCTGTCCAAGCCTGACATGCTGCTGCTCGATGAACCGACGAACCACCTCGATGCGGAATCGGTGGCGTGGCTTCAGCACCATCTGGAGCAGTTTCCGGGCTGCGTGATCCTTGTCACCCACGACCGTTATTTCCTCAACCAGGTCACCAAGTGGACGCTCGAACTCGACCGCGGCAAGGGTGTGCCTCACGAAGGCAACTATTCAAGCTGGCTTGAGGCCAAGCAAAAGCGCGTGGTGCAGGAACAGTCCGAATCCGAAGCCCGTCAACGCGCCCTCACCAAGGAACTGGACTGGGTGCGCTCCGGCGCCAAGGCCCGTCAGGCCAAGTCCAAGGCCCGTCTGGCCGCCTATGACGACATGGTCCGCGAACAGGAAAACTCGCGTCAGGCGCAGTCGTTTGCGACCATCCAGATCCCACCCGGGCCGCGCCTCGGCAACCTTGTGCTCGAAGTCACCGGCTTAGAGAAAGAATACGGCGATAAGCTGTTGTTCAAGGATCTGACCTTCCGCCTGCCGCCCAACGGGATTGTTGGCGTCATCGGCCCGAACGGTGCCGGTAAATCGACACTGTTTAAGCTGATCACCGGTGTTGAGCAACCTGACGCGGGTACACTGAAACTCGGCGAAACGGTCAAGCTGGCCTATGTCGATCAGAGCCGCGACGACCTGAACCCCGACCACACTGTCTGGCAGGCCATTTCCGGCGGCACCGATGTGATGATCGTCGGTAAGCGCGAAATCAACAGCCGGTCCTATGTCGGCGGCTTTAACTTCAAGGGCGGCGACCAGCAAAAGAAGGTCGGCCTGCTGTCCGGTGGTGAGCGCAACCGCGTCCACCTCGCGAAAACTCTGGCGTCCGGCGGCAATGTCATCCTGCTCGATGAGCCGACCAACGATCTGGATATCGAAACTTTGCAGGCCCTCGAAGAGGCGCTGGAAGAGTTCGCCGGCTGCGCCGTGGTCATCTCCCACGATCGCTGGTTCCTCGACCGTCTGGCGACCCACATCCTCGCGTTCGAGGGCGATTCACACGTCGAATGGTTCGAAGGCAACTTCGAAATGTACGAAGAAGACAAAAAGCGCCGCCTCGGCACGGATAGCCTGATCCCGCACCGGATCAAGTTCCAGAAGTTCGCCCGTTAACCCTACTGCGGCGGGCTGCAAAGAACCGTCTTTTTGCGCGCCTTTGCTCGTGTACCTAATGTACACGTCGCGTCAGGTGCTCAAAAGCCAGTCCTTTTCGCCACCCCGCAGCGGGTTATCGCGAACAGTGAATAATAGTCAAAACAGGCGGGGATGGAGACATCCCCGCTTTTTTTTCTCCTCCCTATCGAGCCTTTTGCGAAGATGGGGAGGTGCCGAGTAAGCGAAGCGCGTCGAGCCGGAGGGGGACTTTTAACTCAAACCATCTACTGTATGCGGTTTGAAAGCTCGCATCAGCAATGCTTTTCGTTCCGATTGCAGGTCATGCTTTTCGATATAGTCCTCAACTACGGCTACAACCAACGCGACAAATGGATCATTAGCGCTGTATCGATGCCCCTGCAGCCAAAACGGTTCGTTTGCCAGCTTTTCACGGCAGACATCGACCAATTGTTCGACTAACGGGCTGAGCAAAACTTCCGCTTTAGCCACGCCATTTTCTGGAAATTTCGCTGAAAGGATGATGGTTTGGAATGCGGCGAGCTTTGACAGGCTGTCGATGTCAATAACCAGACCTGTTTTGGTTTCGTCAATTTTAAATCCCGACATTATTGCTCCTGCACCAAGTTAACGGGTAACCGGCCTTCAACACCGTCGCCACCAAGCTCGCGCGGTAAGTGAAGCCCAGCGACGTATAGAGATCAATCGCCACCTGATTGTCGGCATAGGTATGCAGGAACGCCGTATCGCCACGCGCCAGGATACGGCGCGCGACAAGGCGCATCAGGCCCGCCGCATAGCCGCGGCCGCGAAAGTCAGGATGGGTGCACACCCCGCTGACCTCGGAAAAGCCGTCAATCTTCATGCGCTCACCGGCCATAGCGACCAGTCGGCCATCGTGTTTGATGCCGATGAACGCCGACAGTTCGTGCGTGCGCTCAGCAAACGGGCCGGGTTGGGTCAGGCGCGCCAGAGCCAGCATCTCCGGGCCATCGGCGTGGGTTAGCGCAATCGCCTCAAAATCCTCACCTCCCGGCGTGATGTGTGCGGCCGTCATCTGATGGCACAGGGCGACCTTGACGACCTCGAACCCGGCAGGTGCTGAAATCGCAGCCTTTTCCACCACCCAGAACCCGTCCGGCCCCGGTGTCAAATCTGCCAGTGGCTCAGGCGTGCCGTCAAAGCTGGCTGCAAACGGCCCAAACGCCGGATCAAGCTGCCGCGCGCGGTCATCGCCGTGCGCAAGATGCGCCCAGCCAGAGGTGAGGGCGCTCAATACCGGCCGGTCGAGAGGATGGGAAATCGTCATGCTCCGTCATGGCGCGGGGACGTGAGGCTGTCAATCGATGTGATCACACCGAAAGGTGAGACTTGAAGAACGGGATAACGTCACTCACGAACCGGCCACGCGGGCCCCAGTGCTTATCGCCCCAGCCGCCGTTATATTCTTCGGCCTCATTGGGGATGCCGTACTCGTTGAGCTTCAAGGCATAGGACTGATTAGAATAGACGTGGTCGATATTGCTGTCGGAGCGGCCCCAGTCGAGTTTGAAGCCGCGCAGATCTTTAAGGTTTTATGCCCCTGACGCCACCTGCCGTTCCAGGAAAAAGCTATTCGTAAGCCGTTCGGTCAGGGCCGGGTCGATGATCAGTTCGCCATTTACCCGACGCGCGGGCATATCGATGTAAAGCGGGCCTTTGGCCGGGTTGGGCAGGTGGGCCTGATAGATGGCGGTGAATATCTGCGAAAACGGATCGGCCTTGACATCATTGAGGGTTTTGGCCTGAGCCAGCAGATCCCAGTTCGGACGGCACTGCATGATATAAACGCCGTGGCCGGTGCCGACCGGATGCATGGCGTAGACGGACCCGAACACGCCGCCGTAGCGCCCTGCGATGCGAATGGCGCCATAACCGCCCATATGGGCGCCGGTCAGTCCGCGCGCCGCCGGTTCTGCCAAAGTTCGATAATTAGCGTCGATATAGGCCACCAGTTCCTGAACCAGAAAGTCTTCCCAATTTCCGGTGACCGATGAGTTGGTATAGATCGAATGGACGACCGGGGTTGAAAAATCAGCACTGACCAGAATGGCCTCGCCCATGTCACCGCGCTCAAAAGCGGTTTCCATAAGGGGCTGAATGCCGTGCTGATCAAAGACCGTGCGCTGATCTTCAAAAAAGGTATGCAGATAATAAATTACCGGATAGCGCTTGCGGCCAGTACCATAGGACGGCGGCAGATAGACGCTTATGCGGCGATCCGGGCTTATGCCGATCAGGTTGTGGCCAAAGTGTGCGGACGGCAGGATCGCATCCACCACCCGGCCTGATGGCGCAGCGCGGGCAGGTAAGGCGGCGGTCGCCATGACCATAGCCAGAGCTGCCCGGCGTGAAAAGGCGTGGCGGGAATATGAGCGCATGGGCGGGCTTTCTTTTCAAGCGAGGCTTAAACAGACCGGCGAACGCAAATTTACAGGGAACTGACTACCTGTGGACGGTATGATCGGATTGGGGCGGCTTTAAGGCTTATAGAAGATAAACGCAGCGCCCGCCGCGATCAGGGTAAAGCCAATCACGGTCGTCCATTTGAGCGGCTCACCCAGATACCAGACCGAAAACGCCGCAAATATCGTCAGGGTAATCACTTCCTGTATCGTCTTAAGCTGCACGGCGTTAAACGTGCCGTAGCCGATGCGGTTGGCGGGTACCATCAGGCAGTATTCAAAAAACGCGATGCCCCAACTGACCAGAATAACCACCCATAGTTTTTCGGTCTTGAACTTAAGGTGGCCGTACCAGGCAAAGGTCATGAAGATGTTCGAGGCGATCAGAAGGCCGATGGTAGTGACGCTGACAGGCAAATTCGGCATGGGAATCCCTTTTGAGATATAGCGATCTTTGCCAATATCCGGCGGCGCCTGTCAATCTGTGGTGATCCCTCATGGTCGGGAGGACGTAGTGATAAGATGCGACCAAATGCTCTCAATCTTATCACCTATGGTGTTTTGGCCCTGCCGGTGGCGTTTGCGGGTTTGCCGCTGTTTATCCATGCGCCGGACTACTACGCGACCGACCTTGGGGTGCCGCTGGCCGCGATGGGGGCCGCGCTGGTGGGGTTACGGCTGATCGATGCCGTCCAGGACCCGCTGATCGGGAGTTTGAGCGACCGCTTTCATGAGATGCGCCGCGTGATTGTGCTGTCTGGCGCGGTGCTGCTGGGGGCGGGGTTTTGGATGCTGTTTCATCCGGCGGGAGAACCGCTTTTGTGGATGGCCTTAAGCATCCTCATCTGCACCACCGGCTTTTCGATGGTGGGCATAAACTTACAGGCGATGGGCGGACTGTGGCAGGTTGATGGCTCTGAGCGCGTCAAGGTCGCCGGGTCGCGCGAAGGCTTGGGGCTTATCGGGTTGCTATTGGGCTCGGTGACGCCCACGGTTTTGGCGCGGTCCATGGAGGCGGGCGCAGCCTTTCATTGGCTGTCGGTGCTGTGCCTGATCAGTTTGATCATCGGGGTTACGGCGTTCTGGCACTGGTCGGGTAGGGCGGAGATGGCGCGTCCAGCCAAGGCTGTCTCTTTGAATTACCTGACCCTTATGCGCGAACCATGGGTACGTCGGTTTATCGTAACCTACGGCCTGAGCAGTCTGGCCTCAGCTATACCGGCGGTGCTGATCATATTTTACGTCCGCGATCACTTGAACGCTGAGGCCTATACCGGCCTGTTTCTTATCCTCTATTTCGTTAGCGGGGCCGCGACCATGCCGCTGTGGCAGCGCATTTCGGCGCGCTTTGGCAAGGGGCGGGCGTGGGGTTTGAGCATGGTTCTGGCCAGCCTGACCTTTATGTGGGCGTTCATTTTGCCGCCTGATGCAGTTATTATGTTCGCCGCCGTGTGCATATTGTCGGGCACGGCGTTTGGAGCTGATCTGGCCCTGCCGTCCGCCATCGTCGCTGACCGGTTGGAGGCGCAAGGCCATGAAACGGCGGCCAGCCGGTACTATGCGCTGCTGGCCTTTCTATCAAAGCTGGCCCTGTCGCTGGCCACGGGTTTAAGCCTGCCCGCGCTGGCATGGTTCGGCTATCAGCCGGGCGTGGCGCACAGTGGTGTCTATCTGCCGCTATTTTACGCGCTCATACCCTGCGTCATCAAAGTCATGGCGGCCTTAAGTCTTCGCCTTAGCCCGCTGTATCGCCATTAGTAAATTTATAAAGATTAACGCGTATACGATTTAAGCTCTGAGTATCGGGGCAGGTCGCGGGCGCGACATGCGTGGCAAAAGGCCTGCACATGAGTGAAAATTATAAAGCGCAGAGAGACAGCTATATTGCCTATTCTCTGGCGGCGGCAGATCTTTTGATTGAGGTCGGTCTGGATCTGACCATCAAATCGGTCGTCGGTGCGGCCCGCACGCTTTTGGGGGCTGAGGGCGCTGCCCTCAAAGGTCGCTCGGTCATCGAACTGTTTCAGCCGCAGGATCAGGCTTTTCTGCAACGAAAACTGAAAGATACCACGAAAAAGGGTCGTATCGATCCGGTCGCGGTTTATCTGAGGGCCGACGGTAAGGCGGCTATGCTGGTCAATGTCGGGGCGTGCTTTATCCCGTCACGAGCCGACGAAATCCATCTGACCTTAAGCATCCTCAACAATGTTCGCCCTGATGCGCCGGATCAGGATGAGACCGGACTGGTGACGGCTGAGCGTTTTAACGAACTGGCGCTCGATATCATTCGCGCCGGGGCGTCAAAAGCCGCTGATCTCGACATGACCCTGATCAAGCTCAAAGGGCTGACCAAGGTGCGCACGACCTTAAGCAACGATCAGCAGGCCCTGCTGATGCAGGAAATCGCCGGGGTGTTGCGGGCAAACTCTGTAGCGGGGCAGGGCGGGGCCTTGCCTGACGACAGCTTTGGCGTGTTGCGACCGGCCAGTGATCAGCACGCTGAGGCGCGTCTGATGGCGGAAATTGATGCTGTGGGACAGGCGGCGGGACTGGCCAGCGGGGCGCTTGGGCCCAAGATGATGTCGATCCATCTTAAGACCGGCAATCTGGATCACGCGGCGATCAAAAAGGCACTGGCCTATATCACCCAAACCTTTGCTCGCTCGCCTGATCAGGTGCCTCCGACCATCGAAGCCAGTCTGGAAGCCGCCATGGAAGACACGGTGGCGGAGTTTTCATCGATTAAATCGGTGATCGACAATGGTGATTTCCAGATTTTCTATCAACCGATAGTGCGTCTTTATGACCGCACGGTCCACCACCATGAGGCCTTGCTGCGCCTTAAGGATGGCCGTAATCTCTATGACACCATCAATTTTTCCGAACAGATTGGCCTGATCCACGATCTTGATCTGGCGGTGTGTCAAAAGGTGTTGTCGGCGGTGGGCGCGCAGGCTGACGCGGTTGTGGCGGTCAATATTTCCGGTCAGTCGATTGCCAGCCCGCAGTTCGGCCACGATTTCCGCAAGCTGATCCAGCCGTACCGCAACCTTAACAAGCGCGTGATGTTTGAAATTACCGAAACCGGTGAGGTCAAGGATTTCGAGACGGCCCGTCGGTTTATCGCCTGGCTGCATCAGATGTCGTTCCGGGTGTGTCTGGACGACTTCGGATCAGGCGCGGCGTCCTATAATTATTTGCGCCATTTTGAGGTCGATTTCGTCAAGATCGACGGGCCGTTCCTGCGCGAGGCGGTGAATGATAGCCGTCAGCGCGCCCTGATCCGCTCGATTGTGTCGCTCAGCCACGAACTGGGCTGTCAGGTTATTGGTGAAATGATCGAAAACGCTGAAATGGATGAAATGGCCCGCCAGCTTAGTATCGAGTTTGGTCAGGGCTATCTGTTTGGCCGCCCCAGTCCGGATTTATCGAGTGCGGCGGTATCGGCGGTGTCCGCCCGCCGTAAGGGCGTCACCGAAAGCTGGGGGTAGTCCCTAAGACGGGTTGACGCTAAGGCGCTGAACATCGCGCAGGGCGTTTTCGGCCATGGCTCTGAGTCCGGCATGACCCGGCATTTGGGCGGATAACTCCGAAAAGACCTCATAGGCCTTGCGATACATCGGTGCGGCCTTATGGTGCTCACCCTGAATTTCACGGATTTGAGCCAGACGCGCCAGAGCCATCGCCTGACCGGAACGCACCTGAATATTGCCCGGATCAAGATAGGCGAGACTTTCGTTGATCAGGCTCAGTTCCTCAAACGCCGTCGCCGCCGTCGTCAGGTCACCAACCTTGAACTTGATGTCGGCATATTGGGTCAACAGGCCTGAACGGGTCTGCGGGTCGCTGACCACGGCCAGTGCTCGGCCAATGACGGGGGCCAAGGCGTCGGTCCGGCCATCCATCTGATACCGTCGGGCCAGATAGAGATGCACATTTGCGTCGGACGGATCAAGCTCGGACACCTGCTCATAGGCCAGCATGGCCTTGGGGTCGTCGCGGCCCATGTGCAGGGCACCGTAAATCCGCCACAGCTCCGCCGAATGGGCAAAGGCGCCGGCGTTCATCAGTTCATTGGCGATGGTCTGTAAGCGGCTGGCGGCGGCGGACAAATCTCCGCACGCAATCAGATCAAAGACGTCGCGGGTCTTTGGGGATTTGTCATAATAGAGATAGCTTAGGCGCACCGACAATTCTTCGGCGGCGATCGGGCGGGTCGCGTCGGGCCACACGGACAGGGCGGTTGAGACCGCCTGACCGATTTCCTGCTCAGGCGTCAGCGCCGGGATGACCGGGGCCGGTTCAGGCGCGATTTCGGCTTCGACCGGGGCAAGCAAAGGTTTCGGCTCCGCCATGATCGGCACGGCGACGGCGGGGGCATAGGCATCATGGGCGGCGGGCGCAATGGCGACCTGTGCGGGTGGCTCTGTCAATATCTCTGGGGCCGCAGGCGTTTCGATAAAGCGCATGGCCGAGGAAATGACCGCGTTGATATCGCTTTCGGGCAGTTCCCGCACTGAGGTTTCCGGCGTATCAGCCAGAAGGGCGGCTTCAATCGGGTCAGTAACGGTTTCAGTCAATTCCATCGGCGCGGCTTCGACAGGCGCCGGTACAGGTTCGGGCAGGGGCTCACTGTAAACGGCGGCGGCAGGCTGAGGCTCTGCCGGACGCAGGGGAATGACCTCGGCCATCGGCGGGGCAGCCACCGCCACAGTCTCGGCACTGCGGTCGGATGATGACGGTGTGGAAATTCTCAACCCATGCTCCGGCGACAGGACATCGGTAGTTGCGGGCGTGGCCGCAGGGCGCGGCACATCGGCGGGACGGCGCAGGGCGGCCGCGTCCAGATGAGGCTTGGGCAGGCCAAAGGCATCGGCGGCATTGTCACCATAGTGCGGGATCAATTCATGGCTGGAAGGCGTTGTCTGCGGGGCCTGGGATTGCGACAGGCCCGCCTGTGTTGTGGCGGGCGGGGCTTCAAACCGCAGTGAGGCGCGGTTGCGGTTCGTCTGTTCAGGCGTATCTGCGCTCAGATAATGGACGCTGGCGGTCTTGAGCCCTTCGGCGTGAATTTGAAGCTGGTCTTCGGGGATGGCCAGATCAAAGTCATCACTGGTAATTGCGGACTGTGATGACGTGATTTTTGGGCGGCGGGATACCGGCGCGGTCAGACGAAACAGGCAGCCGATGATGCCGATCAGAATGATGACGGCACCGATAAGCAATACGCCCGACGGAACGGTTTCGATGCGGGCCCAGCTTATCCAGTCCTCAGCCGGGCCACCCAGAGGCGCATCGGCAATGAACATGGCCCCGGCGCACATCAAAAGGCCGGTCAGTATTAAAACTATAAAGCCGGTCAAAGGCTGGCGACGGCGAGACTTTGAGGCCTTCATGACTTTGTCTGTGACCTTTGCTGAATCCGTCTCAGGCAGATGTTCGCCGTCTAAGGTTTCACCCATGTCCATATTGCTCACGTTTGCCCCCATAACCGGCTGCTAGAACCTGATTACCCACAGCCTTGAGTTAAGCCTAAGCTTGGGCATCTGGCAATCGTATTGAAATCAATATGTCTCAAAAAGAAGCGCCATAACGCCCGTCGGGGCTAAAGGTGCAACTTTTTGGCCACCCGCAGGGTGATCCCTTGTCGTGGCTTTCCCTGGCTTGCCCACTCGACTTGCCCACTCGACTTGCTATGTGTGTTTGTTAACTATACCTTATAAAGGTTTTGCGACATCTTAAATGGGAAGGAGGGGGTGTGACCGTAACCGTTGATCAGTTTCTTAATGCCGCTCTTGATCGTGAGACGGATGCGCAAGAGGCAACACGGGCCTGCCGCACCTATTTCGATCTGGTGCGCGATCATGCCTTTTTTCAGCGCACCCTAACCCAGCGCGAACGGGCCCGCGGCGATATGGCGGCTGAGGACGAAGCCTGGCTCAAAGCTAGGGCCGCACTGGCGCAGGTTGAGGTCAATCTGCGGGAAATTGAGCAGGCCTACGGGCTACCGTCTTCGGTTTAGACGCTGGTGTTAACCATTGTTCGGTTGCACGGGCCGATAAGACCTGTTTTATATCGAACATATGAAGAACACGATTCGGATCATCGGACTTGATCCCGGTCTGCGCAGACTGGGGTGGGGCGTTATCGACGTTGACGGCGCGCGCCTGTCGTGGGTCGGGCACGGGGTCATCACGCCGGATGAAAAGCAGGCCTTGTCAGACCGCCTGCTGGATTTGTTTGAAGGGCTGACGCAGGTGATTGAAACCTATCACCCTGATGAAGCCGCGATCGAAGAAACCTTTGTGAATATGAATCCGGCCTCGACCCTTAAACTGGGCCATGCGCGGGCAGCAGCGATGCTGGCCCCGGCAAAGCTGGGTTTGAGCGTGGCGGAATACGCAGCACTTGATGTCAAAAAATCGGTGGTGGGGGCAGGGCGCGCCGATAAGGATCAGGTCTTGTTCATGGTCAAGCGTCTGCTGCCCCGCGCAGGCGCTGAGGCAACGCTGACGGCCGACATGGCCGATGCGCTGGCGGTGGCGATCACCCATGCCCATAAGCGTAAGATGGCTATGTTGCGCTCAAGCAACGCAGTGGTAGCGCAAAAAAAATCGCGCTCAAGCAGCGCAGCGGTAGCGCAACTTAAAACCAAGCGGAGCGTAGCATGATCGGGCGTTTGCGGGGCCTTGTTTTGGAACTGAGCGACGAAGAAGCGCTGATTGAGGTCGGCGGTGTGGGCTATATCGTCCGCTGCGGGGTGCGCACCCTGGCCAATATGCCGGAGTTAGGGGCTGAGGTCATCGTCCACATCGAAAGCGTTACCCGCGAAGACGGTACGCGCCTGTTCGGGTTTTTGACCAAGGATGAGCGTCAGGCCTTTGTCTCCCTGCAAGGGGTGCAGGGGGTGGGGCCGAAGGCCGCGTTGGCGGTGCTTGATATCATGACGCCGATGGAACTGGCGCAGGCGGTGGCGTCTGATGATAAGACCAAGGTGGGGCGGGCATCGGGTGTGGGCCCAAAGCTGGCACAACGCATCGTCATTGAACTCAAAGGAAAGCCGTTGACCGCCGCCGGCGTGTTTGAGCCGATTGGCTACAGCCCGGCAACCGTGACGACCCTAAAACCTTCGATCAATGGCGAAAGCGTTGCCGCCCTGATGGGGCTTGGCATGTCTGAACAACAATCACGACAGGCCGTCGATGTGGCGCTAAAAGATCTGGGGCCGGAAGCGGAACTGGCGGCGGTGATCCGTGCCTCGCTTAAAGCCCTTGGCAGGTAAGGCATATGACAAGATTAATTTCAGGCGAGCGGCAGGACGATGAACACGGATCGCTGACCAGCGAACTGGGCATTGACCGTGCGCTGCGTCCGCAAACCTTTGACGATTTTGTGGGGCAAGCGCCGCTTAAGGCCAATCTCAAGGTGTTTGTGGCCGCCGCTGCCGCCCGCCGCGAATCCCTTGACCATGTGCTGTTTTATGGCCCGCCGGGTCTGGGCAAGACGACGCTGGCGCAAATCGTGGCCAAGGAACTGGGGGTTGGGTTTCGTGCCACCTCCGGGCCGATGCTGGCCAAGGCGGGCGATCTGGCAGCGATCCTGTCCAATCTTGAACCCAATGACGTGCTGTTTATCGACGAAATTCATCGGCTCAATCCGGCGGTGGAAGAAATCCTCTATCCGGCGATGGAAGACTATGTCCTTGACCTGATCATCGGCGATGGGCCCGCCGCGCGCACCGTGCGTATTGATTTGGCGCCCTTTACGCTGGTCGGGGCGACGACGCGGGCGGGGCTTTTGTCTCAGCCTCTGCGCGACCGGTTTGGGATACCCCTACGGCTTGAGTTCTATACCCCCGAAGAATTGACGCGGGTGGTGATCGGGGCGGCGCGTAAACTGGGTACGCCCGTCAGCGAAGACGGCGCCACGGAAATCGCCTCACGCGCGCGGGGGACGCCGCGGGTGGCGGGGCGGTTGCTGCGGCGGGTACGTGACTTTGCGACAGCAGACGGTGCGACCACAATTGACAAAAAAGCGGCGTCAAAAGCTCTGGCGCGGCTTGAGGTCGATCAGGTCGGTCTTGACCATTCCGATAGGCGCTATCTGCGGGCGCTGATTGAAAACTACTCCGGCGGACCGGTGGGCTTAGAGACCATCGCCGCCGCCATTGCCGAAGCCCGTGATGCGGTTGAGGATATGATCGAGCCTTACCTGCTGCAGCAGGGTTTTATTCAGCGCACCCCGCGCGGACGTATGGCCTGTGCGCGCGCCTATCTGCATCTGGGCCTTAATCCACCGGCAGCAATACCCCCTACGGGCGATCTGTTTGACGGGTAATATGTGCTTTACGGCCGCCGCAACTGTGCGTTGCCAATGACTACGTTGAATTTTTGGCGACAGCCCTTCCCTATGGTTAAATAAGTCTTTACGAATCGTGACCGGACGCGCAAGGTTTTCATATTGCGTTGCGGCAGAGGTAGCTTATTATTGGTATGGGCGGTGTGACCAGCGTGTCGGGCATAATTGTGTGTGTGACCTGAGCGCTTTTTGCGTAGGTGGGCTATGAAAGATATCGATTTTCTGGTCGAGGGCGCGTTATCGGGCTTTATCGATGGCCGTACCCATAGCTTGCCGATTCGTGTCTATTACGAAGACACTGATTTTTCCGGCGTCGTTTACTATGCCAATTACCTGAAATATTTTGAGCGCGGTCGTTCCGACTTTATGCGCCTGTTGAACATTCCGCACTCCGATCTGGCCGCGCGCGAAGATCCGCTGGCCTTTGCGGTGGCAGAAATCAACGTCAAATACCATGCTCCGGCCAAGATCGATGATGTCCTGTGGGTGCGCAGTGAGATCGACGGCTCACAAGGGGCGCGCTTTAACCTGACCCAGCGCATTGAGTGCAAGGGCAAGGTTCTGTGCGTCGGCAAACTGCAACTGGTGTGCATCGACATGGCGTCGCGTCCGCGCCGTCTGCCCAAGTCGCTGCTGGAGATCGTGCGCGAGAAGTTTCTGCCGGAAAATAAGCCGCAGACCCTAAAGCCTGAAAAAGCGGTGACGGTTGAGGCGGCCCATCCGGGCAATAATCTGCTGGTATAGTTTGCGGCTAAAACAGGCTTTATCGGGGCACGTATTGACACCTGATGGCGAACGCCAATAGCCGTGATCCGTTGCGGATAGTTGCGGCATCACTGCACTTTCCCCGAAAATTATAAACTTAATTAACCTTGCCATAGAATTGTCATCACTCTTGAGGCAAGGTGCCGAAACATTTTAATAACGTGCGAATGGCCGTTCGCGCGTCAGGTTACTTTTTAGGAGTCTTATATGGAAGCGGCGGCTGCCCCCGAAGCCCTCAGTTCAGGTTTGAATTTCGTTGAACTGTTTATGCAGGCCGATTGGGTCGTCAAATCGGTGATGATCGGCCTGGTGCTGGCTTCATTGTGGTCGTGGGCGATCATCATTGACAAGACTATGAAACTGAACCGCCTCAACAAAGAGGCCGACGGTTTTGAAGGCACGCTGGCCTCTGGCCGTCCACTCGAAGATATCGGGGCATCATTAGGCACCAATCCGACCCAGCCGTTTCAGAAACTACTGGTGGCGGTGACCGCCGCCTGGCGCGACTATAAGGGCAAGGTGATAACCCCGTCCCAGAGCGATCTGCTGGTCAACCAGATTGACCGTGAGCTTAATCACGTCATTTCCGCCGAAGCCGATCAGATCGAAGATGGCCTGAGTATTCTGGCGGTTATCGCCACGGCCAGCCCGTTTATCGGGCTGTTCGGTACGGTGTGGGGGATTATGAACGCCTTTGGGGCCATTGCGGCTCAGGGCGATACTAATCTGGCGACCGTAGCACCGGCAATTTCCGAAGCGCTGTTTGCCACGGCCATGGGGCTGGCGGCGGCAATTCCGGCCTATATCGGCTATAACCTGTTCAGCGCCAAGACCGGCCGTTTCGTCGGGCGCATGGAAGGGTTTGCGGATGAGCTGATGGTGTCAGTGACCCGTCGTCTGGCCGACAAACTCGGCGGCCTGAAGTAAGGAGACCGGCATGGCATTGGGAACTGGCGCCGCCGGCGGAGGCCGCAGAGGTGGGCGCAGATCGCGGCGTAAGGCCGCATTGTCGGAAATCAACGTCACGCCGATGGTGGATGTGATGCTGGTGCTTCTGATCATCTTTATGGTGTCGGCACCGCTATTGACCTCCGGCGTCAAGATTGATCTGCCTAAGACCGAAGCGGCAGCGCTTAAGGATGAGGGCGATCCGCTGACGGTATCGGTGCAGCGCGACGGCAGCATTTACGTCATGGATGATCCGGCCAGCTACGATCAGATGGCGGCGCGACTGCTGGCCATGACCAATGGCGATACCTCTAAGCCCGTCTATGTCCGTGCCGATGGCACGGCCCCTTATGAGAGCGTGGCGCGTGTGATGGCCAAGCTGTCGACGTCGGGCTTTACCAAAATCAATCTGCTGACCGAAAGTGTCGGTGAAAAAGCCGCGTCTGCCCCGACATCGCCAGAGGTGACGCAGCCGTAATGAAACGATCCGGTTCACTTTTATTATCGGTTCTGCTGCATGTCGGCGTGTTTGCGCTTGCCTTCATTACCTGGAAGCATCAGACGCCCAGGACACTGACCTCGTCCGTGCCGGTGACGATTATCTCAGACATGCCAACCTTTGAACAGGCGGCGGCCCCCGTTGATGAACTGGCGGTTAAGCCGCCGGAACCGGAGCCTGCGCCCGAAGTCGTGCCTGAACCGGCCCCGCCAACACCGGCCCCGAAACAGCCAGTGCCTAAGCCCGAAGTGGCTAAGGCCCCGACGCCTCAGCCGAAAGCGGCCCCCAAGGCCCCGGAAGTCTCCAAGGACGGCCTGAAAAAACCGCAGGACACGAAGAAGCCTGCGCAAAAGGTTCCGGCCAAACCGGCTCCAAAGGCGCTGGACCTCGATGCCCTGACAAAAATGCAAAGCTCGCCGTCAAAAGCGCCGACGCGCGCCCCCGCACGGGCCAACACCCGCGCGACCGATGGGGCGTCAAATGCCGGATCATCACCGGCAGATACGGGGCCTGCTATGAATGCGCTGACCGCGCGGCTGCAAAAGCTATGGTCGCCGAATTGCGACGTGCCGGGGTCTAACCAGGTCGAAGTCGATATTGGGTTTACGCTGTCCCCCGGCGGTCGCGTCGTCAAAGGGCCGGAATGGCTGGATCGGCGCAGCGATCCGGTCTGGCAGGCCGGTGCGTCACGGGCTATTGCGGCGGTCAGTCGTGGCCAGCCCTACGGCGATTTACCCGATGGGCTTTATAACCGGGCACTGATTATTACGTTTGATGCCAAAACTTTCTGTGCGTCGCGATAATCCTGCCCCATTGTTCTTTTATTTTCGTTACGACTATAGCGTTCTTAAAGGTTGGCTCGCCCCACAGGTGAGACGCCAGACCCCAGAGAGGCCCAGATGATCCGGAATTCTACGCCCCACAGACACTTTATGATCCGCAGCCTTATGGCTTTAGCGAGTGTGATCGCGGCCTTATCGTGTGCGGTCATGCCCGCGAGCGCTCAGGAGCCGTTGCGGGCCACCGTCAATCAGGGTGTGATTGAGCCTTTGCCAATCGCCATCAAGATTGATTCGGCGGCGACCAATGCGTCGGGCAATCTGGGGACGCAGATTTCCAAGGTGGTCATGGCCGATCTGGAGCGATCTGGCTTTTTCCGGCCGATTGATCCGAATGCGTTTATTCAATCGCAGCTTGATGTCAATGTAACACCGAACTTTGAAAACTGGCGCACCATCAACGCGCAGGCCCTGTCCAATGGCATGGCCTTTATTGACGGGCAGGGGCGGTTGCAGGTTGATTTTCGCCTTTGGGATGTCTTCTCCGAAAAGCAGCTTTTGGGCATGTCGTTTACCGCCACCCCCGAAAACTATCGCCGCATCGCCCATAAGATTGCCGACGCCATCTATGAAAAACTGACCGGCGAAGAAGGCTATTTCGATACCCGTATCGTGTTTGTGGCCGAGAGCGGGGGGCGCGCCAAGCGCATCAAGCGTCTGGCGATCATGGATCAGGACGGCGCTAACCCGTCCTATCTGACCGATGGGTCCTATAAGGTCATGACTCCGCGCTTTAATGCGGATTCTCAGGAAATCACCTATATGGCGCTGCGTGATGATTCCGCGCGCATCTATATTTTCAATATTGAGACGGGCCGTCAGGAAACGGTCGGCCAGATCAAGGGCATGGTGTTCGCGCCGCGCTTCTCGCCCGATGGCTCCAAGCTGGCCTATAGCGTGGCTCAGGGCGGCAATACCGACATCTATGTCATGGACCTGCGCTCGCGCTCTACGCGCCGGTTGACGACGGAATCGTCGATTGAAACCTCGCCGTCATTTTCGGCGGATGGATCAACGATTGTCTTTACGTCTGACCGCGGCGGCTCCCCTCAGATATATGCGATGAATGCGGATGGATCGGGCATCCGCCGGATTACCTTTGGCGGCGGCTCCTATTCGACGCCGGTCTATTCGCCCAAGGGTGATCTGATCGCCTTTACCAAGCAGTCCAGCGGCCGGTTCTCGATCGGGGTGATGGGCGCGGATGGTTCGGGTGAGCGCCTGTTGACCTCATCCTATCTGGAGGAAGGCCCGACCTGGGCGCCCAATGGCCGTTACATCATGTTCTTCCGTGAGCCTCCGGGCGGGATGCCGTCGCTGTGGACGGTGGATGTTACCGGCCGTGTTGAACGTGCGGTTCCGTACCCCGGCGGGGCATCTGATCCGGCCTGGTCACCCCGTTTGAAGTAGGGCGCATATTTCTTTCAGGCGAGAACTATCGCTTTTTTACACTTTGAGGCGATAAACTCAGGCTTCATAAGCTATCAATGATCGAAATCGTACAGATGCCTTTGATTTGCAACCACTTCGGTTTGACAAAGCCCCAAAGCCATATCATCGTAACGATCAATGTTTACAGGCCTTATAAAGGCGTCACAAATTTCATGTATCGGTTTTAGCCCATGAGGCCGATGCGCATTTAAACCGGCAGACTTTAAGGAACGACTTCTGATGATCATGACCCTCAAAACCCTTTCCAAAATCGCGCTTGTCACGTTCGTGTCGGCGACCGTGGTGGCCTGTGCATCCAAGCCGAAGGAAGAGCCTGTCGCGCCTATGCCTGAGCCTGTGCCGACGCCCGCCCCTATGCCTGAAGCCGCACCTACGCCCGCACCGGTCGCTCCGGTCGGCGTCATCCCCGGCTCGCAGCAGGACTTTGTGGTCAATGTGGGCGACCGTGTTTATTTCGATCTGGATCAATCGGGCTTGCGCGAAGACGCCAAGGCGCTTCTGGACGCTCAGGCCGCGTGGCTGGTGCGTTATCCCGCCGTCAAGATCCGTATCGAAGGCAATGCCGATGAACGCGGCACCCGTGAATACAACTTCGCTCTGGGGGCCCGCCGCGCCGAATCTGTGTCGCAATACCTGACGCAAAAGGGTGTCGTTCCGGCCCGCATCTCGACCATCTCCTACGGTAAAGAAAACCCGCTCGACACGACCGCTTCGGAAGACGGCTGGGCCAAGAACCGTAACGCCAAGACGACCCTGACCGAAGGCGCTCAGTAAGTCTTGAGAACCACGCGATAAATCACGTTGATTTTGATCGGGCCTGTGCTACGCATGGGCCCGATTTTTGTAATCATGAGCCGTGATTGCGTATGGTGATTTCCACGGCGGCGTAGTAAAATCCAAACCTTAAGTATCAATCATTCACTCAGATTTTCAGGGGGCTGAAAATGCTCAAATTTCGTCTTTTGGCCATGACGGCCGCCACGGTCTGCGCTCTGGGCGCGACCCCTCAAGTGTTTGCACAATCGACGATGGCGAAATCGTCAAAGGTTCAGCAGCATCAGAATAAGATGGTCGCTGAAATCCCGAAATGCTCCAAAAAGCTGGGCTCGATCACCATCGTTGACGGCGACGATTCCTACGGTTGGACACAGAACAATCTGGCCCCACCGGCCAAACTCTTGAAGGTCGTGGTTCAGAAATCAGGTTGTTTCAGTCTGGTGGATCGCGGGGCGGGCATGGATGTGGCCGCACGCGAACGCGAATTGGGGAATTCTCTGGGCCTGCAAAAGGGCTCAAACATGGGTAAGGGCCAGATCAAGGCCGCTGACTTTGTGCTGGTCGCCGAAGTGGCCGCAGCCGATTCCAACACCGGTGGCGGTGGGGCTGCGGGCCTGATCGGCGGCATGATCGGTGGTCGCGCCGGTGCCGTTGTCGGTGGCTTCCGCACTAAAAAGCTTGAGGCCGAAACGGTTCTGTCTCTGACCGACGTGCGCACGTCTGAATCCAACTCATTTTCGGGCAGTGCTGCTAAAAATGACCTGACTTGGGGTGTTGGCGGCGGTGCGGGCTTTGCCGGGGCCGTTGGCGGCGGTTATGAAAGCACGGAAATCGGCCGCATGGTCACACAGGCTTTCATCATGGCCTATACGGACATGGTTCAAAATCTGGGCGGGATCGACATCGGCGGTGCGGCGGCAGCCCCAACGCGCAGCTTTGATGTTCTGACGGCCACGACCTTGCGCAGTACACCGGATGCTAAGGGCAAGGTGCTTCGCGCCTTGCCTGTCGGCTTGACGGTCTATCCGACCGGCGAAAAGAACGGCATGTGGTGGCAAGTGGCCGATGATAACGACAATATCGGCTGGGTCATGAACGACAAGCTGTCGGCGTCGAAATAAGCCTTAAAGCTAAATCTGAAAAAGCCCCTGTTCTCGCAGCAGGGGTTTTTTATTGGCAAGGGCCTGGGATTTGAGTTTCCTTAAGCTACGCCGGGATTTGAGCTTGTCATATTTCGGCCCGTCTTTATGGTTAGTCTCCAGTTTCATAAAACTGTAACGCCTGACTCTTTATGTTATGGGCCTTACAGTGCAGTTTCTATTTACATGCGGGAGTGTTCAGGTGCGTTGGCAACAAACGGCAGCTAGAAAACGAGCTTTGCGTCATTACGTCAGCGGTCTGGTTATGGCCTTGGCCCTGACGGGCGGTATGTCGGTAATGTCCACCGCTGTCGCGCAGAACTATGCCATTTCCGATGAGGATGATGCCGCACCCGCCGATCCGAATGCCCCGGCCGCGATCGTTTGGGACAAGAAGCGCCTAGATCGTCTGGATCGTAACGTCCGTAAGCTGGAGCGCGCGGTCCAGAAAACCGAAAATAAAGCTGCTCCTCCCATTCTGGTTGAACCAGATCCCGAGGTTGTGGCCTTGCAGGCCACCGTTGACTTTCTGTCGCGCAAACTGGATGAGCAGGCCGCTGTACTGACGCGCCTGACCGGCCAACTGGAAGAAGCCAATTTTGCGGCCACCCAGGCTCAGTCTCAGGTCCAGGCTCTGACGGCGCGCACCGATACCCTGACCAAGCGCGTTGATCTGCTGGATGCCAAATCCAAAGACATGGAGGCGGCTCTCGCTGGCCCCCCGCCGCCACCGCCCACAACGGGCAGCGCTGAAACCGATTTCGATCAGGCCTATAGCCTGATGAGCAGCAATCAGCTTGATGAGGCCACAACCGCTTTTGAGGCCTTTACGACCCAGTGGCCGAAATCAGCCCAGGTAGCCGAAGCCTGGTTCCGTCTGGGCCAGATTCGCACTATGCGCGGCGATATTTCGGGATCGGTCGCGGCCTATGCCACCTCGCTTAAGGGGTGGCCCAAGGCGTCGTGGGCGCCGGAATCGACCGTCAAGCTGGCGACCGCTCTGGCGGATCTGAACCGTAAGGTTGAGACCTGCGCGGCCCTGACCGAGTTCGATAAACGCTATGCGGCTCAGGCATCAGCACCGATGAAGTCTCAGGCCAAGGCGCTTAAGGGCAAGGCGCAATGTGCGGCGTAACCGCGATTGGATGACCTTAGCTCGTGGCGAAAGGCGCTTCAGCCGTTCGTTGAATTACTCGATATTTTCAAAAGCTTTGAGCGCTATCTGATCCCCGGTAGCGCTCAGCCTTTGGGCGTGGCGGTATCCGGCGGCGGCGACAGTGTGGCCTTACTGTGCCTGCTGCACCTGTGGGGCAAGCGTCCGCTTGAGGTCTTTTGTGTCGATCATGGCCTTAATCCGCAGAGCGTAGACTGGTGCGCGCAGGTGGAGGCTCTGGCCGACCGCCTTGGCCACAGTTTTACCCGTCTGGACTGGATCGGCGATAAACCGGCCACCGGTATTCAGGCGGCGGCCCGTCAGGCCCGTCATGGTTTGATCGCCGATGCCGCGCGGGGCAAGGGCATTGAGGTGCTTTGTCTGGGCCACAATCGCGATGATATCCTTGAGGCCAGCCTCATGCGGGATATGGGCTCAAGCGTAGGCGCGCCGGAGATGTGGGCGCCGTCGCCGGTGTGGCCGCAGGGGCGGGGCGTGTTCATCTATCGCCCATTATTGAATGTGCCGCGGCAGAGGCTGCGTGACTGGCTGACCGCCATCGGTGTGGGCTGGGTCGATGACCCGGCCAATGAAAATCCCAAATTTTTGAGATCGCGCGCCCGTACCGAATTGACGGGGTGTGAACCCGCAGCATCGAACGTGCCCGACGTGCCGATTAACATTTCAGAATTTTTGAGCGTGCCGCAAACGCTTGGTTGGGCAGGGATTATAACGATGGATGCCGACTACCTCCTGAGCTTGCCGCAAGCTGCGGCGCATAAGGTCGTGGCGGCGGCGATGGTCAGTGCCGGTGGCGGGGCGGGTCTGCCGCGTTCAGACAGTGTGGCGGCGATCGTTAACGGCCTTAAACGCGCTGAGGCAGGGCCGTTTGTGCTGTCCGGGGCGCGGTTGATACGGCGCGAGGGCGCGCTCCTGATCGGCCGTGAACCGGGCGATATGACACGGCGGGCCGTATCGCCGCTTATGCTCGCGCCCGCCGCCGCTGCCATGTGGGATGGGAGGTTTGAAGTGCGCGCCGGACCCCGCCCCGTGACCATCATGGCGGTTCAGGGTCATAAGGGGGCGTTATCCGAGGTCGATCTGGCGCGATATTTGCAGGTTCCGGCAGGCTTGCGCGGAGCGCTGCCGGTCGTGAAAATGGGCAGTGAAACGGGCAACAGACTTGTGTTGTTATCCGAACCGGACAACAGTGACGGCGTGACCTTACGGTCGTGGGTGGCCTTGCGTTTCTTATATGCGCTGGGCCAGGTGGCGAATGAATATGATCTGTTGCGCAGACTCTGACGGGGCAGACATAGCAAAGCGCAAATATCCACACTATATAGGTTGTCGAAGCTGGATTTGACCTGTGCGGGATGAACCTGCGCGGATATGATTATTGATTACGCCATGCTGGCGTTGGGAGATTGAGGTTTATGAACCTGCGTTCATTGGCGATTGTCGGGGCTTTGCTGGCGGTATTGATCGGCGCCTATACCTATATGAATCAAAAGGGTGGTTATCCGGCGCAGCCGTCGGAAATGACCTATTCGCAATTGATTGCCGCCGTCGATAAGGGCGACGTCGCCTCAGCGACCTTTCACCGCGATGAAGTGACCGCGACCACCAAGGACAAAAAGGTCTATAAGATCGTCACGCCGTATCCGAATGAGGAACTGGCCTCGACCATGAACGCCAAGGGCGTCAATGTGAAGGTTCAGACCGCGCAGACTTCGCTGTTTGTGCAGATTCTGTCGGGCCTGTTGCCGATCCTGCTGATCATCGGTATCTGGATATTCTTCATGCGCCAGATGCAGGGCGGTGGTCGTGGCGCTATGGGCTTTGGCAAGTCTAAGGCACGCCTTTTGACCGAACATAAAAACCGCGTCACCTTTACCGATGTCGCCGGCGTTGATGAAGCTAAGGAAGAACTGCGCGAAGTGGTTGATTTCCTGAAAGATCCCACAAAATTCCAGCGTCTGGGCGGTAAGATCCCCAAAGGGGCTTTGCTGGTCGGCCCTCCGGGGACGGGTAAGACCCTGCTGGCCCGTGCTGTGGCTGGTGAAGCCGGTGTGCCGTTCTTCTCGATTTCCGGCTCTGATTTCGTGGAAATGTTTGTCGGTGTCGGGGCCTCGCGCGTTCGGGACATGTTTGAGCAGGCCAAGAAAAACGCGCCGTGCATTATCTTTATCGATGAAATCGACGCGGTCGGTCGTCACCGCGGGGCCGGTCACGGCGGCGGTAACGATGAGCGCGAGCAGACCCTGAACCAGTTGTTGGTGGAAATGGACGGCTTTGAAGCGTCTGAGGGCATCATTATCATCGCCGCCACCAACCGTCCGGACGTGCTGGATTCGGCCCTGCTGCGTCCGGGTCGTTTTGACCGTCAGGTTGTGGTACCAAACCCTGATTTGACCGGCCGCGAAGCCATTTTACGCGTCCACATGAAGCCCGTACCTCTGGCTGTGGATGTCGATGTTAAGGTGATTGCGCGCGGCACGCCTGGGTTCTCCGGGGCTGATCTGTCCAATCTGGTCAACGAGGCTGCGTTGATGGCCGCCCGTAAAGACCGCAAGCTGGTGACCATGAAGGACTTTGAGGACGCTAAGGATAAGGTCATGATGGGCGCTGAGCGCAAGTCGATGGCTATGTCCGAGGACGAAAAGAAGCTGACGGCCTATCACGAAGGCGGCCACGCCATTGTGGCTCTTAAAGTCCCGGAAGCTGACCCGGTCCATAAGGCGACCATCATTCCGCGCGGTCGTGCGCTCGGTATGGTGATGCAGTTGCCGGAAGGCGACCGCTATTCGCAGAACTTCACCCAGATGACCTCGCGTCTGGCCATTCTGATGGCCGGTCGTGTCGCCGAAGAACTGATCTTTGGTAAAGATAAGATCACGTCGGGGGCGTCGTCCGACATCCAGCAGGCCACCAAGCTGGCTAAGGCTATGGTGACGCGCTGGGGCTATTCGGATGAGCTGGGTTTGGTCAATTATAAGGACAGTGAGGACGAACACGGGGCCTTTGGTCGCGATGTGTCGGAAGTCACGGCTCAAAAGATTGACGGTGAAATCCGCCGTCTGGTTCAGGCCGGTTATGATGACGCCAAGCGCATCCTGACTGAGCACAATGACGGTCTGCACCGTCTGGCCAAGACCTTGCTGGAGATAGAAACCCTGACCGGTGAGGAGATCATCCGGATTCTGAACGGTGAAGAGATTGTCCGTGACGAAGAAACCGGCGTGCTGATTGAGCATTCATCAAATCTGGCGGTGCCGGTGACGGATGACGAAAAGGCCGATGCGTAAGGCCTGAAAATCAAAGCGGGTGAGGGCAACCTCACCCGTTTTTTTTACGTTAACGGCTCCACTGTCACCGTTTGAGTGCTCTTCCGTCTGCTTGCAGCCACGGCACCGGCCGCCCGCTTCCCCATAAACGGAGCAGGATGAGGAAGATGCGCTCCGCCTTTCAAACCTGAACTAAAAACTGCTGGTCAGGGCGACGGAGATATAGTGCGTATCGGGAGAATTATACGGATAGAGGGAGGTTTTCAGGAAATGGCCCTTATCGATCATTGCGGCATTGACTTCGGCCCGAAGGAGCTTGGGCACGAGCCAGAAACGCGCACGGCCCTCAAGCTGGGTGCCCGCAAAGCTGCCGGATTGCCCAGAGAAGTCTCTGACGCCTGGGGTTGAAAAGCTATCCGTAGGCTCTGCCAGCCATAGGCCGCGATAGACCACAAAGGCGTCAAACCGCGCCGTGGGGGCAATTTCAAGCCTGACACCCGGTGTGCTGATATTGGCGCGGCCTATCTGGGAATAGATGCCATCGGGAGCGAAATCAGCGCGTCGCATGCCAAATAGGGTATCAAATCGCCCGTATTTGCCGCCCGGTTTATCGCCGCTGGCATAATCATATTCCACCGACAGTCGGGTTTTTATCGGACCCCAGAACCCTTCGCTAAAGCTGTAGCCTATATCGGCATGGACAAAGCCCGCGCTGACATCATAGGCATCGTCGTAGTGGGAGTAGGGTTCTACGTGGGTAGTTCCAGACTGATATATGGTCTCCAGTTCATAATCCACATGCCCCACTTTAGGGGGGCGTATGAGACGCAGACTTAAGGTGTCAAGTTCGCGGTTGCGGGTGGACATGCCCGGTGTATCGTCTTCGGAAAGCCTGAAATAGCTAATCTCGCCGCTAGTGGCGCCAAATAACTCAGGCTTTGTCACTATGCCGCCCACCAGAAATAAGTTTCCCATTTCACGGTCAAATTGCTGCTCATTATCCAGAATATACTCCTCATAGTTGGGTAGGCGAACCTGTGGGAGGGTATAGATAAACGTCGCTTTGGTATTGGAAGGCGTTGTCAGATCAAGCTTTACGCCCGTATAGCCATTGGTAGCGTTACTGTAATCATCCGCTGCTACGAGACGGCGTGATCCGAGATTGAGTGTAAACCGGCCCGCTTGCGCAGTGACATCGTAACCCGGTCCGAAGGCGTCCTTAAAATCGCGCGCGATATAGGCCTGTACGGGCTCCAGGACATTGACCTCGCTGGTGCCAATCGCACTGTAGGGGCGGCTGCCATAGGCGCGGCTGTCGTAAAGCTCAACCCCGGTGCGCCACGGGCCTGATCTATATTCGCCAGTCAATATGGTGCGCAGGCTATAGAGTTGATCGTTCTCGCCAAATCCGGCGCGCGACTGCCCCGACAGGTCTTCATAGCGCACACGCACCGACCCTGACAGGTTTAGGCCGTCGGCGGCCTGAGCGCCTGCGGGCATAAAAGCGTAAATTGACGACAGGTAAAGCGCTGCGCGCAGAGGTTTATTGCTGAGGCTGAATGACATGGGCTCGCTAGAATGATAATCATTAAAGTCAGTGGGACACTATCTGAACATTAATGCTTTACACAGTGTGAACTGAGGCTGCCCGTTTGAGGGGGCAAGATAGCCTTGACCTCATGCCCCTAACCCTTCACAACACGGCCCTTGAATTTCTAAATATGGTCGGGTTTCATGTCCAGTTTGCCCCTGTCTCATCTTCATATAGCGGTTCTTTTGGGGGGGCTGTCGTCGGAGCGCGACGTGTCGCTGGTGTCGGGTAAATCCTGTGCCGACGCCCTTGAGCGGTTGGGGGCCAAGGTTACCCGCGTCGATGCCGGACGTGATCTGGCGCAGGTATTGACCGCCCTTGAGCCCGATCTGGTGTTCAATGCCCTGCACGGGGCGTGGGGCGAAGACGGTTGTGTGCAGGGTATCTTAGAGACCCTGCAACTCCCCTATACCCATTCGGGCGTTCTGCCGTCAGCGCTGGCCATGGATAAGGCTAAGGCGAAGGCTGTGCTTAAGGCGGCGGGCGTCACCGTACCGGGTGGCGGGCTTTATAACCGCCATGAGGTCGCGCGCGATCACGTCATGGCCCCGCCCTATGTGGTGAAACCCAACGCCGAAGGCTCCAGCGTCGGGGTCTATATCATCCGCGAAGGCGCCAATCGCCCGCCCGCCGAGGTCGGCTCAGATAGCTGGACTTTTGGCGAAGAGGTCATGGTTGAGCCCTATGTGGCCGGTCAGGAACTGGCAGTCGCGGTCTTAGGCGAAGCAGGTGGCCCGCGCGCGCTCACCGTCACCGATATCGTCTCCAACACCGGCTGGTACGACTATGAGGCCAAGTACGGCGAGAATGGCTCCCGTCACGTCCTGCCGGCCGACATTCCGTCCACAGTTTTTGAAACCGCGAAACGCCAAGCCGAGTTGGCTCACAGCGCACTTGGTTGCCAAAGTCTTACACGAAGTGATTTTCGTTATGACAAAATTAAGGACGTTCTGGTTCTCTTGGAGGTCAACACCCAACCCGGCATGACACCGACCTCGCTCGCCCCTGAGCAAGCGGCCTATGCCGGTATGGGCTTTGATGACCTGGTCAAGTGGATAGTGGAGGACGCTTATGCCCGCAGTGGTACGGGGAGGAAGACGACAAGCTAAGGTTCAGTCAGCGCCGAAAGGTGCGGGGAAAACCTCTGCGTCGAATTCGTCTCGCGGCAAGCGGGTGGTAGGGCAATCCGGCATGATGCGCGCTGTGGGCGGCGTGCCCATGCCGTCGGAACTGACCGCATGGCTGGCCTTTGCGGGCTTAAGCGTTTTGTTGCTGGCGGTGCTGGCAACCGGCAACCGGGCGCAGATGCTTACCGACGGGATGCGCGATTTCGCCGACCGCCGTATCGCCGCAGCGGGTATCAATCTGCAAAATATCCACCTCAAGGGCGTGTCGGACTATTCCCGCGCCGATATCCGCGCGGCTCTCGATTTTCAGCGCGGTCAGCCGATCGCTTTGATGGATCTGGCTAAGGTCAAGGAAAACATCGAAAAGATCGGCTGGGTGGAGTCGGTGACCGTGCGTCGCCAGTTTCCGGATGTGCTGATCATTGATGTGGTTGAGCGCCCCCGTCTGGCGGTGTGGCAATATCAGAATAAGTCCTATGTCATCGATGATAAGGGCCAGATCATCCCCGAAGCGCGCGCCTATAACTTCGTCGATCTGCCGCTGGTGGTCGGTGAGGGCGCTAATGAGAATGCCGATGAAATTCTTGAACTGGTGCGTTCGCGCCCGGAACTAATGCAAAAGCTGGAGGTTCTGGTGCGGGTGGATACCCGGCGCTGGGATCTGCGGCTTAAGAACGCCACCCTGATTAAACTGCCCGCGCTCAATCAGGAAGACGCTCTGGCGCGTCTGGATACCCTGATTGCGTCGCGTCGGGTGCTGGATCAGGGTCTGGCCGAAATCGACCTGCGTGACCCGAATGCCCTGATTGTCGCGCCTTTTGCTACTACCGCTCAACCTGCCGCTTAATTTTTTGGCCCGAAACCGCTTAACCTGAAAATCGTCATATGTCGCGTTACGAAGATCGTTCCGGTAAAGAATTTACCCCCAAGGCTGAAGTCACACCGGGGCTTGTAGCCTCGCTTGACTTAGGCGCGTCCAAGATCGGCTGCTTTATCTTAAAGCCCGAAGGGGCGCGTCAGGCTGATCAGTCCATCCGCATTGCCGGGGTTGGCTATGTGCAGTCGCGAGGGCTTCGCGCCGGTAATATCATAGACATGGACGCCGCCTCTCAGGCCATCGGTCAGGCGGTTGAACGGGCCGAAGCCATGGCCAATGCCTCCTTGCAAGGGGTACGTGTCTCCGTGCCTGGGGCGCAGATGGCTTCGCATCGTGTGTCGGCGCAAGTGTCATTGGGCACCAAGCCGATTTCCGATGCGGATCTGACCCGCGCCATTCAGTCGGGCCTGTCTCAGGTGCGCTTCCCCAATCGCCGCTGCATCCATCTGTTACCGGTGTCGTGGTCGGTGGACGGGCAATCGGGCGTGCGCGACCCGCGCAATCTGACCGGGCGGTCGCTGGGCCTTGAGCTGCTGGTGATTACCATCGACGAGAACGTCTTTAATAACATCCAGCAGTGCGTCAGCATGGCCCACCTTGAGGTGCAGGCCATTGTGTGTGCGCCTCTGGCGGCGGCGGTGGCGGCCCTTGAGGACGATGAAAAAGAACTGGGCAGCATCTGCATCGACATGGGCGCGTCATGCACCACGGCAGCGGTCTTTGCCAATGGCTCTCTGGTGCATGTCGATTGCCTGAATGTCGGCGGGGCGCATGTGACGGCTGATATCGCCCGCGGTTTGTCAACGACGCTGGCCGGGGCTGAGCGCCTGAAAACCCTGCACGGCTCGGCCATTGCGTCGTCCAACGAAGACCGTGAAATGGTCGAAGCGCCGCCGCGCGGTGATGATCCGGGGGCGGGGCCGATCTCGGTGCCGCGCTCTATCCTCAAAGGCATCATTGCGCCACGCGTTGAGGAAACCTTTGAATTGCTGCGAGAAAAACTCAAAGCTTCTGGTGTGCAGCTTGAGCCAGGGGCGGGCATTGTCCTAACCGGCGGAGCCTCGCAACTGGCGGGCGTGCGTGAGCTGGCGGTACGGGTATTTGACCGTCCTGTGCGTCTGGGTAAGCCCAAGCGCGTGCCGCATCTGGCCGATGCGGCGGCGGGGCCAGCCTTTTCGGCGGCGGCAGGGGTGATCCTGCGCACGCTTTACGGGCCGCGTGATGTGGTGCCGGTCAAAAAGATCATGAGTGCACGTCTGGGACCGGGAGCACCACCGCCAGACGCTTGCGGTGCTGCTCCCGGTCCCAGACGTG
>DDPE01000040.1 GCA_002342035.1 Asticcacaulis sp. UBA2476 | reverse complement strand
AGTAATATATCGGCCAGAGGATTAAGCGGCGAGGTCTGGGTTTCGATGGCCTCAGCGGGCGGGGACACGGGTGGCGTAAAAGGTGCCGGAGCGACGAAGGCGGCAATCGATTGTGCAGGCTGTGACGCCGGAGTCACCGACTGAATAACTGGCGGAGTCTGAGGTGTTGCGGCCTGTACGGCAGGGGCCGTAATTAACGGTGCGGGTGCGGGTGCAGGTGCGGGTGCAGCCGCCTTAACTACCTGCGTCATCTGCGGCTTGGCCCGCTGAGCGGCGATGGCTTTCTTATCGGGCATGACCCACGGGGTCTTTGCGGTTTCAACCGGCTTTGTTTTAGCGGCCTCGGTCTTTGGCGCTGTTTTTTTGGCAGTCGATTTTTTAGATGAGGTTTTCTTGGTTTCGGCTTTCTTCTTTGCCGCCTTTTGGGCTTCGGCCTTTTTGGACGAAGCTTGCAGTTTTTGCGCGGCGGACGCAGGCGCATCTGCGCGCGTCAACACCTCAGTGGCCAGGTCGGCGGATGGCGAGGCCGAAAGCGCCAGAGACAGATAGAAAATAGCCTGCAACACGGTGTTTACTCATCACTGAAAGTTAACAGATGACGCCGCAAATCAGGGGCGGCTAGGGCGGTCGAGCTTCGGCAACTAAACTTGATAATAATTATCAAAATCAATTGCTTGAATCTGCGGCGTTTGGCCACGGCTTTTAGAATTGGTTAAAGCCCATTCATCTAAAAGATGATTAAAGACCGATAAATTTGTCAATCCAAGGGCCTTGATCGCACATTTCGTCAATAAATATAGAAATCCGGCAAAAAACCGCTTTGCAGGCTTAAGCGTATCATTGACAGATGACTTGCAAGGTCTAAAACACCGCCAAAAGTTCCACGCCGAATTGTCATACATTTCGGATAGATTTTCCTGCGACTCTAAGGCCATACCATGACGCAGCCGCCCAATGCTCCTAAAGCCGTTTACCGGCCGCTTTCCCCTCATTTGCAAGTCTGGCGTTTCCACATCACCATGTTGACCTCAATCCTGCACCGGGCGACCGGGCTGGCGCTGGTCGTGGGGGCGGTGCTGGTGGCCGCGTGGCTGGTGGCGATTGGCTTGACGGCGTCGGGCTGCTGCCCGCAAGCCTACACGGTCTTTTTGTCGTTTGCCGCATCGCCGTTTGGTTTGTTCATCTGGTTCGGTTTGTCGCTGGCGGGGTTTATTCACCTGACCGGTGGCATCAGGCACCTGATCTGGGACATGGGGCTGGGCTTTGAGCTTAAGTCAGCCAATGCCCTGTCGTGGTGGGGTCTGGTACTGGGTATTGCGCTCACGGTCGGGTTCTGGGCGGTTCTGTTAGCGACGGGCAAGGTGGTGCTGTAATGGTCGATTCATATCTGCGTGAACGGTCTTCAAAGGACTGGAAGAAATCAGAAAAGCATGGGGCTGCGGAATGGCTGGCGGAACGCTGGACATCGATCGCCCTGATCGTGCTGACCGGCTGGGCGCTATGGAGCGCTTACGGCCTGATGGGGCAGGGCTATGACGCCGCATTGGCATTCCTGAGACTGCCTTTGAATGCCGGTCTGATGGCGCTCACCTTTGTGATCACCGTCTGGCACACCTATATGGGCCTTAACGCCAACGTGCTCGATTACTTCCCTAATTCCCGGCTGATCAAGCTGGTCAGTTTTATCTTTTGCCTGCTTTTGCTGATCGCAGCACTTGGCGGCCTGTTTCTCGCTTTTAAGGTCTAATCCATGACTTACAAGATCATTGAACACGAATATGACGTGGTGGTCGTGGGTGCCGGTGGAGCGGGTCTTCGCGCTGCCCTCGGGGCCGGTCAGGCGGGCCTTAAGACCGCCTGTATCACCAAGGTCTTCCCGACCCGTTCGCACACGGTTGCTGCTCAGGGCGGTGTCGCCGCAAGCTTAGGCAATATGGGTGAGGACAAGTGGGAATGGCACATGTACGACACCGTCAAGGGGTCGGACTGGCTGGGCGATCAGGACGCCATTGAATACCTTGTGCGCAATGCTCCGAAGGCGGTGTATGAGCTGGAACACTGGGGTGTGCCGTTCTCACGCACCGAAGACGGCAAGATCTATCAGCGTCCGTTCGGCGGCATGACCAAGAATTTCGGCGAAGGCCCGGTTCAGCGCACCTGCGCCGCGGCCGACCGTACCGGCCACGCCATGCTGCATACCCTCTATGGTCAGTCCCTGCGCGAAGATGTTGAGTTCTTCATCGAATATTTCGCGCTTGATCTGATCATGGATGACGGGGTTTGCCGCGGCGTGACCTGCCTTAAGCTTGATGACGGCACGATCCATGTCTTCCGCGCCCATCTGGTTATTCTGGCCACCGGCGGTTATGGCCGCGCCTATTTCTCGGCCACTTCGGCCCACACCTGCACCGGTGACGGCAATGCCATGGTGCTGCGCGCCGGTCTGCCGTTGCAGGATCTTGAGTTCGTCCAGTTCCACCCGACCGGCATCTATGGTTCCGGCTGTCTGATTACCGAAGGTGCGCGCGGCGAAGGCGGTTACCTGACCAACTCGGCCGGTGAGCGCTTCATGGAACGCTATGCGCCGTCGGCCAAGGATCTGGCCTCACGCGATGTCGTGTCGCGCTCGATGACCATGGAAATCCGCGAAGGCCGCGGCGTCGGCCCGAATAAGGATCACATCTTCCTGCATCTGGATCACCTGCCGCCTGACCTGCTGCATAAGCGTTTGCCGGGGATTTCAGAGTCGGCGAAAATCTTTGCCGGCGTTGATGTCACCAAGGAACCGATCCCGGTCATTCCGACCGTCCACTACAATATGGGCGGTATTCCGACCAACTATCACGGCGAAGTCCTGAATAAGGTCAACGGCGACCCTGACTCGGTCGTGCCGGGCCTGATGGCCGTGGGCGAAGCGGCCTGCGTGTCGGTGCACGGTGCCAATCGTCTGGGTTCCAACTCACTGATCGACCTCGTCGTGTTTGGTCGCGCCTGCGGTCTGCGCGCCAAGGAAGTGGTCAAGCCCGGTGTCGCCCATAAAGATATCGGCAAGTCGGCGGTTGATGCCCATCTGGCCCGCCTTGAAAAGTTCCGCACCGCGTCGGGCTCGACCCCGGTCGCTGATCTGCGCCTTAAGATGCAGCGCGCCATGCAGGAAGACGCCGCCGTGTTCCGTACCGGCGAAACCCTGCAACAGGGTGTCAACCGGATGGCCGAAATCTATGCGGCCTCCAGCGATATCGGCATCAAGGATCGCGGCCTGATCTGGAACACCGACCTGATCGAAGCGCTGGAATACGACAACCTGATCGGTCAGGCGGTGGTGACGGTGGGCTCGGCCCTGAACCGTCAGGAATCGCGCGGCGCCCACGCCCGTGAAGACTTCCCGAACCGTAATGACGACGAATGGATGAAGCACACCCTTGCTTGGCTGGATCTGTCGTCAGGCAAGGTCAATATCGATTACCGTCCGGTCCATACCTACACCATGACCAATGACATCGCCTACATTGCCCCCAAAGCCCGCGTGTACTAGGAGTGAATTATTATGGTTGAACTGACGCTCCCTAAACGCTCACAGATCAAGACCGGTAAGCGTTATAAGGCCCCGTCCGGTGCCAAGAATGTCCGCGTCTATAAGATCTATCGCTTTGATCCGGAAACCGGTGAAAACCCGCGCTGGGATAAGTACGAAGTCGATTCCAAGGCCCACGGGCCGATGCTGCTCGACAGCCTGATCTACATCAAGAACAACGTCGATTCGACCCTGTCGTTCCGCCGCTCCTGCCGCGAAGGTATCTGCGGATCGTGCGCCATGAACATCGGTGGCCGTAACACTCTGGCCTGTACCAAGGGCCATGATGAGTTTTCCGGTGAGATCACCATCGCCCCTCTGCCGCACATGCCGGTGGTCAAGGATCTGGTGCCGGATTTGTCGGGCTTCTATGCTCAGTACGCCTCGGTTGAGCCCTATCTGCAATCGACGACGCCCGATCCTGAAAAAGAGCGTCTGCAAACACCGGCCTCACGCGATAAACTGGACGGCCTTTACGAGTGCATTCTGTGCGCATGCTGTTCGACCTCGTGCCCGTCTTACTGGTGGAATCAGGACAAATACCTCGGCCCTGCAGCGCTTTTACAGGCCTATCGCTGGATTGCGGATTCGCGCGACGATAAGACCAAGCAGCGTCTGGAATCGCTCGAAGACCCGTTCAAGCTTTACCGCTGCCACACCATCATGAACTGCGCTCAGGTTTGCCCCAAGGGTCTTAACCCCGCCAAGGCGATTGCCGAGATCAAGAAGATGATGCCAGCGAAGTAAGCGTAATCAAACCAAAGTCCTTCGCTACGCTCAGTGTACTTAGGTTTGGGACGATATGGTAAAAAGGCTCTAGGGGCGGCCCTTCGAGCCTTTTTGCTTTTTTAGTTTTAAGGATTATATTTCGGGTTATGGTCAAGATTATCTACATCGAACAAAACGGCGAGCGCCACGAGATCGACGCCAAGGTCGGTAATACCGTCATGGAAGGCGCGATCAAGAACAACGTGCCGGGCATTGACGCTGATTGCGGCGGGGCCTGTGCGTGCGCAACCTGCCATGTCTATGTGGCCGAAGACTGGTTCGAAAAAGTCGGCAATCCGTCAGTGATGGAAGAATCCATGCTCGATTTCGCGCAGGATGTCCGCCCGACCTCGCGCCTTAGCTGCCAGATCCGCATAACCGATGCGCTCGATGGCCTCACCGTCGAGTTGCCGGAAAGTCAGCACTAGTTTAAACCAGCCCGTAAATAAAATACGGGGACGACATGGCTGCCTTTACTGCCCAGTGGTTTCAGGCGTTTTTACCGAAGCCTTTAGCTGTCAATCATTCTACGCGCCTGCGCAATGTCATCGGGGCCTTTATCGGCATTGGTCTGACGGCGTTACTGTGCCATATGTGGGGTCTGCAAACCCATGCCGCTGTCTGGTTGATGGCACCGATTGGCGCCTCGGCGGTGCTGGTGTTTGCGGTGCCGTCTTCGCCTCTGGCCCAGCCGTGGCCGGTGATTGGCGGCAATACGTTATCGGCCCTGTGCGGCATTGTGTGCTTCCACCTCATCCCCGATCCGGTACTGGCCGCCGCCGCCGGTGTAGCCCTGGCGATTGGGGTCATGTTCTATGCCCGCTGCCTGCATCCGCCGGGAGGGGCGGCGGCACTTTTGGCGGTACTAACACAAGCCGACTGGTCATGGGCGCTGTTTCCGGCCCTGACCAATTCAACCCTGCTGGTGCTGGCAGGGATTGCCTATAACAATCTGACCCGCCATTCCTATCCGCACATCGCCATAGCGCCTGCGCCGCAGACCACCGGCCTGAGCCGCTTCAAAGACAGCGATATCGACGCCGTTATGGCCCGCTTTAACGAAGTCATCGACATCAGCCGCGACGACCTGCGCGCCATTCTGCAACTGACCGAGCTTCAGGCCTATCGCCGTCAGATGGGTGAGATGTTGTGCCGGGACATCATGACCGAAAATCCGGTGTCGGTGGTGTTCGGCACAGAGCTTAACGAAGCCTGGGCCTTGATGAAAAAGCATGACATCAAAGCCCTGCCGGTGCTCGATCCGCAGCAGCGGGTGCTTGGTATGGTTACCCTTTCGGACTTTATGCGCCATTGCGGGGCTGATCGTTTCGAGGATATCGGCGGACGGCTTAAAGCCTTGGTTAAACGCACCGACAGTCCCTATTCCGACAAACCCGAAGTGGTGGGCCAAATCATGCAAACCGGCATCAAGACCGCGTTTGAGGCCGATCATGTGGTTGAACTGTCACCGCTGTTTTCCGAAAACGATCTGCGCCATGTGCCGGTGCTGGATGCTACCCGTCGACTGGTGGGGATCATCACTCAGTCCGATCTGATGCGGGCCCTGTACCATCAGGTGGCTTAATTTGAACTATGTTCATATTTATATTGAACGACGTTCAAAAATGATCTAGTTTCTGCCGGTCCGGACGGCAAATTCGTGCCCGATGTCCGGTTCAGGAACGATATCCATGACGGAACCCCTCGTCACCCCAACCTCATCGCCGCCTCCGCTGCCCAGAGCGAAACCCCAGGCCATGCGCACCCGTGGCGGCAAACTGATTATTGTGTGCGTACTGGCCGTGCTCATGTCCATTCCGGCCTTTCTGGTGTTTGGTCTGTTGATGGAGCGCACAAACCGGGCCGATACCGTGGCCCGCGAAATTGGCGGCCTTATGGGCGGCCGTCAGGTGTTCATGGGGCCGGTGATTGCCGTACCCTATACGAACCCCGGAAAGGTCGCCATTGATGCCAAGGGCAACCGAACCGTTGGCGCGCCCGAATCCGGCACCCTGATAGTCTTCCCGACCACGGGTCAGGCCTCAGCCGCGACTAAAAGCGAAGTGCGCGCCCGCTCGATGTTCCGCGTGCCGGTCTATACCTCTGATATTGCCTTCAAAGCCCATTTTGATTTGACGAAGGTTCAGACCGCCATGCCCGCGGCCACACTGAACTGGGCGGATGCGCAAGTTCTGTCAGGTGCTTCCGATAGCCGTGGTGCGCGCACCGATATATTGGCCAAAGTCAATGGCGCGGCTTTGACGCTGGCGCCGTCCGGCTATGGCCAGCAAGGCATGGCAGGCACAGGCGACGAAGGCGGCGGATCGATGGATCTGTTTTCAACGCCGGTAGCGGGCCTGACGCCGGATCAGCCGGTCGATGTTGCGCTCAATATGACCTTTACGGGTGCGGAAAAAATCGCTTTTCTGGCCTTTGCCAAGACGACCGAGGCCAAAATCACCGGCGACTGGAACTTCCCGTCTTTTGGGGGTGGCTTCCTGCCGGTGACCCGCAGCCTGCCGCGCAATCCGGCGGTCGCCCCTTCGCAAGGTGAACAGGTCACCAAAAAAGGCTTTGCGGCGAGCTGGTCGGTGCCCTTTGTGGCGCGGGGTATGCCCGCCGCCGTCGACATCAGCCAGTTGTCTAACCTTGGCCGTTCGGAACTGTCGGTGACGTTCGTTGAGCCGACCAACCCCTATCAATCGGTGGGCCGGTCACTGAAATATGCGCTGCTGTTTATCGGTTTGGTCTTTCTGACCTATTTTCTGTTTGAAACCACCTCAAAGCGGGAATTGCATCCGGCGCAATATATTCTGGTCGGGCTGGCGCAGATTACCTTTTACCTGCTTTTGCTGTCGCTGGCGGAGCGGATCGGGTTTGATGCCGCGTTTGCGGTGGCGGCCGGGGCTACGGTGCTGCTGATCTCAGGCTATGCCGGTCTGATTTTCTCAAGCCTGTGGCGATTTATCGGCGCACTTGGGGCATTCAGCCTGCTCTATGGCCTGATCTATATCCTGATGCGGATGGAAGATTATGCCCTGCTGGTCGGGGCCGTGTCGGCCTTCCTGGTCATTGCGATTGTCATGATCCTGACGCGCAACATTAACTGGTACGGGCGTGAACCATTCGGAAAGCCAATTGAAGAGGCTTAAAAAAACTAAGGCGCGGGGATTAAGGCCCGCGCCTTTTTTTCAGGCAACCCAGACCGTATTGTCGTCGGTATCTGCGGCATCATCCTGCGAGACGGCTTCTGGCTCTGGCAGTTCGATATCGTTCTGGTGGGGCAGGTGGATTGAGAAGGTCGCCCCTTCGGACGGCTCAGACTCTAAGGTTATCCAGCCGCCGTGCAGTTCGGTCAGGGCCTTAACCAGCGCCAGCCCAAGCCCCGGCCCGCCGCGCTCACGACCGACATAGCGGTCAAAGATGTGAGCCTGTTTATCGTAAGGAATCCCACGGCCTTTATGGCTGACCTCAAGACGCAGGGTGTCACCGTCGCGGTCAGTTTTCAGCACAATCGCCGTATCCGCCGCCGCATTGCGCTGGGCATTATCAATCAGGTGATCCAGCATCTGACCCAGCCGGCGTGGATCGACGCGGATCACGGTATCATCGCTCAGACCCATATGCTCAAAGCGCAGATTGCGCGTGGCCAGCACACCGTCCAGCCGCAAAGACAGATCGTGCAGGATGGTGCCAAACGTCACGTCCGACAGGGAAATCTGCATTTCCCCGGCATCCATCTGCGCCATATCGAGCACGTCATCTATGGAGCGCGCCAGTTCACGTCCGGCGCTCTGGATGGCGGTCAGATAGTTCAGTTGCTTATCGTTAAGGCCCGCTGACTGCGAGGTCATCAGTTCCGAATAGCCGACAATGGTGGTCATCGGCGTACGCAGTTCATAGGACACATTGGCCACAAATTCGCGTTTCAGCCGCACCGATTCATTGAGCGCCATGTCGCGGTCTTCGATGGCCTGTTCAAGGTTGCGCGTTGCGGTGATGTCGGCAAAGGCCACCAGCGTCGCGCCATCCGGCAGGGGCTGGGTGCGCCAGCGCGCCAGTCGCCCGTCCGAAACACGAACCTCGCCCATCTGCGGGGCGCGGGCGATCGGATCGGTATCGGTGACGCGGGCTTTTAACTCTGCCCAGAAGCCCTTGTCGTGAACCAGTGGCAGGCACAGTTCGGCCATGACGGCAAAATCCATCATGGTGACCATGTCTTCGGCCGACAGGTTCCAGAAGGCATCAAAGGCGGCGTTGCGCAGCCGCAACCGTCCATCCGATCCGAACACACTGACGGCGTCCAGAAGCTGATCGAGCGTGGCGCGCTGCACCTGAATTAGGGAGTTGAACTGGGATTTGAGCTTTAGTTCGTCGGTTTTATCGACATAAAGGGTCAGGAGGCCGCCCAGTGGATGGGGCTGGCGTACGACCTTTAGTGAGCGTCCCCCGGGCAGGCTCCACATTTCATCGGGGGCTATGTCCTTGAGACCGTAAAACTCAAGCTCCTGCGCCTTCCACTTGGCATAGTCGCCCATCTCCGGCAAGCGGCGTTTCTGGCGCAGACGATCCAGTAGTTCACCGTGGGTGGGCCGTTCCGCCAGCCACGCCGGATCAAGATCCCAAAGGGTTTCAAACGCCCGGTTATGGAAGGTCAGGCGCTTTTCAGGCCCAAAGATCGCCACGGCGTCTTCGAGGCGATCAAGGGTTTCATCGTGGGCCTTGGCGTGGCGCTTCAGGGCATCGCGGCTTTCTTCGGCCTCGGTGACATCCAGCGCATAGGCGGCGAAATAGCCTTCTGACAACGGCTCAACCGTCACCGAGAAGGCGCGTCTCTGGCCATCAAGGGTCAGCCAGCGGAATCCTTCGCGGTGGCTAGCCGTGGCCACGGCTTCCTGCACCAGCGCATCAGCAGACCGATCAAGGCTAAGGTCGCGTTCGCGGGCGTCGGCAAGGCTTTCCGCTTCAACGGCCTTCAACCAGGCGTTATTGGCCCAGACCAGACGCCCGTCTTTGGAGACGATCCAGCACGGGGCGGGCAAATGCTCGGCCATCTGGGCGAACGGCCCTGACGACAGTGAGGTCTGCGCCCCGGCTATGGCCAGCCTGATCCAGGCGGTGGCACCCGACGGGCGGCCTTCGACGATCAGGGTCTTGCCCGCAACGCCCACGGCCTTTTCGGCAAATATTTCAAACCGGCAGGGCTTGCCTGTCTCGATCAAGGATTTCAGATCAGCTTCGGCCTGCGGGGAACTTTGGCTTAAGGCCTCTAAGACCTGCGGCGCGCAGTCGGTTATATCGCCATCAGCATAGGACACACCCAAGGCCTCGGCGCAGGCTTTCAGGGTTTCATCACCCCACACCAGCCGCACCATGTCATCTTCGACGGCCAGAAACGCTTCATCGAACGCCGATGTGGCGGCATCCAGTTCCGACAGCATGGTCTGTTTCAGGCCGAGATCAGCTTTGAACGCGTCACGCTGCGCCCCCAGAGTGCCGCGCTGCCGCCACGACAAAAAGGTCGTCGACAAAGCCAGAGCGAGCGATCCCCCGGCAACGGCTAAGGCTATGGCGGATACGTCCATGCGCTACATTCAGGCTTTTCAGGTTGTAAAACGAATCAGATAACTTGACATGATAAATCAAGTTGAATCGCCTGCCGCCAACAAAATAAGGCTGTGCTGAATTTAACCGGTATTCACCCTTTGGAAACCTGTGGCCGCGTTATAGAGTGGCAACGGTTTTGGATAGGTTCGGATCATGGCCAGCGTGCGCTACCCCATTGCCCTTCATGGCATCGATGTCCTCAATAGCTGGGCATCGAAGGGATTTGCGCGTGCGGCCCGTGAGTCTGAGGCCATGGTCGAATCCGGCAAATCCGTGCAGTTCGTGTCGGAAGTCGTGGGGCCGAAATTTGAAACGCAAGAGGCGGCGCTTGATTATTACGCCGCACAATATCCACAGTTGCTGGAGGATTCCCGGCCCGGATCACGGTTTACACCGGATGCGGCGGATAATTTTGCCCGACTGATGTGCCGGGCGGAGCCGGTAAAATCAGCCAAGCGCACAACCCCCGCCATGACCGGCGGTCAGCGCTGGCCCACCCCCGCAAAGCCGGTGAAATCGATGTGGCAACTCAGTGTGTCGTACTGGAAGATCATCCCAAAGCGTGTCGCCAAACCGGCAGCCAGTCTGGAGCCCTATGTGCAGGCGCGGGCCGTGCGCAAAAAAGCGCTGGGTCAGGCATTGACACCGGAGGAGGTGCAGGCGCTGGCCGCGAGTCCGCTCATGTCCTATCGCCCGCAAAAGGCGCTGGATATTGGCCTGTTTGAATTTATCCCGCCGGATAATCCAAATATTATCATTGCGGATGAATAGCTATTTGGGCGCGCGTTTGGCCAGAATCCGTTGCAGGGTCCGGCGGTGCATATTCAGGCGCCGCGCGGTCTCAGACACGTTCTGGCCGCACAGGGTATAGACCCGCTGAATGTGCTCCCAGCGCACCCGGTCGGCCGACATCGGATTTTCCGGCGGGGCGGGGCTGTGGTCCTCAATCGCCAGCAGGGCCTTAACGACATCGTCGGCATCGGCAGGTTTCGACAGATAATCGATTGCGCCGGATTTGACGGCCGCGACGGCGGTGGCGATATTGCCATAGCCGGTCAGCATAATGGCGCGGGCATCCGGGCGTTTAGCGTGCAGGGCTTCGACGGCTTTCAAGCCATTGCCGTCCTCAAGGCGCATATCCATGACCCCGAAAGCCGGTGGGTTGGCGGCAATAGCCGTCAGGGCCTCAGCCACGCTTTCAACGGCGGTGACCTGAAAGCCTCTCGCCTCCAGCGCGCGCGCCAGACGCTGACGGAACGGCGCGTCGTCGTCGAGCAGGATCAGGGTCTTGTCCGCCAGATTGGCTATGGTTTCACTTACCGCATCTGCCATTTTATAGCTCCAGTCCTGAAATCTGCATCTGATCACGCCGCCACATCGCCTTGACGAAGGCGCCACGATCGGGGCTTGCGCGGTTGCCGAAGCTGACCGCTGCGCCGGAATATTCGCACAGGGTCTTGGCGATGAAAAACCCTAACCCCATACCGCCGGGCTTATGACGCAGTTGCGCCTTAACGTCACTGTGGCGTGTTGACACATAGGGCTCGCCCAGCCGGTCCAGGATCTCCGAAGAAAAGCCTGCGCCGTCGTCTTCGACGCTTAAAGCCACATGCGCATCGAAAATGTCGACCCTGATCCACACCTGAGTGGCGGCAAAATCGACGGCGTTTTCGACAAAGGCCGACAGGGCATGCAGCCATTCCGGGCGGCGCTTTATGGTGATGGCGCTGCTGTTTGCGCCGTCCGTAGAAATATCGATATGGATGGTTTTGCCAAAGTGGCGGAAGGGTTCCGCGACCTCTTCCAGAAAGGCCCTAAGCGGCATCTGGTCATAGACTTCATCGACCGTCTCAGGCTGTTGCGACAGGGTTTTCAGAATATCGCGGCAGCGCTTTGACTGCGACACCAGCAGGGCGGCATCTTCATGCAGCGGGTCGTCCTTGTCTAACGCCAGCATCATTTCCTTAGCCACCACCTGAATAGTGCCCAGCGGCGTGCCCAGTTCATGGGCGGCCGCGGCGGCAAGGCCCCCAAGCGCCGACAGGCGGTGCTCTTTTTCCATCACGGCGCGGGTGGCCTCCAGCGCCTGCTCCATGCGTTTGGCCTCTAACGCGGCCTGCCAGGCATAGCCCGCGGTGAACACAATCCCGATCAGAAGGGCTGCCAAAAACCCGACCCGGTACATGGGCGGCAGATATAGCGACTGCCCCTCATGCCACGGCAGATCCAGCGACCAGAAAAACAGGCTGACGGAGGCGGCAAGTGCTACACCGATGACCGCGATCCCCTGACGGGTCGGCAGGTTGGCGGCAGCGACCGTAGGTGGTGCGATCAGCATCAGGCAAAACGGGTTATTGAGCCCGCCGGTTACTCCTAACAGCACCGCCAGTTGCAGGGTATCAAAGCTTAACTGAACGGCCGCTTCCCAGTCCTTGAGCTGAGACCGTGACCGTCCGCCCAGCATCAACAGGGCGTTAAGCCAGACGCTGGCGGCGATGATGGCCAGGCACAGGCCGACATTGATTTCGTAACCAAACCCAAACGCCACCAGCAAGACCATGCCGGTTTGACCGATGATGGCCAGCCAGCGAAGGAACACCAGCGTGCGCAGGCGCAGGTGATCGCGTCCGCCCAAAGGCGGGGCGGCTGCGACATTCAGCGCCTTGAAATCAAGGCCGATGCGCTTAAAGGTTTGGCTAAAATCCATGAATGGCCTATTGAGGCGGAATTAATCAGAGGTGAGTAAATAGATGACGAAATCGCGCCTGACAATTATCCTTATTATTTTTGTGGGATTATTCGCACTCATTGGGTCTTACTGGTATACGACGCTTAAGGCGTCACCGGGCGGATCGTCGCAGGTCGATCCGTCAGTCAAGGTCGGTGGTGATTTTACCATGATCGACCAGAATGGCCGTGTGGTCACGCAAGATATCCTCAAAGGCAAGTGGTCGGCGGTGTTTTTCGGCTTTACCTATTGCCCCGATATTTGTCCGCTGACCTTGCAGCACCTCAATGCCGTGCAAAAGGAGCTGGGTGATAAGGCGAAAGATTTCCAGATCGTGTTCGTCACCGTTGACCCTGAACGCGACAGTCCGGCGGCGATGAAATCCTATATTGAAAGCCCTGGCTTTCCCGGTGGCGTCATCGGCCTTACCGGCACGGCGCAGCAGGTGGATGAAATCGCCAAGGCTTACCGCGCCACCTATTCCAAATCGGGCGAGGGTGAGGATTACACTATGAACCACACGGCGGTCATCTATCTGATGAACCCCGAAGGCCAGTTCGTCGTACCCCTTGGGCGCGAAATATCCCCCAAAGACAGCGCTGACATGATACGCAAGGAAATGCGGTAGTTAGGCCAAAGACGCGACTTGAAATGCCGGTGCTTGAATGCTGCACCTGCTCATCACATCTTGGTTTGCGCCGCAGTAACCTATTGGCAGCTTTGCTGTGATAGGGTTTAGTGAAGTGTCGCCCCGCGGCAGGATAAACCAAGGTAGAGTTCAGATGCTGTATTCGCTTCATGAGTACGCCTATTATTCGGCAGCCCCCATGCGGGCGCTGGCGCAAATGACCCGTGACTTTTGGGGGTCAAAGGCTAATCCGGCCTCCGACACCGCTCTGGGGCGCACGCTTTATGCCTCGGCGGAACTGTTTTCCAATGTCACCCGCCGTTACGGTAAGCCGGACTGGCGCATCGACAGCGTGACCATCAACGACACGCCGGTGCGCGTGCAGGTGATTGAGGACTGGTCAACACCGTGGGTCAGGCTGCTGCGTTTTCAGCGCGACAATGCCGATCTGCGGCGTGCCGGCGTTAAAAAAACCGCGCCGGCGGTGCTGATCGTCGCCCCATTGTCGGGACACTATGCGACCTTGCTGCGCGGGACGGTTCAGGAATTTCTGCTCGATCACGATGTCTATATCACTGACTGGGTCAATGCCCGTCAGGTGCCGGTGCTGGAAGGCCGCTTTGATTTCTACAGCTATATGGACCATATCCAGCAGATGCTGGAGTTCATTGGCTCCCGCATCCATGTGGTCGGGGTCTGCCAGCCGGGGCCGCCGGTTCTGGCTACGGCCTGTCTGATGGCGGAGGATAATCACCCAAACCGTCCGGCCTCCATGACCTTTATGGGCTCGCCCATTGATGCGCGGTTCAACCCGACGGTGACCAATAATCTGGCCGAAGAACGCCCGTTCGCCTGGTTTAAATCGAACATGGTCCACAATGTGCCGCCGCCTTATCCGGGGGTGGGGCGTCGGGTCTATCCGGGCTTTGTGCAGCTCTACAGCTTCATGAGCATGAACGAAGAGCGGCATATGGATGCGCTCAAAAGCTATTTCAGCAATCTGGTCGAAGATGATGGCGACGGGGTGGAAAAGCACCTTGAGTTCTATGACGAATATCTGTCGGTGCTCGATCTGACCGAAGAGTTTTACCTGCAAACGATCGATCTGGTTTTCCAGAAACACGCTCTACCCAAGGGTGAACTGGTTCACAATGGCCGTCAGGTTAAACCTGAATCTATCACCGATATCGCCCTGATGACGGTCGAGGGCGAAAAGGACGATATTTCCGGCGTGGGTCAAACCCAGGCCGCGCACGAAATTTGTCCGAACATCCCGGCCGACATGAAAGAGCTTTATGTGCAGGCCGGTGCCGGACATTACGGCGTGTTCAATGGTCGCCGTTTCCGCGAAAGCATCTATCCGAAAATCCGCGACTTCATTGCCAAGACTGACGCGAATCTTTAAGCCGCGTTTTTAATGCCGAAAACCGCTGACACTTTTCGGAAAGCGCTTTAAATTAGCTTCATGCTATGGAAGCGCGAATCGTCAGAATTTAAGGGCTTAGGGCACGGCGACGTCGTGACGTTGGACGACGTCTCGTTGCGTCTGAAGGTCAATGGCCGCGCCCGACGTATATCCCTGCGCATCGACAATAAATCCGGGGAAGCGATCTTGAGCGTGCCGCATGTGCGTGAAATTACGCAGGCGATTGCCTTTGCGCGCACCCGCCTTGACTGGGTTCGCAAATTCAGCGCCAAAAAACCGAAAGTCGCCATGTTTGCGCCGGATATGGATATTCCTTACCGGGGCGGCACTCTGGCGCTTAAATCTTCGGGCAATATGGCCTCCGCCCGCTTTCTGAAAACCGATGAGGGGTTGGTACTTACCGCAGGCGGGCAGGACGATGCCTATGCCCGTCGCGTGGGCCGCTATCTGTCAAAGCAGGCGCTGGAGTTTGCCCAAACCTATACCGAAGACTATGCGCAAGGTCTGGGCTATAGCGGCGTGAAAGTGGCCATTTTCGACCCCAAGGGCCGGTGGGGATCATGCACCCCGTCGCGTCAGGCGATACGCTATTCGTGGCGGCTGATCATGGCCCCGGAGCCGGTGTTCGCCTATGTCTGCGCCCACGAAGTGGCTCACCTGAAACACCCGCACCACCAGCCGCCGTTCTGGGCCGAGGTTGAGCGCATATTCGGCGACTACAAACCCTCGCGGCAATGGCTGAAAACCCACGGTCACAGCCTGTTCGCCTATAGTGTGGGCTAACCCAATCTACTGATTCCGTCTTTGCGCCTCAGAAAAGATATCGTCCGCATCGGTCGGTGCCGGTTGCTGGTCTTCAGGGTTTGGGATCGGCTCCATGGTCACCTCCGGGGGTACGACATTATCGTTGGCCGCGGGGCTTGAGTTCAGCAATTCATCAACCGCCGCACTGGCAGCTTCATCCATTTCGCTGACCGGGCCGGTCGGGATGGCGCTGGTCTTGATGCGGGTCAGGGCGGACGCCATGAAATCGCGCCAGATCGCCGCGGGTGTGCCGCCACCGGTCACGCGCGCCATCGGGGTGTTGTTGTCGCGGCCGACCCAGACCGCAGTGGTGAAACCGCCAGTATAGCCGACGAACCAGGCATCGCGGTAGTCGCTGGTCGTGCCGGTCTTACCGGCCAGATCATAGTTGCCGGGGATCTTGATGCCATTGCCGGTGCCGGATATCACCACCTGACGCATCATCTGGTTCATATAGGCCAGCGGCGGATTGGCGATGACCTGAGTGCGGACATCTTCGCGGTACTGATAAAGGATTTTGCCCGACGTGGTGCGGATACGGATAATACCGTGGGGGGCGACCTTATAGCCGCCGTTGGAGAACGGCACATAGGCGCGCGCCATCTCAAGCGGCGTCAGACTGGCCGTACCCAGCGCCATGGCCGGATCGGTATTGATCTTGGAATCGATGCCCAGACGGCGGGCCGTGCGGGCGACATTTTCGCGGCCGACATCATTGGCGACGCGGGCGGCCACCGTGTTGATCGACTGAGCCAGCGCGGTTTGCAGATCCATCGGGCCTAAGAACTTTTTGGTGTAGTTCTCTGGCGACCAACCGCCGATTTCAAACGGCTCATCGACCACAGGCGTCAGGGGGTTGTAACCGGCTTCCATGGCGGTAAGGTACACGAACGGCTTGAACGACGATCCGGCCTGACGGTGGGCTTCGATGGCGCGGTTGAACTGGCTGTCGGCATAGGAAACCCCGCCGATCAGGGCGCGCACCCGGCCTTCGCCATCAATGGCGACAAGGGCGGTTTGTTCGACCTTTTTCTTGGCGTCGCGTTCCATAATGCGCTGAACGGCGCGCTCGGCGTCAGTCTGGATGGCCAGATCAAGCGTGGTTTCGACGATCAGATCTTCCTTAGCGGAGGCCGCAATTGGTTGTACTTCGCTGCTTAACCAATCGATGAAATAGAGGGCGTGGGCGGTGGCCAGGGTTTTGGTGACCTTAAGCGGTTTGGACACGGCCTCGGCGCGTTGCTCTGGGGTAATCACGCGGGCTTCGACCATTTCGTTGAGCACGATATTGGCGCGGTTCTGGGCGCGCTCACTGTCGGATAAGGGCGAATAGCGCGACGGCCCTTTCATCATGCCGGCCAGCAGTGCCGACTCAGCGATGGTCAGTTCCTTGGCCGGTTTATTGAAATAGCGCTGCGAGGCGGCTTCGATTCCGTAGGCTCCGGCACCGAAATAGACGCGGTTGAGATAGAGCGCCAGAATTTCCTTTTTGGTGAACTTCAGCTCCAGCTTCACCGCCATGATCAGTTCCTGAATCTTGCGCTTCATATTCTGATCAGACGACAGGAACAGGTTTCGGGCCAACTGCTGAGTGATGGTTGACCCACCCGCCAGATTGCCACCTTTTTTGGTCGCATTGCGCATAGCGGCACGCAGGATACCCACCGGATCAAAGCCGGGGTGATGATAAAATCGGCGATCCTCAACCGCCAGAAACGCCGCGGGCACATAGGGCGGCAGTTCATCGAGATTGACCGGCGGTGCCGACTGCGACCCCTGCACGGCGATCAGGGCGCCGGAACGATCCAGATAGGTGATGGCGGGCTGTTTTTCGACCTTATCGATGTCATCAATCGACGGCAGGCCAAACGAAAACACCGCTATAAAGGCGGTGACAAAGATGATCGCCCACACCCCAAGCACTGTGGCCCAATAGATGAACGCCTTGAGCGGGGGTCGTTTAAATTGCAGGGCCATGCACGTCCTCTGGTCACCAAAAATCAGTATCTAGTTTCAGGGTTAATTTCGTCAAAATTATGCGCGCGTTTTAAAGCAGCGTCACGCCTGTTTTTGAACTGTGAAAGGCCCCCCGAATAGGCTTATAGCTCATAGGATATATAGAATCACATGAAAAGTGCTTAATGAGTCAGGCCTTACGGCAATTACCAGATGCATCTGCACCCGCTGATATGGCGGCTGCGGTAAAGTGCCTGCGTGATACCTTTGGCTATGAGCGCTTTCGTGGCCAGCAGGCCCCGGTCATTGAGGCGATTTTGCGCGGCGATGATGTGCTGGCCATTTTGCCGACCGGCGGCGGAAAAAGCCTGTGTTATCAGATCCCCGCCCTGATCCGGCCGGGGTTTGGTCTGGTGATTTCGCCGCTGATTGCCCTGATGAGCGATCAGGTGCAGGCGCTGGAGGCCAAGGGCGTGCGCGCCGCACGCATGGATTCATCGCTGAATTCGGCTGAGCGCGCCCGTCTGTGGGATGCGGCCCGCGACGGTGATCTTGATCTGTTGTACCTGTCGCCCGAAGGTCTGGTGCAGCCCTATGTGCTGGACCGGCTGGCGCAGCTTGACGTTAATCTGATTGCGATCGATGAAGCCCACTGCGTCTCTCAGTGGGGCCATGATTTTCGGCCGGAATACCGCGCTCTTGGGCAACTCAAGGGACTGTTTCCCAATGTGCCAACCTTGGCCCTGACCGCTACCGCCGATGCCCATACTCGTCAGGATATCAAGGCGGCCCTGCGTATCACTCACGCGACTGAGGTTATTGGCAGCTTTGACCGGCCCAACCTGTCGTTGCGGTTCGTGCGCCGCAAAGGGCCGGTGATCAAACACATCCTTGAGGTGCTGAAAAAGCAGCCCAAGGCCGGGGGTATCATCTATTCAGGGTCACGCGATGGCACCGAAAAGCTGGCGCGGCAACTGGTCGATCAGGGTTATCGCGCCGAAGCCTATCATGCGGGCCTCTCCGCCGTAGAGCGCGAAGACCGGCTGACGCGGTTTTTGAGCGGCTACACCCCGATCATGGTGGCGACCATCGCGTTCGGCATGGGCATCGATAAGGCCGATGTCCGCTTTGTGATCCATGCCGATCCGCCCGCGTCACTGGAGGCCTACTGGCAGGAAGTCGGTCGGGCTGGCCGCGATGGCAAACCGGCGGCGGGCGTGTGTTTCTATACCTCGACCGACCTCGGCTGGGCCCTGCGCCGTCAGAATTTGCGCGAACGCGATGGCGCCCCCGCCCAAAGCCACACGCAGGAAAAGGCCCTCAGCTTTCACCGCTTCATGATGGAGCCTGGCTGCCGTCAGGATATGGTGCGGCAATACTTCGGTGAAGGGGCGGGCAAGCCGTGCGGGCACTGCGATAACTGCCTGTCGCGCACGAAACCGGCTGATTTGACCGAGGCGGCGCAGATGCTGATGTCAGCGCTGTACCGTTTCAATGGTCCCCGTGGCCGTAAAAAGCTGATTGATCATGTGCTGGGTAAAGAATCTGGGCCGAAGGATTTCAGCACGCGCATGAAAACCTTTGGGGTGGCTAAGGGCTATGATGCCGATGAACTGGCGCTGGTGCTCGATTACTGCGAAGCGCTCGGCATCGCGGCAGAAGAAATGTTCGATGGTAATAAACCGATTGTGGGCTTAAAGGACGCTGATTTGCTCAAGCAATTGTTCCGCGGCGAAATCCGGGTCGAACTGCGCGCCTAAAACCCTGCCATAATCCCGACGCTAAAAGACAAATATCGCGCCATGATTGCGCCGTCTATGCGCCTTTATCCGCGCGCAGCCTCAGTCTTAGGATCATTGTGATCCGCACGGGGAATGAAAGATGCGCAAGCTGCTTTTGGCCGCTATGGCCCTCACAGTATCAATAAGCGTTGCGTCAAATGTACAGGCTCAGTCTATGGCCCAATCTCCCGCCCGCGTACAGGCGCAGGTGAGGGCCGATCTCAATACCTACATTTTGCTCGACCGCACCGGGTCCATGTCGTCGATGTGGGCGGAGGCCCTCAGTTCGGTCAATGCCTATGCCGAAAATGTAGGTAAGTCCGATCCTTCTAAACCTTTTGACCGGCATTTGAACACGCGGGTCACTTTGGCGGTGTTTGATGCTCAGGACGGCCTGCAATTCAATGTTCTGCGTGATAAGGTGGCCCCGCTGAACTGGCAGGATGTCACCAATGCCGAAGCCTCACCGCGCGGTATGACCCCGCTTTATGATGCGATCGGACAGATTATCGCGACGGCCTCCAAGGATAATCCGAAAAAAGCCGTCATCGTCATTATGACCGACGGGCAGGAAAATGCCTCACGCGAACTGACCCAGAAAAGTGCTAGGGCCGCACTCGATGCCGCCAAAAAGCGCGGCTGGGAAGTGGTTTTTCTGGGCGCTGATTTCTCAAACTTCTCCGATGCCGATGGCGTGGGGATTGAGCGCACCAAATCCATGGCGGTTGATAAATCAGCGCTGGGCGAGACCATGCAACGGCTGGCGAAAAAGAGCCGCGACTATGGGGTGGCCGCCCCCGCCGCCCCGGCACCGGTGACCTTTGATGCCGAAGACCGTGCAGCGGCTAAGGAGGAAGTGGTCAAACAAAAGCAGGGGCAGTAGCGCCTTTTCCGGTTCTCAGTTTGCATCCCTCATGGCATAAGGCCGTGAGGGATGTTTTCGGGGGTGTCATGCGCATTTTCAGAGGTATGGTGTTAACGGCGCTGCTGGCTTTGAGCGGTTGCGTCACTAATGATCCGGTGGGTTTGAATGACGCTGGTCGAAAGATTGCGATGGGCTATGTCGAAACCGCTCTGACCGATCCCATGCCGTCGTTACGTCAAAAGGCTGAACAGGGCGGGCCTTATGCCGAATTGACCCTGGGGCTGGCGCTGATTAGTGGGCGCGGGGGTGCTGAAGGGCGGTTGACCGGGATGGACTATATCCGCAAAGCTACATTGGCATCCACGTCACGCACGATGAGCCTTTATCAGCCGCCGGTGCGTCAGGGCCTGTCGGGGTCAGTGCAAAATGTTCAGGTTCATGATCCGGTGATTGCGCGCGATATCGTCTCCGCGGCGGTGGCCTGCGCGCAAGCCTTGGGTGTCAAGGCTTCGGTCGCGGATGGTGGCGCGGTCTGTGGCGGAGAGGCGCAGTACCAACGCTTTCAGAGTCTACTTTAGCCCTTCGGATGGGCGGCAGTGTAGGCATTGAGCAGGCGTTCCGTATCAACCTGGGTGTATTTCTGGGTGGTCGATAGGGACGCGTGGCCCAGCAATTCCTGAATGGAGCGCAGGTCGGCACCCGATCCCAACAGATGAGTGGCAAAGGAATGGCGCAGGGCATGGGGTGTGGCGCGATCGGTCAGCCCTAAGCGGCCGCGCATATGGGCCATGCTGGTCTGCACCTGACGGGCAGACAGGTCGCCACCACGTTTGGCGCGGAACAGCTTGTCTTCGGGTTTCAGGCTAAACGGTTGCTGGGCTTTGTAGGCGTCAATGGCGGCGCGCACCTCATCCAGCACGGGCACAATGCGCATCTTATTGCCCTTACCCATCATGCGCAGGGTATCGGATAGCGGCGTGTCCTTAACCGTCAGCGACAGCGCCTCAGAAATGCGCAGCCCGCAGCCATACAGCAGCATAAATACCGCCCGGTCGCGGGCCGCTTCCCACGGTTCAAGGTCGTCGCGCATCAGCGTATCCTGCATCAGACCGATGGCCTGATCCTGATTAAGCGGTCGCGGCAGGGTGGTTTTCAGGCGCGGCCCACGCATCAGAGCGACATGGGTGTTGGCGATCCCCAGATGCAGATCAAGATAGTTGTGGAACGATTTCACCGCCGACAGATGTTGAGCCAGTGACCGGGGTGACAGGGGCGGGTCTTTGGCGCGCAGATGGGCCATCCAGCCGCGGATATCGGCGGACGTCAGGTCAGCCAGATCAGTCAGATTGAGGTTATCACCAACCGCCCCACGCAGATGCCCAAAATAGAGCGCGGTGGCATGGGCATAGGCCTCTAAGGTCTTCGGCGCCACGCGCCGCTGGGCCTTGAGGTACAGTAACCACTGATGGCGGGCATCATCTATCGGGATCAACTTTTACCCCCTCTGACCTAAACGCGAGCGTTTAAGTCAGCTCCCCCTGCAACAGGGGGAGTTCTTTTGAATAGAACCTCCCCTCTTAGAGGGGAGCCGGGCGGCCGGTGCCGGGGACCGCCAGCGTTAGCGCAGCGGTGGTGGGGTAAATTATCGCGTAAGTCAGTAATAAAGTCTTAACTTTGATTAGAGAACCGGCCACCGGTCCGCTACCCGCTCGACCACACGGGCGACAAAGGCGACCAACTCCGCTCCCATGTCTGTTGTGAACCCGTCAAAATCGGCTGACCCGAATGACACCAGCCCCGGTCGGCCTTCGCGCCATAGAGAAATGCGCAAAGCTGCGGCACTTTTGATGCGCTTAACGTCCTCATCAAACAACACACGCGCCACGGCATCGGGTCCCAGCAGCGACAGGGCCTCTTCGCCGATGATGTAATCGACGCCGCCGTAATCGAGCGTCTTCCAGCCCAATGGCACCGGCCCAGTATCCTCTAAGGCGATGGTGGCGGCGACCAGACCAAAGCGATGCTTGACCTCTTCGTTCAGGCGTCGGGCCAGATCGGAATGGTTGCGCGCCTCCATCAGGTTCAGCACCATGCCGTGGGTTTGATTCTGGGCGTCGAAATTAGCCCGCGCCGTGGCTTCCATCTGGCGGCGGACATCGATATCTTTCAGGGCCTTAGCCTCAAGCCGCGCCAGGGCCGCCGGTCCGAAATCGATCAGGTTGCGCGACGCTGGTTTCAGGCCCAGACTGTCGAGTAAGGGCCGGTCGGCCTTGAGCTTATCGGCAAATTGCGGCAGGCGGGCGCGCACATCGGCCCAGTCGTCATGGACGCCAGAAGGGGCCGCGTTTTCGCTATCGCTGATTTCGGTCGCCATATGCCCTTAAGCCCCAACAGGCGGATAAACCGGAACGGTCTTGATAACCCGCGTAAAACCTATATCTCACTTTAGATTATGAGCCCGTCCGATATCAACCCCACCCTGTTAGATTTTGATCTGCCGTCTCAGGTGGTGGCTAAGGTCGCGGTCCTGGCCCCGGTGGCCGAGGTGCTGGATTATGCATTGCCGGACGGTATGGGTCTTGAGATTGGCGATCATGTCATGGTGCCGCTGGCTCACCATAAGGTGCGCGGGGTGGTGGCGTCGGTTGAGGCGGCGGGGGCGACGAATTTCAAACTCAAAGCTGTCGTCGCCAAAATCGATGACCCGCCGGTGCCGCGCGCGAGCCTTGAGTTCTGGTTGTGGGCGGCGGGCTGGACTCTGACCCTGCCGGGAGTGTTCCTGAATGGTTGCGTCGGCGCGCTGAAAACGCCGAAGGCTCAGGCAAAACAGGCCTATGTCCTGACGGGTGCGCCACCGGCGAAACTGACCAAGGCGCGGGAACGGGTCATGGAGCAAGCCGTCCACCCGCTTAGTCTGACCGAACTGTCGCAAGCGGCGGGGGTGTCGCCATCGGTGATCAAGGGGCTGGAGGTTGAGAGCGTACTGGCGCGGGTTGAGGTCGCGGCCGAGGTGTTTGGTGTGCCTGATCCACAGTTTAAGAACCCGGCACTTAATCCCTCTCAGGCGGCGGCGGATGAACTACTGCGCCAAAAGCAGGCCGTGGGCGGATTTTGTGCGGTGCTGCTGGATGGAGTGACCGGATCGGGCAAGACCGAGGTTTATCTGGAATCGGTCGCCCGTACCCTGTCGCGCGAAGTAGGGGCGCAGGTTCTGATCCTGCTGCCGGAAATTGCCCTGACCCAAGCCGTTATGGCGCGGTTAAAGGCACGGTTTGGGGCCGATCCCGTCCCCTGGCACTCGGCGCTGACGCCCTCACAGCGGCGCAAAATCTGGGAAGGGGTGGCCTCCGGTGAAGTGCGGCTGGTGGTGGGCGCGCGCTCGGCGCTGTTTTTGCCGTACCGTAAGTTGGATCTGATCGTGGTCGACGAAGAACATGACGGCTCCTATAAGCAGGAAGAAGGTGTGCGCTATCAGGCCCGTGATCTGGCGGTGGTACGCGCTCACCGTGACAAGTTTATGATCATTCTGGCCTCGGCCACGCCGTCGCTGGAAAGCCTGAGCAATGCCCAAAAGGGCCGTTATGCGTGGATACGGCTGACCGAACGCCACGGTACGGCGCAACTGCCGGATATTCACCTGATTGATATGAAGGCCCATCCGCCGGGCAAGACCGAAATGGGCGATCCGCTGTGGCTGTCGGCCCCGCTGGTGGCCGAGATTGAACATACTCTGGCGCGCAAAGAGCAGGTGCTGTTGTTCCTGAACCGGCGCGGCTATGCGCCGCTGGTGCTGTGTCGGGCGTGCGGGGAGCGCATGACGGCGCCGAATACCGATAGCTGGCTGGTCGAACATCGCGCGACGGGGCGGCTGGTCTGCCACCTGACCGGGTATTCGATGAAAAAACCGGATCGCTGCCCGCACTGCGGCGCGCTCGACAGTCTGGCGGCGATCGGGCCGGGGGTGGAGCGAATATTGGAAGAAGTGCGGTCGCGCTTTCCGGCGGCGCGCGCCGAGATTTTCTCCTCCGATACTACACCCGATGCCGCCTCATCCGAGGCCCTGATCAAGCGGGTGCAGGATCATGACACCGACATACTGGTGGCGACTCAGGCGGCGGCTAAGGGCCATAACTTTCTTAATCTGACCTTGGTCGGTATTGTCGATGCTGATCTCGGCCTTAAGGGCGGCGATTTGCGGGCGGCGGAGCGGACGTTTCAGTTGCTGGCTCAGGCGACCGGTCGGGCCGGACGAGCGCATAAGGCGGGCAAGGCCCTGCTGCAAACCTACAGCCCTGAACATCCGGTGATGCAGGCCCTGAAAGCCCAAGACCGCGAAGCTTTTTATGCCTATGAGCAGATGACGCGCGAACTGGCCAAGTTTCCGCCGTTCGGGCGGCTGGCGGCGGTGATCATGTCGTCAAAGGATCAGGCCGAACTGAACCGGTTTTCGCGCGAACTGGCGCTGACCATTCCCAATACTGATGGGGTAGAAGTTTACGGGCCGGCTGATGCGCCCCTAAGTCTGGTGCGCGGGCAGTGGCGCAAACGCTTTTTAGTGCGGGCTGACCGTAACCGCGACCTTCAGGGCTTTATGGCGGCGTGGCTGAGAACCGTGAAAAAGCCCAATATTATCCGTCTGGTCACGGATATCGATCCGTATAGTTTTCTATAACAATGAACCGCTGGTGGTCACTGCCAGAGCGCGAAAGGTGCTTGCCTTTGCCGGTTGCGACAGGTCGGGCAGAGAGTTGAGATCAAGCCAGTCCCGCCACTGATCCGGGTGTAAAATCACCGGTTCGCGGGTATGGATGGGGGCCATGTCTTCACCGGCTGGACGGGTCAGCAGGGTGAAACTGGTGACAGGGCCGTCGGTGCTCTCAGTTCGATCCCACAGCCCTGCAAACATCAGCGGATGATTATCGGCGCGGGTGATTTGCCATTTTTGCTTCTGGCCCTTGTCGCCCGACCATTCCCAAAAGACGTCGGCGGGGACAAGACAGTGGCGTTTGCGCCACGGTGTTGCAAACACCTTTGACGTGGCGGCGGTCTCGATGCGGGCATTAAAGGTCGTGAGTTTAAACTCTTTTACCGGGCCTGTGTGGCTGTGCGGAATAAGACTCCATCGCGCGTCTTTTATAGCATAACCCTCCGGCCGCGCGCCAATAATCGGATAAAGGTCGGTCGGGCGGACTTCATCATCGCCGCTCACGTCCGGGGCGGGCGCGGTCATGCTGAGAATCTCAAGGATTCGATCCCAGAATTTGCTATGGCGTTTAAAGCGTCCGCACATCTATCCCTCTAATAAAAACGCCCCCGTTTGATAACGGGGGCGTAAAGCACAGGCTGGTTTGTGGGCTTTAATGCGCCGTGCCGGATTTCTTGCGTCGGAACATTTGCAGGAACTCGACAAAGGCCGAGAAGCCCATAGCCGCGTAGATATAGCCCTTTTCGATATGGGCCCCGAAACCTTCGGCAATCAGAACCATTCCGATCATCAGCAGGAAGCCGAGCGCCAGCATAACAATCGACGGATGCTTACTGATGAAGTTGGCGATAGGGCCAGAGGCCACGAACATCACAAACACAGCGAACATCACGGCGATGACCATGATCGGCAGGTGATCGGTCATACCGACGGCGGTCAGGATCGAGTCGATCGAAAACACCAGATCAAGCAGTAATATCTGGGCGATGGCGGCGGCGATATTACTCGTCACCGGCTTAGGTGCGTCTTTCGTTTCCGAGGCATCGCCGGGCGCATGGGCTTCGGTGGCGTGGTTGATTTCTTTGGTCGCCTTATAGACCAGGAACAGGCCGCCTGCGATCAGGATGATGTCGCGCCAGGAAAAGCCCTTATCCATCAAGGTGATTACGGGTTCTTTCAGGGCGACGATCCACGACAGGGTGAACAGCAGCAGGATGCGCATAACCAAGGCGCCACCGATACCGATGGCACGGGCACGAGCGCGCTGGGCTTCGGGCAGCTTATTGGTCAGAATAGAAATAAAGATGAGGTTATCAATCCCAAGGACAACCTCCATTACAATAAGTGTAATGAGCGCTGCCCAAACGGCGGGATCAGCAAACAGGGCCATTATCTGGTCCATCTCGGATTATCTCCCCTTGCATCATGTCTGATGCTGTAAATAAAGAACCGTCGCGGTTGCGGTAAACGTTGTCACGCCAGCCGCATCCTGACACAAGATTCTTACATAGGGCAATTATACTCAAGCGCAATGTCGTGATAGCGAATTTATCCGCAAATTGTGTCAAGTTTTTTCAGGCAATGCGCCTTTGCTTGGTTGCGATGCGCAAACTCACATGCTAATAGGCCGCGATCCAAGCACCGAGAGCGCAACCTGTGTGTGAGCGTCCGTGTGCTTTATAATTAATATCTTTTGGATGAGCTGTGAGCGATATTTTCAGAGAGAACGAAGTCGGCAATCGTTATGCCAAAGCGATCTTCGAGCTGGCGCGCGATGGCGGCGCCCTTGAAGCGGTCTACAAAGACTTCGCCACGCTTAAGGCCCTGATCACGGAAAGCGCTGACCTGCGCCGCGTGCTGGGGTCACAAGCCTTCGCCAGCGACCAGAAACTTAAAGGTCTTTTGGCCGTCGCCAAAAAAGCCAAGCTGAACGCCCTGACCACAAAAGCTTTGAACCTGATGGGCCACAAGAGCCGTCTGGATCAACTGGCGGCGACGATTGCGGGCTTCAATTCGCTTTATGCGGCCCACAAAGGCATTGTGACTGCGACCGTGACGTCGGCTGTGGCGCTGGACGATGGTCAACTCAAAAACCTCAAAGCGGAACTGGCCAAAGCGCTGGGCCGTGAGGCCGATATTACTACCCTGGTCGATCCGGCCATCTTAGGCGGGCTTAAGGTCCGCGTCGGGTCGCGTCTGTTTGATGCGTCCCTCAAAACCAAACTCGATTCCCTCAAATTCGCCCTTAAGAGAGCGTAATACTCATGGACATTAATGCCGCCGAAATTTCGGCCATCCTCAAAGCTCAGATTGCCGGTTTCGGTGAAGACGCCGATGTCTCCGACGTCGGTTCGGTTCTGTCGGTCGGTGACGGTATCGCCCGCGTTCACGGTCTTGATTCGGTTCAGGCCGGTGAAATGGTCGAATTCCCAAAAGCCGGTGTTAAGGGCATGGCCCTGAACCTCGAAAAAGACAATGTCGGCGTCGTTATCTTCGGCGAAGACAACCACATCAAGGAAGGCGACGAAGTTAAGCGCCTTGGCGAAATCGTGCAGGTTCCGGTCGGCAAGGGTCTTCTCGGCCGCGTCGTCAACCCGTTGGGTGAGCCGATCGACGGCAAGGGCCCGATTGAAGCGACTGAATTTCGCCGCGTTGACGTGAAGGCGCCGGGCATCATCCCGCGTAAATCGGTCCATGAGCCTGTGCAGACCGGCATCAAGGCGATCGACACCCTGATCCCCGTCGGCCGTGGCCAGCGCGAGCTGATCAT